>NZ_JBIAZS010000028.1:0-76240 GCF_042899335.1 Streptosporangium sp. NPDC000095
ACCCCGTGCCCGTTGCGTGCCCGTCAGGAGGGGGATCAAGGGGGAATCACGGGTACTCGAAGCGCTCCCCCCGCAGGTCAGCATCCTCCCAGCTCGGCGACCAGATGCGATAGAGACTTCCCAAGCCGACAGCGTAGGTTCGATTCCCGCACCCACTCTCGGCATGAAAGCCCGTATCAGTTACCACCCCCGCCTAACGCGTACGGGTGTTGAAGTCAGTTACCGCTTCTCCGGGAAGAGGCTCGCCTAGCTGCTACAGAGGCAATAGCGCAGGCCACAAACAGGCTGATGGAGACATAGATGACGGGATTGACAAATACGGGCACTAGATCAACGACTCCGCTGTCGGATGTGCACAGGGGGTTGCTCAGTGGCCACAAGCTCGACGGCTCTTGTGCGGAACTCGAGTAATCGTACCCGTGAGCCATACACGGATCCTCCGGATCGTGATAGAAGAAACCGCCAACGAAGTATCCGGCCCCGTAGATCGCCACCGCAACACAAGCCGCGATGGCACTGGCCTCTACCCACACAGTCCACGCGCGTCGTTGGCCTCTTCGGAGGAGGGTGACGGCGGTGTGTATCGTCAGCCCGACCGCCAGGATCACTATCAGTGGCCACCAAACAGGGGCCATGAAGAGGATAAAGACGAAGGATTCAGTCATAGTGATGAAATCTTTGCAGGTTAAGCAAGATCGGCATGTGTCTTTGTAAGCAAGTGATCCATCGGGCTTTGGGGAACCACTTTGGGGGCCACACTGACGGAAGATCATGAACTGAGCCGAGCCACCGGGGAACACCGATCTGACCTGTCAGTTGCAATCTCCGTTGCAGTTCTAAGCCGTTCCAGACCGTTCAGGATGGACCGCCTACCCCCTCTGCACTGCATTGAAATATCCGGAAAAGCTCATGGCCGATCTTTTAATCCGTAGGTTCACGAGTCGAATCTGAGCTTTGTCGCCTCCACGACATCACCCCCAGGAGCCTGGCGGGTCAACGGTGAGATCCTCAGGCTGCGGGAGCGAGGCCGGCTCGTCATCGACGGTGTAGACCTCAAGGCACGAAAGATGACCGTTCTCGACGAAGAGCAAGACACCGTCATTGCGCCCGCGCACGTCGGCGGAGATCAGCACACCGTCTTGTACCGGGGAGGCGAGCGCACGTGGCCCTGTTCCTGCCCGAAGATCCACCGTTGCACATCCACACCCACACCGTCCGGCCACAATTGCCGAAGGGACCTGAGCGCGAAGTTCGTCCACGCCAGGGAAATCCTGCGTGAGAAGAGCCAGGATGACGGCTTGCTCCTCGGCTGACAGATGGCGTTCGCTGATCGACACATCGTCAAGGTAGCGAACCGGGCGCGTGGAATATGTGCGGGATGATCCTCGGTGGACGGTGCCATGAGGAAGGTTCCTGCCCTGCTCAGAGCCGCCTTGCTCTCCTGGAACGTAACCCTCTTGAAAACCGCTAGGCCGGATCCTGACGATCAGCTCCTCGATACTTTTGACGGGTGATCGATCATGGCATCGAGTTTCCTCAATACCGCCTGCATGTTGTCCCTGCGGTCGTCGCACTCGCGAGCTCATCCTGGCAACGTGAGGTGTGGCTGAACCTCGACGAGTTCGAGAATCTCGACTATGTGGTGCACGTCCTGTTCGATGACTTCTGCGATGCACGCGAGCCACAGTCCTGGCTGGGAAAGAGCCTGCGCACAGACGAGGAGGTCTCGTTGATGGCAGACCTCGGTGCCGCCTATTCCGAAGTACAGGAGTCAGTGGGTGCGACCGCCAGGGACGAGACGTATCTGGGATCGCCCGGTTGGCCGGCTGTGCTGGCTGCAGCGGCGCGACTGGCTCACGTGCTGGTAACGAACGACCTCACCGCTTTGAGCAGGTTGCATGACGCCGGGCACCGCTGGCCTCCTTCTACCATGATCGAATGAGTGATCGTCGAAGCGATAGGGAGGCAGCCGAGGGGAATTGGAACTTCCTGCGGGAGGTTGTGCTCAAGGCACGAAAGATGCCGCGGTGATGACGAGCCTGGCCTTCGACACCAACCGACTGTCGACTGCCGGTGTTTCCTATGTCTTGAGACCGGTGTTTCCGATGTCCTGAACCAACACACCACGCTCTCCGCTGAGCACCGCGAACGGCATCTGACCAGGGGCTTCCCTCGGGTCGGGCACCGTTGATCGTTTCTGGGGTGTGCAGTCGTATGCCGCTCTGACCGGCCCTGAGTCGGTGTTCGCGGGATATATGCGGGATGGATCTTGATGTGGAAGTCGAAGGTCACGCGACGTAGGCTCCCGTTCATGACCTCGCGCTGGACCGATGTCCACACCTCGGTTTCAACGTGGCGGCAGCCCTGCCCGCTCCCCGCCTCGCCCGAACGCGCCGCACTGGTCAAGAAGGTCGCCGACCGGATCCTGGCACTCGGTGACGAACGGCTGCGGGTGGGCATCGACGGGCCGACCGCGTCGGGCAAGACGAGCTTCGGCCACGAACTCGCCGAGCAAATCAGCCGGATGGGACGCTCCGTACTACGAGCGAGTTTGGACGACTTCAAGAAGCCGTGGCGGGATCGTCATCTCTACGACCGGGAGTCAGGTGAGGGGTATTACCGCAACGCCTTCGACTACACCGCCGTAACCACGCTACTGCTACAGCCGTGCAGTTCCCACGGATCAGGGCGAGTCGTGCTGTGTGGCATCGACCCGCTGACACAGGTGGACCACTCATCGGTGGTGACGATCGCATCTTCGAACGCCGTCCTGGTCGTCGACGGCGTTTTCGCGTTCCGCCCGGAGATCAACGAGTATTGGGACTTCCGCATCCGGCTGGAAACGCTCCCGGAGACCTCTCTGCGTCGCGGGGCCGAACGCGACCAGGATTGGGCCGGCTCCGAAGCCGAGGCCCTCAACCGTGAGCGCTATCTGCTATCCGAGGGTCTCTACGTCGCCGAGGTCGACCCACTGCGCCTGGCGGACGTGGCCATCGACAACACGGTCTTCGGCCGACCTCAGATCGTGCAAGGCTGATCGCATGGTGGTCGAGCGTCGGGCAAGACGCTGATGAGCGCGTCGGCTGTCATGCCAGCCCGGAGAACGGTGAAATCCACCTGATCAAGGTGATCGGACGGGGTCTCGTCAACTTTCTTAAGACGAAGGGGCCCATAGCGAGCGGAACCCCTTGAACGCTTACGTGTGATCCTGTCGTGAGCGCGTCGTCTGTTCGCGGACTGGCAATCTCCACGCCTCCGTCGATGCACGTGGTGCAGACCTTGAGCAGCACATCCACTCCGTGCCCTGCCTGCTCGGCCACGTCGGGAGCCGCCACTCCGGCGTTGAGCATCAGCTGAGTTTCCGAACCGGGCAGAATCAAATCGTGGACCAGGGGTCCCCGCTTTTGAAAGCTGCTCGGCTCTGTCCCGTCGACGTCCTGACCGAGGAAGCCGGCGTCAGCGTGGCCGACGTGCGCGGTGCGGCGCGCCACCGTACCCCCGGTTCTCCGCCCGCCCGCCGCCGTCCGGGCGTGCGGCGTGTGCGTCGGTCCCGGACGGCAGCGGGACACCGAGTCGGGTACCGTGCGCCGCTCCCGCCGTATGGACCGAACCACCGGCCGGGGTTGCCACATCGCCGCACAGATGCAGCCCTACGGTCGCCGACGCTTGGCTGGTCACCGTACATGGTCGGGGGCGATCGGTGAGCCAGGGGTCGTTCTCCACCCCGGCTCACCGGTAACGTGGCTGATCACCGTTGGGAAAAGCGTCCGATGCAGCGTACGGTCGGGGCGTGCGCAACTGGATGTGCGTAGTACTTATGGGAACACTCCTGGCCTGTCTCACTGGCTGCACAGTCGCCGCCAACGGCAATGTCGGTATCAGTGTGGACGAGTCAGGTCACCTCATCGCCGTACTGGCCTGGTGTGGGCCTGCACCGGACGGAGTGAAGCTCTACCACAAGCGTGTCACTCCCCAAAGGAGCCCGACCGGCAACCCCGACGATGCGTACATCGACGACGCGGTATACCAAGCACCCACCTTGAACGGACAGAGCGCCTCGTTTCGACTCGACACCCCCGCCGGTGGCTGGGTGATCACGCCCAAACCTCCCTCTCTGGAGCCGGCGATCACCTACAACGCGTACGGCTTCACCAACGACAACACCAGTTCGCTACGACACGTGACGTTCGAGCTCGACGATGCCGCCAAGATCGGCCCGGGCCAGGTGCTGATACAGGAACTGGACGAGAAGGAGCAACAAGAAATCGACGTCGTGATCTCTCTGGACACTTTCGAGCGAATGGGTCAGGATCCCCGAAACTGTCCTTGAGATCATGCTCTCGTGCGATATGCATGAAATGATCAAGATGGCGGGAACGACTGAAAGACGCCCGATGAACTCCTGTTCTCGTTCGTCCAACGGAAAAGGCGCGGTGAGTATGTCATCCGACCTCACGCACGAACTCTGCCTCGAAATCGGGCGAACCGTGCGGGATGGCGCCCCGGACGGATGGCAGGAGGTCGATGTCCTTCGCTGCCAGCTCGGCACCTTCGGCATGACCGCGATCACCTATCGGATGGCGGACGATTCCCGGCAAACTCGAGATGGCGAGGACCTCGGTGACCTTTTCCATCGGCTGAAAGTGGCCGAGTACAAGGCGGGTGAGGGGACGTGGTTCGTCTGCCGGCTCGGCTACGGCCTTCGCGGGAAGTCGTACGACGCCATGATGGAGACCTTCAGCATGGAGTCGCCTTTCTCCCGGGACTACACCGTCATGATGCCGCCCGCCTTCGGGATGGAGCTGCCTTTTGCCCAAGCCGTCGAGGTGCCCGCCTGGGCCTATGTGGAGGAACTGACCATGTTCCCGCGCAGGCCGGACCTCACCCCGTCGTGGATGCGCGCCGCCTGGCCCGAAGGTGTGCCCCTGCCTGAGGGCGACTCCACTCTCACCTCACCGGCCGACAGCGAACCCGGTTCGGCCTGGCCTCCGCTGGGAACCATGGTCGCGCGAACCGTCGGCCGCGACGAGGACCCGGAGACGATCGTTTTCGGGATGGCCGAACACGAGGACGGCACCGGGAACGCCTTGATCTTCATGATGTCCGCCGAGGAACCTGACGAGCAGGAGACAGGGCTTGGCATGGACACATACTGCATCGTCCGCGAGGACCAGGCAGGCACCACCTACGGCGGCGTGACTCACTGCGGGATCGACTCCGGTCGCCTGACCTTCCACTTCACCGCGGAGGCCGCGAAGGAACTGAACGTGGAGCCCGTCGTCCGGATCGATCTCCAGATCGACGAGGGCGGCGTCGAACTGCTCAGAAGCAGCCTGCGAGAGATCCTGCTGTCCGGCCGTCACGACCAGCACCCCCAGGGCATGCATCTCTGACCGCCGGGCCATCGGCGGGCTGTCAACCAGGGTGACGAGGGGTCAACCACGGTCACTCACGACCGGCCCGAAGCTCAAGCTGGCAGCCCTACCGGCCGTACTCGACGCACTTCCCAAGCCCGGCAGCGCGGGTTCGATTCCCGTCACCCGCTCCACTTCAGAAAAACGGCGTCTTCCGATCGGCCGGATAACTCACATGCTTCGGCTCATGCCCTGATGTCACACTGTCGCGATGTCCCGAACCGACCTCAGCGATATCGAGTATCTGCGTCACATCGAGCACCTGGCACGCGAGATCGTCAACGCGGCAGACGACGCGGGATGGCTCACTCTCACCACCGTTTCCGATGAGGCCACGCCACTTCGGCGAGCGGTGATCGAGACAGCCCGCCAACTCCGTCACCATCACTTCGATGGGGACGGATGTCTCGACGAGGACCTTCCGCTGATGAAGCTCGCCGGAGTGGTCGTCCTCCGGCCGCACGCCCTTCCCATCGGCATGGAAGAGAGCTACACCGAGATCTGCGCCCGCCTGGACATCGAAGCCCGGCCCGGAGGGTGGGCGATCTGGAACACCTGGGCCAAAGACGGCCAGCCCATCTCGATCGTCCTGGTCGACTCCAGCGGCACCGAGGGACTGCTCACGAACTGGGCACAGGGCGTCGAGGTCCACCCGATCACCCCTCTCCCGGCCCAAGTAGTCCTGACACGGCAGGGATGGGTCACCCCCATGACCCTGTCCCCTGCCAGTGCCCGGAAGTTGGGTGCGACTCGCCCCACCTGCTGAACGCCTTCCGTACACCCCGAGGTCTTCGGCGGAGGAATCCCAATTACGGGATGAGCAGGTATACGTAGGTGGATGATTTCGTCCATTAGATAAACTATGGGATTCTCTTCGGCATGACTGAGCCTACAGAGACCCCGCCTCCCTATATTCCTGGCCCCAGGCCCGACGACGATATCGTATCTGTTCGCATGCTGGGATCTATTGCGTTGGTTGGCGGCGTCGTTCTGTCCTTCGGTATTCTGCTCTTCGGCGGTAGGTTTTCGTCATGGCCATGGCTCGTGGGCTTATGGCTCACAGCGCTGATCGGTCTTGGATTACGTCTGGAGGCGGCGATTCGCGAGCAGAAGCGACGCCGCTGAGGTTCCTGCTGTCACTCTTGATCTCCGCGCTGATACCCGACGTCGGGCGGATCGTCGGTTTCGTAGGACACGGAGTCGCTCTGAGCGGCAGAGCGACGAGGCTTGTAGCTACGATCCGCGGGTGCGTCGGCGCACCATGACGATCAGTCCCATCTGGATGAGGAGTAAAACCAGCGCGACGACTCCCGATGCGGTGGCCAGCTCTTCCTCTGAAAGCCCGCCGACGCATTCCGTTATGTTGCCACCCTCATATGAAAGGGTGCAGGTAGGGCCGAGGATCATGAGAGCGATGAACCAGTTGGCGAGCAGAAGGGGAGCCGAACCCAGGATGAAGAGCAGCGTGATGTGGTTCATCCTCCCGCTTGTCGGGTTCACCTTCGCCGCAATAGGTGCTGGACGCCCGCTTACATCGGAATCACGACTCACTTCGAACATGTAAGCAGGGTCAAGTGATCGTGACAAGGGCGGCACGGTGCACCTCCAGTCAGGTGGTTTCGTTCTCCTCCGTGTACATCACCGGCTCCGGAGCTGTCCGGCTGGGAGGATGAAAAGGGCTCCGTGAGTTTTCAGGATTCCTGCTTCTCAAGACGAAACCCCGCTCGGCGCCGCCCGCCTCCTGATCGGAGGTCGTGATCCGCTGGAGCCGGGCGAGTGCGGGTCGGTGAGATCGCTTTCCTGACCTTTGAACACCGGCAGCGTCTCAAGCCAGGCGATGTGATCACCATGTACGAGATCCGAGCTCGTGGACACCTGGTTGTGGTCATCTGCTGCGTGCCCGTGGGCACCGTACAACCACGCGGGGCATCCAGCTCCGAGATGATCGACCGGCGGTAGCCGGAATCGTAAACGGCTGAAGTGGGAGCCGTGAAACGGTCTGCCAGGTCCGGACATTTCCACTGATGACACTAACTGTCGGAAGGAAATGCTCCGTGGGACCGCCCGAGGCCAGGCAACGTTTCGAAGAGATCTACCTGGCGCACTACCCAGCCGTTTCCAGCTACGTGACCCGCCGCGTCTCCTCGCCGAACGAGATCGCGGACGTGATCGCCGAAACGTTCCTGACCGCCTGGCGGCGGCTCGCCGACGTACCCGTGGGCGACGAGACCAGGCTGTGGCTGTACGGAGTGGCCAGGCGCGTGCTCGCCAACCACCGTCGCGCGGAGTCCCGGCGGAACGCCCTGGCCGTGCGCCTGCGGGAGGACCTGATCCTTTGGGAGGAGTCCGTCGTCGAGCAGCCGTACGACGGGGTTCGGGAGGCGTTCTCGCGACTGTCGGACGACGACAGGGAACTGCTGTCGCTGGTCGGCTGGGAGGGACTCGGCGCCGCCGAGATCGCGAAGGTGCTCGGGTGCTCCCGTGGCGCCGTACGCATCCGCCTGCACCGCGCCCGTAAAAGGCTGGCCGCCGAACTGGCCGCCGCCGAGCTCGACCTCACCAGGTATGGCACCCGTGCCGTCGCCCTTGCCAAGGAGAGCACATGACGAACGAGCTTCACCGTGTTGTCGCGGCGATCGCCCCGGATCCGGGCCCGGGTCTGGTGCCGGGCGCACGGGAACTGATGAACGAGATCATGGACGCCGATCCCACGCCCGCCCTCGGGCCTGTCGGCCGTCGCAGGCTGACCTGGCGGATCGCACTGCCCGCCGCCGCGCTGCTCGCCGCCGGGGTGACCTTCCTGAGCTGGACGGCGGTGCTGCCCGGTTTCGGGCCGCGGCCGGTGGCGGCTCTGGACATCAAGCAGCAGGACGGCTACTACCTCATCGAGGTGAAAGACCTTCACGCCGATCCGGAGAACTACGAGGCGCAGCTCAGAGCGGTCGGACTTGATATCTCACTCCGGCTCCTTCCGTCCACTCCCGGGCTCGTCGGCAGCATCATGGCCACCGACGACCGAAAGGTCGTCGACCAGATCAAGACGATCGACCAGCCTGGATCGTGCGACAAGGTAGGCGGCTGTCCGATCGGGCTCAAGGTCCCCGTGGACTTCGTCGGCTCGGCGGACATCTCCCTGGGACGTGCGGCTCAGCCCGGTGAAGCCTATGCGCGGATCACGTCCATCTCCGCCCTCGGCGAGCCCTTGCACTGCGTGCCTCACCTCAACAAGACCGTGGCCGAAGTACGGACGCTGCTCAAGGATCGTGGCATCACCATCGAGGAGTTCATGGTGAGCGATCCTCTGCGCACGAAACCCGGAGACTACGAGTTGACCGACTCCGTTCCCGACTCCTGGTATGTCATGGGCGGCACCCTCGGCATGCCCGGCAAGGCCACGATCTCCACCTTCTCGTCGCCGATGCCGGCCGACCAGGTGGAGAATGTGAGAAAGGCCACCGGCTGCCCCGGACTGTGACGGTGCCCTCGCACGATCCGAGAAACGGCCTTGGGGGACCCTGCCGCGGTTCTGGTTGTGATCCGACCCTGCGCAACCCCGTTCCGGAGGGACCGGCGGCAAGCCCCTGCGGCCACCCGCCTTCGAGATTCGAACGGGAATGCGCTCAAAGGAGGCCGCCGGTGCCTCCCCCGTCCGGGGGAGGCACCTCCCCTTCCGTGGGGAATCGCGTTTGACGTGCGGTTTCTACTCTCGTGGTCATGGTTACCTCTGATCGCCGACGACGCTGGCCGGCGTACGCGGTGGCGGTGCTGTTCCTCGGTTACGCCGCAGGGAAGGCCGCTTTTGCTCTGCAGGCCCGACTCGGGTTTCCGGGCGGGCCTCCCGTGTCGGCTGCCGAGGCTGGAAGCTATTTCATGGAGGCGGCCACCGCGCAGTGGCTCGCGACCGCGTCCGGCGTGCTGGGCGCGTGCGTCGCTCTCGCCACGGTCACGGCGCTGGGGCGCCGGGTGCCGAGAACGTTGATGCTGCTCGTGCTGGCCGGGATGTTGTTGGCCGTTGGCGGCGGTTCGGGGATCATGATCGTGGACGGGTTCGTCGGGATGGGTGTGGGCTGGCAGTGGTACCACGGGGTCCTTGGAATCCTCGTGATCGGGCTGTTCCTGGAGATGATCCGGTCCTACGCGGCGGTGACGAGACGTGTCGCGGACTGATCGGGCGCAGGTGGGCGCGTACGGGGCCGCGGCGTGCGCCGTGGCGTACGGATCGATGAAGCTCGCTCAGGCGCTGGGGGCCAACGCGCTGGCCGACAAGGACCCGTTACCCCCACACCTGCGCGAACAGTTGCTCGCACGTGATCTCCTGTTCGTGGCAAGCCACTGGTTGCTGGCCGGTGCCGCGATGGTCGGTGTCGTCGTCGCACTGGCCACCGTGAGGCCGTGGGGTACGAGAGTGCCGCGCCGGTTGCTGCTCGCGATCACCTGGACGCTCGGAGTCTTCATGATCGTCCGATCGATCGGCGTGCTCGGGTTCGGTTTCGTCGGCGACGTGCTGCTGTTGACCGGGGTTCGCCCGCCCTCGGCCGAGCACGCCTCGCTCGCTCGCGAGCTGGCACTTTGGGATCTGCTGCTGTGGTCGCCGTTCTTTCTTCTCTGGGGGGTGTGCTGGGCAACGGCCGGATGGCGGCTGAGCAGAGCGAGCGGCGGCGTGCCCGCAAAGCGGTCCGAGAGTTCGGCCGGGTAGGGCCGTGGCCAGGAGATCGTCTCGCGCCTCGCTCCCCGCGGGATCGAGCGGGGCATCGGGATGGGCATCGGGATGGGCATCGGGATGGGCATCGGGATGGGCATCGTCACGCTGGTATATGCCCACCGGACTCGCTCGCCGTGCGGCATCTGTGGTTGAGGATGATTGAAGGCATGTTGTCCCCCCTCGTTGGCCGCGCCACCTATCTGCGATGGGTCTGTCTCGTCCTCGGTGGAGCTTTGCTGATGCCGTACGTGATGGTGGGGTCCGTGATCGGTGGTCTCATCGGGTTGCCGGCCGCGCCAGGCCCCTTGCCCCAGCCGCTGGTTTTCCTGGCGGTGCTGCCGCTGGTGGCACTGACCGGGCTGGTGCTGCCGGTCCGGGCGCTGGAGGTGACGGCGGCGCGTAGCCTGCTTGGCGCCGAGATCGCCCCACTGCCCGCCGAGTGGGCGTCCGGCAGGCGGAGCTGGGATGAGCGCCGGCGTACCGCCACCTGGTTCACCCTGCACCTGGGGGTCGGCGGGGTGATGTCGGGACTGACGCTGGCGACGGTGCCGTTCGTGATCGTGACGATTCTGCTGCCGATCACCGGTGTCCCGTTCGACGTGTGGATGCTTTCCAGTTTGTGGGAGGTCTGGTGGAGCGGCCCGCTGCTGGGCGTCGCCCTCCTGGTCGCGCTCGTCTACCTGACCGCCGGGGTGGGTGTGTTGCTGGCCCGGTCGGCACCGAAGCTGCTCGGCCCCTCACCTGCCCAGCGGCTCGCGCTGCTTGAGGAACGGGTCCGCCGCCAGGCGGTCCGCAACGGCCTGGCCCGTGAACTGCACGATTCGATCGGGCACGCGCTGAATGTGGTGACCGTGCAGGCCGGGGCGGCCGCCCGGACCCTGGACCGCGACCCCGCGGTGGCCCGGGCCGTGCTGGGGGCGATCGAGGAATCGGCGCGCGCGGCGCTGGAGGAACTTGACCAGGTGCTGGGGGTGTTGCGCGAGCAGGAAGACGAGCCGTCCACGGCCCCGGCGCGGACGCTCGCCGACC
Source organism: Streptosporangium sp. NPDC000095 (assembly GCF_042899335.1). Taxonomy (NCBI): domain Bacteria; kingdom Bacillati; phylum Actinomycetota; class Actinomycetes; order Streptosporangiales; family Streptosporangiaceae; genus Streptosporangium; species Streptosporangium sp. NPDC000095. The sequence goes on from NZ_JBIAZS010000028.1 coordinate 11,146, forward strand.
TGAGCGGCCTGGTACGGGGGACCGGTGCCGCCGCTGAGGTCACCGGTGACCTGGCTACCGTGCCCAGCGAGATCTCCCGGGAGGTTTACCGGATCGCCCAGGAGTCGCTCACCAACGCCCTGCGCCACGGGACCGGTCCGGTACGGCTGGCGTTGGTCGTGCACGACGACCATCTGGAGCTCGACGTGCGCAATCCGGCGGGACGAGCGCCTGGCAGGAGTGGGCGCGGCATCGATGGCATGCGCGAGCGGGTCACCCTGCTGGGCGGCGACTTCGACGCCGGTCCCGCAGGTGGAGAGTGGCACGTTTCGCTACGACTGCGACTTCGCCCCTGAACGGTGGTGGATAGTGTCGGGCGCATGCCGATTCGTATGGTCATCGCCGATGACGAGGATCTGATCCGGACCGGTCTGCGGATCATCGTCGACTCCGAACCCGACCTGGAGGTGGTGGGCGAGGCGGCCGATGGAGCGGCAGTGGTGCCGGTGGTTCGGACGACGCGGCCCGACGTGGTGCTGATGGACGTGCGCATGCCCGCGGTGGACGGCATTCAGGCCACCCGGCTGCTGCTGGCGCTGCCCCAGCCACCCAAGGTCATCGTGGTGACCACCTTCAACAACGACAACTACATATATGACGCGTTGCGCGCGGGGGCCAGTGGCTTCCTGCTCAAGCGCAGCCGACCCGACGACCTGGTCCAGGCCGTCCGAATCGTCGCCGCCGGGGAGTCGCTGCTGTTCCCGGCCGCGATCCGCGCGCTCGCCGCGAACCGTCAGAGCCGATACGCCGCCCCCCGTGCCGTTCCCGGGCTCGGGAGGCTGACCGTGCGGGAGGCCGAGGTGCTGCGGTTGATGGCCTGTGGCCGATCCAACACCGAGATCGCCGCCGAGCTGGTCATCGGGGCTGAGACGGTGAAGACTCACGTCGGCAATGTCCTGGCCAAGCTGGGGGCGCGCGATCGTACCCAGGCCGTCATCACGGCCTACGAGTCCGGGTTCGTCTCCGTCGGCTGAGCCGAGACCGCGAACCGTCCGCCCGCAGTCCAAGACCGTACGACGGCTTCTTCGAGAACTCTGCCTCAGGTGTGAAGGCGGAGCGGCGGATGCGGAGTGACCTGGGAGTGTGGTGTCACCCAGGTCTGACCACATCGTGCGTCTCGGGGGGAGGTGCGCCGTGTTGACGCTGCCAAATCGCGGTGCGGCCTCCCTTCTGCATCCCGGTATCGCGGGTGGTGATGACGGAGAGTCAATACAGCGGGCCTGGACGTTGTCAAGGGACGGGGGTTCTCGGGGGGCGTCTGCGCCAGGCATCGCCGAGAAGGGCGTCGCTGCCTGCGGAGCTCGGTCCTCGATTCCGGAAGTTGCGGCCCTGATGTGAAAATTTCAGGACGAGACTGCCGATAGATTTCTCCTATATGCCCTGAAGAGATGCCGTGCCCTGGCTGTATCGGACCCGCGGTGAGGGGCATCGGTGCTGGAAGAGCGCGACCGAAAATTTCGCTTAAGTATTGACATGTTTCGGATAGATTTCCAAACTGAGTCTCCAAGCGGCCGGCCCTGCCTGATGTGGTGATCGAGTAAGGGTCGCCGGCCATGACGCCATCGTGGTGTGCGTCCCCGTCCGGGGTGCGGCGTCGTTCGCGGGGTTCCCGCGTATCCCTCTTTCCGTGATTTCAGTATGGAGTCAGGCATGGGCATGAAGGTTTCACCCCCATCCGCGCGCCGAAGTTTCGGTGCCCTCACCAAGATCATCAGTGCCGGCGTCGTGGGTGTCGTCGGTGCGGCGCTGATGGTGTCGGCTCCCGCGGAGGCGGCGGAGAGCACGCTGGCCGCCGCCGCCCAGCAGAGCGGTCGCTACTTCGGCACGGCGATCGCCGCGGGCAAGCTCGGTGATTCGCAGTACACCACGATCGCGAACCGTGAGTTCGACATGATCACGGCCGAGAACGAGATGAAGATCAACGCCACGGAGCCGAACCAGAACCAGTTCAACTTCACCAATGGCGATCGCATCTACAACTGGGCGGTGCAGAACGGCAAGCGGGTGCGCGGGCACACGCTGGCCTGGCACTCCCAGCAGCCGGGCTGGATGGAGGCCATGTCGGGCAACAACCTGCGTCAGGCGATGATCAATCACATCAACGGTGTGATGAACCACTACAAGGGCAAGATCTACGCCTGGGACGTGGTGAACGAGGCCTTCGCCGACGGTAACTCCGGCGGACGGCGGGATTCCAACCTGCAGCGCACCGGCAACGACTGGATCGAGGTCGCCTTCCGCACCGCGCGGGCCGCGGACCCGGCCGCCAAGCTCTGCTACAACGACTACAACATCGACAACTGGAGCTGGGCCAAGACCCAGGCCGTCTACAACATGGTCCGTGACTTCAAGCAGCGCGGCGTGCCGATCGACTGTGTGGGCCTGCAGTCGCACTTCAACAGCCAAAGCGCCTACAACAGCAACTACCGCACCACCATCTCCAGCTTCGCCGCCCTCGGCGTGGACGTGCAGATCACCGAGCTGGACATCCAGGGCGGTTCTGCCCAGACCTACGCCGCGGTGGTCAACGACTGCCTGGCGGTGGCGCGCTGCACCGGCATCACCGTGTGGGGTGTGCGCGACAGCGACTCCTGGCTGGGCGCCAACACCAGCCCGCTGCTCTTCGACGGCAACGGCAACAAGAAGGCCGCCTACACCTCGGTGCTGAACGCGCTCAACGCCGCGAGCCCGAACCCGAACCCCACCCCGACGGTGACCCCGACCACGACCCCGCCGCCCTCGGGTAGCGGGGGACAGATCCGGGGCGTGGCATCCGGCCGATGTGTGGACGTACCGAACGCCTCGACCACCGACGGTACCCAGCTCCAGTTGTGGGACTGCCACACCAACTCCAACCAGCAATGGACCTACACCTCCGACCAGGAGCTCCGCGTTTACGGCAACAAGTGCCTGGACGCCGCGGGCACCGGTAACGGCTCCAAGGTGCAGATCTACTCCTGCTGGGGCGGCAGCAACCAGAAGTGGCGCATCAACTCGGACAACTCCATCGTGAACGTCCAGTCGGGTCAGTGCCTCGACGCCGCCAACTCCAACAACGGGGCCCTGCTCCAGACCTACTCCTGCTGGGGCGGCAACAACCAGAAGTGGACCCGAAGCGGGTCGTAGGACGGCACCTGCCGGTGCCGACCGGGGCCGGGGCGGCAACGCCTGAGAACGGCGGCCGGCGGCCTCCCACCGGCACGGCATATCCGCAGGAAGCAGGCTGAAGGAAGAAGGACGAGCCTCCCCTGGTCCGGGGTGATCCCCCGGACCAGGGGAGGCCGACTCCGTTCATGGTCCGCCACCGGGTCACAGGGTGGAGGTGAGCCCTTCCCCGATCTTCTTCAGCTCGGCGTCGACGGCCTCGGCGTCGGAGAACTCCTTGGCGTACACCGGGCTGAACATGATCTCGGCCCTCTGAGCTTTCCCGGCATGGGATGCCTCACCTGAGTCGATCGCGTGCAGGCCGGGGAAGGGGAGTCCATGCCCGCACCATGGCCGGCATGGGGCCGATGAGGCCCTTACCCGGCGTCGGTGTGATGGGAGCGGGCCTCGTTGATGTCGGCCTCGTGGCGCACCGCCCAGTCGGCGAGGGCCGAGAGGGGCTCCAGCAGGGTCCGGCCGAGCGGGGTGAGGCTGTACTCGACGCTGGGAGGAACGGTGGGATACACCTCGCGCCGTACCAGACCATCGGTTTCCAGGGTGCGCAGCGTGCGGGTCAGCATGCGCTGGCTGATGCCTTCGATCGCGCGGTGCAGCTCGTTGTACCGATGAGGGCGACCGCCGAGCAGGACCAGCAGCAGCATGCTCCACCTGTCGCCCAGGCGTCGGAACACGTCCCCGACCGGGCACGCTTCGAACTCGTCGATCGGCACCGGACGAGGCAACGTGTGAGCCAGCACCGAGGGAACACCCGTGTGCGTACCGGACATGAAACTGCCTTCTTCCGTCTCCGACGTGGCAGCCCGACGATTGGACCGGCCGATCACCAGCCTATGGAGGACACGATGCCGGGCCAACGGGGAAAAACCGTGATCATCAGTGGGGGGACCGATGGCATGGGGCGCGCGACCGCTCTGGAACGGCTCGCGAGGGGCGACCGCGTCACCGTGATCGGCAGCAGCGAGGCCAAGGGGCGCGCGCTGCTCGACCACGCCGCGAATCCGAACCTGCGGTTCCTGCGCGCGGACCTGTCCTCGATCGCCGAGGTCGAACGGGTCGTCGCCGACATCGCCGAGCGCCACGACGCCGTCGACGCGCTCGCCCTGTTCGCCAACCGGATAAGCCCGAAGCGCAGGGAGACCGTGGACGGGCTGGAGTTCACGTTCGCCCTGTACTACCTGAGCCGCTATCTGCTCGGTTCTCGTCTGCGGCCGCTGCTGAACGCCGCACCCGCCCCGGTCGTCGTCAACGTCGCCGGGGTCGGCAACACCGCGGGCCGGATCTTCTGGGAGGACCCCCAGCTGACCCGCGGGTACGGCCAGGTGCGTGCACAGCTCCAGGCCGGGAGGGCGAACGACCTGCTCGGCGTCGCTTTCGCCAATCAGTCCGGGAACGGCGGGGACGGCGGGGACGGCGGGGACACAGTCCGCTACGTTCTCTATCACCCCGGCTTCACCCGCAGCGGGGTCGACGGCCATCCGAATCCGCTGGTCCGCGGGACGATCAAGCTGCTCGCGACCTTTTTCGCGCGCCCGGTGGCCGACGCGGTCCGGCCGATCGTCGAGTGGATCGACAACCCGCCGACCGAACCGCTCTCCGCGATCGACCGGGGCAAGGCGGTCGACAGGTCACTGAAGACGCTCGACCCTGACGACGCCGCGCGCCTGGTCGCCTACACCGAGGACCGCCTTCGCCGTCTCCGCGATCTCGGAAGGCCGGAAGCTCCTCAGACCGGACGGTAGACGTCCTCATCCCTTCCGGGGGCGTCACTGTTTCCGCGGTGCTGCCGCGCGTAGTGGCGGACGGCCAAGCCTCCGGTGGCGAGGATGAGGAAGACGAGCGCGATGTCCAAGGGGTTCACCATGCGCGCCCTCTGCCCTGTTTCGGGGTGGATAGTCACGATTCATCCGCGCCTCCCGGGACCGGGGCGGGTCGGCTACGACGGCGGCGAGCGTCTCTACGGTGTGGCGAGCGCCTCCGTCGGGGAGAGCCGGGAGGCGCGGACGGCGGGGTAGAGGCCGGCGAGGGCGCCGATGACCAGGGTCGTCGCGAGACCGCCGATCGTCGCCCAGACGGGGAGCACGAGCGGCCACCCCTGGTAGAGCGCGTATCCGGCGGTGACGCCCATGCCGAGGAGGACGCCGCCCGCCCCGCCCAGAGCCGAGAGCAGCAGCGACTCGGCGAGGAACTGCGTGCGGATCTGCCCGCGCGTCGCACCGAGCGAGCGGCGCAGGCCGATCTCCGGGCGCCGTTCCAGCACCGAGATGACCATGGTGTTCGCCACCCCGACGCCGCCGACGAGCAGCGCGACCGCGCCGACCCCGAGAAGGAGCCCGGTGAACGCCTGGCTGGTGGCCTGCTTGGCGGCGAGGGCGTCGGACGGGCGCGAGACCTCGACCTCGTTGGGCGCCTGCGGGTTCGCCGTACCGGCCAGGACCGAGCGGACGGACTCCAGCCTCGACTCGTCGGAGCGGGTGTAGAGGGTCGTGGGATGCCCGTCGAAGTCGAGCACCCTCTCCGCGGCCGGCCAGCCGATCAGCGCCGCGTCGTCCAGTTCGGTGGCGAGCGGCACCGGGTCGAGGATTCCGATGACGGTGAACCGCACGCCGCCGACGACGACCTGGGTGTCAGGTGCCGCCGCGCCCACCCCGAGCCGTTCCGCCGCCCGCGATCCGAGCACCACGGCCGGATAGCGTTCGGTCGCCCCGTTGAGCCAGGTGCCGCTGCGCACCGTCGCGCCCACCGTGGACAGCAGGTCGAGGCGGGCGGCGTGGGTGGAGATCCCCCCGGTCTGCGCCTCGGAGATCTCCTCGGACCGGTAGACCTTGGCGTCGTCGACGCGCCCGGCCGCGGAGACGGACTCCACGGGGCCGATCCGCTCGATCATCGCCTCGGCGTCCATCGGCATCTTCGCCGTCTCGCCCAGCAGCGTCCGGCCGGAGGAGACGGTGAGCAGGTTCGTGCCCAGTGCCGAGAGCGTACGGTCGAGTTCGGCCCCCGACGAGGAGGAGATGCCGACCACGCCGACCATCGCGGCGATGCCGATGGCCACCCCGAGCGCGGACAGGAACGCCCGCAGGGGGCGGGTGCGCAGGCCGACCGCGCCGACCCGCATCACGTCGCGCGGTCGCATCCTGGCCGGGACCAGCTTCGGAGGTTCCGTCCGATCGGTCACGGCCATCACGCCACACCGAGGCAGGCGACGATTCGGCCGTCGCGCATCCGTACCTGCCGGGGCAGGCTCGCGGCGATCTCCCGGTCATGCGTGATGATCACGATGGTGGTGCCCGAGGCGTTCAGATCGCGCAGCAGTTCCATCACCCCGGCTCCGGAGACGGAGTCCAGTGCGCCGGTCGGCTCGTCGGCGAGGAGCAGCGGAGGATCCCCGGCCACGGCGCGGGCGATCGCGACGCGCTGCCGCTCGCCACCGGACAGCTCGTGCGGCTCGTGGTCGAGGCGGTGGCCGAGCCCGACCCGTTCCAGCGCGGCCGAGGCCCGGCGTCGCCGTTCGGACAGGCCGAGACCGGTGTAGAGGAGGCCGTCGGCCACGTTGTCCAGCGCCGGAACCCTGGCGGCGAGGTGGAAGTGCTGGAAGACGAAGCCGATCCGCGTCGCCCGCAACGCGGAGAGCCCGCTGTCCGGCAGCGTCGAGACGTCGTACCCGTCGATGCGTACGGTTCCCGAGGTGGGACGGTCGAGCGTCCCGACGACGTTGAGCATCGTCGACTTGCCCGAGCCGGAGGGGCCCACGATGGCGACGAGTTCGCCGGGTCCGATCTCCAGGGAGACCGCGGCCAGCGCGGTGACCCCTCCGGGGTAGACCCTGGTCACATTCGACAGCGAGATCATTTCGGCATCCCCACGGTCATCCCCTCGTCGAGGCCGTCCCCGGAGATCTCGACCCGGCCGCCGGAGAACAGGCCCGTCTTCACCGTGAGATAGCGGGACCGGGCGCCCTCGACGACCTCGACGCCGAACCCGCCCTCCCTCAGCGCCACGAGCGCGGAGATCGGTACGGTCAGCACGTCCTCGCGCCTGGACGCCGTGAAGGTCACGTCCACCGCGGCCTGGTCGAGGCCGGCCGCCGCCTTCTGGCGGTCGAGGGAGACGAGCGCCTCAAGCCTCGTCTGCGGCTCCGCGTTCGGGCCCTCCCCGGGTTCGATGATCGTGGCGACCTCGGTGACCATGCCCGCCACCTTTCTGCCGTCGGGCATGGTGACCGACACCTTCGCCCCCTTCTTCGCCATCCGCCGGTCCTCTGCCTGCAGCCGGACGGTGACCACCTTGGTGGTGCCGGTGTAGGTGAGCACCTTCTGGCCGGGGGCGACGGGCTGGCCCGCCTCGGCCTGCAGGCTGTCCACACGGATCCTGCCGCCGGCGAAGACGACCTGGCCGAGCTCGACGACGCCGGTTTCCGCCAGACCCCGGTCGTCCTGCCACCGCATGACCGCCGAGGCCGTGGCGCCGGTGTACTCGTCGTCCACGGTGAAGCCGGTGTAGCCCAGCTCGCGGAGGTTGCGCTCCAGGCGCCTGACGTCGGCCCCCTTGGTGCCGATCCGCAGGTCGCGATAGGCGGGCGTCGCGCCGTACATGAGTACCACCGGTTCGTTGTCCACCCTGTAGAGCGGCTTGCCGCGGGTGACCTGGTCACCGCTGTCCGGAAGCCAGGTGAGCGTGCCGGGCCGCCGGCTCACCGCGGTGGTGGCCGGGCCGTAGCCGAGCTCGCCGTCGGCGTCCCGCGTGTCGGTGAGCGTCTGCCGCTGCACCGTCGTGGTGGCCGGGGGCAGCACGTTCGCCGTCCTGTCCGTTCCGGTGCCGCCCGGCCGGAGCAGGCCGTTCGCGGCCGCGGTGGCCGCTCCGAGGACGGCGACCGCGACGACCAGTCCGGCGACCTTCCTGCCACGGCCTCGGCCGCGGCGTCGCCGCGAGGGGGGAGAGGACGCGTCCATGTCCGTTCCGTCGTCGAGGGTGTCCGTGCCCATCAGGAGTCCTCCCGACGGGGCGGATGGGGATGGGGGCGTCTTGGCAGGAGGGTGGTCGGGCTCATCGGGAGTCCTCCTGACGGGTCGGATGGACTTGGCAGGAGGGTGGCCGCGCTCATCGGGAGACCTCCTGACGGGCCGGACCAGGGTGGGCGCGTCTCGGCAGGTGAGTGGTCGCGCACATCAGGAGCCTCCCTGACCCGCCTCGGGCAGGAACTTCTTCGAGCACTTCTCCTGCGCGGTCTGGAAATCGGGGTCCTCGCCGATGGCCCCGGTCACGCGCAGCCCGCCGCCCTCGGGGTCCGGGAACTCCTCCACACCGTTCTCGCGCATGCACTTCGCGAACTCGCGCATCGACTCGGCCCTCTGCGGGTCCGTACCCCCGCCCGGTCCGGCGTCGCCCATCGGGGAGAACTCCTTGCAGGCCGCCGTGGCCTTCTCCATCGCCTCCTTGGAGGTGCCCTTGCCGATCCGGACGGCGACGCCCTTGCCGGGTTCGGGATCCGGCATGTCGACGCCGTTCTCCCGCATGCACTGCGCGAACTTGATCCCCTTCTCGTGCTGGTCCAGGCTCGGCGCGGCGCTCACGGCGGGCTTGTCGCCGCCGCCGGTCGCGGAGGCCACGTCCGCGTCGTCGCCGGCCGTACCGCACCCTGTCAGGACCAGGGCGAGCGCCAGGGCGCCGAGAACTCTCATGATCTTCTCCTCTTCCTTCGGCCGGCTCTCCACCGGCCGTTCGAGAGGCGATGCAACAGGGGAGCGCGTTTCGGTCGCGTTTCCATCGGAGCTAACGGCGAGCAAACACCGCGTACGCCACCATCGCCTCGTCCGTACACGACGAGGGAGTACGAGAACGCGATGCGAGTGCTGGTGGTGGAGGACGAGCGCGTGCTGGCCGGTGCGATAGCCGAGTGGCTGCGCGGCGAGACACACGCGGTCGACACCGCGCACGACGGCGCGGCGGCGCTGGAACGCATCGCGGTCAACGACTACGACGTGGTCGTTCTCGACCGTGACCTGCCCGTTGTGCACGGAGACGACGTCTGCAGGGAACTGGTCGCGTCGGAGTCGACCGCGCGGGTGCTCATGCTCACCGCCGCCGCGGAGATCGGTGACCGGGTGGCCGGACTGTCCCTCGGGGCCGACGACTACCTCGCCAAGCCGTTCGCCTTCGCCGAACTCGCCGCTCGTGTCCTGGCACTGGGACGGCGCTCGCGACCGGCCGTGCCACCGGTGCTGCGGCGGGCCGGGATCACCCTCGACCCCGCGCGCCGGGAGGTGTTCAGGAACGGGCGGTACGTGCCGCTGTCGAAGAAGGAGTTCGCCGTCCTGGCCGAACTGCTGCGCGCGGAAGGGGCGCTCGTCTCCGCCGAACGGCTGCTGGAGAAGGCGTGGGACGAGTACGCCGACCCCTTCACCGGCGTGGTGCGCCTCACCATACTCAAACTCCGGCGCAAGCTCGGGGAGCCGCCGGTCATCGAGACGATGCCGGGGGAAGGGTACCGGATCGCATGATCATCGACAGGTTGCCCGGTCTCACGCTGAGAACCCGCCTCACCCTCGTGTACGGCGCCCTGTTCCTCGCCGCGGGTCTGACCCTGCTCGGCGTCACCTACCTGCTGTTCGACCAGCAGCTGGTCCAGTCCTTCGCCGACAGGTACGGAGGGCTCGGGAGCGAGCGGAAGGTGGTCTTCATCACCTCGAAAGGGCACGTGTTCACCGGGCCGGAGGCGGTTCAGTGGCTGCAGCGGCAGGAGGAGGCGCTGCGCGCCGCCGCGACCACCTCGCTGCTCACCCAGGGGGCGGTCGCGCTGGTCGCGGTCGGTTCCGTCGCCGTGGGCCTCGGATGGGTGGTCGCGGGGCGGGTGCTCGCCCCGCTGCGCCGGGTGACCGAGACGGCGCGGCGGATCGCGGTCACCACGGTCGCCGACCACGGCCTGCACGCGCGGATCGCGCTACGCGGCCCGGAGGACGAGGTCAAGGAGCTCGCCGACGCCTTCGACACCATGGTCGAGCGGCTCGACCACTCCTTCGACGGCCAGCGCAGGTTCGTCGCCAACGCCTCGCACGAACTCCGCACCCCGCTGACGCTCAACCGGGCGCTGGTCGAGCTGGCCATGCACCGCAGGGCGGCGTCGTCCGACGTGAAGCAGCTCGGCGAGAGCCTGCTGGAGATCAACGCCCGGCACGAGCAGCTCATCTCGGGACTGCTGCTGCTCGCCCGCGCCGAACACGAGATCGCCGACCGGTCGCCGGTGGACATGGCCGACGTGGTTTCTCACGTGATCGCGCAGACCGCCCAGCAGGCGGAGCAGGTGAAGGTCACCGTCCACGAGTCGGCGGGGCACGCGCCCACCAGCGGGGACGCGCTCCTGCTCGAACGCCTGGTACACAACCTGGTCGAGAACGGGATCCGGCACAACACCGGCGACGGTACCGGCTGGGTGCGGGTCGTCAGCCGTACCGCGTCCGAGGGGCACGTCGAAGTGGAGGTCAGCAACACCGGACCCGCCGTACCGCCCTACGACATCCCGGAACTCTTCAAACCTTTCCGCCGCCTGGGGGCCGACCGCCTGGTCACGTCGAAGAGCGCGGGACTGGGCCTGTCCATCGTCCGCTCCGTGGCCCGTGCCCACGGCGGCGACGTCACGGCCCGCCCGCGCGGCGGCGGTGGCCTGGTCATGACGGCTGTTCTTCCCCGGGCCAGGGAGTGAGGCGCGGGTCGTGTCGCGGCTTCATGTCGGGGAGCGAGGGGTGGGTCGCACCGCGACGTCGCGCTGGAGAGTGAGACGCGGGTGTGTCGCGGCTCCGCGTCGGGGCGTGGGGTGTGGGTCGTGTCGCGGTTTCGCGCTGGGAGTGAGCTGTGGGACCGTTTCGCGCTGGAGAGTGAGCCGTGGGGGCCGTGTCGAGACTCCGAGCCGGTACGGCCACCGCGTGATCCTCGGTCCCCATTCCCGACGGATCACGCGGTGGCCGTACCGGCCGGCCTCGTCCGCGCCGCCACCAGGTGCTGTGACGGCGCGATCCGGGGTCGTACGGATTTCGCGAGGTCATACTCGTGTACCGAAGCGGCCTGTCCCCTGTCCCGTGCGGTTCTCACCGCGGCACGCCGCTTCGGTACGGCCTAGCATCCGACGGGTTCCGCCGTGCTGAGAACGCTGACGGTGCTGTACTGGCCGGGCAGGCAGAGAGAGCCGGCGTATGCGGTCGAGGCGACGGGAATGACGGGAACGCTGAGAGAGGTGACGGAGCACACCGGTGTAAGAGCGATCACGGGGCTGGCCGTGACGCATCCCGTGGGCTTGGTCGGCTTCGCGAGCGTTGTCGCGCCCGCCGGGCCTGTCGGTCCCGTTGGGCCCGCCGGTCCTGCCGGCCCTGTCGGGCCGGCGGGTCCCGCTGGCCCTGCGGGGCCTGTCGGTCCGTTCGCTCCCGGAAGTCCGTCCGCTCCGTCCGCTCCTGCGGGTCCCGCTGGTCCTGCCGGTCCCGCAGGTCCGGGTGGTCCGGGTGGTCCTGCGGGTCCGGGTGGTCCTGCCAGTCCTTTCAGTCCTGCGGGTCCTGCGGGTCCTGCGGGTCCTGCGGGTCCTGCCGGTCCGGGTGGTCCTGCCAGTCCTTTCAGTCCTGCGGGTCCCGCCGGTCCTGCCGGTCCCGCAGGTCCGGGTGGTCCTGCGGGTCCTGCGGGTCCGGGCGGTCCCGCGGGACCGGGAATTCCAGGCAGGCCCGGCAGTCCACGGGGCCCCGGGCGCCCAGGTCCGGCGGCATTGGTGGAGCTGGTCGCGGTGGGAGCCGGGGGCCTTCTCCTGACGGGGACGACGATCACTCTGCCGTCGTCGTCATCATCGTCGTCGTCCAGGTGTCGTGGCCGGTCTCGGTCGTCGTTCCAGCGGCACCCCTTCCCTCGACCGCCGGGTCCCGGCCCGCGACCGCCGGATGGGCAGTCGCAGTTACGCGCACCCTTGGTGGGGCGGCACGGGCGAAGAATGGACTTCTCGCCACGGTGTACGGAATTTTGAAGCCGGGCTTTCCCGCCGGCACCCCCGGTGTCCCCGTTGTCGCTGTGGGGTGCGAAATTGAGAAGATTCGTCTCCCCTGTGGCGTTCGCCGGTGCCTGATTCGACGACATCACGAGGATGCCGGCCATCGCTGCGACGGCCAGGGCGCCGACCCGCTTGCCGGAAAGGGCCGGCACCCGTTTGCTATTACGAGGAAGCACGTTATTTCCCCATGTCGTTACTAATTCCGAAACTATTCGGACCTGTCAGGTGATCACGAAAGTGATGACGCACAGGAGATACCCGGGGCTTATGTGGATAACGCGCCGCCATAGTTCGGGAAGAGCAAATAAACAGTGTTGTGAAGGAAAACCTGCACCTCATCTACGATTTAGCTACATTTATAATGATTGTTCGTTCATAGTGTTCAACGGCTGATTTCAGGATGGCCGGTGGAGAGGGGGTGGCCGGGTTCATGCGGGGCGACTCGCTTTTGCCCGGAACCGCTGTGGCCCGCTCGCTCCGGTACGCGGAATGCCGATGAGAGTGAAGCGGGAACGGTGGTGCGCGGCCGGTTCCTCGTCGTGTCGTACCGGTCGCCCGGTGGGCTTCGGCGGCCGGTCCCCGTCGCGGTGGTGCGCGGCTTTTCGCGTTCTGTCGCGACGGGGCACGGGAAATGGCCCGCCGGATTTATTTCTCGCGAACGATGATCTCTGGGAATGACGGGTCGTCCTGGAGCTCCCTCATCATCCGCTCCTCTCGGGAGAGGCGCTCGCGTCCCGCCGGCGCCGCGTTCTCGCCCCTGCGCCCGCGGTAGCGATCACGATCGCGGTCGCGGCCGTGGGGTCGGTCCTGATAGCGCTGCGGCTTTCCCCGCCACCTGTCGGAGGGCCTCATCTCACGTCCGCGATGCTGGTCGCGGGAGGGGTCGGGGCGTCGGGAGGAGTGGCCGTCGGGATGCGGCTGTGAGATCGAGCCGGGCGTCTGGGCCTGCCCGATGGTGGCGTTGGCCGGTACCTGGTTCGACGTCATGAGGATGCCGGCGACTGCCGCGATGGCGAGAACGCCCACCTGCCTGCCGGAGTTCGGCCCCGGTGTCCGTCCGCTCTTTCGAGGAAGCACGATATTTCCCCATCTCGTTTCTGGTTCCGAAAACATCTGATATCCCTTACTGCTCCATAAGTGGCAGCAGCTAGGAGATACCCCTCGGACCGTGAGATAGCGTATTGAAACGGTTGAGGCAGAGCAAATAAATGACACTGTGAATACTGATGGGAGTTTATCTATTGTTATTTAGTGTTTTGTCGTAGTTGTTCGTACGGTAGGGGAAACGGGATTGCTTAAAGGAAATAGGAGAAAGATAGAGCCCTTCCTCCCCTCCCGGCAAGGTCCGGAAGCGGAGGAAGGGCTCGCGGGTCCTTACAGGTAGACGCGGCTGTCGGCCTGGAGCGGACGCGACAGGCGCACGGTGATGAACTCGTTGTCGTCGGGCCTGCCCGGCGTACGGCCTGCGGAGAACGGGAAGTTGTTGTCGTTCAGCACGCCCAGGGTCCGGTCGTCGAGGATCACGACGTCCTCGATGGTCTGGAACGGGAAGCGGAAGGTCTCCCCGAACCCGCCCAGCCCGCGCGGGTTGGCCAGGTCGAGCAGGTCGGCGACGAGGGTCTTGCGCAGGTCCGCGTGGCGGGTGTCCACCAGATAGACGCGCTTGGTCCTGGCCTCGTCCCCCTGGAGGTTGTCACGCTCGATGACGAGGAACCGGTGCCGGTCAACAGCGATCATGTCGCCGATCGCGTTGTCGGGGCTCTCCAGCCGGTAGGTCCAGCGCTTGCCGGTGTAGGACCGTTTGCGCAGGTCGAACTCGTTCATCCGCAGCGTACCCGCGGCGTCGCCGCTCACAGTGCCTTCGAGCAGCGGATACAGCGTACGGCCGTCGACCGAGCGCGCCATGCCCTCGAACCCCTTGCTCCGCCCCAGGTTCGGCTGCTCGCCGTTGAGGGAGGGGTTCTCCGGGGCCTTCACGCCGGGCAGCGGGATCGGAGCCTCGAGCAACCTGCCCGAGGAGGAGAAATGCAACAGGAACGGGCCGAACTCGTCCCCGATCCAGTAGGTGCCGTCGACGGTCCTCACGATCGACTCCACGTCGAAGTCGGCGCCGGTCAGCTTCCGGTCCGCCCTGGTCAGCGGCCAGGTAACGCGCCTGTCGGGGTCGCTCAGGTCGAATCCGCCCAGCACCGTCACCTTCTCGCGACGGAAGTCGGGCCTCACCCGGTGCACCTGCAGCAGGAAGTCCGCGCTGTTGGCCTGGGAGCCGAAACCGTTGTCGGACAGTGCCTCGAAGGTGCCGTCGTGCCGCCGCACGACGCCGCTGAAGCCCTGCACAGGCTGCCCGGCGAACGGCGGGGTCACCCCGTTGACGGGAGTCGTACCAAGCTGGGATCCCGACGGCTCGCTGCCGGGGACGAAGGTGAGCGCGGGCAGGAATGCGAACCCGGTCAGCGTGGCACGTCCGAATCCGGCGCCGTCGGCCCCCGGATGATCGGAGCCGGGGTGCCCAGGTCCCGGGCGCCGCGAGTCCGCCCCCTGCGTCCCGGCGCTCTCGGTGGAGGGAAGGCCGGAGTCGGGCCGGCCGGGGTCGGCCATCGCCGGTGCGGACACCGCGAGTGCCAGTACGGCCGCGCCGATGCTGATCGTCATGCGTCGTCTCATGGCGGGCACGCTAGGGAAGCGGTGTGAACGGCCGGTGTTGCGACGCGGGCCGTACAGCGAAAACACGATGCGACCGTAGGACCGTCCCCACGTCATCGAGGAGCACGGGGCGACCGATGTCCGAGGCCCACCCGCTCGCCCGGGGCCGGGAGGCGAGGGGAGTTCGAGGGTGAACCTTCTCGCCGTGCGCTCAGCGAAATAAAGTCCCAGGCATGAGGACTTTCGCGAACATCATCGAGTTCAAGGCCGCCGTCGGGGAACACCTCGGCCATACCGAGTGGCGCGAGATCACCCAGGAGCAGGTCAATCTCTTCGCCGACGCGACCGGCGACCACCAGTGGATCCACGTGGACGTGGAGCGGGCCAAGCAGGGGCCGTTCGGTGCCACCATCGCCCACGGATACCTGAGCCTGTCACTGCTGCCCTCCCTGATGTCGGAACTGTTCGAGGTGGGCAACCTGGCGATGGGCATCAACTACGGGCTCAACAAGGTCCGCTTCCCCGCGCCGGTCCCGGTCGGCGCGCGGATCCGTGCCGAGGGCGAGCTCGTCGACCTCAAGGGCACCCCCTCCGGCTATCTGGCGAACGTACGCATGACCGTGGAGGTGGAGGGCGGGAAGAAGCCCGCCTGCGTCGCGGAGACCCTCGCCCTCTACGTCCCCGCGGAGAACCCCTGAGTCCCCTTCACCCCTTGAGTCCCCTTCGCGTCCCGGCGGAGCGCCTTTTCACCTCCGAGTGGCGGGCTCCTGAGCCGGACCCCTTTCACATCCGGGCGGAGGACTCCTGAGTCACGGGAGCTCCTGAGCCAGGATCGCGGCCTGTACACGACTGCGGAGACCCAGCTTGTTCAGCAACCGGCTGACGTGGGTCTTCGTCGTCGCCTCCGCCATGTCCAGCTCCACGGAGATCTCCGTGTTCGACAGGCCCCGGCCGATACAGGCCAGCACCTCGCGCTCGCGCGGGGTGAGAGCGCCGATCTCGTACGACCTGCGCTCGGGGACCGACGCGCCGAAGGCCGAGATCAGCCGTCGGGTGACCGAGGGCGCGATGAGCCCGTCGCCCCTCGCCACCACCCTCACCGCGTCCACCAGGGCGTCGGCGTCGGTGTTCTTCAACAGGAACCCGGCGGCTCCGGCCCGCAGCGCCCCGAAGACGTACTCGTCGATGTCGAAGGTGGTCAGGATCAGCACGTCGGCGATCCCGCTCAGCTCGCGCGTCGCGGAGATCCCGTCGAGCTTCGGCATCCGGATGTCCATCAGCACCACGTCCGGACGGAGTTCGGAGGCCATCGCGACGGCCTGCTCGCCGTTGGCGGCCTGGCCGACGACCTCGATGTCGTCGTGACCGTCGAGGATGAGGACGATCCCGGCGCGGACCGCCGCGTGATCGTCGGCGACGAGGACTCTGATGGTCACGTGCTCTCCAGGGTGGGCAACTCGGCGCGAACACGCCAGCCGTCATTGTGCGGACCGGCCTCGAAGAGGCCGCCGACGAGGTTCGTACGCTCCCGCATGCCGATGATCCCCGCCCCCGCGCCGGGCAACTCTCGCCCCGCCGCGCCCACCGGGTTGTCCACGGTGAGCGTGACCAGCCCCGGCAGGTAGCCGATCACCACGTCGGCGGCCCTGCCGCCGTGCTTGAGCGCGTTGGTCAGCGACTCCTGGACGATCCGGTAACCGGCCAGATCGACCGAGGCGGGCAGCTCCCTGGCGTCGCCCTCCACCCGCATCCGCACGTCAAGCCCCGCCTCCCGGGCCCGTTCCACCAGTTCTCCGGCCTCGGCCACCCGGCGCCGGGTCGCCTCCGGCTCCTCTCCGTCCTGCCGGAGCAGCCCGATCATGGCGCGCATCTCGTTCATGCCCTCGACGCTGTTCTCCCTGATGGACTCCAGCACCTGCCGTACGACCCGCGCGTCCAGGTCCCGGCGGGAGAGGACGGCGGTGGACTGGATGGCGATCGCGCTGAAGTGATTCGCGATCATGTCGTGCAGCTCCCGTGCCATTCTGGCCCGCTCGGCCTGCACCGCGGCCGCCCGGTCCAGCTCCGCGAGCCGCGCCACCTGCTCGGCCCTCGCGCGCTCGGAGGACGCCAGGTCCTGCAGCTGCCTCATGAACATGGCGGTGAGGACGGGGGTCCCCCCGACCAGCCCCACCTGGACGGAGACGATGGCGGCGGCCGACCAGTGCCTGAACACGACCCCCGCGACCACGCCCGCCGCGACGGCGATCACCGAGGTGATGCCGAGCATCCACCGGCCCAGCGCCCGGGGGCCGTACCTCACCCCCGCGTAGAGGTTGTCCGTGACGATCAGGACCGTGCCCAGCGAAGGACCCATCGCGAGGTCGCCGAGGAGGGCCACCACCCCCAGCCCGAGCGCGAGCAGCGGCCTGCTCCGCCGTACCGCGACCCCCGCGCACGCGACCGCCAGCGGCCCGGCGAACAGCGGAAGGGCGGCCCATCGTTGCTGGTAGGCACCCGCGGCGAGCAGCAGCAGGCCGACGAGGAAACACGCCACCGCCCACAGCGCGTCTCGTCTCATGCCTGTCATCTCACCATTTCGATACGGCCCGCAGGAGCGGCGCAGGGAGGATCGTCGGTACATATAAGGGTGTACGCCGGTTCATCAGCGCCGACGATGTCCCAGGCCGACCGGCCCGTGAGCATGGACTCATGATTCTGGCCATCATCATCGGCTGCGAGATCGGCTTCTGGATCCTGCTGGGCCTGGGACTCGCCTCACGTTACCTGTGGGGGATGCGCCGGCTCAGCACCGCGCTGCTGCTGGCGGTCCCGCTGCTCGACGTGATCCTGCTCATCGCCTCCGTCGTCGACATGCGCGGCGGCGCCCAGGCCGACTGGCGCCACGGCCTGGCCGCCGCCTACCTCGCCTACTCGATCGTCTTCGGCCACCGTACGATCACCTGGGCCGACGCGAAGTTCGCCCACCGCTTCGCCGACGGCCCCGAACCGTGGCAGCCACCGTCCGGCGGCATGGCGAGGGCCCGGTACGAGTGGGGCATCTGGTTCCGGATCGTTCTCGCGTACGGCATCGCCTGCGCCCTGCTGTTCGGCCTGATCCTCATCGTCGGCGACCCGTCACGGACCACGGCACTGAACGAATTCATGATCGGTGCGCTCAAGATCCCCCTGATCGCCGTGCTCTGGCCGCTGAGCTACACGCTGTTCCCCAGGAAGGTCGGCGTCACCGGCGATCCCGGCAGCTGACCCGGCACGTCCGATCACGGCGTCACCGGCGATTCCAGCCGCTTCCCCCGCACGGCGGCTGTGGTGTCACCGGCGTTTTCAGCGGTCGGCCCCGCACGTGGGCCGCGATGTCACTGGCGATTTCAGCCGGAGACCCGCTTCCCCGGCGCCCTCGCCATGATCCTCCAGACCATCTGACCTCGCCCATCGCGACACGTTCCCTTCGGCCTCCCACCGGATCTTCGCCGGATTCCCCGCCTCCGTCGGGGAATCCGGCGCGGATGGACGGATCGGAGGTTGATCGCTTAACCGGTTCGAGGCATCGCCCAAAACCCGCTATGCTTGCTTACGCAGCGAGCGGCCGTAGCTCAATGGATAGAGCATCTGACTACGGATCAGAAGGTTGGGGTTTCGAGTACCTCCGGCCGCACAGCAGGTCAAAGGCCCTTCGGGATCATCCCGGAGGGCCTTTTTCGTGCCCGTACAGCAACGAAATACAGCAACGGGGTCTAACGGCTGCTATCGATCGAGTGCCCTGGGTCTGCTCCACATGAGAGGTATCCGCCGCAGAGGAGAGGGAGAGCGTGACCGGGATTCGCATCCTCACGTTCAAAGCCTGGCGAGAGAAGCGCTATATCGGCCTGGCTGAGGTTCTCATCTCCCTCGGCCCCATGCTCGAAGGCTACCGCTGGGAATTGATCATCGACTGGCTGCTCTCTCCACAGGCTGAAGCGATCACCAAGGCCACGGCGGACTCGCTGGTGACCACGGGGCGTCTCATCGAACTGTTCAGCATGGAGTGCCAGCTCATCGATGGAGAGCTTGTCGGCCACGGCGACAGCCCGTCGGTGCCGGAGGTGAAGATCCGAGCGTTCGACAGCGGCTACTGGGATGTGCAGACGGACAGTCCTGAGCTGTTGGAAAAGATCATCATGCTCTATCCCGACGCGCACGAGCTTCCCAAGTGGTGAGTCCGCGAGACTCACCACGAAAGGCCTCCCAGGAGCACCCTGGAAGGTCTTCGTCGGTCGGTCCGCGTGGGCGATTGCGTCGAGCGGTCGCCTTCCTCGGTATCGAGACTGGCATTCAAACGATCCAGTGCCTTCCGGGTCTCGGGTGATGGGATCTGCGGGTAGACGTCCATGGTCATCGAGATCTGCGAGTGCCAGTTCGACCACCCTCATGACCAGACGCCTGGCCCGCAAAGGCGCCACCCCCAGCTGGCCAAGGAAGTCGGCCTGAAGGAGGCGCTGATCCCCTGCTCAGGTGTTCTCAATGAGAGGTTATGAAGCGGCGTGCTCAGCGTGCTCCTGGTTTGTCTGGCAATCGCACAACGGCGGTACCGGCCTGGGACTCGCCGAACCCCCAGCCTGCAACAAGGGAGCAGCCAACCGATTCCAGGACATCGGTCCACGGCCAGTAGTCGGTGCCGCAGTAGAAGCCGCCCTCGCTGCGCGCGTCGTCCTCGGTGAGGCAGAGCATACGGAGATGGTCGCGGAGCGCGGGATGCGTGACCGCGCTCAGCCTTTCTTCCCAGGGTTCGCCGGCGGAGCAGGCGTCATCCATGTCGTGAATCGACACCAGGTGTTCGGGGCCACGCTCGGTGAACGTGGCGGCCCGCATCGCATCGGTGAGAGTGCCATCGGTGGCGACGCGCAGCAGCACGGTCAGCCAGCCGTTCAGTTTCTTGGACTTCTTGTTGGTCAGGTCGACGCTGTGGCGGCCCAAGAGCGGTCCCAACTCCGCGCCGTGCACCAGCACTTCACCGGCTTCGTCGGTCGAGGAGACGGTCCGCAGGTCGGCGACGAAGGTGTCGTCGAACGGCCGGGGGCCCTTGTGCCCGCCGTCGCCCCACGGTCCCGTTCCTGCCAGGAGTTCGGCGTCGAAGCGGAACAGCGACTCGCTCAGGTCGAACCGCCATGTCCAAGGGGAGAAGGGGTACTCACCGTCCGAATCCGGAAGGTGCCTCGGCTCCCGATCTGACAGCGCGTCAGGGGTGGCCCAGGGATTCGGGAACAGGAACTCGTCGAGGGGGTCCGAGGCGTAATACACCCCGTATCTGGAGGCGGGGTCGACGGTCGGCTTTCCACCGAGCAGTATCTCGAAGGCACTGGCCAGCGCGGCACCCCACCCGCTGAGGTCAGTCGCCGGGTCCGTCTCGAGTGTCACGATGAGCACTCCTTCATGTCGTGTCGCGTGGGTTGACGCAAGGTATCGGCCGCCATTGGCACTTCCTGGGGCCGATGGCGAAGTCCGCCGCAAAGGCGGACGTGATGAAGATCCTGCACGACGAGCGCTGACCGAGAGGCCGCGCTGCAGCTTGCGGAGGTTGCTGTACGGCAACGCCGTCTTACACGATCACATCCCACCGAACCGCATCTACCGCCTGACCAGCGTGTGAGCCTCCCGACCTGGCACCCGCCGTTGACTCGTAATGAAGGGGTCTCCACCGTTTCTCGGTCTACTTCTACAGCGGGTGAGGATTTTCAGGTTCGGTCGGTGGTGTTCGATCCCGGAAAGTGGTCGCGATGACGAGCGCCGCTGCGGCCAGTAGGTGCCATCGGATCATCATGGTCGCGTTCGTGAGGTGTTCGCCGCCCGCGACGATGAGAACCGCCGCGAATCCTTCGAAGGTGGCGAGGACGAGGAGCACACCGGTCCCCCGTGCGACCCGGCGCCGTGTCCGGCCCGCCATGACGCCGCCGGCCACCGCAGCTAAGGCGATGAGCACGATCAGTACGCCGTCCACGTCGGCCTTGCAGGACCACGCCCCGGGGTGCTTCCACAGCAGTTCCGCCGGCGGTGTGTAGGCGAACCAGCCGAAGGAGGTGGACTCACCGCTCGGGAGGGAGAGCCGGCCGACCGTCCACGCAGCCGCCACGATGGCTGCCGCCCACAACACGATTCCCTTCCGCGCCGGAGGC
This sequence comes from Streptosporangium sp. NPDC000095, assembly GCF_042899335.1. NCBI lineage: Bacteria > Bacillati > Actinomycetota > Actinomycetes > Streptosporangiales > Streptosporangiaceae > Streptosporangium > Streptosporangium sp. NPDC000095. The sequence goes on from NZ_JBIAZS010000028.1 coordinate 32,155, forward strand.
AGAGGGGAACGTGCCGCTACAAGCAGTGCGACGATGGTCACGACGTAGCAGACGATCGACGGCCAGGGCTCATCGACGGGAAGGGGCCGGTCGGTGAGGGGGTGGGTGCCGGACGAGAGGAAGATCGCGAACAGCCGGAACGCGAGGATGGCGCAGATCGCTGCGATCCCGAGGAGCGTGGTCCGTGGCGAGGCGCGCAGCAAGAGACCGGCTAGGACTACTGGCAGCAGGAGTTCGGCCCACGAAAGCAACTGCCACCATGGACTCGCCGTCATAAGGAAGGGAACAACAGAGTCGGTTCCCCAGCAGATCTCGATGTTCAGCTCTGCCGCGCTGATCCTGGAGGTCTTCAGGAGGACCGGTCCGGCGGCGGCCAGGACCGCCCCGGCGCGAAGTGCCCCTGCAGGGAGGTGCGTCTCCGCATGAGGTGCCTGCGCCACGACGGCCTCCCGTTCTCCCGCTTGCCGGTAGATCGACTCGGGCGACAGTAGCGGACGAAGATCATGATCTCGCAAGCGTGATGACAGCTGCCCTGACAGCAACATCCCCGCACACGGGCTCACTTTGGATACCGTCCAACCACCCTCTGACCACGGTGCCCAGTACCCGACCAGGGCGATTGGTCCGCATGAAAAGCGGACGGTCACCCTGTCGCGAGCCCCAGCTATCTACGCATGAATGGGACCTCGTAGGAGGGTGGCTGCCCGCCCATCACGTGAATCAGGTCGTTCTCGTTGAGGTCGAGGGTGAAGGCGTTTCCTTCCTGCTGCGGGTCCCAGCCGCAGTCCAGGGCCGTCCCTATGATCGCCGTCACAAGCGCTGGCCGTACGGCCATGGTCCGTTCCTCGAGCCAGGCGTCCGGCCGAGCGAAAGGAAGCGCTACCAGGAGCACGCGGCCCGGCTTCTCGGCTGACTCGACCGCGAAGGTAAGTGCCCCCCAGCCGTTCCCCTGGCAATACGTGGGCCTGCGACGAATCCGCCAGCGGTAGATGACCCCGTCGACTGTGATGAGCCGTGAGCCCTTCTTGGGAATTGCCATGATGTGGCCGCCTGTCACAGTTGGGGTCGGTTGATCAGCAGGTGATGGGTAGTTCCCGAGCTCGAGCCCGTGCGAAGGCCCGGAGATCGAACGGATCAGGCGTTATTGGCGCCGGGGTCAGGGAACGGGGAGTTCGCCCGCGCGAAGCAGCACGAAGTCCTCTTCCTCCCATTCAGCGCGGTCCCTGGCCGGTGGCAACTCAACCCCGGCGAGTCCGGCGGGAGCAGAGAACTGCCGTTGAAGCTGCGCTACGAGTTGTTCGGCCTGTCGCAGCGTTTCTGATAGATCGTCTGAAGCGTCAACGCTGAGGCCGAGAACGGCAGCGCCGTCGCGTGTGACCGTGATGATGGCCTGGTAATGGTCCCGCGCCCTCAGGTAGAGCGTGAAAGCGTCTTCTTCTTTGAGGCGCAACTCATCAAGGGCCTTGTTGTCCGCGCCGTTCGCAACGCCCAGGACATGAACCCGTTCGAAGGCATGGAACCGATCATCACCGGGGGCGTCCACGTTGATGTAGCTGGCGATGAATTGTCCGAAGACTTCAGAGCTACGCTCTGAGACCCACACGTAGACATCGAGACAAGGCGGCATGGGCCTAGCGTAGATCTCCGCGCCGCAGTGGATCGAGAAGGCCATTTTCCGCGACTGCCATCAAGGGAGATCTTGCTAACGCCGGTGCTAACAACAGCCCTGGACGACCATGGACATCGTTGAAGTCTCGGAAGCCGGATACTGCCTCTGATCAGGCGCTTGTGTCAGCGGTGGACGGCTGTGGACATCTTGACCTTGCTACGGATCAGAAGGTTGGGGTTTCGAGTACCTCCGGCCGCACAGTGCAAAGGCCCAGGCCATCATCACGATGACCTGGGCTTTTTCGTGTTCTGGATCAGGTACCGATGTCCGGCCGTGTCCGGCTGTCATCGGCTGTCTCCGGCTGATCTTTCCCAATGGGTTCCCGCGGTCCGGGGCGTAGAACGTCGCTGATCCGGCGCATGGCGATCTCGTCATGTCCTACGAGGCACTTCTCGTAGGTGCGGTGCAGGACTTCCACGCTGTTGCCTGCCCACTCGGCCACCTGCTTCGGCGAGACCCCCGCATTCAGCCAGGTGGACAGGCAGGCGTGCCGAAGGTCGTAGGGCCGTTTGGCCAGCGGTGAGGCGTACTCCTCCTTGCTCAGCGCGTCCCGGCGAGCCCTGTCCCACACCCGCTGAATGGTGCTCGTGGCCAGCACATGCCCCTGTACGCCGTGAAAGACCCGACCACCGGGGCCGGTGCCGTGCTCTTTGAGGTGGGCGCGCAGGATGGCCACCAGCTCCGGCGCGCAGGGAACAGGACGGCTCTCGCCCTCGGGGCGGTGCTTCAGGCTGCGATCGTCGCGCTGTTCTCCGGAGTCGGTCCATTCCCTTCCCGCATCTGGCGTAGCGGCTGTCAGGTAGATCTCGCCCCATGTGTCCGAAGCATCAGGCAGGGTTATGTCCTTTTCCCGTAGGTTGACGGCTTCCTCCGGGCGCAGACCCGCGAAGTAGAGGGCCGCGAAGAAGGGCATGAGCAGGGGGCCGCTTGGCCTGCGCTTCTCGATGGCGTCGAGCAGGGCGCGGGCCTGGTCGGGATTGACGACGGAACGGCGGTCTACCTGGAACGAAGTCTTGGAGATCTTCCACTTCAGGTCCGTAAGGGGGTTCTTGTCGAGCAGCTTGAGCTCTACTCCATACGCCATGGCGTTGGACAGGATGACACGGTGCCGGCGGTTTGAGCTCGCCGCTACTCGCCTTCCGTCGAGTCGGGATGTGGCGGCGTTCAAGAGTGCCCGCGCGGTCGCCGGAACGGTGAGGGCGGATACGGGAAGGCTGTTCCGCTCGACCCACGCGAGAATGTCACGAGTCCGCTCCGGGCAGTGCTTCCGCTCCTTGGTGTTGAATCCCCAACGGCGGAGCGCGGTCCGGACTTCCTTGGCGTCGTAGGGGCATGCCGTGCCGTCGAACATGGCAGGGCTGGCCAGCGTCAGCACGTAGGCGATGCCCGCACGGTGCTTGGCGGATGCGTCAGTCCACTTCATGTCCACGAACTTGCAGGCGAAGCTGTACCAGCTCATTTCAGGCTTGTCTGTGCGAGCCCACGAGACCGGTTCGCCAGTGACCAGGCTGAACGGCTCTCCCCTGCGCGCGGCGGTCACGAGAGCGCTCCGGAAGGCGTCCGCTTGCGCTTCCTTCTGAGTTTTCCCGGGCACTCGCTTCGACATCCTGACGAGGTCCTGAGGATCAATCCGGAGAGCTCGCTGTTGATCTACTGCGGTTCTCCGGACGATCGCCTCTGTTGCGCACCCTATCGGCCGAATTGTCCAGATTCATCGATCTCGGGCTTACTTTCTATCTGATTGATGTACCTGAGGTAGAGATTCTCCGCTACGCTCCGACTATGACTGACTACCGTCTTGATGGGCTGAGTTCTCGCAGCTTTGAGCATTTCGTGCAGGCGTTATGCGTCAAGGTCTTAACGGAGACCATTACGCCTTTCGGGGACGGACCCGACGGTGGCAGGGAAGCGACGTTCGATGGCCCGACTAGATACGGAGCTGACTCCGGACAGTGGGACGGCTATGGCGTTGTACAGGCAAAATTCTTGCAACGGCCAACCGATTCTACGAGCAATGGGAAGTGGGTACTCAAAGAGCTGAAGGCTGAGTTAGCAAAATACAAAAAGCGGCCTTCAGGGCGAAAGATGGACTACTACATTCTGGCTACTAATGTCGCGCTGACACCAGGTGCTGATATCGGGAGCAAGGACAAAGTATTCGCTGAGTTACGGCAGTTCGCGAAGAAGCTAGGGCTAAAAAACGTCGATGTCTGGGATTATGATAAGCTCCGAATTTTTCTTGACAACAACGAGGAGGTTCGCCGCACCTATTCGGCTTGGGTAACGCCAGGGGATGTGTTGGCGGACCTCGCTGAAATGTTAGATTCTCAAAGGCCTGACTTCTATCGACTGACAGTTAAGTTTTTGCAGAAAGAAATGCTGAGCGATCAATTTGCTAAACTCGAACAAGCTGGTCATTCAGCAGATGAGGCGATACCACTTTCTCAGGTGTTCGTGGATGTCCCTGTTGCAATTAAACCGTACAGTGATCCCATCGAAAATGCCGCAAATGAAGATGGGGTGCGCTATTTTGCGGACCTGATTATTCGCGAAGCATCTTTGCATTGCTGGGAAGACGATTGGCGAATGAAAGACGAATTCCCATCTAGGGCCATTGGGCGGCATGTTCTCATTGGGGGCCCTGGACAGGGTAAGACCACGGTTGGGCAATACATTTGCCAAGTGTTTCGGGCTGCGCTGCTCGCGAAAGTTCCAATTACTGCAGTTGACCACGAAACCAGAACCATTGTTAGAGCAATTCAGAGGCAGTGGGACAATGATTCAATTGCCATTCCGGGAGCTCGCCGAATTCCATTCCGGGTAGTACTAAGCGAGTTTGCTAAGAGTCTTGCCGATAGGCAGACTAGCGGTCTCTTGGAATATCTAACGTCTCTGTTTAACGTTAGAACTAATGCAAATCTGACGGTATTGCAGTTCGAGGCGTTGTTGGCAGTTTATCCGAGCGTTCTGATCCTCGATGGTTTGGACGAAGTGCCAGCATCAACCAACCGTAGCCAGGTGCTTAGCGCGGTCAAAGAGTTCTGGGCTGACATAGCCACTTCCAAAATCAGAAGTTCTGGTATCGACATACTAGTAGTTGCCACAAGTCGGCCTCAAGGATATAACGAGGACTTCTCCTCGAAGTTCTACACACATCACTGGATGGTTCCGCTTTCACCAACCCAGGCAATCGAATACGGTGAAAAGCTAGTTGAGGTCAGATTCAGCGGAGATACCGGCCGTATTGCGAAGGTTAAACGTCGAATCCGACGTGCTGCAGAGAATGATGCGACTGCGCGTCTGATGAGAAGTCCTCTTCAAGTCACCATTCTCACTTTGCTATTGGATCGAATGGGCCAGCCCCCCCAGGAGCGTTGGCCTTTGTTCGATGAATATTTTAAGCTGATTTACCAGCGGGAAATTGAGAGGGATATCCCTGCTGCGGCGATCCTTCGGGAGTATAAGTCCAACATTGTTACTGTTCATCGACAGGTAGGCCTGCTGCTTCAAGTCGAGGTTGAGCGGTCGGGCGGGACCGACGCAAAGCTGACAGTCGAGCAATTTAAAGAAGTTGTGGAGCACCATCTCCGAGAAGAAGGACATGAAGGAGAGAAGCTTGCTGCGTTGACAAACTCTATTATCGAAGCAGCCGCAAACCGTTTGGTCTTCCTTGTCGGACTCGAATTAGGACAGGTTGGCTTTGAAATCCGTTCTCTCCAAGAGTTTATGGCAGCCGAAGGGCTGATGGCAGCCAGCGATGCGATTACTCAAGACCGTTTGAAAGCTGTAGCGGGTAATACTAACTGGCGTAATGTTTTTCTCTTTGCTGCAGGAAAATGTTTCTTCGACCGGCAGTATTTGCGCGATACTATCCATGCGGTCTGTGGAGAGCTCAATGAAGACCCTGAGGATAAGCCAGCGCGACTCACACTCGCAGGTTCAGAACTGGCCCTTGACGTTCTAGAGGAGGGATCAGCTCGGCTTCAACCGCGATGGAATCGTATGCTCACTCGAACTGCGCTGCGCTTGCTAGATGATCCATCTTCTGAGTGGTCTCAGAGACTCGCAGAAGTCTGGCAAAGCGAAACATCAGACATCTTTGTCTCAGAGCTTCGGACTAGAATTGAAGGAGGCAAAGCGGAGCCAGCCAGGAATGCCTGGCTATGCCTTGTCCACCTCACAGTTAACCCTGGAGCCGAATTTACTGATCTATGTACTGATCTATTGGGTACCCAGCAGATCGACGAGGACCTTTTCGGCTACTTGCTCCGCTCCGGCAACTATGCATCCGCACCGATTAATAGTTTTCTTAGCGATTCCGTACTGAATTACCCGGCAAACATCTTTGTCGATTCCAATGACATGTATGGACATAATCTGAATCAGGCGCGTCGGGAGTGGAACCATCCTGGAGCTCCTAGCTGGCTCGGCCCGCTGGCTGTTTTCTTCCGTAGAAGAAGGTGGTCGCGTCAGAAAAATCAAGGCATAAAAATTTTGATTGGTGAGAGCCTGGTGGCGCGAGCTCCGATCCCTACGATTGAGGAGTCTTCGGGACTAGCTCAAGAGCTTGCCTTTTTCCCCGGCGGTGACCACGGATGGGACGGGATTAAGGCTCATTTTGACTTTCTGAGGTCTCCGAACAAAGAGACTTTAGCTAATGTGCTCAGGAAGATCGGAGTTGGTCTGGGAGAGAAAATACAATACAGAATTGCTTTGATGTCCCCGTGGCCACTTCGCGAGGCCATATACGCTGCGCGTGAATCAAACTGCCTGGAGGAGCTAATCGACGCAGCCGAGGCCGGGCTTATGGGAGATATAGAGGACTGGCTTGCTTGGCAAAAGAATTGGCTCGATCAAGGAATTTCCCTGAGGGAATTAATTGAAGGAGATTTTCTAGGGAAAGAAATAGCTGGACGCCCTTGGTGTCCGGTTAGGATAATGCTTAAGGATTCCCATATAGGCTTTGGTGATCTGGATGAGAAATTCACCGCGATAGACCGCCTTATTGTTGAGACCATGCATGTTGCCTCGTCGGTACCTGGTCGTAAATTAATTGCCCAATTGGTCGGAGACGCGGTAATTAAATATAATTACACTTTGTTGCCTTTCGATGCGGCTCGTGCGAGCATCCTGGAAGTAATGTTCGAGTCATCTTGGATCTTGGGCCTACAATGCTTACTTGCTTCCGCCCCTGACATGCTGGCGGAGCGACGTTGGCTAAAAATTATCATTGATTCTATTTCCGAAGAAGATATTCCACATTTCTTATTCGGGCACGATCAGAATACAAGCGAGGCCATTCAGGAGGCCTGGCTTATGAATCCCGACATGAAGGAGTTGCTTGTATTTTTAATGTATATGAGTGATTCCATTCCGGAACGCCATGGGTTCATTGAAAAAATAGCCAACCTAGATGTCTCCAGCGACTCTAGAAAGGTAAGGATTGCCCGGATGGTAATATTGTTACGGGCGCTTTACTGGGATGACACGATGGCAACCCAAATACGAGAGTTGAACGCTGATTATCCCGATGCACTCATTTTTCTAATTCAAGCAATCGACTTGAATTTAAGGTCGCCAGTGGAGGGAGATGAATCCATTTGCCTTCATCTTTATGAGATTGTCAATGCGCAGGAGACCTTATTGCGGATTCTAATTCGCATGCTGCGGGAGCGAATGAGGTCTCGAAGGAGTTCGCTTACAACCGCTGCTTCCTGGACTAGGCTCGGCTTCCCACCCGAACTTTCGCAGCTAATCGACCCGAACGTTTAGCTGACTTTCCCTCATGGTGCCCGGTGTAACCGGCGTTTCACTTGCAAATTTCCTGAAAATGGCCGCGACCACAGACTTATCGAGCTCTGGCCATGTCCTCATTCCTCCGAGTAGACGAAACAGGCGCGCCAATGAAATTTTCAATGGAACAGTGCTGTGGCGAAGTATGACTCGTCAGATGAGTTCTGCAGTCATGATCGTTCCCAATATCTTCCCATGAGGGACGTTATCAAGCCAGAGATTTGACATCCGGGCAGGTCAAAGGAATAGAGAGTCAAGGATGAGGCTCCCCCTACGGATCAGAAGGTTGGGGTTTCGAGTACCTCCGGCCGCACAGCAGGTCAAAGGCCCTCCGGGATCATCCCGGAGGGCCTTTTTCGTGCCCTTACAGCAGTGAAATACAGCAACTGGATCTGACGGCGCTACGGGGGATCTGCCCCGTATGAGAGGCGTCCGCCGCAGGGGAGAGTGAAGCGTGTGACCGAGATCCGTATCCTCTCGTTCACAGCTTGGCGAGGAGGCCACTATGTCGGCCTGGCGGAGGTCCTTGCTTCTCTTAGTGCCTCCGTGCCCGATCGCTAGGTGATCAAGGGGGGACCACGGGGAGCCGCGAGTAATTCACCGACTCCCCCGCAGGGCACCGCTTCCCCAGGTCAGGGGTCATGATCTCGAAAGGCTTCCCAAGCTGACAGTTCTCCTCCGCGTTGCTGGCTGCGCGATCATTGGGTGATGAGAGCACGCGTGCCCCTCTTCCGCTGGCCGGACCTTGAACGTAGTGGCATCGACGATCCCGCCAACGCATGCGAACTCCTGGAGATGTACGTCGGTCCGCAGAACGAGCCGGGTGACGAGCAGTTCCAGATCACCGTGTGCACTCCATCTGCCCTTGCCGAACAGTTGCGCCATCATCGCTTCCTCATCGGCCGGCACTACCTCTTCGTTCGCGAGCTGCGTCCCGCCGAGGTGACGCGCTGGTTGAGCGACCGTATCGCCGTACTGGAGGCCCCGACATGGGGCGAACTCGCTGAGAAGATCGGCCGGATCGGGTTGTGGGAGTTCGAGGATTACGAGGACTGACGCTCTGATCCGGGTTGCAGTTTGGGTTGCAGTTCACCGCCGTACCGGCGCGTTCCAGGAAGACTGGGGAGGGGACGTTGGTCCAGGTGGGACTGTCCTGAACGATGGCCTGCCGAGCTGCTAATGCGGTTCGGCGGACCTGTCGAAGCAATACCAGGTTGCTCGCCAGGACGGGCGGAGAGATCAGGCGAGCGATGTCGGACGTGACGCGCATGCTTGCAGAGCTTGATCAAGGACTTGGGGGCGTGGTTCGTTATCGTCCTGCCAGCCGTCAGCCTTGAGCTTTTGCAGGAGTGGCAGGAGATCCGGGTCGCCCGACTCAGCCGCGGCTTCGACGTAGAGGTTGCCCACGTCAGGAAGGGCGAGCATGCGTTTCAACGTGGGCAGGATCCGGGGATCACGTCGTATCGCCAGTGCTATCGCCGCCTCACCGGCTGTATTCTCGCCTGGATCGTTCAGACGCTCGACGAAAGCGTCCCGAATCTCCTGGGCGTCGTTTTCGGCACGGCTGCCCAGCATCATGGTGGCCCAGTCCCGTACCTCGGCATCCGGATCACGCATCAACACCAGCAGTACCTGCACCGCATCCTCGGGAAGCGGGTCGAGACCGACGGGAATCCCGCGCGCCACCTGCCAGCGGATACCCGCTTCTGGATCGTCAGCGAAGCGTAAGAGCGGAAACAGGACACGTTCGTCGTCGCAGATGATGGCGAGTGCATGGGCGGCAGCCGCGCGCACGTGCTTATGTGCCCTGTCCAGTGGAAGGGCATCCGCCGCTTCGATCAAGGGCGGGACGTGCCAACGGAAGTCGAGTGCCTGAACCGCCAACAGGTCGAATCCGAGCGCCTGCACCCTCTCGTCAGGATCAGCCCACCAGGCCCGAGCCAGCGCTATGACTTCTTCAGGGGCAGAGAGCGATCCGAGGAGTCTGCCCATGGCGTCGAAATGCTCTTGAGATGATGTCTCATCCCAGTCGAGCAGCTCGGCAATCTGGCTGCTGGGGATCGAAGGCGTCGACATGTCCTTCCCTTCTTGACTGGCGGCGAGGAGAGGGACAGCTCGCGAGGAGACAAGCATGTCGAGGTGGTGCCGGGAAAGTCGATTGCATTTCGGGAGCCATCTTGGGAGCCACCTGGGCGGACGATCACGAACCGGAGGGCCTTTTCGTGCCTGTACAGCAGCGTTGTACAGCAACGCGGGCTCACACAGGCGATCTCCGTAGCGGTTTGTCCCCTCCGAACCGCTGGCCGCTCTGCTCAGACGTCACCGAAGCCCTCCTGTAGACGGCGAACCCAGTCCGCGGGGAAGACTCGCTCAAGCCGCTCCTTACTGGTCGCCAGCAGACCCTCTTTCGCCAAGGGAAGCAGGGCGCCGTCCTGGACGGCCTTGTGTTTCTCGGGTGCCGGGCAGATCAGTACGGCGAGGATCCGGCATGCCCGTTGGATCTCCGGGACTCCGGTAGCTTCGACCATCTTCTTGATGGGCTCCCAAGCAGTTCGTACGGCGAGGCGCACCAGCGCTTCCAGGAAGGGCTTGCGCCCCTCGTCCTCGCGAGACTGCATGATGATCGTCGTCACGCACTCCGGTATTCGGTCCATGGCTTTTTCGAACCCCTCCATAGCCTCGGCCATGGCCACGAGGAGGTCACACCAGAGGTGATCATTGATTCGTTTTCTGGCCCCTCGCGGATCGTTGCCACCGAATCCCTCGTCCAACTTCGTGATCACAGAGCAGACGAGGGTATCGCCGACTTCCTGGATATGATCGATGGTTTCTGGATTCTCGGACAACCAGTCGGCGAGATCTACTTTTGCGGTGTCCGTGGCGGCCTGTCGCGCCTTAGCGGGTTTCGGCCGTCCCTCGGGAGGCAGAGCCCTCGCCCATCTGGAGTCGCAGCGGTCTCTCGCCTTTTGACGAGGGACGGGGGATGGATCGCGAGCCAGTTTGAGACTGTGGGACCAGCCATGCTCTACCCCGCCACACGCACATTTGCAAGAGTGTCCTTCGGCGCTTTCGCAATTCTTCGGGTGCACCATACGCTCTCCGATTCGTTCGACACGACAGCGACCAAGCGACCAACCGGAAGCCCCATTTCTTTTAAATCACAAACTATGAATTGCGAAATGATCGCAACGGTCAGATCCGCCTGTCCCTTCAGACACGAGAAGACGTCGTGCACGCTAAAAAGCCCTTTGGGGTGATCCCTAAGAGCCTTTGGGGGTAATGCAAAATCCAATGGAGGCTTTTCTGAACGTCTTTGGGTCATCACACTGAGTGGGTGACGCAGCTTGGTGTGATCCTTCCAGCGCTCGTGGGTATGTTGGCGTCCCTGTTGGGCGTCCTTCTCGGAAGCCTCCTCACCCGCCGGGCGCACAACCAGCATTGGTCCCGTGACCGGCAGATCGATGCCTGTTTGATGATCATGCGGGAGTCGAACCGCGCGCAGTTCGCCCTGAACCGTCTGTGGCAGGGGAAGGGCGATCCGGACTGGATTCCGTGGAACGAGGCGTTGGTCACCCTGACATTGGTGGGTGAACCGGACATCGTCCGTGCCGCGCTCGCCGTTGACGAGACGTTCTGGGTGACCAATCGAAGGATCGAAACGGGAGAACTCCGCTCGGCGGAGGCATGGGCTCAGGCGCGAGAAGCGATCGAAGCGGCCCGGTTGAATTTCATCAACATGACTCGCTAGCGAATTGTCGGAGGGGCACAGGCACTCTCCCAGTTCGTGGCGCGACCTCCCCTACCGCCGCCTCCAGCGGCCTCCGACCAGGGCACAAGCGAGGAAACCCAGGCCACAATGAGGGAACACCGTACCGAGAAGCAGCCCGAAACGACGGCAGGTGACGAGAGATAGAGCAGCAGATCAGAGCCATGATCGGGACATCTTCGCAGGTCGCTACCTGACCGCTTTTGATTCACGAACTACTGCTGTCGTACAGCAGCCCAGTACAGCAACACCGCCTTACACGATCACATGCCACCGGCCCGCATCTACCACCCGACCAGGGCGTGAGCCCGCCGACCTGGGACATGCCCTTGCCTACGGATCAGAAGGTTGTGGTTTCGAGTACCTCCGGCCGCACACGTTTGACCAGGGCGTTCCTTGATCATCAGGGAGCGTATTGATCATTTTGTAGCAACGGGTGTAGCAACGCGCTCACGACGCCTCTTTCCCCTGCTTTGTCCGTCGCGTCGTCAGGTCGGACAAGACCCCGTCCATGCTGTCAGCCGCACCTCGCTTCACCTCCTCCAGCAGATGCACATAGATGTCGGACGTCGTCGCCTGCCGAGTGTGCCGCAACACGCCCTGGATCGTCTTGATGTCGGCTCCCTCGGCGAACAGGAACGATCCGCAGGCATGCCGCAGATCATGAAGGTGGGTCGGCCGCCCGATCTTCGCGCGCTCGCACAACGCGTCCCACGAACGGTTGACGTTGCGCGGCTCCAGCGCCGTCCCTCGGCCCGTGGTGAACAGCCTACGAGCGAATCAAGCCTCGGCCGCTGTACGTCTTCTACCGCCCCGATGATCTCGACTGGATCGTCGAGGCATGCGAGGGCGTGCCGGACATGAAGGTCACCGCGAGCCAGTTCGTGCCCGCTGGCCAGGTCTACACCTTCCGGAGCGAGCTATGACACCTGCCGAGGAGATCCCCACGCTTGTCGCCGAGCTCAAGCCGCTCCTCGACCAGATGCTCCCCGAGCAGGTCGCCGACGCCGCCTGCGGATCCACCCAGCACCACAAGGTCACCGGCAGCCCAGCACCCTGGCATCCAGAGGCGGGCCCGCTCCTCATGACCATCCACGCTAGCGTGCGGGAACTGGAAGCGGATCTGCGCTACCACGTGACGGGCCGCCTGGCCGAGGACCGCGGCGGCAGCGACGCCAACACCACGGCCCTCTCTGCCAGATCCCCAGGGCACCGACTCCCGCGAACAGGGCCTGAGCCAGGAGGAAATACACGCCGACTCGGGCGGGTAACAGGCGCGGGGCGCGATGTTGCACGCGATGCCGCGCAAGGATGTCATCCACCAGCTCGAACGGGATAAACGAGGTGAGCGCTCCCAGATGGCCTGGGACCAGAAGGCCGGCAGTTACACGGCCGCATCGCTCAATGGCAGACTCGTGACTCATCGGAACTCCGGAGCAACAGGTGGTCGTGGCAGACCATCGTTTACCGGAGTCCCGACCTGTGTGCGCCCGGTTGAGTCCAATGAGGTGATCTCAGCGACTTTCATTTCAAGTAGCCGTGTTCGAAATGGGTGAGAACGAGCGCGGCTTTGACGATGTCGCCGATTCGGCTGGGGCTGGCGGTGATGCGCTGGAGGGTGCGCCAGCGCTGTGTGAGCAGGGCGAAGCCTCGTTCTCCCAGGCAGCGCAGGGCGCGCAGGAGCGCGTTGCGGGTGCGGGTGTCGAGGTCGAGGGGCCGGCCGCCGGAGGGCTGTTTGACCGGAGTGAGAATGCCGATGCCGGCGCTGTCGTAGCCGGAGTCGGCCAGGGTGGGGAGCCCGTCGGCGGCGGCCTTGTACAGCGCTCCCAGGACGTGTGCGCGGGCGGCGGTCAGGTCGTGCACCGATCCGGGTTCGACGTCGGAGACCCACAGCGGCAGGCCGCAGGGCGTGGACAGCGCCTGGATGTTGCCGCCGTGGTGGTGGGCCTTTCCGGAGTACCACAGGTCGATGGGTTCGCCTTTGACGCTGATGGTCTTTTCGGCGCAGCGGTCGGTGGCGATGACCGTGCCGTCCAAGATCAGGTGGGTGAGGCCCTCGTCGCTGGCGCACCGCAAGACTTGGTGCAGGTCGGGCGCCTGGTCGGCCAGGACGTCGATGACCTCGTCGATGTAGCGGTAGGCGGTGGCGCGGGAGACGCCGTGGTCGCGGCCGAGAGCGCCCCGGTCGGTGCGGTCGCGAAACCAGCGCAGTCCCATCACCGCCTGCTCAAAACACAAAGCCGCGTAGTTAAGGATCTCGGGCGCTTGGCAAGCTGTTCGTGAGTACGGCAGGGACCCTGGTGTGAAGAGGAACGGGACCTCTGGTACACCAGGCGATCGACCAAGATCCACCCGAGCCCCGAGGTCCCGTTGCGTACCGATTCTGCCACCATGACCCTCACCCGCACCATCACGCTCGCCAGCGGCGTCTTCGCCCCCGGCCATCTGGGAGAGCTGACCCAGCACCTGCCGTTCGAGCTGGTTGACGCGGTCCTGGAGGACACCGGCAAGACCCAGCAGCGGCTGCGGAACCTGCCCTCACGGGTCGGGGTCTACTTCGTGCTGGCCTTGGGCCTGTTCCCGGAGCTGGGCTACCTGGGCGTGTGGGGCAAGCTGGTGGCCGCATTCGGGCAGCTCGCGGTGCCGCGTCCCTGCGAGAAGGCGTTGCGAGATCTCCGGCGCCGGGTGGGGGCGGCCCCGCTGCGGGAACTGTTCGAGATCCTGGCCGGTCCGTTGGCGCAGCCGCACACACCAGGAACGCGCTATCGGCGCTGGCGCACCGTCGCCTTGACGGCTGCAGCTCGATCAAGGTGCCCGACTGCGAGCGGAACCGTTCCTGGCTGACGAAGATCAAACATCGGCTGGCCTGGGCGGGCTATCCAACCGTGATGCTCATGACCCTGGTGGAGACCGGCACCCGCGGCCTGCTCGGCGCGGTGTTCGGGTCGATCACCACCGGCGAGACACGCTACGCGCGGCGGCTTTGCGGGCTGCTCGGCCCGGACATGCTGGTCCTGGCCGATCGCGCCTTCGACGGCAACCAGGTGCTGGGCGCGGTGGGCGGGAGCGGCGCGCAGTTCCTGGTCCGGCTCAAAAGCACCCGCCGCCCGCCGATGGCCGCCCGGTTGTGCGACGGCTCGTTCCTGTCCCGGATCGGCGAGATGGTCGTGCGGATCATCGACGCCGACATCACCGTGATCTGCGCCGATGGCACCAAGGTCGCCGGCCGCTATCGGTTGGCCACGACCTTGCTCGACCCGCGCCGTGACAGCGCCGCAGCGCTGATCCGGCTCTACCACGAGCGGTGGGAGATCGAATCGGCCTACCTGGCGTTACGGCACACGCTGCTGGGCGGGCGGGTACTGCGCTCGGGCGACCCGATCGGGCTGGAGCAGGAGCTGTGGGCGCTGCTGACCGTCTATCAGGCGTTGCGGATGGCCATGGTCGCCGCCGCCGAGTCGGTGCCCGGCACCGATCCGGACCGGGCCTGCTTCAAGACCGCCGCACAGGCCGCTCGTGACCAGGTCATCATCGCCTCGGGCGTCCTTCCCGCTGACCCGGCTGCCCCTCTCGACCTGGTCGGCGTTATCGGCCGCGCGGTCTTGGACGGCCTGCTGCCACCACGCCGCCCGCGCATCAGCGTCCGCAAGGTGAAATCTCCCATCTCTCGCTACCACGCCCGCCCTCACAGTGATGAACGCCCACTGACCAGCCAGAACGTCACCGACGTTCTGGTCGTCGTCCACGAGGGGCAGACCGTCCCGCCCCCACCACCGCCATCCGAGCAGGAGCAGGAGCAGGAGCAGGAGCAGCCAGAGGATATGCAGCCGGCCTCGCCGAGCTCCGCCACGAGTGCTCGGTGACGGCTTCCGGGCACGCGGTCGTCCCCTTGACGTTGGCGCAGATCGACGAGTTCGCCGGCAATGCGATCGAGGTCGAGGGAACCGACGGGCGTTACCTGGTGATGTCGACCCGTGCTCGCAACAGCTTGACGGAGTCGCAACGTAGCGCCGTCGCCGAGCACCTGACGATTCTGGACGTCGAGGTGCCGACGATCGAGCTGGCCGGAGGGTCGATCCGGTGCATGATCGCTGGCATCCACCTGCCTCGCCCCGAGGCTCGGGCGTAGGCGGGTGCGGTCGCCACGCAGTGGACTGGCACAGCAGTTTCGCGGTAACATTTTATTAAACATGTTTATTGCGTCCATGGGGACGTCGTACGGAGGAGGGCTTATGGAGCCGACGCTCGACGCCCAGCTTCGAAAGGGAACGAGGCGCAGCAGCCCCCGGGCGGGGCTGGCCCTCGCGAACGTCGCCAACCTCGGCGATCTCGCCGGGGTGCACGGAGCATCGACGGACCGGCTCGCGGTCCTGGATTTGCGCGTCCCCGGTGTTCCAGTCGGGTACACGTACCCCGAGCTCAGCAGGCTGGTCACGGCGCTCGCTGCCGAGCTGGTCGCCAGCTCGTACGCCAGCGGAGACCGCATCGGGATCATGTCGGCCAACCGGGTCGAGTACGTGGTGGCGTACCTCGGCATCATGAAGGCCGGCCTGGTGGCGGTCCCGATCAACGTGCGGTCCGGCGGTGACGTTCTCGACCACGTCATCGAGGACGCCGGGGTGGTGCTGACCTTCGTCGACGCCGCAGGGCGGGAAGCGCTGGCCGAGCGAACTCCCAGTATCGACTTCGACGATCCTCAGACCCCGTTCCTCCAGGATCTGGCCACCACCTGCCAGGACTCGGCCGGTGAGGCCCTCGCCGGGATCGAGCCGCCGTCGGACGGGCTTGCCGAGATCCTCTACACCTCCGGATCCAGCGGCCTGCCGAAAGGCGTCCCGCTCACGCATGCGGGTCAGCTGTGGGCGCTTCGCACGTTGTCCTCGGAGCCTCCTCGGCGGATCGAGACCCAGATCATCGCCCAGCCGCTGTTCCACATGAACGGCTTGGTGACCCTGTGCCGGGGCCTCGCGCTCGGATTCACGACGGTGATCTGCCCGCGATTCGACGCCTCCGCCTATGTCGACGCGATCGAGCGCTACGGAGTGACCAGTGTCGCCGCGGTGCCCACGATGTGGATCCGCGTCCTGGGCGAGGTTGCCGACGACACATCACGTCTCAGGTCCGTCAGGTCGCTGTCGCTCGGCTCCGCTCCGATCACCCAGGAGCAGGTCGCCAGGATCGCCGACGCGATCCCTGACGCCGACGTGGTCGTGTCCTACGGCACGACGGAGACCGGTCCGGCGATCTTCGGAGCGCATCCGGACGGGATCGCCAGGCCGCCGCTCGCGCTCGGC
Organism: Streptosporangium sp. NPDC000095; assembly: GCF_042899335.1. Classification (NCBI taxonomy): domain Bacteria; kingdom Bacillati; phylum Actinomycetota; class Actinomycetes; order Streptosporangiales; family Streptosporangiaceae; genus Streptosporangium; species Streptosporangium sp. NPDC000095. The sequence goes on from NZ_JBIAZS010000028.1 coordinate 48,677, forward strand.
TACCCGCTGCCCGGGTCGGAGGTCAGGCTCGTCGACGGTCCCGACGACACCCACGGCGTGCTCACGATGCGCAACCCCGCTGTGACCGATGGCTACCGCGGTCTGCCGCACCTCAATGCGACGTCGTTCGAAGACGGGTGGTACTACAGCGGCGACGTGATGCGTCGCGATGACAACGGGTTCTTCTACTTCGTGGGCCGAGCCGACGACATGTTCGTCTGCGGAGGGGAGAACATCTATCCGGGCGAGCTCGAGACGATCCTCGAGCGGCACCCCGCCATCGGACAGGCGGCGGTGGTCTCCCTCCCGGACGACGAACGCGGACGCATCCCGGTCGCCTTCATCGTGATGAGCGCGGGAGCGCACCTGACCGCTGGAGCGGTGAAGTCCTTCGTGATCGAGCAGGCGCCTGCCTACCTGCATCCACGGCGCATCGCGACCGTCGACGAGCTGCCCCTTGCAGGAACCAACAAGATCGACAAACGGAAGCTTCACGAGATCGCGATGCAGCTGGAGACGAGCAACGAAGGATGGTTGGCATGACGGACAACGAGGATCTGGACACGAGCCCGGCCGGGCTGAACGCGCTGCTCAGCACCTCGCCGTACAACGAGTTCCTGGGACTCCGGTGCACGGCCACGGACGCGGAGGCGGGCAGTCTCGTGCTGGAGATGCCCTTACGTCCGGAGCTGGAGCGCATCGGCGGCGAACCGCAGTTCCACGGCGGCCCTGTCGCGTCGTTGATCGACACCGCGGCGGTGTTCGCGACGATCCTGTCGACCGGTGTCGTGCCGCCCACGGTGAACCTGCGGGTCGACTACCTGAGGCCCTCCAGCGGCACCAGGCTGACCGCGACGGCGACGATGCGGCGGGCGGGCAGGAGCGTGGGCGTCGCGGACGTCAACGTCACCGACGATCAGGGCAGGTTGACCGCGATCGGTCGAGCCACGTTGAGCACCGCCTTCGGATAGCTCGAGCGCACCACCACGGCATCTGCCACATCCACGGAAAGGAAGCAGCGTGAGGGCTGCAGTCATCAGTGAGCACGGCCATTCGGAGCTCATCACGGTCCACGACGATTGGCCCGACCCCGTCGCCGGGGCCGGTGAGGTCGTCGTCGACGTCAGGGCTTGCGCGCTGAACTACCACGACCTGTTCACCCTGCGTGGGATGCCCGGCATCACCATCCCGTTCCCGATCATCATGGGCATCGACATCGCCGGCGAGATCGCCGAGGTCGGCGCCGAGGTCGAGGGCTGGCACGTTGGTGATCGGGTCCTGATCGATCCCTGGGACGCGGTCGAGAACAAGCTGGTGGGCGAGACGATGGATGGCGGACTGGCCGAGCGCGTCGCCGTCAACGCCAGGACATTGATCCGGTTGCCGCACGACGTCTCGTTCACCGACGCCGCAGCGCTGCCGGTGGCCTACGGGACGGCGTACCGCATGATGGTCACCCGCGGCGAGGTCGGCCCCGGCGATAAGGTGCTGGTCCTCGGCGCGTCCGGAGGGGTCGGAACGGGTTGTGTCCAGCTCGCCAGCCTGGCCGGAGCGCACGTCATCGCTGCCGCGTCGACCGACGCCAAGCTCGAACAGCTTGCCGCGCTCGGCGCCGACGAAGGCATCAACTATCGAGACGACGACTTCATGAAGGCCGTGCACGAGCGTCATGGCAAGCCCCGGGTCTCGGGGGCGGGCGGTCTCGACGTGGTGGTCAACTTCACCGGCGGCGACACCTGGGCCCCCTCGTTGCGCTCCCTGCGGAAGGGAGGGCGCCTGCTCAACTGCGGAGCAACCGCCGGCTACGCGGTCGAGACCGACCTCCGCTACGTCTGGTCGTACGAGCTGGACATCCGGGGCTCGGACGGGTGGCTCCGATCGGACCTGGAGTCCTTGATCGAGCTCGTCCGCGTCGGCAAGCTGCGTCCCCCCATCGATCGGGTGCTGCCCCTGTCCGACGTCCGCACCGCCTTCGACCTTCTTGAGCAGCGTCAGGTCCTCGGCAAGATCGTCGTGGCCCCGGACCGTTGAGAGACACAGAGCCCACTGGTGGGCAGAGCAAGGTGGACCATGTCGTCGTGTCGGTGCGCGGACTCGACGAGGCAATCGCTCGATGGAGCCGGGCAGGGCTCACGGCGGTTCCTGGCGGCAGCCATCCGACCGGTACGACGAACGCGCTCGTTCGCGGCCCGAGGGACGCGTATCTGGAGCTGATCGACGCAGTCGAGGAGTCGTCCCACGCCACGGCCCGAGCGGTTCGTTCGCGGGTGGGACCGCTGACCTGGGCCATCAGCGTCCCCGAGCTCGACGCCTGCCGCCGGCGGCTCCTGGACTACGGTGTGGAAACGGGCGACCCGGTCGAGAGCAGCCGGGTCGCTCCTGACGGCGAGACCTACGTCTGGGAGACCTGCGAGATAGCCGGGCACGTCCTGCACCCGTTCGTCCCGTTCCTGATCCGATGGAAGTCGGGGATGCCGAGGGGGCCAGTACGCGGTCCGGCGATCAGCTCGTTGGACTTGGAGGTACCGGATCCGGCCTGGTTGCAGGGCCTCCTCGTCTGCTGCGGCCTGTCGCCCGACGACGCCGAACCGGGGACACCGGCGGTGACCGACGGTGACCTCACGGTCCGGCTGCGTGAAGGGAGTGCTGGAGTCGTCGCCGTCGACTGGGCGATCGCTCCTCCTGAACCTCACGTGCTCCTCGACGGCCTCGTGTGCAACGTTCGCTGGCACGCTGATCCGGTGGGCTCGGTACCCCGTGCCTAGGACGACCAGTGAGCAGCGTGCCTGGATTGCCGAGGCGATCCGGCGGCTCGATGCCGACGCGAACCGGAGTGCCGACACTCATCTGTATGTCGTACCGCTGTCGGTCGAGGGCATCGACCTGTACCTCAAGGACGAGTCGGTCCATCCGACCGGCAGTCTGAAGCACCGGCTGGCGCGATCGCTGTTCCTGTACGCGCTGTGCAACGGGTGGATCGGTCGCGGCAGCACCATCATCGAGGCGTCCAGCGGCTCGACGGCCGTGAGCGAGGCTTACTTCGCGCGGTTGATCGGCCTGCCCTTCGTCGCGGTCATGCCGAAGTCGACCAGCCCCGAGAAGATCTCCTTGATCGAGTTCTACGGCGGTCGGTGCCACCTGGTCGACGACGCCGTTGCCGTGTACGACGAGGCGCGCCGGCTCGAGGCCGAGACCGGCGGCCACTACCTGGACCAGTTCACCTACGCCGAACGTGCGACCGACTGGCGCGGCAACAACAATATCGCTGAGTCGATCTTCGAGCAGCTGCGCTCCGAGCGGCATCCGTGTCCGTCGTGGATCGTGGTGGGGGCGGGCACGGGCGGCACGTCAGCGACCATCGGACGGTTCGTCCGGTACCGCCGGTTCGACACCCAGGTCCTGGTGGCCGATCCGGAGAACTCGGCGTTCCTGGACGGTTGGGAGCAGGACACGTCGGGCGCCACGACCTCGGCTCCCTCACGGATCGAGGGTATCGGTCGGATGCGTGTCGAGCCGTCGTTCGTCGGTGGCGTGGTCGACGACATGATCCGGGTGCCCGACGCCGCATCCATCGCCGCGGTCCGCTGGGTCTCCGGGGTTCTGGGTCGTACCGTCGGCGGGTCCACCGGCACCAACATCTGGGCGAGCCTGAAAGTGGTCGAGCGCATGCGCGACGCGGGACAGACCGGAAGCATCGTCACGCTGCTCTGCGACGGCGGCGAACGCTACGCCCACACCTACTACAACGACGCCTGGCTCCTCGACCAGGGCCTCGACCTCGAGCCCTACCGCGGGTTCCTGGAGAGGTTTGACGTGCGTTGAGTGCAGCGCCGACGACCTAGGTGTCGCGCCAGGTCAAGAAGTCGTCGCATGGGATCAAGACGACTCCGATGGCGCCTTGGCACGCTTCGAGGATTCTGCCCTCACCCCGGGCCGGTTCCGGCCCGACGAAAGGATCCCGATGCGCCGCACGAAGCCTCGCCGGCTCGCGCCCCTGGGCGCCACCGTTCTGCTGGCAGCACTGCTCGGTGGAGCGTTCACCGATCCGGCCGTCGCCGACGACGCGTCGTACCGGCGCGGCTACCAGCTGGGCCTGGAGGCCTACCGCTACGGCCTGCCGCTGGTGACGACCGAGAAGACCTTGCAACCAGACCAGCATCGAGGTGTGTGGCAGTTCTCCTTTCGAGCGCAGTGAGGCGACTTCTTCGCGGTCGCTGTCCAGTGGCGGGTCTGTGAGGTGCTTGTCGGCACTGATAAATCGCGGATCGGAGGAACTGATGTGTAGCGAAACGACGAAGGCGCTGAGAGCTCGACAACGCGAAGCGTCGACGCGAGTCGATCAGCTGATCGCGGAAGCCGGCGAGCGCACCCCGTTCGGTTCCGCGCGGCGGGCTCGGATCAACGCGGCGGTGCGTGAGGACCGCCGGGCGCTCACTGCGCTCGGTTCCGCCGAGGGTGCAGTTGCGGTCGCTGAGGCAAGGGCTGGGGCTGCGCTCTCGCGGCTCATCGAGGACGGATTATCGCGCAATGAGGTCTACGAATCGCTCGGCGTCAGCCGGGCAGCTGGGCGACGACTCATCAGTCTGTGCGTCTCTACGCGGCGCGCTCCCGATGGTCTGTCCACAGACACCGCCCGGGGTGGTCCTCAGCCGGGCTGCGACACCGGTGCTCTCACCGAGGTAGTAGTCATCCGCACGGGATCGATCGGCCTCGACATAGGCCCGTACTGCTGCCGCTGCGCCGCGGTAGAACTTCACACCGCCATGCACCCAGACCACCTCGGATCACCCGTCCAACGCGTCCGTCGATAACAAACGGACCCTCAGAAATGCGTCGTGGGCCGCCCGATCACGGGCGACCCATCTACGGTCCTTCGTAGCATGCGTGCCGACATCGTGGATCTTCGCGTGTTGGCAGGTGTATCCGGGCAAGATCCGCGGTGTCATCGACGACTAACAACTGTCAATCGTTTGGGGCCTTCGAGAAGTCCAGCAGATGTGATTTGGGGCGCTCCTGGAGTCCGTCGCTCGCAGCAATCGCGTTTGTGGGCTTGGTAGGGGTTCTCAAAGTCTCTACGGAGGTCCACCATTTGGTCGAAGTTCTAAGCCTGCCCCCGTGATCGGTGGGCAGGATTTCTTCGTGCCGGTCCAGGTGGATGTCGGGGTGGAGCTGGCCGGTGCGCTGCCAGAGCTCGGCGTGGAGCCGGTTGGTGGGGTTGAGGATGGTCTCGTAGACGCCGGTGAACTCAGAGCGCACGTCGAGGTCTTCGGTGAGGGTGATCTTGGTGAAAAACACCTGGTTGCACAGCCGCTTGTGTGCCTCGTCGCAGGCGAGGTAGAAGATGTGGGCGTTGTGCCCCCGGGTCCATCCAGGGATTGATGGAGTAGAGCACGTCGAAGTACTGCGGAGGACACATCAGGACGTGCTTGGCGCGAGCGCGGCGCTCGGTGGACGGCAGTACGGATGCGGACAGAATCGATGACACAGCAGATCTCTATCTGATGAGGAATGGGGCCACGAGCACCGACGTCGACACCCGCCGACAGGTCGTGGCCCGGCGCGGCTGCGGGCTCTCTACTTCAGGTAGAGCGGGTACGGCGATCCCATCGCGTACTGCGAGAAGTTCTCGAACGAGATCTTGGGATCGTGCGCGAAGACGGCCTGCTGCGTGTAGACCGGGATGTACCCGACCTCCGCCGCGTTGGCCTTCAACGCACCGACGACGGCGTCGAGCTGCTCCTTGCTCTGCGCTCTCGCAGAGCTTGCGGTTCGAATGAAGCCGTCAAGACCGGGGACGTCGAGGTTGGCGTAGTTCGATCCGCCTGCCGGCAACCCGTCGGCACGCATCAGGGTGTTCGGGTAGAAGTTCGGGTCCGGTGACAGACTCGAGTACGTCGACACGGTCAGCTCGATCTTGTGATCGCTCGAGTTGGTCAACCACTCAGCCCCAGGCTCTCCCTTGATCTTGATCGTGAGACCGATCTTGGCAGCCTCCTCCTTGAGGATCTCGGTCGCCCGCACGAAGGACGGGTAGGTCGAGATGACCTCGGCCACGATCGTCGCGCCGTCGGCGTACGCCGATTGCTCCAGCTCCCGCTTCGCGGCGTCGAGATCGTAGTCGTACGACGCGATCTGGTCGTACGCCGTCGCGACGTCCTCCTTCGGAAGCTCCGTCCACACCCGCTGCGACGTCATGTAGGGCGCCGGGTCTCCGAATCCCCTCAACGCCGACTTGATGATCGCCTCGCGGTCCACGAGGTGGGCGATGGCCCGTCGAACGTGCACATCGGCCAAGGGGCCCTTGTCGGTCAGGAGGGTGATGTAGCCGAGCGTCTCGGTGGGCGCCTTCGTGAGCTCCGAGCTCGATCCGGCGAACGCCGTTCCGTCACCACCGACGACACCGTCCACGTCGCCTGCTCGAAGTGCGGCTGCTCCCGGGACGGGCGCGGCGAAGACCAGCTTGACCGTCTTCCACGACTCCTTGAAGTCGTCCCCGGTCTCGGCAGCGCCCCACCACCCGTCGTTCTTGACAAAGGTCATGCCGGCGCTGGAGTTGAAGTCCTTCGGCTTCCACGGCCCGGTGCCCATCGTCAGCACACCAGGTCCACCGAGATCCTTCTCGTGAGCCTCGGCGAACTTCTTCTCGACGATCTGCCCGGCGTACGCCGGGGTGTACTGCCACGCCGAGTCGGGCTGCTTGAGCTTGACGGTGACTTCCATCGGGCCCGTGGCCGTGATCGTGTCGACGGACTTGTACTTGCTCGCGGTCTGCGCGGTCTGGTCCTGGTACCGGCGCAAGGAGTACACGACGTCATCGGGAGTGACTTCGGCGTCGTTCCAGAACTTGACGCCTTCGCGCAGGGTGTAGACGTAGGTAAGAGGATCTGGGTTGTCTACCTTGGTGGCGAGCGCAGGCTGCACCTTGCCGGTGTTGTCGAGCTTGATCAGGCCTTCGAGCGCGAGCCCGTTGACCCAGAGCGCCGGCTGATCGTACTGACGAGCAGGGTCCATGCTGCGAATACCGCTGGTGGCGATAGTCAGGGTCCCGGTCGACCGGTCTTCGCCGGCGCCGTCGTCCGAGGACGAACTACACGCACCTGCGACCAACAGAACTCCCAGGGCAGCGATGCCCATGCGAAGCCTGCGGACGGATCTGTTCATACCTGACCCATCTGTGAGTGCTTCCCCAGCCAGTCGGATGACGTTCTGGGCACTGCTTCAAGCAGCTGTTTCGTGTACCCCGAGTTCGGAGAATCCATAATTTCTGCGGTGCCCGCCTCCACGACCCGGCCCTTCTCGAGCACGTAGACGGTGTCCGCGACCTGGCGCACCACGGCCAGGTCGTGCGTGATGAAGAGGAGGGCGATGCCCGTCTCCCGACGGATGTCGTTGAGAAGGTTCAGGACCTGTGCTTGGACCGAGACGTCCAGAGCGGACACGGGCTCGTCACAGATCAGCAGCTCCGGATTGAGCGCCAGGGCCCGCCCGATCGCGATCCGCTGCCGCTCGCCACCGGAGAGCGCCGCAGGCCGACGTGCGGCGTAGTGCGGTCGGAGCCCGACGCGCTCGAGCACCTCGGCCACCGTCAAGACCCGGGGATCGCCGGACAGTGCCGCCTGGCGGCCGGCCTCCGCCAGGGTTTGACCGACGGTCATCCGCGGATTGAGCGAGGAGTACGGGTCCTGGAAGACGTACTGCACCTTCGAGCGCCAGGTTCGGAGGTCCGAGCGCGACATCCGGGACCCCTGGGTGATGTCGATCCCGAAGACCTCGGCGGCGCCACTGGTGATGGACTCCAGCCCGACCAGGCAACGACCCAGGGTCGTCTTGCCAGAACCCGATTCGCCGACGAGCGCGACGGCTTGCCCTTGGCGGACCGTCAGCGAGACCTCCTTGAGGGCGGCCACCGCCTTGTTGCCGTGGCCGTACTCCTTGGAGACACCCTCGAGCGAGACGACGACCGGCGCCGACACGTCCTGCGGCGCAGCCAGCTGCTCGCCCTTCTCGACGATCTCGAACCTGGCATCCAGGTCACGCCGGATCTCGTCGACGCGGATGCAGGCCGACGCACGGTCGTCGTCGATCTGCACCAGCTGAACTCGCTGCCGCGAGCAGTCCGGAGTGGCCCACTCGCACCGTTCGGCGAATCGACACCCGATCCGCCGTTCACGGACGTGCGGCAGCTCTCCCTTGATGACAGGAAGCCGGGCGAGCCGACGGCCCAGCGGTGGCTCCGAGGCAAGCAGGCCCAGCGTGTACGGATGTCTCGGCGACCTGGACAGCTCGTCCGACGGGCCGGCTTCCATCATGGCGCCGGCGTACATCACGTAGACGCGGTCGCAGGCCGCGAACGCGACGCGCAGGTCGTGGGTGATCATGATCATCGACATCCGTCGCTGCCGCTGGATCGAGATCAGGAGCTTGAGGATCTCCTGCTGCGTCACGGTGTCCAGCGCCGTCGTCGGCTCGTCGGCGATGATCATGTCGGGGTCCGTCGCCAGCGTGGCGGCGATGCCCACCCGTTGACGCATGCCACCCGAGAGCTGGAACGGGTACCGGCGCGAGACGGCGGGGTCCGTGATCCCGACCTCTTCCAACCGCCGCTGCACCTCGGCGCGACGTTCAGCCTTCGACATCGCGCGGTACTGCGGCTTCTCGCGCAGCACCTCTTCGAGGTGGTGCCCGACCCGCATCAGCGGGTTCAGCATCGTGAACGGGTCCTGAAGGATCATGCTGGCCTGCCGACCGCGCACTCGGCGCATGTCGCGCTCCGATGCGGTCAGCACGTTGATGCCACCGAGCTGCGCAGAGCCCGTGGTGTTGAACCCTGCCGGGAGCAGCTGGAGAAGGGACCGGACCGACAGCGACTTGCCGCTCCCGGACTCGCCGACGATACCGATCGTCTCGCCGAGATCGACGTGAAGGTCGACGCCGTCGACGAGTATCCGTTCTTCTCCGCCGACGCTGTGGCCGATCGTCAGGTCATCTACGTCGAGGAGCCTAGAAGCGTGCTCAGGCATTGCGGCCTTCCTTCGTGGACAGCCGGTCGAAGACGAAGTCGCCCAGGGCGTTCACGCTCACGGCAGCGAAGATGATCGCGAGCGCAGGGCCGACCGCGGTGAGAGGGTTGTCGAGCAGGATCGCCTGGCTCTCGGCCAGCATGGTGCCCCAGTCGGCGCTGCCCGGTGTCGATCCGAGACCGAGGAACGAGAGAGCCGACAGGTTGATGAGTGCGAATGCGAAGCTCAGGAACGCTTGCGAGACGGCCAGCGGCAGGACGTTCGGCCACAGGTGCCGGAACATGACGCGTGTTCGCGACATGCCGAGCGTTCGAGCAGCTTCGACGTACGGTCGCGACTTCTGCTCGATGGTGGCCGCACGAACCAGTCGGGTGTCATAGGGCGCGGACAGGAACATGATCACCGCGACGGCGACCCAGTAGCCGCCTCCAAGCACGCCGATGGCGACGATGGCGACCAGGACGCCAGGGAGCGCGTACATCAGGTCGACCCACCGCATGATGATCCCGCCCGGAATCCCGCCGACGTAGCCGGCGATCAACCCCAGCACGGAGCCGATGACGAAGGCTCCGAGCGCGATGAGAAGCGGGCCGTACAGCGCCGTCCGCGCACCGAGCACGACCCGCCCGAAGATGTCGCGCCCCAAGTCGTCGGTACCCAGCCAGTGGTCACCGGAGATCCCTTGCAACCCGTTGCTCAAGGACTGCACGTTCGCGTTCGGCACCAGCATGGAGCCGAACAGGCCGGCGACGACGATGCACGACAGGTAGCCGATGCACAGCATCACGCTGATCGACGGAATCCGGCGGCGAGCGCGTCGGTCGGTTGCTGCGTCCGCCGGCGCCTCGACGCCGGTGGTCGGTTCGATGCTCATCGGCTGTCCCCACTCAGGGCGATTCGCGGATCCACCGCGAGGTAGGCAAGGTCGGTCACCAGGTTGATGAGGAACACGGTCGCTGCCATCACCAACGTCACCCCTTGGACGACCGGGAGGTCCTTCTGCTGGACCGCGCTGATCAGGAGACTGCCCAGGCCCGGAAGGGCGAAGGTCGCCTCGACCACGACGGCTCCGACCATCACGAAGCTCAGGACGACGCCGGCAGCGGTGATGACCGGGACCAGGGAGTTCCGCAGGACGTAGTTGAACAGCAGGCGGGACGGCTTCACCCCTCGAGCCCTCGCGGCGATGATGTAGTCCTGGCCCGCGACCTCGATGACGGCTGTCCTCGTGTAACGGACGACCAGAGCAATGGTCGCTGTGCTAAGAGCCACCGCCGGCAGGATCAGGTGCCGCAGCCGATCGACTCCGCCCTCACCTGCACCGATCGCAGGCAACCAGTTGAGCTGACCGGCGAGCACGATGATCAGCAGGATTCCGATCGCGAACGACGGCGCGCTCACCGAGATCATCGAGATCTGGGAGACGAACCGGTCCACGAACCTGCCTCGCTTCAGGCCGGCCAGCATCCCGAGCGGAATACCCAGGGCCATCGTGATCAAGAAGGTCAGGGTTCCCAGCTGCACGGTGACGCCGCCGCGCTCCAGGATCGCGGACGAGACTCCCTGGCCGGTGAGGACCGACTGGCCCAGGTCGAAGTGCAGGGCGTCGGTCAGCCAGTTCCAGTACTGGACCAGGAACGGGTCGTCCAGGTTGTAGCGCGCGCGAATCGCTTCCATCGTGTCCGGGGTCGCGGGCAGGGTGCCCAGCAGCAACCGCACCGGATCGCCGGGCGCCAGTGCCAGCAACGAGTAGATCCCGAACGAGTAGACGACCAGCAGGATGGCCGCTCCAGCGAGACGTCCGAGGACGTATCGAAGTGTGGAGCGCAATGTCATGGGTCGATCGCTCATTTCGGTAGACGGAGTAGCGAGTATCGCCGGTAACAGCCTTGTCGGACCGTACTCGCGTGTTAATAAACATGTCAACAGATTCGACGATGGTTTTCCCATCGAATTGGGGACGGACGAGGGCACGACGACACCCACGACCGATGCCGCCGCTCGTCGCGGTGCCCGGGACTCAGACGTCTCGCAACCGGCAGGGCGCATCGGGGTAGCGCACCTGCGACCACGTGCGGTGGGAAAGTCGATCGAGTCGACCCGGGTCGTGTTGCCGGTGCCCGCGTTCGCCGTCAGGCGGGTGCCGGGCCGAACGCACAGGTCATGCCTGCGCGCCCTAATCGCTCTTGGCCGTGGACGAGAGCCACCGCGGGTCGTCCAGGGCCGACGGAGTTCTCGAATGCTGAGACGGCTGGGTGAGGCGGCAGGTCACAGGTCGATCGCGTACGGCGTGGCGAAGTCCTGATATGCAACAAGGCCCCGTAGAACGGCGGTTTCCACACCAAGCCGACCAGCGGAGCCTCGTTGTCCGTGCAGTTTGCCATGCCGCCCGTGCTGTCCGCCATCACCACCGCTGTCGACGACGCTGGACAGTGTGAACATCCGGATTCCAGCGGCGAGGCCGTGGACATGGCCGATCTTCGCCATGTGTGGGCGCAGATCCCCGATCCGCGTGATCCTCACGGGCGACGACACCGGCTGGTCGTCATCCTCGCGCTGGTCCAGGCGGCGATCACCTCTGGCGCGACCTCCTACGCGGCGATCCGGCACTGGATCGCCAGATGCCCTCAGCATGTCCTGGAGCAGATCGGAGCCCGGCGCGATCGGCGGACCGGCCGCTACCAGGCTCCGCATCCCGACACGGTGTGCCGCACGATCGCGCGGGTCAACGCGGCGCATGTGGACGCCGCCTACGCCGCGCACCGGGCCGGACAACTGCGGGAGCTGTACGACGACCCCGGCGAGTTGATCCCTATGACCGTCGACGGCAAGACCCAACGCGGCACCGCCACCCCCGGCAAGTCCGCCCGCCATCGCCTCGGCGCGCAGTTGGCCGTCGACGCCCTCATGGTCGCGACGATCGACGTCGGCTCCAAATCCAACGAGATCACTGCCTTCGCCCCCGCTGCTGGACCAGATCGGCTGCCTGAAGAACGTCGTGATCAGCGCCGACAGGCTCCATACGCAGCGGGAGCACGCCCGCTACCTGCACCGGCGCGAAGCGTTCTACGTCTTCCCGGTCGGCGGCAACCAGCCGGGCTTGTTCGATCAGCTCGACGCCCTGGCCTGGAAGGACGTGCCGATCGGATGGACCACCTACGACCGTGGCCACGGCCGCACCGAGGTCCGCACCATCCAGGTGATGCCCGCCCCGCCCGGAACCCGCTTCCCGCACGTCAAACAGGTCTTCCTCCTCGAACGGCACGTCTATGACCTGCGCTGGAAGCCGTTGTCGAGCGTCGCGGTGCTGGGCGTCACCCACCTGCCCGCGACGCTGGCCACTCCACGTCGCCTGGCCGAGCTGGTGCGCGGCGAATGGTCGATCGAAAACAAAGATCATTACGTGAGAGACGTCACGCTCGGGGAGGACCGGTGCAGGGTCCGTACCGCCTCGGCACCGTCGATCCTGGCCACCATGCGCAGCTACGCGATCGGCGCGCTACGCCTGCTCGGCTTCACCGACATCGCCGACGGCACCCGATGGGCGCGCGACGACTTCCGTAACCCGCTGATCGCCCTGGGTCTCACGATGTGAGAACTCCTTCAGCCCTGGCGGGTTGTCGGCGACGTCCCACGGCAGGTCGATCGGCTCTCCGGACGGCGGCTCGTCCGGGAACAGCGCGTCGAACAAGGTGCGCAAGTTGTCACGGAGGTGCCGCACGACCGAGGCGCGTGCCCGGTCGGCGTCCTTGGCAGCGATCGCGTCGAACGTCTCCTGGTGCTCGGGGTCGTTGAAGAAGACGTAGGACTGGCTAAGGTACCCCGGCACCAGGGCCCAGAATCGTTGCATCTCGTCCTGGAGCGTGCCGATCATCGCTGTCAGGCGCCCGTTCCCCGAGATGCCCGCGATCATCTGGTGAAACTGACGGTGCAGCCCGCTCATCGTCTCGACGACCTCCGGGTCGTTCGGTGAGCGTCCTTCCAGGCGCTGCACCTCCGACATCGCGTTGGCGTGAGCGAGCTCGAACGCCGACGCGTGCGCCGGCGTGAAAGCGGCGGCTGCCAGTTCCGCAGCCAGGCACTCGAGCCGAATTCGAATCTGGAACAGGTCACGAATCTCGTCGAGGTTGATGGGCGTGACCGTGTAGCCGACTCGCGGCTGAGCGACGAGGTAGCCCTCGGCGACAAGACGCTTCAGCGCCTCGTGGGCAGGCGTCCGGCTGACCTCCATCTCCTGCGCGATCTGATGGGCCGCCAGCACGTGCCCCGGCCGAGCCTGGCCGGTCAGGATCCGAGCCTTGATGTTGGTGTAGACCATGGCGGCCAGGCCACCATGCGCGGCGTCCTTCATCGTGCCTTCTCCTACGATTTCTGACGTTCGTGTTCCGACCGAACCAACCTGCAACTGGACGGAGGATGGCGTCGCAGCCCGCCCATCATGACAGCGACTCCTCCAGGAAGTCGATCAATGCCGCCCAGGCGGCGACGCGCGCCTGAGCCGTCCCCCGGCGTGTCCCGCCGTACGCGTACGCCACACCGTTGACCGGATGGACCGTGGTCGTCACGACCGGCGTGAACGGCAGACCCAGGTTGTGGCCGGCGCCGGGGAACACCAGTCGACGGGTCGCAGCCGGCGCACCCGCGGCTCGCCTGCGACTCAGCAGAACGTCGCTGAGCTCCACCGAGTCCCACATCAGGTCGTCGCCCCCGCAGAGGAGGAGCACTGGCCCGTCGAACTGCTCGATCGGGATCGCCGCCTTCTCGAGGTCGTTCTCACCCGTCGACTCGATCGCTGCACGGAATCCCGGCGCCGCGGCGATGCCGCCCGCCGTCTCGACGGAGCGACCAGGCACGAGACCCTCCCCCAGGACCGCTGGCAATGGCCTACCGGCCAGCGTCCAGGCGGCGCCGTCCCGGCCGTCCGAGGTGAAGGAACCCCAGACGTAGCCGGTGGGGACGACCGCGGCCACGGCCTTGACGCCCGGAACGTGCGCCCCGACCAGCAGACTAAGCTCGGCTCCCCGCGACTGACCCTTGACGGCGATCGCTCCCGGCCGGACCTCGTCGAGAGCGGCCAGCCACTCAACGGCCGTCGCGACGTACTCGATCGGCAGCTCGAACAGATCGTCGGGTCGGCCGGGGTAGTTGAAGCAGGCCAGGGCCAGGCACACGAACCCCCGACTGGCGAGCAGCTCTGCTTCCTCCTCGTTGATCCCACCCCCCGATCCGGACAGGGTGATGACCGCGGGTCTCGGTCCGGGATCCGCCGGGACGAACAGTCGCCCGGCCAGCGGCGCCTCCAGCTCGCGCGAGGTCACCCCTTGACGCCGGAACTCGCGGACGTAGCGAGCCTCGGCCGAGCGATCGCCCTGCTCCACCTGGAGGGTCCAGGCGAACTCGTCGTTCGCCGGCGCTGGCCCGGTGGCGGTGCCCGGACGTGCCTCCAGCGACCACAGGAGCGCGGTGGGATCCGGCTCCTCGAATCCGTCGAGAGCGGTCGTTCCGAGGTCCACGACTCCGTGTTCGTCGGCCACCGCCGTGAACCTGCCGACCCAATCAGCGCCCTGGAATCCGGGCAGGTTGACGAGGAAGGTGACCGGGTCGTGAGGAACGGCACCGGTGACGCGCACCTCGAACGGCGTGTCCGCGAGCGACCTGGTCGCCGGACCCTCGATCCTGAAGCTCATCCGGGGTTGCTCATGTCTTGGCCTCGCGACTTCATGGTGCCGTCGAACCAATCGATGATGGCATCGAGACGCAGCTCCCGGTGACGGGGCGACCCGCTGTCGTGGAACATGTGGCTCGCTCCCGGGAACGACAACAGCTCGGTGTGCTGGCCAGCACGTTTCAGCGCCGAGAAGAACCGGCGGCCCTGGCTCGGGGGGCAGCGCAGGTCCTGCTCGGCCACCATCACCAGGACGGGGATCGAGACGTCCTCGGCAAAGGTCAGCGGAGACTTGATCCGCTGCGTCTCAGGATCGGCTCCGATGTAGAGGTGCGTGTAGTCCACGTCGTCATCGATGTCGGAGTCGCACCAGTCCACGGTGGCTCGGTCGACGATCGCCGAAGCGAACCGGTCGGACGTCGCCGCCAGCCACGCTGCCATGAATCCGCCGTACGACGCCCCGATGACGCCCACCCGATCGGGATCGCCGCCGAAGTCGTCGACAGCGATGTCGACGAGCGCCATCAGGTCCTGGACGTCGACGTCACCGAACGCATGACGCACCGCTCGGCCGTGCTCGGCCCCGTAACCTGCCGAGCCACGCGGATTGCCCATGACGACCACGTAGCCGGCGTCAACACACGCCTGAGCCTGGTCGAGCAGCCGCCACCCGAAGTACCGGTGAGGTCCGCCGTGCACCGCGAGGATCACCGGGAAGGGGCCGGCGCCCAAGGGGCGGAGGATCCACCCGTGCACCGGGTGGCCGTCGGCAGCGGTTCCGGCCACCTCGCGCATCGGCGCCACCGGTGCCGCGGCCGACAACGTCGCACCGAACGCCGTGAGGCGCCGCGCTCCGGTCGGCGTGACGCAGCTGAGCTCGCCAGCCTCCGTGTCGCTCGCCACCGCGGCCACGACCAGCCCGCCGACCGCGTCGTACCCCAGCACTTGAGTCGGCCCGGAGATCACGTCAACGACGTCGCCGCCTGCCTCCACACGCACGAGGTCGACGGCGCCTCGCCGAGCGACCATGGCCAGGACGCCCTGATCGGTCACCGCAAGTGCGGGTCCTGCGGCCGTCGGGACCAGGTCCATCGTCTCCGCGTCGGTCAGGCGTTCCGCTGGCAGTGCACCGGTGTCAGTCAGCTCGGCGACCCACAGGGACGTCGGGTTCAGGTAGGTCTCGTTGAACCGGTCGCCGATCTCGGTCCCCAAGAAGTACACCTGGTCACCGCGCGCGCTGAAGACGGGATGGCTCGCCCTCAGGCTCGTCTGCGTCACCGGCGTCACGTGGCCGTCACTCGTCGACATCACGAACACGTCCCGCGCAGGCACCGTGTCCCGATCAGCATGGCGAGCTGCCACGAACGCAAGCCTCGTGCCGTCCGGACTCCACGCAGCGAACTCGTGGTCGGCGTCCCCGGCGGTGTACTGGGAGACCGCACCGTCGGCTAGGTCCACACCGAAGATCTGCTTCCTTCGGCCGATCGTGTAGCCGACGCCATCCTCGCGATAGCGCAGCTCAGTGATACGACGCGGCGGCTCGGAGGCCGCTGTCTGCGCGATCGGTGCGACGTAGCGCCCCGCCTCCGGAACGCGCGCGACGTAGGCAAGGGTGGCCGAGTCCGGCGCCCACCGCGGCGAGGAGACACCCAGGGGATGACTGGTGAGCCGGCGGGGGTCGCCTCCCGCCGCAGGAAGCAGGTAGAGCTGAGGTCCGGAACCCGCGACCGAGCGGGTGAACGCCAGCCAACGGCCGTCGGGCGACCAGCACGGTTCGCGATCAAGCTCGCCGGAGGTGAGCCGGGACGGGGCGGGGCCGCCGTCAAGCGGAACCAGCCACAGGTCTGCGTAGTAGCGGTCCGCCGCCAGGTCCACGCGTTCGACGGAGACCACCGCGTGACCACCGTCCGGGGACAAGGACGGCGAGCCGATCGACTGGATGAGCCCGAGGTCGGACGCCTTCATCGCCGGGCCCCAAAAAATGCACCAGAAAGTGCCCCAGATACTGCCCCAGATACGGCCACTGCCATTTCGGCTTCCTCACAGATCGAGCTGCGCGTACGACGATCAGAGCAGGGGCGAGAACCCGGGCGCCCAGTCGACCGTTTGTCATGTTAATCAACATGTTAGCGCAGTCCTCGATCAAGATCCTCGATCAGGTCACGGGTTGACTCGAGTCCGATCGACAGGCGCACCAGGTTCTCCGGTGGGCGCGCCTCAGCGCTGACGGGACGATGGGTCAGGGCCGCGGGATGCTGGATCAGCGAGTCGATCCCGCCGAGCGAGACAGCATGCGTGAACAGCCTGACGCTCGAGGTGAGCCGCACAGCAGCCTGGTATCCGCCAGCCAAGGAGACAGCGAGCATGGCTCCGGTCCCGCGCAGCTGGGAGGAGAGCAGACCGCGCGGATCGCCGTCCAGTCCGGGGTAGTAGACGCGCTCAACGGCTGCCTGCTCCACCAGCCACGTCGCGATCGTCGCCGCGCTGGACTGCTGAGCCCTGATCCTGACCGGCAAGGTGCCCAGCCCCCGGTGCGCGAGGTACGCGGCAAGCGGATGCAGCACACCGCCGGTGATGGCTCGCACCTGCCGCAGCCGTTGGGCATCCGCCGCTCCGCACGCGATCACTCCCGCGACGACGTCGCCGTGTCCGCCGATGTACTTCGTGGCGCTGTGCAGCGACATCGCAGCCCCGTGGCTCAAGGGGTTCTGAAGCACCGGCGTGGCGAAGGTGTTGTCCACCAGTACCGGGACGCCGCCCGCACTGTCGACGACGCCAGCGATATCCACCAGCTCGAGCGTGGGATTGGCCGGGGTCTCGACAACGACCAGAACCGTATCGGTCCTCATCGAGGCACGGACCTCGGACTCAGCGCAGAACGTCACCTCGACCCCGGCCACCGCCCCCGAGGCCAGGAGGTGGTCGGTTCCGCCGTAGAGCGGCCGGACGGCCACCACGTGTCGCGCGTCCCTCGAGGAGGCGAACGCTGAGATCGCTGCGGTCATCGCCGCCATCCCTGAGCTGAATGCCACCGCCTCATCTGCGCGCTCCAGCTGCGCGAGGGCCGACTCGAAGCGCGCGACCGTGGGGTTCCAGAGCCGGGCGTAGACCGACCCGCCGTCACGCAGCGGCCGGCCCCCGGTCGCCAGGGACTCGTACGAGTCGCCGCCACGGGCGATGTCCGGAAGGGGATTGGTGGTGGACAGATCTATCGGCAGGGCGTGAATGCCCAGCTCGGCCAGGTCCTCCCGACCAGCGTGGACAGCCAGCGAATCAAGGTTTCCCCAGACATCAGTCATCACGCGACCAGAGTAGTGATTCCACGAAACATAGCCACAAGATTCAGCGGATCAGCAACTCATCACGGAGAATCTGAGATTCTGGCTCATATCCAAGGCGGAGGGAGCAGGTCTGTTGCAGAGAACGCAACCACCACGGCTCGACGACATCGACCGGCGCATCCTCGATCTGCTCCACCACGACGCGGAGCTGACGAACAAGGCCCTGTCCGTCCGGCTGGGGATCGCCGAATCGACGTGCGCCTACCGGATCCGGGCACTGCGTGAGGCCGGGACGATCACCGGGCGTCGGCTCACCGTCGACTTCAGGCATCTCGGTCGTCCGCTGCAAGCGGTGATCAAGGTCCGGCTGGGAGCCCACGACGAGAGGAGCGTGCGCGAGCTGTACGACGACCTCACGCACGCACCCGGGGTGATCCAGGCATTTCACGTCGCCGGCGAGGACGACTTCCACCTCCATGTGGCCGTCGCGGACGCGGAGGCACTGCGTGACTTCGTCCTCCACCACGTCACGGTCCATCGCGTCGTTCGTCAGACGGAGACGCAGCTTATCTTCGAGCACCGCAGTGGCTCGGGCCCGCACGTCGCGGAACCGTGAGCCCGGCGTTCACCGCGGCGAGGCGCCCAGGCCCGCCCCAGCACCTGCTGACGGACGACCGCTGGTCACTCCTACCGGGTCCAGCCAGGCGACGATCGCGTCTGCGGTGCCACCGGCACCGTCGGCCGCACCCGGACCGAGCAGCTCCTGCACAACTCCGTCCTCGAGCAGTTGTCGGGCACCGATCCGCTGCACCTCTGCCGCATCTCGGACTCGGGTGGGATCGCCGAACAGCAGTGTCGCCGTGCCGGCTGGAGGGAGAGGTGACAACCACGCCCCTTCCACGGCGGCACTCCGATCGGCACCCATCAACGCCAGTGCACCGCCGCCAGCCCCTCGATCGAGCAGCACGGTGGCGGTCGGCACGGTCAGGCTGGTCATCAGGCCGATGGTCGCGGAGATCTCCCGCGCCATGCCGTGCCGCTCGCCGTCGACGGACAGCTCCGCCCCCGCGGTGTCCACGAGCGTGACGAAGGGCAGACGCAGCGACTGGGCGATCTCCATCCCGCGTCGAGCCAGATGAAGATCGGCGATCGACGTACCGGACGTGTCAGCCGCTCCTCGCGACTGGCTGAAGATGACCCATCCTCGGCGCCCGAGCCTGCCGAGGTGCAGCTGCGCTCCCCCTTCGCGGTGCCCGAAGCGAGAACCGCTGACCCTCACGACGTTGCTGAACCGGGCGCGGACCTGGCTCGCGAGATCCAGGTCGTCGGCCCGTTCCGGTCCCGCGCCACCCGCGGTCGGGCCGCGACCGCCGATCGCTCGCGCCGATTCTGCGACCACCGCCGCCAGGTCTGGCAGTGAGAAGGCACCGTCGATCACGCCAACGGAAGCCAACGCGCCCCCCTGCTGCACGCCGTCCGGCAGTGCCGCAGCTCCCAGCGCGTCAACCACCTTCGGACCGAGGAAGGCGACGAGGGCCAGCGGATCCGCCCAGGTCAGGTGTCCTTGCGTCGCCCAGGAGGCATACACACCGCCGGTCGTGGGATTCCTCAAGTAGCTGACGTAGAGCAGTCCGCTCGCGGCGTGCTCGCGAGCGGCGCCTGCGAGCTCGATCATCCGGTGGAAGGCCGAGGCGCCCTCCTGCATCCGGGTGCCCCCGGACGCTGGCAGCGCGAGCACCGGCAGCCCTTCGACCCTCGCACGGTGGAAGGCGCGAGCGATGCGATCGGCGGCGACATGTCCGATGGTCCCGCCCAGGAAACGGAACTCGCTCACGATCAGCGCGAACCGCTCGCCCTCGATCTGTGCCGATCCGGTGATCACGGCCTCGTCGGTCCCGGCCTTCGCCGCTGCCTGCCGGAGGAGGTCCTGGTAGGCGACGGGGAGGCCCTGGAGATCAGGAGGCGCGTCCCACGACTCGAACGAGCCGCGGTCGGCAACCGTGGAGACCACGTGAGCCGCACTCGGCACCGTCATCCCTGTCCCTCGATCGCCGCACGAATCGCCGCTCCGTGCTGGTCCAGGACCGGCGGAGGGGTGTGGGACCGGGGCGTGACTTCTGCCCCCTCCACATCGAAGAAGCGCAGCGGCGGACCGGGCAGCTCCAGCCGGCCCAGGGTCGCGTGCTCGACGTCGACGAGCAGGCCCTGGCTCCTGGTCTGCTCCCAGTCGTACACCTCATCGATGCTGCGCACACGGCCCGCTGGTATGCCGATGGCCGTCAGGCGATCAAGGAGCTCCGCAGCCGACCACCGGGAGAAGACCTCCTCGATGTACGGCACCAGGGTGTCGAGGTTCGCCGCACGGTCGCCGTTCGTGCCGAACGGCGGCCGGGCCGGGTCCAGCCCGAAGCCCGCGCAGAACTCCCGCCACAGCTTCTCGCTGCCGACCGCGATCTGCACGGCGCCGTCCCGGCACTGGAACAACCCGTACGGCGCGATCGCGGAATGGTGGTTCCCCTGGGCGCGGCCGACCTCACCGGCAACCGTCCACCGGGTCCCTTGGAAACCGTGAACGCCGACTACAGCCGAGAGCAGCGAAGTCCGTACGACGCTGCCCGCACCCGTGCGATCTCGCTCCCGCAACGCTGCCACGACACCAAATGCTCCGTACATTCCGGCCAGCAGGTCGGCGATCGGTGTGCCAACCTTCTGCGGCTCGTCCGGAGACGGGCCGGTCAGCGACATCAGCCCGGCTTCGCCCTGCACGACCTGGTCGTATCCCGAGCGGCCCCCTTCGGGACCGTCATGACCGAAGCCGGTGATGGAGAGGATCACGAGACGAGGATTCACCTGGTGGAGGCGCTCGACCCCGAGCCCCAGTCGGTCCAGCACGCCGGTGCGAAAGTTCTCGACCAGAACATCGGCCTGGCGGATCAGCCCCAGGAGCACGCCTCGTTCCGACTCCTGCTTGAGGTCGATGACGATCGATTCCTTGTTCCGGTTCGCGGACAGGAAGTAGGTGGACTCCCGGCCGCCGACGTCGCCACCCTCGGGGTCGCCGGCCGACTCGGGCCAGCGGAACGGTGGCCCCCAGCCGCGGGTGTCGTCACCGCGTTCCGGGATCTCGACCTTCACGACGCGCGCACCGAGATCGCCCATCATCATCGTCGCGTGCGGTCCCGCGAGAGCTCGGGAGAGATCGACCACGAGGAGGCCGCTCAGAGGTCCGTTGCCGGTCATGCGCGCGCCTCCGCGGACGGGGTCAGGTCGCCGAGGTCCCACAGCAGCCCGGCCATGATTCCGAGGGACTCCTTCGCCAGACTCGCCAGGAGGTGCTCATCAGGAGCATGTTGTGAGCACCCGGGGTACGAGTGCGGGATCCAGATGGTCGGGATGCCCAGTACGTCGGCGAAGCAGTCGTTGGGGAACGTGCCCCCGAGATTCGGAAGGATCGTCGGCACCTTTCCCGTCGTACGCTCGACCGACGTCGCAGCCCACGAGACCCACTCGTTGTCCTGGTCCAGCCGGGTAGCCGCTGTGCCTTCGTCCACCTCGACGTCGACCAGCTCGAACCCGTGCGCGTCCAGGTGCGTGCGCACCGTCTGCTCGAGGGCGGACCAGTCGGTTCCGACGACGAACCTCAGCTGGCACCTCGCCGCGGCCATGCCGGGGATCGCGTTCTCCGGCCCGGTTGATGAGCCTGCATCCAGGCTCAGGACCTCGAGGGTGTTCCAGCCGTAGAGCCGTTCGGGAGCACTCAGCCCCGGTTCACCCCAGTCCTCGATCGCCGGCGCCGTCGGTCCGCCGTCGATCTCGATCCTGCTCAAGATCGTTCGGATCGACTCCGGGATCTCGGCGGGCCGCAACCCCGCCACCAGGATCCGGCCTCGCGCGTCGACCATGGTGGCGAGCGCGTTCGCGAGCAGGACGGCTGGATTGCTGAGCAGACCACCCCAGTTGCCCGAGTGGTAGTCACGCGGTCGCAACGCCGCCCGAAGCGTGAAGGACACCTCACCACGGGTGCCGAGCACGAGAGTGGGGCTCTGCTCCGAGACCCGGGTCCCGTCCGAGGCCAGCAGGACGTCGGCGGCGAGCTCGCCCTCGGCCAGCGCCGTACAGACGTCTCGCAACCCGGGCGAGCCGATCTCCTCCCCCATGTCCATGAGGACCGTGACGTTGAACCCGAGCCGCCCCTCCCGCGCGACCAGCACCTGTTCGAGCGCCGCGAGATTGATGGCGTGCTGGCCCTTGTTGTCACAGGATCCGCGGCCGTACCACCGGTTGCCGTCCACCACGAGCCTCCACGGCGACCACGGTTCGCTCCAACGCGCGGCGTCTCCCAGGACGACGTCACCGTGGCCGTAGACGAGAACCGTCTGCAACGACGGGTCCTCGATGCGGCGCGCCAGCAAGAAGGGCGGCATCCCGGCGACCGGGTTCTCGACGAGCCGCCACTCGAACCCGCACCGCTGGAGGACCGGAACAATCTCGTCCCTCAAGTAGCTCAGGTGCACCTCGGCGCGCTCACCGGACTCGCTCTCGGTCGGGTAGGCGACCTTGCGTTCCAGCTCCCGGAGCAGACCACCTGACTCCAGGTAGCCCTCCGCGAGCTCGATCGCGCGCGAACGCGTCATGACACCCTCCTCCGGCTGGATCTCGATCGGGTCGGACGCCCCGTCGTCGCCGACAAGCCAAGCGCACCCACGGGCGCGCGACCATCACCGATTCTGGAAGCCTCTGTTGCCGATTCGGGAACGCTCGATCGGCGGCTGCGGTCGGCGCGAAGGGCGAGAACTACTGTGTCCGTGTGTACCTCATCAGCGATTCCCTTCGATACTTCCTCGAAGTGGCGCGCACGGGAACGATCGCGGAAGCCTCCGAGAGACTCCACATCGCGGCCTCGGCGATCAGCCGGCACATCGCTCGACTGGAGCAGTCAATGGGTGTGCAGCTGTTCGACCGGCATCCGCGCGGCATGATCCCGACCGAGGCCGGTCAGCTGCTGGCCGACCATGCACGCCGCAACCTCATGGAGGAGGGCGACCTCCTCGACAGGCTCCGGGACCTCCACCGCTCGGGCCGTTCACTCATCACGGTGTCGTGCACCGAAGGCTTCGCCGAGGACTTCCTCCCGGTCGAGATCGCACGCTTCCGTGAGCGTCATCCCGCCGCGCGTGTGCACCTGACGGTCACCGAGCCGGAGGCGGCCACCCAGTCGGTTGCCGACGGATCATCCGATGTCGCCATGACCTTCAGCCTGGCACCGGCGTCCGGGGTCCGTATCGAGTACTCGTGCCAGGAACCGATCGTGGCGCTGGTGCCGGACAGCCATCCCCTGCGCGAGCTCGACAGCGTCTCGCTGGCGGACCTCCAGGACTATCCGCTCGCGCTGATGGCTGGGGGAAGCACCCTCCGCGAGCTCTTCGACGTCTGCTGCTCCGCGGGAGGCCTGTACTTCGAGCCCGCGCTGACCAGCAACTCGTCGAGTGCGCTGAACGCCCTGGCCAGGCGAACCGGTGCGGTGACCCTGACCGGACTTCTGAGTTCTCGGCATCTGGTCCAGGACGGCTTCAGCACCGTCCCGCTGACGAATCCCGAGCTGCTCCGCCGCAACCTCCAGGTCCAAACCATGGCCCAGCGCACGTTGCCCGCACCGGTCAGCGCCTTCGTGCAGCAGCTCGTGACAGCCGTCGAGGCCAGCGGTCTCGGCTGAGCCCCGTCGTCAGGGATCGGACACGGCCAGCTGGCACGGTGCTCACTGTCGTCACCGCCAATGCAGTCTACTGAGGTCGAATCGGAAGTTCTCGTGATGGTTCATCGCGATTCATGTCAGGATTTCCGGCGAGGAGGAATCCACCGCGCTCGACATCCGCCGCCTGCGCCTCCTCAGCGAGCTGCGCTCGCGTCAGACCATCGCCGCGGTGGCGATCGCACTGCACCAGAGCCCGTCGTCGATCTCCCAGCAGCTGTCGATCCTGGAGCGCGAGGCCAGGACGCCACTGCTGAGAAAGGCCGGGCGACGCGTTCAGCTGACCTCGCAGGCAGAGCTGTCGCCGAGGAGGCCGTTGATCTCGTCGAGCAGACGGTGGTTGCCACGAACATGGTCATCGACGAGCATTCCCACGGTGTGCTCGCCTGCGGGCCCCACATCGCCGGAGGAACGCGACGGAAGCCGTACGAGTCGCGACGGCCTCTGCCTGTAGGGCCCTAGCTAGGAGATCTTCCCGAAGCCTCCTAAAAGGCTCTCGACAATACTGGGATCGATGAACCCGAACCGGTCCGGGGAGAACACTTCGGCGGAGGGGACGAGTCCCGCGAAAGGACTCTCAATCGACCTGACCTCACCATCGTCGAACGTCAGGAGGTAGGACTCTCCCGGCAGATCCTGCTGCCACTCCAGCCTCACCTTTTCCCGCCCACCGTCATTTCAAAATAACGGACGACCTGAATTTTTCGTTCGTCGATGTTTTGGATGGTCGCCTTGACATGATAGGAAACGCCTCGGAAATCGACGGAGAACTCAAGCCCCAGAGCCCGGTGGACATTGTTGCCGTAGACCAGGTCCAAATATTCCGGAGGGTCGTCGCCCAGACCGTCCAGGCCCAGCGGAAGCTCCGAATCGGTGTGGACACCCGTTTCGAGTAGCAAGGGAAGGCGGGTGAGAGCGCTCTTCCCGGAGTTGTTCTTTCCAAGGATGACGGTAATGGGACGAAGTTCGATCTCCTGCCGTTCCTTGAAGCAACGGTAGTTCTCGACCGCCATGCGCAGCAGAGCCATGGGGGCAACTTTAGCCAGTCGAGAGCTCGTGACAGGGCGAGTTCACCAGGTCGGCGAAACCCGACCCGAGAGGCTGCGAACTCGGCCAGTCCGCCGGCACGTTCCCGGCCTCGCCGACGAGTCTCGTTCCGCGTCCAGAAGAGCAGCGATGAAGCAGACCGGCCGCCGTGACCACCGCCCGGCCTTCACGGCCGGGCGGTTTTCCCCGCGAAGCAGAGCTTCTCCGCTCAAAGACCTACTGAGCAAGAAAGCCGGGGGTTACACCGGATCGGAGATCACGAGTCCGGTCTCGGCGATGAAACCGTTCAGTAGGTCGGGCCGGTACTGCAGGGGTTTGAGCCGGTTCTTGATCAGAGTGGTGAGCTGATCGATGCCGTGGACGGCGAAGTTGAGGACCTTGGCGCGCAGATTAGACCAGAGGCCCTCGGCCGGGTTGAGGTCAGGGGCGTACGGCGGCAGCCGGTAGACCAGCAGCCAGTTGCTCTGGGCGTCGATCCATTGGCGCATCTCGGCGCTGATGTGTTCGGGCAAGCTGTCCCATACCAGCGAGATCGGCCCGCCGAGTTGGGCGTGTGCGGCCTGCAGCACCCAGCGAGGATCGGCACATGAGTATCTAAAGTTTGCCGAGAGGGTTATCTTGTTGCTTCGATCCGAATATATGTTCGTCAAAATGTTTCGGACATCCGAATAAAGGTTAAAGCTCGCGTGCCAAATCGATATTGATCACGATTGCATAGCAAATGCCGATGCCATTCGAGCGACGCGATAACGTTCCAACATGGGCAATTTGGACGTTTCTGCATGCAAGGAATGGTTCAGTGTCGCTTATGTTGAAGCACTATCTTATGCTGCGGGATATGCTGTGACGGTAGTCCACGTTGATCACTTTGGAGTTGACTTAGAGATTCGTGACCGAGCACTTCGTGTCGATGTACAAATGAAGTGCATGAACGAATCCGATGTCAAAGGTGACCATATATCGTATGACCTCGATACTCGCACATACAATCTCTTGAGTGACCCTGGGCGTAATGTGCCAGCATATCTCTTTGTCGTAGAAGTGCCAGAGGCAAAGAACGATTGGGTTCTCTCCAATTCTGAAGGCATACATCTGCGTAGATGTGGATACTACGCCAAGATATCCGCTCTCGAGCCAACGGCGAACAAGGCTACTAAGGCTGTACGTGTGGCGCGTGAGAACAGACTGACAATCAAGTCTCTAGATCGGCTCATGCGCGAAGCAAGGGGTGAACTTTGAAACGCGCCAGCTCACTAGCTTCACAAGTCTCCCCCGCTGGAATGAGAGCTTATCTAAGGGCCAACTCTTGGCAGATTGAGAGCGCTTCTCTTCCTCGTGCCGAGCTATGGCGAAGAGGATCGTGGGAAGTCTTAGTGCCCCTCAATAGCGAAGCATTGGACTACCCTCGCAGGGTACGAAACTTCATCGAGGACATCGCGGGAGAACGGGGAGATCAAGAAGACATCGTCGCGAACGAGCTGCGATATGTTGAAGATGACGTCGTCGACTTAAAGTTTGACGACGACCGCTCTATAGTGCCTTTGTCGGATGCTTCCAGATTGCTGCAAGGCGCTAAAAGATTCGCGATTGCCAACGCGTGCTCTGCTATCCACCGTCGCTCTTATCATGGTAGGTCACAGCCCGCAAAGGCGCGAGAATATGCGGAGTTTGTTGGAATGGGGCATACTCGCGAAGGAAGCTTTATAATACCGATTGTGAGCCCTATAGGGTCAATGAAGCCAATAATAATTGAAGGCGAACAAGAGCTGCTCATAGATGTTCAGTCTGAACTTAACTTCTTCCCCCGGCGCGTCACTGGAATGATGGCTGATGTTCTGCGAGAAGTTCATAGCCTTGCTGTAGAACAAGAGCGGATACCACCCAAGGAAGATCTTAGTCGGGCGGTCATCGGTGGACTATCTGCCGACGCCTGCTCAGCACTTGCGGCTATGGTTGCTGCTCCCCACGAAAGTGATCTCAACATCAGCTTTCAGTGGGCCCTCACGGCTGCCCCCCCTCGTGCCGGCGGCGAGAAAGTCGAGTTCCCGCGTGAATCTGCAGGTGCAATCAAAGAGATCGGCCATATCCTTCGCGACCAGGTTAGCCTTGCTGACACCGTTATCTATGGCTTTGTAAGCTCTCTCGACCGAGACCCGGGTGACGAAGAAGGAGTTGTAAAAGTAAAAGCAATTGTTGGCGATCGTGTTAGGCCGGTCAAGATGACACTCCATGGAGATTCTTATCATAATGCCGTCGAAGCACATGACTTAAAATTGCGAGTCATTGCTACAGGGTCCTTGGTGAAGAGCGGAACGGGTGTGCTTTCGATGCCCCGGGTCGACTTGTTTAGAATTGACGACTATTTGCCGCTTGAGATAGGGGCCGCGCTTAACTAAGAAGAGTCCGCCGCTAGACATCTGCCGCATCACCAAGCCAACGAACATCGACTGAAGACCTGCGGAGCAGACGCCCGGCAAGGCCGTACCCTGATCCACAGATCGTCAACGTTGTGCTGGATTGGTGAGGCCGCCTTCCGCCTCTGTCAGCATGAGAGATTTTACTAACGCGGGTGCTAACGGCAGCTCTGGGCGACCATGGACGATGGTGGAATCTCCGCAGTCAGATACCCTTTCTGAACAGGCATTTCTAATGTCCATAGACGCCAGTGGACGATCTCGGACTGGCTACGGATCAGCCTGGTACACCGCTAGGTCCTGTTTTGTGGATCAGTAGAAGGTGAATGGTGCGGCCCGCGTCTTGGGCCTCGCCGGGTCTTCGCGCTGCGCGCGTATCACGCTCGGG
>NZ_JBIAZS010000029.1:0-75965 GCF_042899335.1 Streptosporangium sp. NPDC000095
GACCAACCGGTCCGGCAGAACTCCGGGGCGTTCCATTTCGTATCACTATCTTATCGGGAGTGTCGGTTTCGTGTCAAACTGTCGGATTTTCCGACTCTCGACTCGAACCCGCCGAACCCGCTAGGATTGCGACCACCCCGTTTCCAGGGCAACCCCTCTAACTTACTCCAACATCCGGTCGTTGTCCAACCGGATCTCGGCGTGACGCACGCGCCCCGACGAAGGGAGATGATCAGAAGGAGGGTCCCGAGGCTCTGGCGATCTCCACCAACCCCCTCGGGCCTGTGAACTCTATGTACGTCGCCGGACTCCGTCAAATCGAAGTGCGCGCCCTGCCCAGGACGTGTTTCCCGGCTGCTGGGTAGGGGATCCGTTATGACGGACCAAAGAGTGTTGCCCAGGGCGCTCGTCGTACTCCTCTGCACCGCGGGTGCCGTGGTCACCCTGGCGGGCATCAAGGAGATCGGGTCGATCGTCGGACCGGTACTGCTCGCCCTGGTCCTGGTCCTCGCGGTCTCCCCGGTCAGGACCTGGCTTCGCGAGCGCGGAGCTCCCGGGTGGACGCTGGTGGCGATCCCCCTGGTGATCGTGCTGCTCGTGCTCCTGGGCATGGTGGCGATCCTGACCGTGGCGATAGCGCAGATGGCGGCACTCGCCCCCACCTACGACGCGCAGTTCAAACAGCTCGTCGCGGAGGCGCAGGAGCAGGTGGCCAGGCTCGGCTTCGGCACCCAGCAGATGAACGAGGCGATCAATTCCTTCGACCCCGGAAAGATCTTCGAGCTCGCGCAGGGATTCATCTCGGGACTGCTGGGCGTCTTCTCCGGCCTGGTTCTCGTCATCGTCCTGCTCCTGGCCATGTGCCTGGACGCTCAGGCCTTCTCCAGGATCCTCGCCATGGGGGCGGAGCGCAGGCCCCTCCTCATCGGGGCACTCAACAACTTCGCCCACAAGACCCGCCGTTACCTCCTGGTCTCGACGGGGTTCGGGCTGATCTGCTCCGCGCTGGACGTGGCCGCGCTCTGGATTCTCGGTGTGCCACTCCCCCTCCTCTGGGGCGTGCTGGCGCTGATCACGAACTACATCCCCAACATCGGCTTCGTCCTGGGGTTGATCCCGCCCGCTCTGCTCGGCCTCCTGGAGGGCGGGCCCAAAACCATGATCCTCGTGATCGTCTCCTACATACTGATCAACTTCGTGGTGCAGTCGCTGATCCAGCCGAAGTTCCTCGGTGACGCCGTCGGCCTGTCCACCACCGTCACCTTCCTCTCGCTCATCCTGTGGACATTCGTCCTCGGCCCGCTGGGCGCACTGCTCGCCATCCCGCTCAGCCTGCTGACCCGCGCGCTGCTGCTCGACAGCGACCCCGACGGCAAGTGGGCCGTCGCTCTCGTCTCCGGGGAGGTTCCCGAGGAGGAGAGGCCCGCGCCGAAGAGGAAACCGGGCGGAGACGAGGCGAAGTCCTCACCGCCCGTACCCTGAGGCCATGTATCGCGAGTGGGCGCCGGCTCCCGGCCTCGCCGGGCGGGTGGCCTGCCTGTGGGTCAACGAGTCGTCCTCGGCCGCGACGCAGCTGGTCGTGCCCGACGGCTGCGTGGACCTGATCTGGGGTCCTGGAGGAGCGCAGGTCGCGGGACCCGACACGGGGCCGAAACCCGTCCGGATGGTGCCGGGTGACCGATACGCCGGGGTCCGGTTCAGGCCCGGCGCGGTGGGCGAACTGTTCGGTGTGCCGCTCGACAGCCTGCGCGACCTGCGGGTGCCGCTGTCCGACCTCGAATCCCTCTCGGAACTGTCCGATCTGGAGCCCCTCGCGGGACTCCGGCCGTCGGAGCCGCTCTTCGACGGCGTACAGCGGGCTCTGGTCGTACGGCTGCGCGCGACGCCCGGGCCCGACCCCTCGGCGCCCGCGATCGCCGAGGCACTGCGGGCCGGGCGGAGCGTGCGGGAGGTGGCCTGGGAGCTGGGACTCGGTGAGCGACAGCTTCTGCGCCGGTCCGTACGGGCCTTCGGCTACGGGCCGAAGGTGCTGCAGCGGGTGGTCAGGTTTCAGCGGGCGCTTGGCCTGGCCAGGCGCGGGGTCACGGCGGCCGAGGTCGCCGTGCTCAGCGGCTACGCCGACCAGGCCCACATGGCGAACGAGGTACGACGGCTGGCGGGTGTGCCCCTGAAGCGGCTGCTCGATCGGTCCGCTGGCGAGAGCACCTGACCGGGTCCGCGCGGGCCGTCACCCCGGCCCGCGCGCGGTGCCCGCGGCTCGGGGTCAGGCGGTCTCCATCGCGACCGCTCCGCCGCTCACCCGGCTTCGGCCGTCCACGGAGGCGATCGAGACCTTCAGCGTGCTGGGCCGTCCCATGTCCACCCCCTGGATGACCGTGAACTCCGAGGAGCCGGTCCCGAGGACTCGCAGGTAGCCGCCGAACGCGGCGGCCGCGGCCCCGGTGGCGGGGTCCTCCACGACGCCCCCGACCGGGAACGGGTTGCGGGCGTGGAACCGCTCGTCGCTCTCCCGCCAGAACAGGTTCGCCGTCGTCCAGCCTTCGCGGGTCATGACCGCTTTCAGCCGCTCGTAGTCGTAGTCGAGGTCGGCCAGGCGTTCACGAGAGGCCGCGGCGATCATGAGGTGATCGACGCCGCCGAACGCGACGTGCGGCGGGAAGGCCGGATCGAGTTCGTCGCGGGACCATCCGAGGGCGGCGAGCGCCTCCTCCAGCGCGTCCTCCGCGACGGGCCTGGAGTATGTGGGAACGCTGGTGAGCGTGGCGCGGAGCGCGTCGTCGACGATCTCGGTGTCGACGACGATCTCACCCGCCTTGGTGTCGAAGGCCAGACGCCCGATCCCGAGGCGTTCGGCGAGCGCCACCGAGGTGGCGATCGTGGCGTGCCCGCAGAACGCCACCTCCGCCGAGGGGGCGAAATACCGGACCGTGAAGGCACGCCGCTCGTCGTCGCGGGCGGTCACGAAAGCCGTCTCGGAGTATCCGACCTCGGCGGCGACGGCCAGCATCTCCGAGTCGGAGAGGTCGGCCGCGTCGAGGACGATCCCGGCGGGGTTTCCTCCTTCGGGATCGTGGGTGAAAGCGGTGTATCGCAGGATCTCCACGGTGCTCGTCACAGGACCGGAACCTATCAGCCAGGCCAGGGTCTGCCGGGGCCCCGCCACGCGGCTGTGACGGGGACGCGGACACGGGAGCCGAGCGGACGTGGGAGCTCAGGTGGAGGCGGAGACGGGTGTCGACGGCGGTGGCCCCTCGGAGGAGGGGGTGGCGGGTGCGCGGAAGACCCGGCGCTCCCAGGGCATGGCGAGCGCCAGGATCGGCAGCAGCACGATGGACGCCTGCGACCAGACGACGTGGAGACTTCGCCAGGTGGCGGAGTCGAACTGGGTCATGTAGAGGTAGCCGTACCCCGCCCAGAGTGAGGCTCCGATGATCGCGGGCCACGCGAAGCGGGTGGGGCGGGCGATCAGGAACGGCATGAACCACAGGAGATACTGCGCGCCGAGCCTGGGGGTGGTGACCATGAAGGCGAGCAGCAGCGCCGTGGTGAGGTCGATCGGGTCGGCGCGGCGCCACAGGAAGGCCGTGATCAGCATGGTGACGTAGATCAGGCGGGTGCCGAAGGTGGCGATCCCCTGGTTGAGGTCGTTGACGCCGTTCATGAGGATGGCGCTGTAGCCCCACTGGCCGACGATCGGACGGATCTCCTGGATCACCCGGATGACCTCGGGGATCTGGCTCAGCGAGGTACCGGCGAAGATCGGCAGGGTGACGAGGAAGAAGATCGGCGCGATGCCCGTGGCCACGAACGCCACGGCGCGGGCGCGGAAGGTGGGCAGCAGCAGAAGCAGGCCGGGGATGAGCCAGATCGGCCAACTCTTGGCGCACAGCGCGAGCCCCATCAGCAGTCCCGCGAACAGGGCCCGGCGCAGCGACTGCCGGTCGCCCTCGCGCGGGGTGAGCGCCGCTCGAAGCACCCCGTCCGGGCCGAAGGCGTGCCGTACGGCGCCGGCGAGGCCGTGGAGGGCGACGCTCTGCCGCACCAGCGCGACCGGGTTGGTGGTCATGCCCGGCCGGTGGGGGTCGCCGGGGCCTCGGGCGACGACGAAGGCGGCGACGCCGAAGACCAGGGCGACCGGCTCGACCTGGCCGTGGACGGAGGCGACGAGGATGGCGAGCGGGTTGCAGGCGTACTGGAAGGCGCGCAGCGAGGCGTTGGGCCCCCCGGCGAGCTTGCCGACCAGCGGGATCAGCACGATGTCCGCGACCACGGTGACCAGGCGCCCGCCAACCTCCCAGGGGATGCCCAGCCAGAGCAGGAGACCGTAGACGTAGGGGATGGTCGGCAGGAAGTGCCAGCCTCCCGAGCTGCCCAGAACGGGATCCTCACGGTTCAGGACCGCCTCGCCGGCGGGCTTGAAGCTGTTGATGAAGTCGACCGGTTGCCAGGTGTCCACCGCCGATGTGGCCATGATGAGCACTCTGAAGGCGATTCCCACACCCAGTACGACCAGGAGGGAGGGTCTCCAGCCTTTCCATTGCGCTACCAGGGCGAGCACGACACCGGTGACGAGGACGAACCCCGTGAGAATTGCGTAGTCCATGACGGCCCCTAGCCTGCCCGACCTGGCGACCAGCCAGCCACCCGCATTCCCAAAACGAGACCACTCTGCCAGTTTTACGGCTTTCTGGATCAAGGCCGTCACGACGAGTGACCGTCTCCGGGCGCGCGCCGGAGAACCCGCGGGGCACACCGGGGTGGAACCTCGCCGCCGGAGGTCCGTCTCCTCCGGCGGCGAGGGGTTATCAGCCCAGGCCGTCGAGATAGGCCCGGTGGTTGCGGGAGAACTCGAAGGCGTTGTACCTGTCCCAGTTGATCGACCAGGTCATCAGGCCCCGGAGGTTCGGGTAGACCCCTCTGGGCCGGTACGTCCCGCAGTTCGTCCCCTTGGCCAGGCAGTCGAAGGCCTTCTGGACCTCGGCGACCGTGGTGAAACCGTTACCCGCGAACGGGGCGGCGGGCAGGCCGATCGCGACCTGGTCCTGGCGCAGGGCGGGGAAGACGTTGTTCGGGTTGCCCGCGATGGGGAAGCCCGCGAGCAGCATGTCGGTCATGGCGACGTGGAAGTCGTGGCCGCCCATGGTGTGGTACTGGTTGTCCAGCCCCATGATCGGCCCGGAGTTGTAGTCCTGGACGTGCAGCAGGGTCAGGTCGTTGCGCATCGCGTGGATGACGGGGAGGTACGACGCGGCCCGCCGGTCGGCGGAGCCGTTCGGGCCGGGACCGTAGAACTGGTAGCCCAGCTGGACGAAGAACGTCTCGGGGGCCATGGTCAGCACGAACCGCGTGCCGTACCTGGCCTTGAGGGTCTTGAGCGCGGAGATCAGGTTGACGATGACCGGTGTGGTGGGGGCGGACAGGTTGGTGTCGCCGTTGTCGAGATAGAGGGAGTGGCCCTCGAAGTCGATGTCCAGCCCGTCGAGGCCGTACCTGTCGATGATGGCGCTCACCGACTGGACGAACCTGTCGCGTGCGGCGGTGGTGCTCAGCTGGACCTGGCCGTTCTGGCCGCCGATCGAGATCAGCACCTTCTTGCCGAGTGCCTGCTTGGCCCGGATTCCGGCGATGAACTCGGCCTCGGACTCGACGTTGGGGCATTCCGCGACCGGGCACTGGGTGAAGCGGATGTCTCCCGAGGTCACCGAGGTGGGTTCGCCGAAGGAGAGGTTGATGACGTCCCAGGCGTTGGGTACGTCCGCCATCCGCGTGTAGCCGGAGCCGTTGGCGAAGGAGGCGTGCAGGTAGCCGACCAGCACCCGTTTGGGCAGGGTGCCGGGGGGTGTGCCGGTGACGGTCGCGGAGACCGCGCCGGACCTCGCGGACTCGCCCGAGGCGTTGGTCGCACTCACCTGGTAGCTGTGCGTCCCCGCACCGGGGCTGTCGGTGTAGGTGGTCCCGGTGGGGGCGCCGACCTTCGTCCCGTTGCGGTAGACGTTGTAGCCGGTCGCGCCCGAGGAGGCGCTCCAGCTCAGCGAGGCGGTGGTGGCGTTTCCGGTGCCGGTGAGCCCGGCGGGCGCCGCGGGAGGCTGTCCCTGCCCCGCTGCTCCGTCGAGGACGACGTCGTCGGCCTGGTAGACGCCCTGGCCGTACCAGCCGTTGACGTAGATCGTGACCGAGGTGGTCGAGGCGCCGGTGGTGAACGAGGTCGACAGCTGGACGTAGGACGACGGTGAGGACGCCCACGTGCTGGGGTCGGTGCCGCCGGTTCCGGTCGCGCCGAGGAAGACGTAGCCGCCCCTCACCCAGGCCGACAGGGTGTAGGCCGAGGACGGTCTGACGCTGATCGTCTGCTGACAGCGGGCGGTGTCGTTCCCCGCCGGTGTGGCCTGCAGTGCCCTGGTGCCGCTGTGGACCGGCGTGGACACCGCCGTGGCTCCGGAGGACGCCGTGCAGGTCCAGCCGGTCAGCCCGCTCTCGAAGCCGGGGTTGACCGCGATGTTGGCGGCGTGGGCGGGTGACGCGGCGAGCGTCGTCCCGCCCAGCGCCAGTACGGCGATCGCCGCGAGTTTCCTGAGGTACATCCGATTTACCCCGCAAAGATCTTTAGGAGGGTGTTCGTGGGGCACGGCCCGCCCCCGGGCGGGGTGCGGGCCGTGCCGGACGGGTCGTGCGGGAAGCGCGGAGCGTTTCCGTTCCGTGCCCGAGCCGGGCGTCTGGTGGGACCGCTCGGGCCTGACATGGCACGCGGTTCCGTTCCGCGCACGCGCCGGGCGTCTTCGCCCGGCGCGTGCTCCGCGTCGGGCGGGCCCGCGCCGGACGTTCTCGTCCTGGGCGGGCCCGCTCCGCGCGGGTCAGAAGCCGGCGGTGACGCGGGTGAAGTCCCAGTCGCTCTGGGCGATCCCGCTGCAGTTGGAGGTCACGCCGCCGCCCGGGCAGGGACGGTCGCGGTTGACCGACCAGTAGGCGAAGCGGGTCAGCCCCTTGGACTTGGCCCAGTCGCGGATCTGGGTCCAGGTCGCGACCGTGGTCAGTTCCTGCTGGTCGGACAGGCCGTTCATGCCGGAGATGCCCATGCGGGCGTACGCCTGCGCGTCGGTCCAGCCGTTGGCGGCCTTGAGCGCGTTCTTCAGGCCCTCCGAGGCGTTGACGGTGGCGGTGTAGATGTTCGAGGCGCCGAAGTCGAACGGCATGATCGTGTAGTTGTCGATCGGTACGGCGAGCGCCTTGGCCTGGTTGATCAGGCGGATGCCGTGGGAGGTCGGGCCGGTGGTCGAGGTGCCGAAGGTGACGACGATCTTGACGTTCGGGTTGTTCTGCTTGACGATCTTCAGGCCGTTGAGGATGCGGTCCTGGACGGTGTAGTTCTCGAACTCGTCGGTGTTCTCGATGTCGAAGTCGACGACCGCGGGACCGACGGCGTTGATCACCTGCTGCACCGCTCCGGCGAACGCGGCCGGGGTGGAGCAGTTCGGGCCGAGCTTGTTGCCCGACCATCCGCCGAAGGAGATCTGCACGCTGCCGCCCGCGGCCTTGATCTGGTTGATCGCGGCCTGGTCGGCACCGCCGGTCAGCGGCCTCGCGCCGTCCCAGGCGGGGTTGCAGCCGCCGCTGGACAGGATGAACGCCATGGTGAAGGACTTCACGCCGGTCGCGTTCATGACGGTCACCGGGTTGGGCGGGTTGCCCCAGCCCATGTAGAGGTAGGGGGCTCCGGCCATCTTGCCTCCCGGGTCGGGGTTGGTGCAGCCGGTGGTGGTGGCGCTCACCGCGCCGCTCGCGGCCGACTCACCCTGCGCGTTGTACGCCCTGACCGTGTAGGTGTGCGAGGTGCACGTCCCCAGCGAACCGATCGTGGCACTCGTACCACTCACCTGCGCCCGCTGCGTCGACCCCTCGTACACCCGATAACCCGTCACGGTGCCGCTGGAGGCACCCCACGACAGCGAGATCGACGAGTTCGTCGTCCCCGTCACCGACGGAGTACCGGGTGTGCCCGGCGTTCCCGGGACGCTGCCGCCGCCGCAGGCGGCGCCGTTGAGCGTGCAGTTCGACGGCGTAACCCCGCCCGGGCTGCCGTTGAAACCGAAACTCGCCGTCGCCCCCGGAGCGATCGTCGCGTTCCAGCCGACGTTGGTGAAGGTGAAACGCTGCCCGCTACGACTCATCGCCGCGTCCCAGAAGGACCCGATGTTCGCCCCCGAGGGCAGATCGAAGGCGACCGACCAGCCGTTGATCGCCGTCGTACCACCATTCGTGATCGTGTACTTGCCCTCGAAACCGGTCCCCCAGTCCGAGGTTTTGGTGAAGACGGCGGTGGTGGGTGCCGCGAACGCGGGGGTCGCGACCGTTGACAGGCCGATTGACATGCCGAGCGCGGCGAGGACCGCGGTCAGCGTTCGTCGAAATCTCATGGCACTTCCTCGGTTGGGGGGAGGAGATCGAAGGTGCGAGGTCGGGGGTCCCTGGCCCGCCCGGGCGCGTCGTGGACGGTGAGGTGCCGGGCGGGTCCGGGGTCGTGAGGTGCGAGGGCTAGGGCAGGGTCGCGAGGTGCGGTTTGACGGTCCTGGAGAAGTTCCAGTTGTTGCTGGCGTCCCAGTTGATCGACCAGGTCATCGCGCCGCGGATCCCGGGGTAGGCGCGCGGCGGCACGAAGCTGCCGCAGTTGGTCCTGGTGGCGAGGCAGGTGAGGGCCTGGTTCACCAGGGCGGGGGCGACGATCCCGCCGCCCGCCGCGCCGGGTCCCGCGGGCAGTCCGAGCGCCACCTGGTCGGGACGCAGCCCGTTCTCCAACTGGATGCAGGCGAGCGCGGTCATGAAGTTGACCGACCCCTGCGAGTAGGCGAACGTCTGGTCGCAGCCGAGCATGGAGCCCGAGTTGTAGAACTGGGTGTGGACGACGGTGAGGATGTCCTTGATGTTCAGCGCCAGCTTGAAGTACTCGGCGCCGGTGGACTGCATGTCGATGGTCTGCGGCGCCATCGTGATGATCAGGTTCGCGCCCGCCTTCGCCCGCAGCGACCGGAGCGCCTGGCCCATGTAGGTGGAGTTGAGCCCGTTCTCCAGGTCGATGTCGACGCCGTCGAAGCCGTAGCTCTGCATCAGGGCGTAGACGGTGTCGGCGAACTTGGTCGCGGCGGCGGCGCTCGCCACCTGCACGCGGCCCGCCTCGCCGCCGACCGAGAGGATGACCTTCTTGCCACGGGAGTGGAGGGTCTGCACGTCGGCCCTGAACTGGGCGTCGGTGTAGCCGCCGAGGGAGGCGGACAGGCCCGGGTCCACGGCGAAGACGACCTCACCGGGGGTGGCGGTGGCCTCTCCGAAGGAGACCGCGACCAGGTCGTACTCGTTGGGTACCGCGGACAGCCGCAGTTCGACGGCCGGGTTGTCGAAGTTGTGCCAGTAGCCGGTGAGGAAGTGCTTTGGCAGCTGGCCTCCGCCGGTGCAGCCGGCCGTGGTCGCGCTCGCCGGGTCGCTCTTGGGGCCCTCGCCCGCGGAGTTGTACGCCGCCACCGTGTAGGTGTGCGCCTCGCACACACCCAGCCCGGACACCGTCGTGCTCGTCCCGGTCACGGTCGCCCGCACCGTCGACCCCTCGTACACCCGGTAGCCGGTCACCGTTCCCGAGGACGCGCCCCATGACAGCGCCACGCTGTTCGCGCCGCCCGTCGCGGCCACCGCGCCCGGCTTTCCGGGGACGCCGCCGGTGCAGCCGGTGGTGGTGGCGCTCACCGCGCCGCTCGCGGCCGACTCACCCTGCGCGTTGTACGCCCTGACCGTGTAGGTGTGCGAGGTGCACGTCCCCAGCGAACCGATCGTGGCACTCGTACCACTCACCTGCGCCCGCTGCGTCGACCCCTCGTACACCCGATAACCCGTCACGGTGCCGCTGGAGGCACCCCACGACAGCGAGATCGACGAGTTCGTCGTCCCCGTCACCGACGGGGTGCCCGGCGTACCCGGGGTGGTGGGGGTACCGCCGCCGCAGGCCGCGCCGTTGAGCGTGCAGTTCGACGGCGTAACCCCGCCCGGGCTGCCGTTGAAACCGAAACTCGCCGTCGCCCCCGGAGCGATCGTCGCGTTCCAGCCGACGTTGGTGAAGGTGAAACGCTGCCCGCTACGACTCATCGCCGCGTCCCAGAAAGACCCGATGTTCGCCCCCGAGGGCAGATCGAAGGCGACCGACCAGCCGTTGATCGCCGTCGTACCACCATTCGTGATCGTGTACTTGCCCTCGAAACCGGTCCCCCAGTCCGAGGTTTTGGTGAAGACGGCGGTGTTCGAGGCGGCCTGGGCGGGGAGCGCGACCGTCATCGACAGGAGCAGTGCCGCCAGTGCGACGAGAGAACGAGCGATGGCGTGTGGTTTCACGTTGACCTCATGCGTTTCGTGGGGTGACCGTACGGCCCGCGCCGCGCGAGGGGGATGCGCGGATGTGGCGCGGGCCGTACGGCGGGGTGGGCTCGGTCTCGCCCAGGGACGGGGACCGTTCCGTTGATCGGCGCGGGGCGCCGGGGACCGCCGGGATCGGCGGGGCGTCACCGGCTCGTGGCTCCCGGACGGCGGTGCTCGGCCGTGGCTCGCGGGCGCCGGCCTGAGTCCTCGAGGCGGGCGACGGCGGCGCCGATGAGCGCCGCGGGGACGCCCGCATCGATGGCGGGCGTGGCGGTGGCCTGAACGGCGAGGAGGGGGACGGCCGTGCCGCCGGGCGTGGGCAGGCCTCGGCGAGGGCTTGCAGCCGCAGTCAGGACGGGTGGGGAAAGGGCGCGCCGCATGATCGCTCCGATGGACGTGGAACCTGGGGGGTGAGGCGTCCGGACGGTCGGACCTTCGGTGGCGACGGCTTCCGCCGTCGGGTTGTCGCAGCTAGGGGTCGAGGGGAGGGGACGCGCGAGCCATGGGCACCCCCGGTCGGCACTTCTTTTAGGAAAGTTTCCTAAGAGTTGTCGTGATCGTAGCCTTGACACACCCCTGACACAAGGCCCAAAAAAACGTCGGACGCTCACGCCGTCCGGGAAATACGGGGGAAGGAAGGGCGTCGGCCGCCGACGGGCGCGGGGGCGCCGTTCGTCGACTTCGGCTATCGCGGACTCCGGGTCGCGACGGCGACACCGACGAGCGAGAGGAGTGGCCCGAGATCGGCTATCGCGAGGTCTGGTTCGCCTTGATCGCGACGCTGACGAGCGAGAGGAACAGTTCGGCGTCGGCCCGGCCCTCGATGGACATGGCCACCCACCCGTCGTCGGCTCCGGGGGTGACCCGGCGACAGTCGGCGAGCACCCGTGCCCACCGGTCGATCACGGGTTTGGTGAGGAGCAGCTCCGCGGTGTGGTCGCCGGACATCCTGACGATCTCCCGGCCATCGGCCCGGAACCCGAGCCCTTTTCTGGTGCGCTTCAGCGCCAGGGCCGGCCAGCGGAGGAGCTGGGCGGCCACATTCTCGACACCCTCGGTGGAACGGCGGGACGCGTGCGTGCGCAGCACTGCCATGTCTCTCATCGTCGCGGACCGGACACGATCGGGAAAGCTACCGTTTCTTAACCGTTACCGGCGCAGTGATCCTTCTGGCGAATCGTAATGATCCTCACCGTTCTCAACCGTTATTGCAGTGTTATTGAGTTGTTTTCGCGAGGACACGAACCGGCGTCGGGTACGGTGAGTTCCCGGTCAAGACCGGAGGTAGCCCTCTCCAGCACCCCCTGCGACGGCTGACATGTTCGTGTCACGCCGGGGTAGGCGTGAGCGTCCAGCGTCTGCCGTCGCCCCAGCCCGTGGAGCGTCAATGAGCCACCAGCCCATCGTCCTCCCCCGTCTCGCCGCTCTCGCCAGGCAGGCCGCGCCGAGACTGCTGGAGGGCGTCGTCGCCCCCCTCGCCGTCTTCTACGCCGCCCTCGCCCTCCTCGGCCTCAAGGGCGCGCTGATCGCGGCGGTCGCCTGGGTGTACGCGGGGGTGGGGTGGCGGCTGGTCCGGCGGGTCCCCGTGCCCGGGACGATGATCCTCGCCACCGTCGCGATCACCGTGCGGGCGCTGCTGGGGTTCTGGACCGGGAGCGCGGTGATCTACTTCCTGCAGCCGGAGCTCGGGACGATCTGCATCAGCGTGCTCTTCCTCGCCTCGGTGCGCCTCAACCGCCCGCTGGTGCAGAGGCTCACCCTCGACTACATCCACCTGCCCTCCGCGGTGCTGAGACACGAGCGGGTCCGCCGCTTCTTCGCCCGCATCACCCTGCTGTGGGCCTTCGTGCTGCTCGCCAACTCCGCGGTGAGCATCTGGCTCCTGCTGCACGAGTCGATCGGCACCTACCTGCTGGTCCGCACCACCGCCGTGGCCGTGATCAGCGGCCTGGCGGTGGCCTTCTCCCTGTACGCCTTCCGCCGGATGCTGAGCCGCCTGCACCACGACCCCGTCGCCACCCTGGCCATCGCCGCCCCGCCCGCCTAGCGCCCGGACTCCCGCCCGTCCCGGCCACCTGAGCGCTCCGGTGCCCACCCCGATCACCCGGTGTCCGGGCGTCCGGAGCGGTCAGCGCCTCGCCGGGAGCCGTACGGCGGGGCGGGCGGCGAGTACGGCGGCGCAGACGGCGAGGGCCAGGCAGGCGGCGATCACCCCCAGGATGAGCGGCCACGGCACCACGAGGGGGACGTCCGCGCGCATCGCCGTGGCGAGGGCGCCTCGCATGCCCATCAGCGCGGGCAACGCCACCACGAGCCCCAGCCCCGCGCCGAGCAGCACCACGAGCGCCGACTCGGCGGCCACCGTCCCGAGCACCTGCCGTCCCGTCGCGCCCGACAGGCGCAGCACCGCGAGGTCGCGGACGCGCCCGGCCGCCGACATCACCATCGTGTTCACGATCGCCACGCCCGCGTAGGCCGTGGACACCACGACGAGGAGCACGGTCGCGATCCACACGAGCCGGTCCTCCTCGGCGTCCGCCTCCGCCGAGTAGGTGCGGACGTCCACCGCGCGTGCCCCCGGACCCGGCGGTGCCGGGGCGCCGGCGACGTACGCCTCCTTGGCGAGGGTCGTCGCGTCGTGCCCTCTGAACAGTTCGCGGGACAGCAGGACATCGGCGTCCGCCCCCCGGACCACGCCCGCCACCGTCGGTGACGCCGAGGTGCCGTCCTCGAACGACACCGGCAGCGGCGAGCCCGGCCGCAGCCCCCGGTCCTCGGCCAGCCAGTCCGCCACGAGCACCCGGTCGGCGTCCCTGAGCGCGTCGAGCGAGCCGGAGACCACCTGGACGTCACCCGCCGACTCCAGGAGTTCCGGGGTGGCGCCGATGGCGCTCAAAACACCGCCGTCCGGCTCGAACAGGGCGCCGAACAGGGACGACCGTGCGCCTGAGGCCGACGCCGCCGTGTCCGTGAGCCCCGGCGTACCGTCCGGCACGATCACCGCGTCCGCCCGGATCGTGGTGGCGCGCACCTCGGCGAACGCCGCGGCCGTCGTCCGCACCATTCCCGTGATCAGGATCGCGCAGCCCACCGTGACCAGTACCGGGGTGGCCGTGGCCGCGGTGCGGCGGACCGCGGTCAGCGCGTTCTCCCTGACAAGCGTCCCGGTCGCGCCCCGGCCCCGGGCGAGCGGCCACGACACCAGCCGCGCCACCGGCGGCACGATCGCGGGCGAGAGCAACGCCACCCCCGCGATCACCCCCATCGCCGCGACCAGGCCCGACAGCGCGAACGCCTCCGAACCGTCCGAGCCCCACGCGTCGACCGCGGCCACCAGTCCCAGCGCGCAGCACACCGCCCCGGCGATCCACCGCGCGCGCGGCATCGGCCGGTCGTCCACCTCGGCCTCGCGCAACGCCTCCAGCGGACGCACGCGCGCGGCCCGCCCGGACGCCGACCACACCCCCGCCAGCGTGACGACCACCCCCATCGCGAACGAGCCCGCGAGCGGCGGCACCGACAATCGCACCGCGAAGCCCGGCGGTTCGAACCCGGCCGTGACCAGCACGTCCCCCAGCACGGGAGCGAGCGACGCTCCGGCCGCCACCCCCGCCGCCGTCGCGATCACACCGACCAGCAGCGCCTCGCCGTACACCATCCGCCGCACCTGGCGCGGCGTCGCGCCGACGGCGCGCAGCAGGCCGAACTCGCGACGCCGCTGCGCCACCCCCACCGCGAACGTCGAGCCCACGACCAGGATCGACACGAACACCGACAGCGTGGCCATCCCGGTGAGGACCTGCAGGCCGATCCAGCGGGTCCGCTCGTGTTCCCGCGTCTCCAGGACGTCGCGCCCCTCCCCCGTGCGCACCACGCCGGACGCGCCGGCCACCGTCCGTGCGGCCGCGGCGACCGCGGCGTCGTCCGCCCCCGGCTCGGTGACCAGGCCGATCGCGCGCACCCCCGCCGGTACGCGGGCCGCCTCGGTGTCACTCAGGTACACCCCGGGCCCGTTCACCGTGCCGGACACCGTGTACGTCACCGGCCCGTGCACGGTCAGCACCCGCACCCGCGCCCCCGGCGCGAGCCCCAGCGTCCGGTCCAGCGCCACCTCGCCCTCCCGCGGCGCGGCGCCCGCCGTCAGTGTGTACGGCGCCAGCGCCGCCGCCGACCACGCGTACCCCCGGTCGCCCGCCACCGGCCTGCCGTCGACGACCGGCTGGGCGTAGAACATCCGATCCGGTATGGCGTGTGCCACCCCGGGAATCGCGCCCAGCCGTTCCCGCAGCGACGCGACCGTCTCCGGCGACCAGGGACGATCCGGGGCGAAGTTACCGTCGCCCCGCTCGATCGCCGGCACCGAGACGAACACGGGCGTCCCCGCCAGCCGGTCGGGCACCCTCGCCCCGGCCGAGGTGAGGGCGAGGACGCTCATCGACACCATCGTCATGCCGAGAAAGAGGACGACGAACCCCCCGGCGAAGGAGTGCCACCGCTCCCGCAATGTCGCGAAGGTCAGCACGGCACGACCTCCAGTGCGGCCATCCGGGCGGCGACGATCTCGGCGGTGACGGTCCCGGTGTACTCGTCCACCACGCGCCCGTCGGCGAGGAAGAGCACCCGGTCGGCGTAGGAGGCCGTCACCGGGTCGTGCGTCACCATGATCATCGTTTGTCCGTGGTCGTCGACGAGCCCGCGCAGCATGCCGAGGACCTGGTGCGACACCCTGGTGTCGAGCTGGCCGGTCGGCTCGTCGGCGAACACCACGGCGGGCCTGGTGATCAGCGCTCGCGCGATGGCCACGCGCTGCTGCTCGCCGCCGGACAGGCCGCTGGGCCGGTGCCCCGCCCGGTCCGCGAGGCCGACCTCCGCCAGCGCCGCCCGGATCAGGCCGGCCGGGGCCGCGCGGCCGGCCAG
Organism: Streptosporangium sp. NPDC000095; assembly: GCF_042899335.1. NCBI lineage: Bacteria > Bacillati > Actinomycetota > Actinomycetes > Streptosporangiales > Streptosporangiaceae > Streptosporangium > Streptosporangium sp. NPDC000095. The sequence continues at coordinate 15,310 of NZ_JBIAZS010000029.1, forward strand.
GCGCAGCGGCAACGCGACGTTCTGCTCGGCGGTGAGCGCGGACACCAGGTTGAACGCCTGGAAGACGAACCCCACCCGCTCGCGGCGCAACAGGGTGAGGCCGTTCTCGCTCAGCGAGCCGAGGTCGGTGTCCTCGATGGCGACCGTACCGTCGGTCGGCCGGTCCAGGCCCGCCGCGCAGTGCAGCAGGGTGGACTTCCCTGATCCGGAAGGCCCCATGATCGCCGTCAGCGTGCCCGCACGGAAGCTCGCCGTCACCCCGTCGAGGGCCTTCACCGGGTGGGCGGCCGTGCCGTACAGCCGGCGCACCGCCCGCAGCCGCACGGTCTCCCTGTGATCTGTCGAGTGCATGCCGTTCAGCAAAGCCGCCCGTGCCGTGCCGGCGCATTGGCGCAGGGGCGAGAGGTGAGGGTAGACCTGGCACTACCGCGCCCGCGCCCCCGGATCGGTTAACGTCGGAGGGTGTTCGCCCGTACTGCCTTGGCGGCGATGACCCGCAGGCCGTCGGTGTTCCTCCGCTCCTCATGGCCCTGGCGTTCGCTCGCCTACCTGCTGTGCAGCGCGATCCACGCGGTGGCCGCGTGCGTGATGATCTACGCGGCCTACGCCTACGGCGTCGGGTTCGCGACCGTGGCCGGGCTGTTCGCCGTGATCGTGCTCACCCTGCCGTCGGGGGCGTTCGAACGATGGCGGCTCCGGTTGGTGGACGGCGCGCCCGTGCCCGATCCGCACCTGAGGCCACCGCGCCCGGGTCCGTGGGCCTGGCTCACCACCCGCCTGCGCGAGCAGGCGACCTGGCGGGAACTCGGGTTCACGGTCGTCGCGGTGTCCGTGATGTGGCTGATGGACCTGGGACTGGTCTCGTCGGCGCTCTGGCTGCCGCTGCTGTTGATCTCCGGGCCTTTCCAGCCGGGCATGGACCCGTTGGACGGCGTGCCGCTGTTCGTCGCCGGGCTGCTGCTGTTCCCGCTCTTCGCCTACATGACGGCCGCGTGGGCGGGCACCCGGGCCTTGATCGCGCGGGCCATCCTCGCGCCGGGCCACACGGAGATCATCCGCTCCCGCGCCCGGCTCGTCGACGCGTTCGAGGCCGAACGCCGCCGGATCGAGCGCGACCTGCACGACGGCGCCCAGCAACGACTGGTGTCCCTCAGCATGAGGCTCGGTCTCGCCCGGCTCGACCTGCCGCCGGGGTCGCCCGCCGAGGCGCAGATCGTCGAGGCGCACGAGGAGGCCAAACGCGCCCTCGCCGAGCTGCGCGAGCTGATCCGGGGCGTCCACCCCCAGGTGCTCACCGACCGAGGGCTGGGCGCGGCGGTACGCGATGTGGCGGGCCGCTCTCCCCTCCCCGTCCACGTCGACGTCTCGCTGCCCTGCCGGTTGCCGTCCCCGATCGAGGTGACCGCCTACTACGTCGTGTCGGAGGCGCTCGCCAACATCGCCAAGCACAGCCTGGCCCGGCGCGGTTTCGTGCACGGCCGGCTCCTCGACGGCACGCTGGTGCTGGAGATCGGCGACGACGGGGTGGGAGGCGCCGACCCGGCGGCCGGGTCGGGGCTCACCGGGCTCGCCGACCGGGTCGCCGTGACCGACGGCGTGATGACCCTGTCCAGCCCGCCCGGCGGGCCGACGTCGCTACGTGTGGAGATCCCGTGTCCCGTCTCCGGATAGCCCTCGCCGAGGACGGCGTGCTGCTCCGCGAAGGGCTCGCCGGGCTCCTCGACCGTTTCGGCCACGAGGTGGTCGCCTCGGTCGGCGACGGCGAGGCGCTGATCGCCGCCGTGGCCGGGCACGAACCCGACATCGTCGTCGTCGACGTGCGCATGCCGCCCGGCTTCACCGACGAGGGACTGCGCGCCGCGCTCGCGCTGCGCGCCTCCCACCCCGGGCTCGCCGTCCTGGTGCTCAGCCAGTACGTCGAGCAGACCTACGCGGCCGAGCTGCTCGACTCCGACGGCGGCGCGGGGATCGGCTACCTGCTGAAGGACAGGATCGGCGAGGTACGGGAGTTCGTGGACGCGGTGGAGCGGGTCGCCGGGGGGCACACGGTCGTGGACCCCGAGGTGGTGCGGCAACTGCTCGGCCTCCGGCGCGGGCCGCTGTCCCGGCTCACCCCACGCGAGCGGGAGGTCCTCGGCCTGGTCGCGGAGGGCCGCTCCAACGCCGCCATCGCCCGCGCGCTGGTGGTCACCGAGGCGGCGGTGTCCAAGCACATCGCCGGCATCCTCACCAAGCTCGACCTGCCCGTCGCGCAGGACGACCACCGCCGTGTCCTCGCCGTCCTCGCCTATCTCCGGGGCCGGCCGGGCGGCCCGGAGGCGGAGCGACCGCGGCGACCGCTCCGGCGTTGATCACGCCTCCTCGATCCGGCCGGCGCGGGGAGTTCCGGTGCTGATCGCGCCTCCTCGATCCGGCCGGTGAGCTCGGGGAGAGACAGCTCCCCGGAAGGCGCTTCCCATCCCTCGTGCCCCACGCCGATCGAACCCCGTTCCCCCGGACGGGAAACCGCCGCGCGGTAGTTCCACGAAGAAGGGGGCAGGGGGGTTCTATGGTCATCACACAGCAACCGAAACGCTGGGCCGGCCTGCCGGTGTTCGTCGTCGCGCTCGTGCTGGTGGCGGTGGTGGGGTCGCTGGCGGCCGGGAACGCCGGCGGTGAGTACCTGTCGCTGGAACGACCGCCGTGGGCACCGCCGCAGTGGCTGTTCGGCCCGGCCTGGACGTTCCTCTACATCCTGATCGCCCTGTCCGGCTGGCTCGCCTGGTCGGCGGGCGGCCTCACCCCGGCGCTCGGCGTCTACGCGGTCCAACTGGTCCTCAACGCGGCCTGGACGCCGCTGTTCTTCGGCGCCGGGCAGTACGGTCTGGCGTTCGCGGAGATCGTCGTCCTCTGGCTCGCGATCGCGCTCAACATCGTGATGTTCCGGCGGATCAGCCGCCCGGCCGCCTGGCTGCTCGTGCCCTACCTGCTCTGGGTGACGTACGCGGCCTCGCTGAACTTCGCCGTCTGGCAGCTCAACTGAGCCCTCTTCCCGAGGGGCGCCGTGAGCCGGTGGGGACGCGATCGTCCTCGTGCGATGTGACCGGCTCTGTCCGGTTTCCAAGGTCGGCTTCCCGAGGGCTTTCCCGGACGGTTTCTCAGGGGCGGGGAGACAGGACCCTGGTGCTCTTCAGGGACGTGTCATGAGGAACACCGGGGTGCTCCCCGATGTCCGGAAAGTACCGGGCCGTCAGCCTGCTGGGTGAGACATCCGCGACCCCCCGGCTGGAGCCCGACGTGACACAGGCCATCCTCGACGCCCTGCACGATGTGATGACATCTCCCTGGATCTACCTGGCGCTGTTCGCGCTGGCGATGCTCGACGGGTTCTTTCCCGTGGTCCCGGCGGAGACGTCCGTCATCACCGCCGGGGTGTTCGCCGCCGCCACCGGGGCTCCCGACCTGCTCCTGGTGATCGTGGTGGCCGCGCTGGGCGCGTTCGTGGGCGACCACGTCTCGTACGCCATCGGGCGTACCACCAACGACCGGCTGCGCAACGGCAGGCGCAGCCGCCGGGCGTTCGCCTGGGCGGAGAGTGCGCTGGCCGAGCGGGGCGGGCTCGTCCTCGTGGTGGCCCGCTACATCCCCGGCGGCCGGACCGCCTGCACGCTGACCATGGGCGCGGTCGCCTATCCCCGGCGCTCGTTCGCCCTCTTCGACGCCCTCGCCGCGGTGAGCTGGGCGATCTACTCGGGACTGATCGGCTACGTGGGCGGCGCGGCCTTCGAGAACGACCCGATCAAGGGTCTGCTCCTCGGTCTCGGCATCGCCCTGACGATCACCGTCGTGGTCGAGACCGTCCGCCACCTCCGCCACCGCCGTACCGCGCCGCGCGTGGAGAGCGCGCCGGTCACCTCGGGTGAGCGACGCGGCGGCGCGACCGCCTGACACGGAGGCGTCCGGACACGAGGACGCCGTCGGCGACGTCGGCCTCGGTCTCGGGTCCTCGGCCTCAGGTTCGGGTTCGGGTTCGGGGTGAGGGAGGCGTTCCCCTCCTGGTCGAGCCCGCTCAGGAGCGGCCCGCGAGGCGAAGGCCCCGACGCGAATCTCGGGGAATCCCCTGCGAAGTCAGGGAGAACCCCTATGGCTCCGCCGCCCGCCCGCGCGGGACGCTTCGACTGTTCACCACAAGCCCCTGAACGGACGCCTCCACGAGGTGATCCGGTCATCTCGCCATGGCTTCATCTGCTTGGGAGGAGTGCGCATGACTGTGCTGGCGGTCGGCCTGGCGTTGCTGGGATCCCTGTTCTTCGCACTCGGTGCCGCGCTGCAGCAGTTCGAGGCGGCGGGCACGCCCCACGCCGGCCTCGGCCGTCTCGCCCGGCGCCCCCGATGGCTGCTCGGCGGCCTGGCCATCGCGGGCGGCACGGCCCTGCACATCGTCGCGCTGAAATACGGCCCGCTCACGCTGGTGCAGCCGCTGGGCGTGGCCAGCCTCCTGTTCGCCCTGCCCTGCGCCGCGGCCCTGCGACACCGCAGGCCACGGCCCGGCGAGCTGGCCTCGGCCGCGGTGATCGCCGTCGGGCTGATCGGCCTGGTGATGGTCGTGCCCGAGCACGCGGGCAAACCCCACCTCAGCACCGGGGAGGCGGTGGCCCTGCTCGCGGGGGCGGCCACCGCCGCCCTGATGCTGTGGGCCCTCGCCAGGCGGGTCTCCCCCGCCGCGCGGGCCTGCCTGCTCGCCGTGGGGGCGGGCGTGCTGTACGGCGCGACCGCCACGCTCACCCGCGTCCTGGTCGACGGTGACTGGGAGTTCTGGTTCCTGCTCGCCGTCCCGATGCCCGCCCTGATCGCGCTGGTACTGCTCCAGCGCGCCTACGCCGTCGGCCACTTCGGCGTGGCGTTCGCCGCCCTGCAGGTGGCCGACCCCCTCACCGCCGTCGCCTTCGGTGCCCTCCTGCTCGGCGAACCCCTGCCGACGGGTGCGGCGAGCGCGCTCACCGCACTGATGGCCGCCGCCCTCGTCGCGGGCGGAACCGTCGCGCTGGCCCGTACCACCCCGATGTCCCCCCACATGACGTGACAGCACGACGAACGGAGCCTTGATGGCCATGTCAGCCACCACCCTGCAGCCCTCGGTAGCGGGTCCCACCCTCCTGCCCACCCGGCCCCGCCGGGTGCTGATCGGGGCCGACACCTACCCGCCGGACGTGAACGGTGCCGCCTACTTCGCCCACCGGCTCGCCCAGGGACTGGCCGAGCGGGGGAACGAGGTCCACGTGGTGTGCGCCTCGGACGAGGGACCGGCCAGGACCGATCACCTGGACGGGGTGACCGTGCACCGGCTGCGCTCGGCGCCGGTGCTGGTCCACCCGACCATGCGGGTCACGGTGCCGACCCGGCTGGACCGGCTGATCGACAGGATCGCCCCCGACGTCGTCCACGTGCAGGCGCACTTCGTCGTCGGCCGCGCGGCCATCTCCGCCTCCCGGCGCGCGGGCGTCCCCGTCGTGGCGACCAACCACTTCATGCCGGACAACCTCTTCCAGTTCGCGCACATCCCCGGCCGCCTCCGCGAGGGGGCGGGAGCGCTGGCCTGGAGGGACTTCAACCGCGTCTACTCCAGGGCCGACCGCGTCACCACGCCCACCCGGATCGCGGCCGGGCTGCTCACGGCCAAGGGTTTCGGCCCGCCGGTGGAGCCCATCTCCTGCGGCATCGACCTGGCGAGGTTCCAGCCGCGCCCCGAGCCGAAGGCGTGGTCCCGCGGGGCCTTCGGCCTGCCCGACCGGGACACGATCGTGTTCGTCGGCCGGCTGGACGAGGAGAAGCGGCTGGACGAGCTCATCCGCGCCCTGCCGCACGTGCTCAACAACGTCGACGCGCAGATCGCGCTCGCGGGCACCGGAGGGCAGCGGGCCGCGCTCGCCAGACTCGCCGACCGGATCGGGGTCGGGGACCGGGTGTCCTTCCTCGGGTTCGTACCCGACGAGACGCTGCCCCAGGTGTACGCCGCCGGCGACGTCTTCGCCATGCCGGGCGTCGCGGAACTGCAGAGCATCGCCACGCTGGAGGCGATGGCCAGTGGCCTGCCGGTCGTCGCCGCGGACGCGATGGCCCTGCCGCACCTGGTACGGCCCGGCGAGAACGGTCACCTGTTCCAGCCCGGCGACGTCCAGGAGCTGGCCAGGCACCTGACCGCCCTGCTCGTCTCGCCCCGGGAGCGGGCCACGATGGGCGCCGCGAGCCGTTCCATCGCGCTGACCCACGACCACCAGGCATCCCTCGCCCGGTTCGAGAGGATCTACCAGGAGGTGGCGCGATGAGGTCCGGGGCGATCGCGTTCGGAGACGGTCCGCGAGGAGACGCCGCGACGAACTCCACGTCCGGATTTCAGGAAGGCCGCGTGACGGACTCCGAGACGACCGGCCGGGGGGTGCGGCGGTGAACGAGCGCCCGCCGTCCGCCTGGCCGGGGGTGGCCGGGCCGCTGGTCGCCCTGGCGGCGATGGGCTACGCGCACCTGGTCGCGGCGGACACGGTGAACCCGATGGGTGGCCTGATCAGTGACTACGCGCTGCGTGACGGCAGCGCCTGGGCGATGGTGGTCGGCACGATCGCCCTGGCCATGGGCTGTCTGTGGGTCGCGTACCTGCTCGTCCGGGTGGAGCCGGTGCGCGGCGCGGCGGCGCGGGCGCTATTCGTCGCCTCGGCGCTGGGACTCCTGCTCACCGCCGCGTTCCCCACCGACGCGGCGCCCGGCGTCGTCTCGGTCGCCGGGGAGATCCACCGCTGGTCGGCGGCCGTGGTCCTCACCGCGCTGCCCTGCGCGGGCTGGATGCTCGGCCGCCGGTCGGGGAACGGCCCCCTGGCGGCGGTCTCCGTCTTCTCGACGGGGCTGCTCGTCTGGTTCCTCGCCGCCCACCCGGGCTCGCTCGTCTCGGAGCTGATCGAGGGCGCCGACCACTACGGCCTGGCGCAACGCCTGCTGGTGCTCTCCCAGATGACGCTGATCCTGATGGCCGCCCTCTGGGCGGGTCACCGCGACGACGCGTCCGCTCACCGGTCGGCCGTACGGGCGCGTGACCTGGCGATTCCCGCCCAGCTCAGCCCTGGCGACAGCCCTGACGACACCCGCCATCCTCGCCAGCCGATCGGTCTCGGCTGACGGCGAAGCGGCTCCCTTGAATCGCTCATGGTCGAGTAAACGAGACATGTGGCACGTACCGATCGCGGCCTTACCTACGCTAACGTAGGTTACGGTTCCGTAGTCTTCGAGGGAGAAACCTGATGCGAGAGTTCAGTGAGACCGAGCTGCTGCTCGAACTTGAGCCTGTCGTCGCGGGGGAGCTGGACCGGCACCACAAGGTGGCCAAGGAGTGGTTCCCGCACGAGTACGTTCCCTGGTCGGAGGGGCGCAACTACGACGGCCTCTACGGCGGGGACGCCTGGGTCGAGACCGACACCAAGATCCCCGAGGAAGCCCGCATCTCCCTCATCGTCAACCTGCTGACCGAGGACAACCTCCCCAGCTACCACCACGAGATCGCCACCACCCTGGGCCGCGACGCGGCGTGGGGCACCTGGGTGCACCGCTGGACCGCCGAGGAAGGCCGCCACGGCACCGCGATCCGCGACTACCTCACGGTCACCCGCGCGGTCGACCCGGTCGCGCTGGAGCGCGCCCGGATGGTGCACATGAGCGAGGGCTTCACCAACTCCTACGACGGTGTGCTCGCCTCGGTGGCGTACGTCTCCTTCCAGGAGCTGGCCACCCGCATCTCGCACCGCAACACCGGCAAGGCCTCCGAGGACCCGAACTGCGAGCGGCTGCTCGCCAGGATCGCCGCCGACGAGAACCTGCACATGCTCTTCTACCGCAACCTGCTCAACGCGGCCTTCCAGCTCACCCCCGACCAGACCATGCGCGCGGTGACCGACGTCGTCACCACCTTCCAGATGCCGGGGACCGGCATCGAGGGCTTCACCCGCAAGGCCATGACCATCGCCAACGCCGGCATCTACGACCTGCGCCTGCACATCGACGACGTCCTGCAGCCGGTCCTGCGCCAGTGGGACGTGGCCAACATGAAGGGCCTCGGCGCCGAGGGTGAGAAGGCCCGCGAGGAGCTCTACGACTTCCTCGCCCGGCTGGAGACCACCGCCTCCCGCTTCGTCGAGCGCCGCGAGGCCCGCCGCGCCCGCCAGGCCGCCGACGCCTGAGGCGCCTTTTCTCCGGAGGGGCCGCCGCGGCGCGGTCCCTCCCCACGACTCACCTCAGGCCCGCAGTCGCCAGAGCGCACTGACCGGCAACGCCTTCAGCATCTCGTCGATGACGAGATGATCTGAATGCTCCCCGAAGGTGTCGGACCCTCCCGTGCGGCAGCCAGGGTCTCCGGACGGTCCGGACTTCGAATGATCGAGTTCTCTCTGGACCCTGCGATGAGAGCGGTCAGCGTGCTCTTTCCCGACTGCCGTGCCCCGTTGATCAGCGCCACTCGGGTGTCGGCGAGCGCCTCACGAATCAGACGCCCAGCATTACGGCCGACCACGCCTTCCAAGTGGTGTGACCAGCTCAGACATGCTCCCATCATGGGACCACATGACTGATCAGACGAGCACTCCGTGTCCGAACAGCCGCATGATCCGTGTCCCGCTGGACGTACCTACCGTGTCCGTTTGGACGTGTCTTCTCTGGCGCCGCTCAGCGGTGATCGCCGCTCGTCGCCGACCCTCGCAGGTATGCCTCAGGCGGCCGAGGCCAGTTCGCGCGGTCGCGAGTGCTGGACGGCGGGCCTCAGGACCCTAAGGAAGGTCAACACCAGCACGGCCGCCAGACCGGTCGTGACCGGGGGGACGAGGAAGGCGAACGTCGCGCCGAAGCGGTCCACGAGCTGGCCCGCGACGGCCGCTCCCGCCGCGATGCCCATGCCCACCGAACCGTTGAGCCAGGTGAACGCCTCGGTCCTCACCTCGGCGGGGACGAGGCCCTCGACCAGGGTGTAGCCGGTGATGATGGCCGGGGCGATGACGAACCCGGCCACGGCGGCTCCGGCGTACAGCGGCGGGAGCGATCCGGCGAACGTCAGGGCGACGGTGGCCGCGGAGAGCAGCCCGAGGGCGGCGGCCAGCCTGGCAGGGGCGCCGATCCGCCAGCGGACCACGCCGTAGAGGAGGCCGCCGACGAAACTCGCGCCGGAGAAGCACGCGTACACCGGTCCTGCGGCACCGGCCTGGCCGAGCGCCGCGGTGTAGGAGGTGACGCCCACCTGGAGGCTGCCGAAGACGGTGCCGAGGGCGACGAAGGCCCCCGCGAGCACGGCCACCCCGCGCAGCCGCAGCACCCCGCGCCGGGAACGGACCCGGACCGGCATCGGCTCCGGCGCTCCGCCGCGCACCCCCGCGAACACGAGCGTCCCCACCACGACCATGACCAGCGACCCCGACAGCGCCCACACCGGAGAGAACCCGGTCGAGATCGCGACGAGCAGCACCGGGGCGAGGGTGAAGGTCAGCTCGTCGGTGATGGATTCGAGGGCGAAGGCGGTGTCCAGCCTGCCCGACCTGCCGAGCACGTACGCCCAGCGGGCGCGGACCATCGAGCCGACCTGCGGCATCGTCGCCCCGGCCAGCGCCGAGACGACCACCAGCGAGACCGCCGAAGCGTGCGCCGAGGCGAGCACCAGCAGCGCGCCCAGCGCGCCCGCGTGCACGACGACCTGCGGGACCAGCACCCTCGCCTGGCCGTACCTGTCGGCGAGCCGCCCGGTCCGCGGGCCGACCAGCGCGGGCGCCACCGCGGCCACCGCGGCGGCCACCCCGGCCACGCCGTAGGAGCCGGTGGACCAGTGCACGAGCAGCAGCACGCCGAGCTGGAGCATCGCGTTCGGCAGGCGCGCGGCGAAGGCGGGGAGGAGGAACCGCCAGGCTCCGGGCGTACTGAGCACGGCGAGGTACGACTTCAACGGATCTCCGTCCAACATCCAGACGGAGGCTCCGCCCGGCTCGGGAGCCCACCGGGGGTGGTGGGCTTCGACCGGGGTGATACCGCTCTCGCGGCCGCCGAGCGGTCATCGCTCGCGTCCCTGTGGAACGCGACAGCCATTTACCTTACGTCACGAACCGCCGTCTTCCGCAGCCGGCCTCTCTCCGGCCGAGGTCGCGGGTCAACCGGCCGAACGGCCCAGTGACTGTCGCCGGGAGGCACCGATGCTGCCGAGCAGGGTGAGTGCCTGGGCGCTGGGACCACCGGGTTCGGCGTGGTAGATGATCAGTTGCCGGCCGGGCGCGTCGCGCACGTCGAAGGCCTGGTAGGTAAGGATCAAAGGGCCGACGTCCGGATGCATGAGGTGTTTCGCGTCCCGGGTCTTGCCCCGCACCTCGTGCGCGCTCCACAGGGCCGCGAACTCGCCGCTCCGCTCGGTCAGGGTCCGTACGAGCTCGCGGAGCCGGGGATCCTCGGGATCGAAGCCGGCCGCCTGCCGCAGGTTGGCCACGGTGGCCTGGGCGGTCCAGTTCCAGCGGGTGTAGAAGTGCCGCCCGGCGGGGTCGAGGAAGGCCATCCGTGCCAGGTTGTCGGCGGGCTCGAAGGGCGAGAACAGAGCGTCGGCCAGCGCGTTGGCGGCGAGGATGTCCAGGGTGCGGTTGATGACAAACGCGGGAGTGTTCGGGTAGCCGTCCATCAGCTGGCGCAGTGCGGGACTGACCGTGTCCGGGATCCGGCCCGGCCGCTCGTCCGGCGCGGCGCCCGCCAGCCGGTACAGGTGCGCGCGGGCGTCGGCGTCCAGGTGCAGGGCACGGCTGAGCGCGTCGAGCACCTGGGGGGAGGGACGGCGTTCGCGCCCCTGTTCCAGGCGGGTGTAGTAGTCGGCGTTCATACCGGCCAGAACGGCGACCTCCTCACGCCGCAGTCCGGCGACCCTGCGGACCCCGTAGGTCACCATGCCGACGTCTTCCGGCCGCAGGCCCGAACGACGTGCGCGCAGAAAGTCTCCCAGCTCGTTGTTGGCCATGTCCCCAGGCTAGGCGGGCGGACGGCGGCCTGCCCGGGTGTGTCACACCCAGGATCTGCCCGGGTGTGCCGCAACGAGGGCGCTCGCCGCCTGGGTGCGGCGCACCCGGGCGGTGAGCGTCCTGGTTGACGGCCCGCACCCGGCCCAGACTCGATGCCGAAGGGCAGATCACCACGTACGGGAGAAGAGCATGACGAGAACCACCGATGACGGGAAGGTGGACGTGGTCGGCATGTGGGTGACCGCGGACGGCCACATCCGCCAGGAACTGCGAGCGGACGGCCGGTACGACGAGGCACGCGGCGGTCGGCGCAGCGCGTACACCGGCCGGTACACGGTGACCGGCGGCCATCTGGACTACGTCGACGACACCGGGTTCACCGCCACGGGTGACATCCGCGACGGTGTGCTCTACCACGAGCACCTCGTGCTGTACCGGGAGAAGGAGCGGGCATGAGGGCATCGGCCAAGGTCATCGCGGTCACCGGGGCGAGCAGCGGGATCGGCGAGGCGACCGCGCTCCGCCTGGCCGCCGACGGCCATCACCTCCTCCTCGGCGCGCGGCGTACGGACCGGCTGGAACAGTTGACAGCGAAGATCACCACCGACGGCGGCAGCGCCTCGTTCCGGCGGCTGGACGTCACCGACGCCGCCGACGTGCGGGCCTTCGTGTCCACCGCGCGGGAGCGGTACGGGCGACTGGACGTGATGGTCAACAACGCCGGCGTGATGCCGCTGTCACCGCTCGCGGAACTGAAGGTCGACGAGTGGGACCGGATGATCGACGTGAACGTCCGCGGGGTACTGCACGGCATCGCCGCCGCCCTGCCGGTCATGCGGGAGCGGGGCGGCGGGCACTTCGTGAACATCGCCTCCGTCGGCGCCTACGAGGTGTCGCCGACCGCCGCGGTGTACTGCGCCACCAAGTTCGCGGTGCGCGCGATCTCCGAGGGGCTGCGCCAGGAGTCCGCGGGCGACATCCGGGTGAGCGTCGTCTCCCCCGGCGTCACCGAGTCCGAGCTCGCCGACTCCATCTCGGACCCGATGGCCCGCGAGGCGATGAAGACCTACCGGTCGGTGGCCATCCCGGCAGAGGCGATCGCGGACGCCATCGCCTTCGCGATCAGCCGGCCCGCCGAGGTCGACGTCAACGAGATCGTGATACGCCCGGCCGCCGGCGCCCAGTGACGACGCCACGCCGGAGCCTGATCCGGAAACGGGTGACCGGGCTCCGGCGGGCGGACGACCGGACGGGATGGGGCGCACGACAGCACCGGGGCAGAACTCCCGAGCGCCGTCCGGTCGCCTCGAAATCTCGGCAGATCGAAAGGCAGGCGCTCGGCAGATCGAAAGCCACCCCTTCGGCAGATCGAAAGCATCCGCTTCGGCAGATTGAAAGTGATGACCGGCAGTAAACGATCTTTTCCATCGAGCGCTCGCGTGCCAGGAAAACCTTGTACGCAGGCCGCGAGGGCGAACCGGCAGGGGCCAGACGGGCGTCATGGGGTTCGAGCGCTGATCTTCTCCGCGTGGTGAAGGTCACCGTGGTCCCACGGGGAGCCGGTGCGGACGGCCGATCTCAGTGCGGGCCAGGACAGCGCCGCGAGGGCGGCGGCGAGGGCGGCGACGGCCACCATCGCCCCTGACAGGTCAGTCGTCTCGGCCCAGCGCCCGACGTAGACGGGACCGGCGAGGAAGCCGAGGTAGGCCACGGTGGCCACCACGGATGTCGCCCTCCCCCTGGCGACCTCGCCGACCTGGGCGGCGACGACGCCCATCAGCGTGGGGAAGAGCACCGCCGTACCGGCCGCGGCCAGGGCCAGCCCGAGCAGGACCACGGGAACGGACCGCGCGCCGGACACCAGCAGGGTTCCGGCCGCGGCCGTCACCGCGCCGGAGATCAGCACGACCGTGGCGTACCGGGAGCCGAGCGCGCCGGCGGCGAAGCGGGTGAGGGCGACGACGGCGGCGAAGACCGCCGGACCGGCCGAGGCGAGCGCGGGACCGGCGCCGGCCACGTCGGCGAGGTAGACCGCACCCCAGCTCTGGTGGGCGTTCTCCACCGCGAAGGCGAGCGCGCCCAGGCCACCGACCACGAGCAACGGGAACAGGCGCACGACATGCCGCCCCCGGGCGGCCCCCGCCGCGCCCAGGACGACATTCTCGGCATCCTCGGCGGCCGAAGCGGCCCCCGCCGGAACCGGTGCGGTTTTCTCGTCGACCGGAGAGGCTTTCACCGTGTCCGGAGCGGCACTCCCGCCGACGGAGGGAATTCCCGCCGCCTCCCGGACGGCTCCCTCGGCGCCCGAGGCGGTTCGCCGGTCGGCCGCGACGCCGAGTGCCGCACCGGCCGAGGCCGCCGCGACCAGCAGGAACGGTACGACGACCGGCACCCCCAGGCCGCCGAGCAGCAGCCCTGCGGAGAGGCTGCCGACCACCACCATCGCGGAGAAGGTGCCGTGCGCTCGGGTGATGACCGGCCTGCCCGACGCCCGCTCCGCCGAGGCCGCCGCCGCGTTGATCGCGACGTCCGCCGCTCCCGAGGAGGCACCGAGCAGCGCCAGCCCCGCCGACAGGCTCCAGAAGTCACGGCCCGCCACGGCCACCAGCGTCCCCACCACGCCGAGCATCACCAGCAGGAACGCGGCCACCCGAAGCCCCCAGCGATCGACCGCCCTTCCGGTGACGAGCATCGCGGGCAGTGCTCCCGCCCCCACGAACAGCAGCGCCGTACCCAACTGCCCGTCGCCGAGCTCCGCCTGGGCGCGGATCGCGGGCACCGAGGCACCCCACACCCCCCAGAAAGCACCGAACGCGGCGAACCCCATATAAGCGGTACGCGCCCGAACTCTGCCCTTTCCTCCTGCCATATGTGTAACGATACACACATCAGTTGTGTATCGATACACAGATACCCTCGGACCATGAGCGGACGGACGACGCGACGCAGGGTGACCATGGCCGAGGTCGCCCGTGCGGCGGGAGTGTCGGTGATGACCGTCTCGTACGCCTACGGCCAGCCGGGCCGGGTCTCCGACGAGGCGCGGGCCAAGGTCCGCGAGGCCGCCGAGCGCCTCGGCTACCCCGGCCCGCACCCCGGCGCGCGCTCACTGCGCAGCGGCAGGACCGGCAACCTGGGCGTCGTCCTCGGCGAGCACCTCACCTACGCCTTCGACGACCCGCAGGCCACCCGTTTCCTGTCCGGTGTCGCCCAGGTCTGCGCCGACCACGGCATGGCACTCACGCTCGTCCCTGTCACGGGAAGCCCTTCCGACGTCGACCGGGTCACCGAGGCCGCCGTCGACGCCTTCGTGGTCTGGACGACCGCCGACGACGACCCCGTCATCGACGCCATCACCGCCACCGGTCTGCCCGCCGTGGTCCACGGCGGTCCGCGCCGCGACGGCCTCTCCTTCGTCGCCGCCGACGACCGCGGCGCGGCGGCGGCCGTGGGCCGCGAGGTCTTCGCGGGAGCGCGTCACCCGGGAGTGCTGAGCTTTCCCCTCGACCGCGCGAGGGTCTCCCGCGTCGCCTTCGGCGTCCCCGGCAGTCGTGTGCTTCCGGAAGCGAGCGACGCTCCCGGAAGCGGGCCTCCCCAGAACACCGGCACCGCTTCAGGAACCGCCGACAGCACCCCGGGCGTCACCGACGCCGGCTCCCGAACCACCTCGGCCGACGCGCCCGCGGGCATCGACCCCGACACCTCGACCTTCCGGGTCACCCGCCAGCGCCTGCGCGGCTACCGCGACGCCTGGGCGGAGACCGGCGGCGACTGGTCACAGGTCCGCGTGGCGGTCTGCTCCACCAACAGCGCACGGGAGGCCGAGACACTCGCGGCCGAGTTGCTCACCGGCCCGAACGCCTGCGACGCGATCGCCGCGATGAGCGACGAACTGGCCCTCGGCGTCCTGCGCGCCGCCACCCACCTGGGCCTCACCGTGCCCGGTGACCTCACCCTCAGCGGCTGGGACGACTCCGACGCCGCCGCCCCGGCCGGGCTCACCACGATCGCCCAGTCCCTACGCGACCAGGGCGCCCGCTGCGCCCGCACCGCCCTCGGCCACCTCACCCCGGCCGACCGGGACACCGACGTCGCCTGGCACCTGATCAGCCGCACCTCCACCCGACGACCTTGAGTGGACTTTTTCTCCCCGGACGACCCAGGAAACATGGCTTCCCTGTAGGAGTGGTACGTAGGTGTCGTGTACGGATGGCCGTTTTTCTATTTTTCTTATTTCCTGACTTTTCCATCTCTTGCCCGCTACCATCGCAACCCGGAAACACCTAACAATTCCGATGATGGAGTGTCAACGTGGGCGAACACACTGCCAACCTAATGCCGTTTAAGTAGGGGTTTGTACTGGTAGCGTCCGCCGGGTGGCGGAGTGGATCAAGGGTGCTGGATCTGGTAGGCCTGGGGGCGTTGACGTCGCTGGTGCCGAGGCAGGTCTTGGACGAGGCGATCGACCTGCACGGATGCCGTGAGGAGCGGGTGCGGAAGCTCCCCGCGCATGTGATGCTCTACCTGCTGATGGCGTTGTGCCTGTTCGCGGACGACGACTATGAGGAGGTCGCGGAGAAGCCGACCGGCCTGCTCACGGCGGCGCCGGGAACGCGATGGGAGCCACCGACGCGTGGAGCGGTTACCCAGGCCCGGCAGAGGTTGGGGGCCGGGGTTGGGTCACCCCGAGCTGGTCGGAGGCTCCGATACCTGGAAGGGCGAGGAGTTATGGCACCACCGAGGAAATATGCCCCTGAACTGCTGGAACGCGCTGTCCGTATGGTTTTTGAGCTGCGTGCGGCCGGTGAGGGGGCGGGCGTGCCGGCCCGGGTCGCCGATCGGCTCGGGGTGCACCGTGAGGCGTTGCGGACCTGAGTGCGCCAGGCCGAGGTCGATGGCGGGAAACGTCCGGGGATCTCGACGTCCGACGCCCGGCGGATCACCGAACTCGAGAGCGCGAGAATCGCGAGTTGCGTCGGGCGAACGAGATCCTGAAAGCCGCCTCGGCGTATTTCGCCCGGGAACTCGATCCCAAACTGCCACGCCAGTCGAGTTCATCGACACCCATCGCGAGCGGTTCGGCGTGAAGGCGTCGTCGATGACCTTGTTCACCATTCCGGTAGGGGTGTTCAATACACTTCCATCCGCTATACGGAACGACTTGACAAGGTTGGTGCGGCTCGTTCTGTGGGCGGCAAGGGTGATTCGTATGGCAATGCCGTCGCGGAGTCGCTGAACAGTCTCTAAAAGAAGGAGCTCATCGAGTTTCATGGCGGCTGGAAAGGTGTCATGGATGCGACGATTGCCACCATGGAGTGGGTTGCCCGATATAATTCCGAAAGGCTACATTCTTACTGCGGAAACGTTCCTCCGACTGAGTGCGAGGGGACGTTCCACCGGTCAACCGTCAGCACCTTCCTGGCGATCGAAAACCAAGCGATCCAGCCTCCGACTTCGCCGGGGCGGCCCAGGTTCCAGGAGTTCCGCGAGTCGAGGGGAAAATTTATCCACAACCCACCAAGGCGCGATTTATTTAAAAAGCCTTATAAAGACCCTGATCCACATTTGCAATATCGTGGCCTGTCGCCGATCTGCTTCCCGCAGAGGGAAGAGTTCATGCTCCTTCCGCCGCGGAGATGGCACGGATACGCGCATTTCGGAATCCACGTCATCATGCCGCCGAACTCAGCCTCCCTGCCTCGTATCAACGATCAGATCGACGCAGTCTCCATACCGAGTATCAGGCGCGACCGCTCGCGCCGACGTGGCGGTCGGCAGAGCCTGCAGGGGAGATCAGCGCGATGAAGGATTTGAACTCACAGGGGTCGGGGTGCACCCCAGGCCCGTCGACAAACCATCCGGCTGTTACCGCAGGCACCGATCAGCTGCGAGAACTGCTGGAACAGCATTACCCGTCCTACTACCTTCAGATTGTCAAGTCACACCCGCACGGCGCTCGATACCAGCTTCTCCACAAAGGAAAGATCGCTCTGTACACCGCGTCGTACGGGGCAGAGATTCGTACCGGGACGTCGGAGTCGTTTAACTTCTACGCGATCATGCCGTTGCGAGGGGGCGGCGAGGTGACACTCAACGGAGGGGACGTCACCGCACCGATCTCCCTCATAGGCCCCCAGCAGAAGATCGACATGCATTGGAGCCTCGATCACGAAGTGACAGTGATGCAGATTCCTTCGGCACTCCTGCAGGAGACGCTTGAGACCTACCTGGGTGATCCTCCCAAAGAGCGACTGCGGTTCGAACCAGGGGTGAATACCACCAGCGCGCTCGGGCACACGTTCAGAATGCTGTCGTCGGCCGGTACCGGCGGTACGCTGCCCTTCGCGGCCTCGAAGCTGGCCGAGCATCACTTCGAACAGTTCCTGCTGCACACCTTGCTCTCCTCCCAGTCCCACAATTACTCCCACGAACTCGGCGAGATCCCCGCCTCGTGGATCCCTGCCGCTCTTCGGCGTGCGACCCGCTATTGCGAAGATCACGCCGGCGAACCGATCTGTCTTGGTGACATCGCCGCCGCGGCCAGGGTCAGCGTCCGCACCCTCCAGCTCGGCTTCCGCGAGCATCTGCAGTCCACCCCGATGGCCTATCTCCGTTCCGTACGGCTGGCTCACGCCCATGCCGATCTGGTCCGTGCCGCCGAGACGGACAGCCAGACAACCGTCACGGATGTGGCCCTCCGGTGGGGATTCACCCATCTCGGCCGTTTCGCGGCCCTGTACCGGCAGACCTACGGCCGACCGCCGTCCAGCACCCGGCAAGGACATCGGTGAGCGTGACAGCCGCTCCACCCGAGCAGGCCGGTCGGCCGGTGGTGACAGGGAACTCGGCGATCAGCGGCTTCATCCGCCGGGCACTTCGATCCGGTCGAGGCTGATCACCGTGCTGCCGGAAGCGGGTGCCTGGTTTGCTCGTTCGAGGTTGATCGTTACCGCTGCGATGGTTTGCCGCACCCTGATCATGGCCGCGATGTCGCCCAGTTGTTCGGCTGCTTTCAGAGCGAGCCGCTGGATGTCGGCTTTCGTGTGCCAGTCGCTCTGATGATCGCACCAAGGCGTCAACGCCGCCGCCAACTGGATGACATGGGAGGGGAAGTCGTTCGTCAGCGCCTGGCGCAGAACGGTGGACAGGACCGCGTGCTCGGCCCGAAACCAATCCAGCGCCTGCCGGCGGTGTACAAGACGCTCCGGCCGTACGCCTGGCGCCGGAGGGTTGGGAACGATCAGGAGCGCCTCCGGCGCCAGTAGCCGCGCGGCTCGGCATGCGGTGTGCAAGTAGTGCTCGATCACCCGCCGTGCCGCCTGCTGACGGATCTGGACGCCGGCCAGATCATGCGCGTAAGTGCGAAGCAGGTTGTGCAGCATGAACCTGCCGGGAACGGCCTCGGCCACCAGGTGCGCTTCCAGGAGAACATCCAGAAGCCGGTCGGCCTGCAACCGGTCGACGGCCGCCAGACTGGCCACAGCCGCTCGGGCGATGTCCGGCCCCGGATGGATCGCCAGCAACGAGAACAGGCGGGCCGCATCGGAGGGCAGGAGGTCGTAGGAGCGCGAGAACACGGTGCGCATGTCGGTGCGGGCATCCCGGGTGGCCAGCACACTGACATCGGTACGGACACGACGCAGATCGGCCGAGAGCGCCGCGAGCGGGACGGACGGCGTCGCGGTCGCGCGGCCCGCCGCAATGGCCAGGGGCAGGGGAAGCCGCCCGCACAAATCGATGATCTCATCGGTGGCGCGCGCGTCGGCCTCGATGCACTCACGGCCCAACCGGCGGGTGAGCAACTGCCGGGACTCGCGATAGGTGAGAACGTCCAGCGTGAGCAACGCAGCCGCGTGCTGGCTGACCAAGCTGCTGAGCCCCTGTCGGCTGGTGATCACAACCATGCATTCGGTACCCCCGGGCAGCAGCCACCGTACCTGCTCGACATCGCGGGCATTGTCGAGCAGCACCAGCGCGCGCCGGCCTGCCAGCAGTGTCCGATACAGCGCGATCATGGCCTGTGGATCCACCGGGATCTGGGGTTTGGGCACGCCCAAGGTCTGCAGAAAGCCGGACAGAGCCTCGTGCGGGTCCAGTGCGCTCTCGCCCGGCCCGAATCCCTGGAGATCGACGTACAGCTGGCCGCCCGGGAAGCGCTCAGTGGCCAGGTGTGCCCAGTGCACGGCCAGGCAGGTCTTGCCGACGCCGGCGGTGCCGGTGATGACGCAGACCCTGCTGCTCCCGCTGAGCAACCCGTCCAGCCGCTTCAGCTCCTCGTCCCGGCCGGTGAACTCGGCTACGTCCACCGGGAGCTGGCGTGGCGTGATCGGCACCCCCCACACCGCCCGATCCTGCAGCAGGTCGGCGTGAATACGCTGCAGCTCCGCGGATGGGGCGGTGCCCAGTTCCTCGCTCAGCCTGCGCCTGAGCCGCTCGTATGCCGACAGGGCTTCAGCTCGTCTGCCACAGCCGTCCAGCGTCAGGAGCAGGCGCCCCCACAACGGCTCGTGCAGTCGATGATGGGCTGCCAGCTTGCGGGCCTCGGGCACCAACGCGCTGTGGCGCCCCGCGGCCAGTCCCAAGTCGATCCACCGCTCCGCAGCCGACACATGAAGCTCCAGCAGGTGCGCGGCATCGGCCCCGTGCAGTGCCGGGGAGTCGATCCCTTCGAACGGCTGCCCCCGCCACAGGGCCAACGCCTGCTCCAGGGGCGCCAGCTCGGCTTCGGTGCCCCGCACCGGCGTCGCCTCGGCAAGCAGCCGGCGAAACAGCAGCGCGTCGACCTGATCATGGGCCACCTGCATCTGGTAGCCCAGTGACGTCGTCTTGATCACCTCGGCGCCGAGCGTGTTGCGCAGCCGGGCTATATAGGTATGGACGCTGCGCCGGACGTTGTCCGGCAGCCCCCCCGCCCATACCACCGAGGCCAGCCGGTCCACCGACACCGTCTCGCCTGCCGACAGTGCCAAGACGGCCAGCAGCGTCCGCAGGCGGTTCGAACCCAGTTCGACCTGGTCCGCCCCTATTCGCACTTCAAAGGGACCCAGTACGGCCACGTGCAGCCCCCTCCCAGCGCCCGTGTTCATGCGAACCGGCCTTTCGGAATTCGACGGCCCTCGGTCATTCGGTGGACGAGCATCCACTCATTGCGGCTCTTCGTCCCCAGGTGGTACGGGCGACTCTGTGGTCTTGACGGACGGTTACGGCCTCGCACGGGTGGCCGGCCTGCTGGAACTGCAGGACCGGAACCCGCGCCAGGCACGCGAGAGACAGAGCAGGGCGGCACCGTGTGAAGAAATCCTTCCGCGAAGTCCTCGTCATGGAACAGCACACCCGCGCGTTCCGAATCCGGTGGTGGCGGAACGGATGCGGTCCCGATCGCGCGGGCGGTGCACCTCCTGCGTCGATTTCCGCCTCATCGTATGAGATGCGCGGATAAGCCTAATTACACACAACCACGGGAAATATCCACGTCACGTCCTATCCACTGCGCGTTCGGGATAGCGGAAGCATCACCGGGGACGCTTTCAAGACGCACATGGTCACGCCGGTCCGCAGAGGTCGTCGCGCCATGTCACACGGAACCCGTCCCCCTGGCGACCCGGCAGCGGGCTCCTGCACGGGCACGGGTAGGAGAAGTCCTTTTCCTGGCGTTCGGATTCGCTTTGTGGATGGACGGATTCACGCCTTCAGCAGCCTGGTCGAAGCCGACGAGGGCGGAGGGGGAAAATCCAGGGTGCGGCAACGTCACGTTGCGCGGCCAGGAGGCGATCGCCGACACCGGCCGCACCGACCAGGGGGGTGATCGGTGGATCAGCGGATGTGTTCAGCCTGCCGATCCACCGATCCGGGCCGCGCCAAGACCGCACCGGGGCCGTCAGAAGACAGGCAGGGCGGGGGCCATGCCGAGGCGGACACGTCCGGCGGATTCGAAGAAGCCGGCGGAGTGGTTGTGGTGCTGGAGCGCCACCATCCCGTCGCGGAAGAGCCGCTCGACGGCGTTGCCCCGATAGATCGAGGTGGAGCCGCCGAGCTCGTACATGGCCGTCAGCACTTCACGGCTGACCTGCGCGGCGTGACTCATCGCGGCGCGCAGTGCGGCTCGTCGCTCGAGGGTGACGGGCTCGGCGTTCTCTCCGGCGAGGTCAAGGTCTCGCGCCGTGGACAGCAGCAGCAGCCGGGCTGCCCGCAGCGCGGCTTCGGACCGTGCGATGACCGCCTGGGTGTGTGCCGACTTGGCAAGCGTGCCGCCGGTCATCGTCCTTTTGGAGAGCGCGAGGGCCACCGTCTCCTCGATGGCGGTCTGGGCGACCCCGAGGACGACGGCAGAGCAGCCGGGGACGACGAGCGAGGGTATGTAGCCCTGGTAGCGGGGCCGTTGGATGCGGGCCGGCACGTCCACGCGCACGACCAGTTCGTCGGACACCATGGCGTCCTCGACCACGACATCGTGGCTTCCCGAGCCGAGCAGGCCGCCGGCATGCCAGGTGTCCTTGACGGACAGCTGCTCCCGGCGCAGCATGAAGAACCGTACGTCGAGCATGCCCTCCTCTGTCAGGAGCACGTCGTCGCCCTCTTTGATGTAGGCGGCCGCGGCGAACCAGTCGGCGTGACTGATACCGCTGACAAGCTTCCAGTAACCGGATAGCCGGTAACCCCCTTCGCACGGGACAGCGATCCCCAACATGCTCGATGCCGCGAAGACCGGCTCGGGACCCGGTCCCCAGATCCGGGCGTTACCCGGCTCGTCGAGCAGCGCGCCGATGAACCCCCAATTGGCATTCCACACGATCCACCCCGCGGAGGCGTCGAGCCGGCCGAACCCCTCGTACACCTTCAGTACGGTCTCCAGCGGGGCCTCGAAGCCGCCGAGCTCCCGCGGCGTGAGCAGGCGGAAGGCGCCGCTGTCCCGCAACTCCCGCACCAGCTTCTCGGGGAGGTCCCGCCCGGCTTCCATTTCGCCGGTGGCCGCGCTGATGGCGGGCTCCAGTTGCGCGGGAAGATCCAGCAGGTGGGCTGTCTGCATGGTCATGTGCTCACTTCATTCGTGGGGGACGAAGAACATCTTCTTGTTGACGAGAGAGCCGAATTCCAGGGAAAACAGCGGATAAGCGACAGCCTCGCCGCCGCACCAGAGCACCTGAGTCACACCGAATGCGCCTCGATCAGTTTTCGCGGGCGGCGGAACGGGGCGATCGGCCGCGTCACCGCCTTTTCACGACGTCAAGGCGCGGATCCCACGTTGTCCTGGAGGGTACGCGCCAGGATGTACGCCAGGTAGGCCTCGTCGGCTATCGGCAGGCCGAGCCGGTTGTTCGTCATGTGGATGTATGACGCAAGCAGGTGCGGCAGCAGGATCTCGGGATCGGAGATCACCTTGGGCGCTCTGGAGGTGCCTGCCTTGACGAAGGTGAGCTTGCCGGCGGTCCCGAGTTCCAGCACCTGTTCACGCAGGGTCTCCCAGTGTCGCGCCCACATCGCCCGGAAGCCGGTCAACCGGTCCGGCTCTCCTCGCTGGATGCTGTTGTGCGTGTCCATGAACCGCGTCGTGAGCACGTCCTTCATCGAGTCGTAACACACGCGGTAGCTGGCGGTACTGTCTTCGACGATGCGGGTCGTCGAGCTCCAGTAGTCGAGGCCGAACGACGAGTTCCAGTAGTCGTGATAACGCTCCAGGAAGCGCGCCATCTGACGGGTGTCCCGCATGAAAGTGGAAACACTGATCATCATGAGCTGGGCGGCCAGGCCCAGCAGCACCGGCCGGACATGCACGTTGGCCGTCTGCAGCAGTTTGATCACCAGGTCGCTCGAGAATTCGAAGTGCCGCTCCGCGAGAGGTATTCCGACAGGCCCGCCGTAGCGATCGTATTCCGGATGATAGGGGCGGTAGTGGAATGTGTTGTTGCCCTGGACGGGTATCCGGCCGTCCGGGTACATCCGACGTCGCTCATTCTCGTCGGGATATTCCATGATGAACAGATCTTCCTGCGCTTTCAGCATGTCCTGGTCGAACTCGTAAAGCGCCGGCCGGCTCGACAGGAACTCCTGTACGGCGGCCTCGGCCGCCGCGCGGACCGCGGGTGTGGCCGCCTCCGTGGCCGGCTTCAGCCGCAGCCGGACGTGCGGGCCCTCCATCCAGTAATTGATGAAGAAGTACCTCTCCAGCAGTCCGCGATCACGAAGGTCACGCACCAGCGGTGCGACGCAGTCGGTGAGAATCGGCTGGGAATTGGCGCTGTAGAAGATGTGCAGCGCCTGCCACTCACCCGGCGAACGGGCAGGTCGCGCCCGAGGATCGTCGACGATGTACGGCTCTGATGTCATCCGTGTCTCCCCTGTCTGCTCAATGACCGCGCAGCGGCCGGTTCGTGCCGGTGATCTCGATCGTCTGCTCGGCCACGTACCGTCCTTCAGCCGATTTCAGCCAGATCTGCTCGATGTCCGGCAGCATCTCTTCGAGGACGATCAGGCGATTGCCTTCACGCGCCAATCGGTCCAGCAAATGGAGTGAGAGAACGCTGCCGAAGTCGATGTACTGGGGTTTGAACGTCGGCATGGCGTTGCTCGCGTCGGGCCTGAGCGGCACTGCGCCGAGTGAGGCGAAAACCCGCTGCGGCAGGCCGTGGTCCCGCCGCCAGCGCCGCCAGGCGAGGAACGACTCCGCGTCGCCGTCCGCGGTGGTGCGTGCGGGGAGGAAATCAGGGTGTACGGTCCACCTGCGTCTTGACACGATCAGGTCGCCGAAGCGGACTCTCGGCTGGCTCCTGATCGTCTTGATCCGCTCGTGCGCACGCGTGCCGCCCCACATGTCGATCGTGGCGAATATGGTCCGGGAGAACAGCAGCATCGCCCGCTGCACTTCGGGCAGTGCCGGTGGAATGATGAAGCCCAGGTAGACCGGGATGACCTCGCGGCCCAGGCGCCAGGAGTACAGCCGCAGCCTGCCGGTCTCCTCGTCGTGGAGCACGCTGAGCTCGTCCACCATGATCTGTTCGGACTCGCTCCGGAAACTCACATCGCCGGGACAGACCAGTTCGTACGGTGTGATCGCTGGATGCAGGTTCAGGTTCGTGGTGTCGTACCCGCCCGTGACCTCGGCGAACACCGCGTCGGCCGGTTGCAGCTTGGCGAGTTCGTCACGCAGTTCAGCGGCCAGTCCACCGCGTTCGACGTCGTCGAAGCAGTGCACGAAGCGAGAGAACAACAGGGTCAGACCGCTGTATGTCTGGTTCACCACGGCGAACGGTTCACCGTCGTCGTCGCCGAGCTGAACGAAAAAACTCCTCGGCTCCAGGTCAAGCAGATGATCGGGCACCAGGCCGGAGACCTCGTCGACGAACTCATCGTCGAGCATCACGTCGGTGTCGGATGCCGCTGCCAGTTTCATGCGGCGTATCAGTTCTTCCCGTGCTTCGGCCATCGCCTCCACCTCGGGCAATCGCAACCAGTTCGGGTCGGGGACGAACGCACCGTCCTCGTCGAAACTCGGTCGCGAGGTGACCTTCAGGTAGTAGGTGTAGTAGTCCTGGTGGAATTCGTGCACGAAGCGCAGCACGTCATCACAACGTCCACCGACTCCGTAGCGAGCGGTGAAGAATCCGTGCAGGCTCAGCCGTTGCGGCACCGTGGAGTCGAACAGCGGCAACAACCGCGCTACCTGGCAAAGGGAGGGAGTCAACGACCGCCGCCACGCCTCCGGGTCGGCCACCGCGCCGGTGCCGGGGACGCACACGTCCTCGTACACCAGGTTGCTCGGCATGCTGGGCTTCACCGCGCCGAGCTCGCGTTGCGCCTCCTCCAAGATCGACCGGATCGTGCCGATCAGCTTTCTGCGGGCCTCGTGATCGGCTGACGGGTACTGCTTCACCAACTCCGAGATGTCGCCGAGCCTGTCGGCGACCGCGTGCGCCCATGGCGTTTCCAGCCGTACCAGGCCATGCCGGAACGATTCCACCGGGTCGGTGCTGTGGACGTCCAAATGCACGGTCGGCGCCACGAGCAGGCCGAGCTGGAGCAGGCGCCTCAGATACTCGCGCACGTCCTCAGGGGAACGGTTCGGCCGATCGGCCGCGCTGAGCAGCTCGGCCAGATGCCCGAAGGACACCTCTGCCCGCTCACCCAGGATGCGCATGACCTCCTGCAGCAGGTTGCCCTGAGGGAGGTAGAAGAGGTTCTCGCGCATGCTGTCCACGCCCATCGGGGTGTCGTCGTCACCGACCACCCGGACCCGCCGCACATAGCGCACCCGCTCCGTATCCGCCCGCGAGCCCGACGTCAGGCGCACCGGAAGTTCCGGACGTAGGGCGAGCTGGTCGACGATGACGTCTATCAAGCGCGCCAGCGCCGCGACGTTGAGGCGGGCGTGGCTACGCCAGACGACATCGAGGTCGATCTCCGGGAAGAGGGACCCGCTGCCGGGCACGAACCGCCCGAGCGCGACCGCGGTGAACGTGCTGAAAGGGCTCGTCTTGCAGGCGGTGCGATACACGTACTCCAGCAGCGACCGCTCGATACGGCGCGCACGTTTGTTCAGCGGGCCGGCCCCGGCGTCGAGATAGGCCGGCAGGTAGCGGTCCAGCGAAGGAGACGCCAGCAACACGCCATTGCGCAGTCTCGGATCGCGTGCGAGTTCACGCAAGTGAGCGCGCGCCAGTTCGGTTTCCTCGGCCAGAACGGCGGTGCCTTGCCGGAGTTCCTCGTCATAGGCGGCGCGCTGATCCAGCCAGCCGAGCAAGGCGGCGCGCCCCTGATCGCCGAGATGCTCGGCGAGCGCCCTGGCCGATGCCATGTTCTTGGGGAGCCGTCGGTTGAAGACATCGCGCCTCAGCGTAAGGAGCTGACGACGCTGATGCTCGTCGTCGTTGTCCGCAATGGACTCCTGCAGTGCGTCAGCGATCACCTGCTTCGCCGTGTCCATGGCGGTCTCGGCCGCCAGCACGGCGTCGGCCCATCGCACCCCCCGCGGGTTGCCCAAAGGGGCCACGGCATCGATGGGCATCCCGGCCACCCGCAGCATGAACTGCGGTGTGACTATCCACTGCCTGCCGTTCTCCTGGCCCACCGGGGCACCAATGCCAAGCCTGAAATCACGGTCTATCACCGGCATCACCTCTTCGGGTCGGCGAGATCAACTGAGGCGGAAGTGGAAGTCGGGAGCTTTCCGGCGCTCGTGCCCCAGCATCACGATCAGCAACGGCCACTCCTGGCCATCGTCATCGCGGCTCAGGTCTCGCTGCCTGTCCATGTGCTCGACATACGACACGTTGTCGAAGCCCAGCGCGGCCCCGCAGCCGATGTTCGCCGCGGCCGCGGCCAGATACATGGCTTGGGCGGCGGCGCCGACCTCCGCGTTGAGGAACCGATAACCTCGCTGGCCGGTGGCGTCGATCACCGCGTGCGGCCGTGCCAGCACCGTGACGACGGCGGCGACCTGTTCCATGTTGTAGTTGTTCAAGAAGTAGTTGCGCTGCAGGAACGATGTGCTCACCCCGACGCCGAGGGGGAGCAGCGTGTTGGTGGCGACGTCGTAGTCGTATGCGTCCGCGGGGACACCGTCGACGTGGTTGACGAGAACGGCCAGCCTGGTCAGCTCCGGTGTGCCGTCTGAATGTTTGACATCCGACACGAGCCGGGCTCCGAGTGTGCCCGCACGCAACACCGCACCCAACTCGGCCTGCCCAAGACCGTATTGCGCGCTGAATCTGCCGAAGCTGCTCCGACGACCGCGCAGGGCTTCCCGTACGGTGGCGTCGAGCGGGAGCGGATCGGCCAGCTTGACTCCGTCGCCCCTGCCAGCGTCGTGGCCTGGCCTCGCCGCCTTCAACCGCTCAGCCGGTGAATCACCGGGCGACCGGGTGGTGACGGTCGAGGCGTGTACCCGCTCGACCGCGGGATGCCGGACGACGGTGCGTGACCTCTCCCTGGGGACGGCGGTGACTCGAAGTTCGTGCCGGCCCTCCGAAGAGGAGCCTTCGCCGCAGGGCAGCGGCACCACGGCGAACACGCTTTCCTCGTGCGTCCGCACGCCCAGCAACCGGTTGAGTGCTTCCTCATCGAAATCGAGCAGCGGGCGCAGCGGAATTCCCGCCGCCCGTGACCACAACTGCCAGGTCCCCAGCGCCGTGCCCACGTCCATGGTGACCGCGTGGTAGCTGAAGGTCCGGTATTTGAAAGCGTTCTTCCAGAACTTGACGGTCACGAGCAGGAACTGGTCGCCCGCGGCCTCCGCCGGCGCGATCGCCCGACGCACCTGACTCGTCACGTCACCGATCAGCAGTCTCTGGACACCGTGCTGTGCCGGCGAGTAGTTGTAGACGCCCGGCAACATCGGTCCGCCAGGGCCACAGACCCAGTAGATCTCGAGCGGATACAGGCCGCCGCCGGACGCCGTGCCGCGAGACCAGACCGCACGCGCGTAATGCGGCAGAGCCACTGTGTCGTCGTTGACCGTCACCGCCAGTCGCCGCCCGCCGTACGCGTAGGAGTCCCGCAGCATCTCGTAGAGCATCGGCATGGTGAACGCGCCGCCGTTCTCGGGCACCTGCCCGGCCAGGCTCCCTTCGAGAGAGGCGAGCGCGACCTTCGCGGCCGGTAACGGGATGGGGGTGACGCCGGGATAGACGTTGTGCATTCGTGGCTGGTCAGCCCAATCGGGTTTGAGGCCCCAGTCCTCCGTCGGCGATCGATTGCGGCGCATGATCGCGGCGACATAGTCGCTCGCCGTTTCGATGGCTTGCTCCGTGTCCATACATGACTCCTCAAGTCCGCGCCATACCGGCGAGCCGGTTCATTGGAATGGATGCGGAGCCCTGTTGAGCTCCGAGGTTTCGAGATCGCTGTCGCGGAGTCCGACCCGGCGCAGGACAGTGCGGGTCCGCTTCATGTGCAAGGCGCGCTGGCGGCTCCACCCGAAGTCGATCGGCAATATGCCGGGGATCACCACGCTCGCCGTGCGAAGGGGGATTTCCGCTTGCTCCGGTGATGTCTGGTCCACCACGATCACGTCGAAGCCGGCCTCGACCACGGACCGAATGCAGAGCCTGAGGTCGTCGAGCAGATCGAGGGTGCGCGGCCGGTCGTGCTGCCAGCCCCGGAACACCGCCTCCACCGAGGGCAGATCGGCGGGACGGCCGTTGTCTCCGAGCAGATGCGCGGCATACCGGGCCATGTCGGGCAGCCCGTAGAGCGGGGCGTGATCGGACAGCGAAAGAACCCTGTCGAAGTCGGCCGCCTTCGTGGTGAGCTCTTCGGCGCGCAGCTTCGTGTAGTCGGCGAAATCCGGAATCGCGGACGCGACCTCGTACAGGCCGGAGGCGATCGCCTCCTCGGGATCAAAACTGGCCCCGGCACCGAAGAGCAGCCTGCCCATGCCGCTGTCTCTGCGTTGGGCGACAGCGACCACGACCGGTATCGGAAATTCGATTCTGGCGTCGAACAGCCGGATGTCGTACCCGTACATCGAGATTCGGTCCATCATCAGACGGCTGCGGACCGTCGCGCTGCTGTACGGGTCGATCTCGCGCAGCCGCAGCTTGGTGTACCAGGCGATCAGGAACGCGTCACGCTCGATCAGTTCGAGGATGGCGTGGAGGATCGCCTCTTCCAGGCAGCTACCGGATGCGCACCCGTTTGAGCATTCCTGGACGAATCTGCCGATTTGGTCGATCAGGTGGTAATAGGTGATCGCCGCGGGGACCAAAAGGGGACGCTCATCGCGCAGCGAGAAGCCCCACACCCACGGAATCGCCAGATCAGGATGGTAGGGCGTGTAATGCCGGGTACTGGCGTAAAACTCTGCGGGGTACAGGCCACATTCGGCGGGATCCAGTGCTGAGCCCTGCAGGTTCCGGTACGTGTCGACCACCGGCTTCGAAAATCGTCGAGGCTGTGTGCCGGCGATCCGCTCGTGGGCTTCCAGTATTCCCAGGATCGTGCTGCGGGCGTAGCTGTCGGAGTGACCGGCCCAGAACGTTTCATGGACGTACTCGCCACCTGGAATGTCGATACGGCCTTTCACATTCGCCGTCGTCGTGCTCGTCATGCTCAGGTCCGCGCCGGTGCCGGCCATCCCGCAGACAGGGTTCGCGTACGCGTCCGGTTCCAGGTCGTAGTCAGCGGCCGGGTTGATCCGGAAGTCATTGATCGATCGTTTTGGTCGGCTGCGCAGAACGATGCGAGCGGCGTCGGCACTGTCTTCGGCCGGAACGCCGCATCGAGGGCACTGCGAGTCCGCGACGATCGAATGACGTCGCACTGTCAGGTCTTTCAGCCGTAGCTCGTGCACGAACGGATGGCCATGCCGGTCGGTAGGTTTTTGCCCTGGCGACACCTGGACGATCCGCTGGACGGTCTGCCAGATCGCCTCCAACGCGAACCGTGCGAGGAACGGGGACGCGTGGTGCGCGACGACCGATCGTCCGCTCCCCAGCGCATCGCGTTCCACTCCGGTCCGCACCTGTTGCCACCGTCTTGCCAAGCAGTGGAAACAGGGGCGCTCGCTGTCGAACGGGCCGAGCAGTACGGCACCGCCGTGCAGATGGACAGGCAGTAAGCCTGCCGTGTCCGTATCCGGTGCGTCGAGCTGCCGCAGCATGTCCTGTGCGCCGAGGAGCGCCACGCGGATCGTCACGGGACGGTCGAGTTGCCCGGCGGTCCGGGTCAATCGGTCGTGAAGGTAGTCGGCGACCAGTCGTTGACCGTGCGCGAGCACCTGTGGGACCCGGTCATTCACTCTTGCATCGCCCCAGGAGGACCCGGCAGGTCACCACAGCCGCCTGAGACCTGAGCTCTGGGGGCGTGGTGTCGACGACGAGAACGTCGCGGCCCTCGTCGGTGAGTTCGCCGACGAGGGCGGCGACGTCGCCGGGTGGGTTGTCCGTCGTGGCCGGCAGCGGATCCTCGGATGCGTGCACGGCCCGGGCGTCGAATCCGGGCAACAGCGGCTCACCGAGGTCGACTTCATCTATCTTCGCCAGATGACGCATCTGAACCAGTCCGGCAAGATCTCTCAGGGCTCCGACGAGCGCGGCCCGCTGGGACAACGCGGCTTGTACGGTCCACAGGGGCCTGTCCGCAGAGTCCGGGGTTCGAGCGAGGACGACGCCGGCGTTCCGCCAGCGGGAGATCTCAAGCACCTCCGGCCAGACGTTCAGGTTGCCGAAGGTTCTCAGCAAGAACTCCAGCTCAGAACCGGTTTCAGGATCCCCGCAGTGGATCGGACGGGGTTCACCCCGTCCCGAAACGGCCTCACGCAGAGCCTCGAACGCGATCGCTGACAACAGGCCCGTCCGGACGGCCTCACCGATGCTCGCTCCGGCTCCATCACCCGCCCCGCTTCGTTCGAACAACGAGTCGGCGTTGAGCGCCGACATCGGATGAACCGCTGCGGCGGGCACCAGCCGCTGCTCCCCGGTCACCAGAGAGGTCGCGGGAAGCCACGGGAGCGTCTCGCGTCCCTCGACCGCGAGCCCCGTGAAGGTGGACAGGCCGGCAGGGGCAAGCGTGTGCTGCGTCTCCATCGAACCGGTGACCGCATGCCGGACGTTCGCCACCTGGCCGACATAAGCGAGCAGCGCGGCGCGCAGCGCGCTTCGGCGCGCGACGGGCACATAGTGCAGATCGAACGCCGTGATCAGCCGGGGGCGCACGTCGGATCCGGCCTGGGCTCCGAGGCGGACCCTGCCGACCTTGAGCGGCGACTGGTCCAGTGCCACATCGTCGAACGACGACAGCACACCTGTGTAGAGGCCGACCAGTTCATCGGCCTCTTTCAGCAGTGTTCTGAGCCGCTCCTTGTCATCGTGATCGCCACCGAACGATCGCGGCGCCTCCTCGTGGACGACGGCCGGCGTGACGGGCGTGGCGGCGCCGATGTCCTGATGCTCCGCGCAGGAGGGGCAGAGCGGATGGGGCCACAGCCGCTCGCGCCTGGCCTCCAGCGTTGAGATGTCCTGGATCAGGACGCCATGGTCCGTCTCCGCGTCGAAGCAACCGGTGATCAGCCGGAACAGGTCGAAGGCGAGCATGTTGCCCACCATCGCCGCGAGCTGCGGATTGAGCCTTGGAGCTTCTGGACCGAAAACTCCGCACGCGATGCCGCGCCACAGGGCGGCCGCATCGCGCGGCTCGGCGTTGGCTCCGTAGCGGAGCATGGAGCACATCCAACATCCTGCGGTCGCCGGGCGGGTGACCGGACCGATGACCACCTTCGAACCGATCGAGGTGGCGGGCAGCACCACTGGACCGCCGTTCACTCCGGCGTCGACCAGTCGCCGCAGCGCGGCCATACCGATGTCGTCGCCGGACGCGACCACGAAGTCGTATCCGATCAGGGCGTGCGGCGCGAGGGCGTCGTCCAGGGTGAGGTCCGACAGCCGAACCTGCGGGGGACAGCCGGCCTCGGTCAAGTCCGCGACGCACTCGGCCAGTCCCGCCATGGCCACGGCGGTGTCCCCGGCCGCGCTCTTCGGCGAAGACGCGACCAGGCTCAGTGAACCGAGTCCGTTGCGCAGCAGACTCTCGGCCGCCGCCCGGTTCACGCGGCCGGTACCCAGCATCAGCACCTTTGCCGTACGGAAGCGCAGAAACCGCGCCTTGGCCTCGTCGACATAGTGCTCCACATAGTTCAGCTGCGAGGCGAACACCTGCTCGACGGTGGGGTCCATATCGACGTCGCCCGCCCGGCGTACGTTTCGCGCGAAACCGCTGTCGATCAGCGAACGCACGAGTGAGACGACCATTTCCTGCCGTTCAGGCGCAAGGTCCGCGCACAGATCGGCGACCGTGTATTCGCCTGTCAAATACGGCGCGAGCGAGCACATGAAACGGTACGCCGACTGTCCTTTGACGACGTACACCTTCTCGGTGTTGCGCACCACGACTTTGTCGCCGACGTCGTAGAAAAGCACGTCATGGCCCAGCCTGGGCCGGACGGAGAAATCATCGGCCCTCGAAGGATTCCCCTGTCCCCCTCCTGGCCCGAGCTCGGTAGCAGTCATCGTCGAGATCACTTCCTTGGCATTTGATGTCGGGCGCCGTACGTCCCGCATCAGAAGTATGGCCGCAGGTCCTTTCACTTCCCTTTCCGCTGTCTCCGCGGGTGACAGCGGCGTGAAAGCAGCCGTTGTAATACTTTGCCTGTTCAGCCCAACCGTGCGAACGAAAGGAAGTCCACAGTGCGGACCATCGTCGAGAAGCCACTATCGGACTTGTTCCAGGAGCTGGAACAGCTGGGGTCGGAGACCTTCGAGGTTTCGGACTACACCGACGTCGACATTCACCTGTCCCCTGTCGCAGCCGCCACGAGCTGTTGCGGGTCCACCAGCACCACGAGCACGAGCTGCAGCAGCGGGACCCAGAGCGGAGAGTGCTAGTAATCTCTAGCAGGGCTGCCTGCGACACGGAATCAGTGCGACGTCGCAGATCTCGTCTCTGCCCGTTGAATTCTCACTGATTCCCGTCGGCTACCTGTGGACTCCACAGGTAGCCGACTCTGCTCAATCATGGCGCCGGTGGCGGCGTACGCCGGAAGAGCTCGTTTTTTCTCGTGTGAAAGGCGGAGCAGGTGGCATTATCGGCGGAGCACGACAATGAGGCCTGCGAATCGGCGCCGGGCAGGCTTCTACGCTATCTGAATTCGCGGCCGAGAAAGGGAGCGCTGCCCGACGTGGCGGTACTCGGTCTGCGCGACGCGACTCACCCGTACCTACCGGAAGCGGAAAAGGGTCCCGGCCTCGTTCCGATCTATTTCGCTGCGGGGTCGGCGATCCTCGGACCGGTGGTCGCCGGACGTAGCCGCTCAGCCCCGTGCGGGCAATGTCTGGCCCTGCGATGGCAGCGCCTGCGCGCCGCACCGGAACGTGATGCGATCGAGCGTGGGCGGCAGTCGCGGTCGATGGCTTCCTCGCCATACCTGACGCCGTTCGCACTTGAATCGATCTGGCAATTGTGGAACCTTTTGCAGACGCGCACCGTGGAAAGCCGAAGTCAGCGCCCGGGGATCGCCCCTGTCTACGAGCTGAATCTGCGGACCCTGCGAGTGTCTCGATTCGACCTGCTGATGGACGCCGCATGTTCCGTATGTCTACCGCGTGAACCGGATACTGCGACTCGCGCCGTCCTCGACCTGCGCTCGATATCGAAACCGGCTCCGGACCGCTACCGGGAACATCGCCTACGGGACTACGACCTGCCGATCTCGGCACTGACAAATCCAGTCTGCGGCGCGGTCGGCCGCTACGCGCACCGCGACGACCTGTCTCCTACCATGTCGCCGAGTTTCGGCATGTTCCGATTTCACGATGGTAACGGCCTGCAGGAGATCCAATGGAGCGGCCAGACCAGTTCGTTCGAGACCAGCGAGATCAGCGGGCTGTTCGAAGCACTTGAACGTTATGCCGGACTTGAGCAACGGCGTTGGACCGCAGTCACGGTGAACACCTTTCACGAATTGTCCGCGGAAGCGCTCGACCCCCGAGAGTGCGGGGTCTACGCGGACAAGGTCTACGAATCGGGCGCGTACTCGAGGTTCGACCCCGATCAGCCGATTCCATGGGTCTGGGGCTACTCGCTGCGTGACCAGCGGGCGGTTCTGGTGCCGCAGCGCACCGTCTACTACGGCGGGGCGGAGAGCACCCACAACTTCGTGATGGAGTGCTCCAGCGGCTGCGCGAGCGGTGCGAGTGTCGAGGAGGCGATTCTGCACGGGATGCTTGAGCTGATCGAGCGCGATTCTTTCATGCTCACGTGGTACGGCAGAGCATCGCTGCCCGAAATCGATCCGGCCACGTGTCACGGAGAGTCCCTCTTCATGATCGACCGTCTGCGGCTCTGCGGCTACGACGTGCGCCTGTTCGACATGAGAATCGACCTGTCGGTGCCTGCCGTGCTCGCGGTGGCGGTTCGCCGAGATGGCGGTCCCGGTACGCTGACCTTCGCGTCCGGCGCGTCCCTGGATCCGGAGCAGGCTGTCGCATCCGCGCTGTCAGAGGTCGCCTCTTTCGCACCGACCATGCCTGATCAGTTCACCACACGTGCTGACGAGGTCCGGGCGATGACCGAGGACTTCGGCAAGGTCCGCACGCTGATCGACCATCCGGCACTCTTCGCGTCGCCGAGGATGGCGCACCATGCCGGCTTCCTGTTGTCGAACAGACACCTGACCCCCATGGCCGAGTTGTACCGGGAGTGGGAACAGACTCGGCCTGGGGGCACGGACCTGCTGACGGACCTGCTGTACTGCCGCGACCGGTTGGTCGATGCCGGGCTGGACGTACTTGTCGTCGACCAGACGGCACCGGAACAGGAACTGCTGGGCCTGCGGACAGTGCGCGTGATCGCGCCGGGACTACTGCCCATGGACTTCGGCTGGTCGCGGCAGCGCGCCCTGCACATGCCCCGAACCCGTAGCGCGTTCCGCCGCGCCGGATGGCGAACCACCGACCTGGATGATTCGGAGCTGCATCAGGTGCCACACCCGTTCGCCTAGCGTGAGCTTTCCCGGGCTCGATGGTCGTCGGAGGTCTGGCGGGAGGCTCGGTGGTCGTGGCCACCTCCGAACCCCACGCCGGGACCGCGCTCGGCGCCATCCGCGAGCTCATCGATGCCCGCCACACCGTCCCCGCCGAACCGAGCGGGATCACCTGACTCCCCCGGCCGGTCCGGCGTGCCGGGCGGACGAGGTGAGGTTTATCCGCCGTGGTAAGGCGGGGCGACTCCCCAGCCCCAGCGGGGGACCGGTGCCTGGAGAGGCGGGGTGGCACCCGGCTGGGAGTTCTCCACCGCGAGGCGGGTGCCCCACTCGACGTATCCGGCGAACGCCGCCCGGAACTCGGGGTCGGCCGGAAGCCCCACCTCGTCGGCCGCGTCCATCAGCAGGCTCACCCACCTGCGGCGCTGTCGCTCGGTGAGGTGCTTGCCGAGATGCTGGGAGAGCATGTGCGGATAGCCTCCGCGTTCGCGGGTGTAGCGGTCGGGTCCGCCGAAGACCTCCGCCAGCCACAGCGCGACGTACCGGGGATGGTCCGGGTCCATGTGCGCGAACAGCGGGCCGATCACCTCGTCCTCGCGGACGTGGCCGTAGAACGTCTCGGTCAGCCGCTCGAACGCCGACGCGCCGCCCGCCCAGTCGAACAGCGTCGGCTCGGTCTTCGTGAGCACCGGCTCGGTCTTTCCGATCACCGGTTCGTAGTGCCGCATCTCCTCGATGTCCGCCACGTACGGCTTTATCTCGGCGAAGAACTTCGTGAAGTGCTCGCTGCCCCGGAAGCCCTCCAGGTGACCCTGCGCCGAGGTCCAGACGATGCGCAGGATGTAGACGCCCGGCTCGTCGGCGCACTTCGACAGCTCGTAGTCCAGGCACTGGGGCGCCCTGCCCAGCGGCACCACCGCGCGGCGGTAGGCGGCCTCGAACTCGTCGGGGCGGGGGACGCGGTACCGGACATACTCAACGATCATCGTCTCCGCCTTCGAGTGATCAAGTAAGTATGTAATCATACGCGTCGATGATCGATCGGTGGAGAGCCGACATCCAGTTCAATCCGGAACCTACCTTCCTACCGCGTTCTCTCACCCGCGCCGTTTCCGAGCGGTTATGGTGCGCCGTACCCGATTTGATCTAGGTCACAGGAGCGCGCGCCGGTGAACGTGAGTGAGCCCGACTGGGCGTACGTGACCAGGTCTCTCGTCAAGGTCTTGGCCGTCGCCTCGGCGCTGTTCCTAACCCTCGTCGTCGCCGATCGAGTGCTGTGGGTGTTCGTCGGCTTCGACAACGAGCGGACGGCTCTGGTGTACGGCACCGCGGCCCGCGTCACGAATCCGGACAAGCGCCTGACCTACGGTTACAGCGATCGCAGAGGACTGCTGGAGACGACCTACACGCTGCGGGGCGAGCCGCGCCGCGCCGGTCCCAGCGAGGACCGGAAGGAGTACGAGATCACGGAGGACCTGTTCGGCGCCGTCCGGGCCCCCTCCTTCGACGGACCGTCCGGCAACCTCGCCGACACGGTCGATTCGGTGGAATGGGAAGAACTCGGCGCCGACAAGCAGCTGACGGAAGAGGCCAGGAAGGCCATCGACGCGCTCCCCCAGACGCTTCGGGCCGTCGCGGTCCTGGAGTTCACGCACTCGATGACCACCGAGCAACTCGTCGCCTTCAACCGGAGGCACGAACTCTGCGGAGGAGGGGACGTCTCCTACATCTACTCCCCGTACTACTACGACGACTCCAGCGGCGATCCCCCGTTGAGCGCGGTCGTCTGGAACCGGGGCATGAACAAGGAGTACTGGGAGGACTTCACCTACGAGTGCGAGACCGAGCCCGAGGCGGCGCTGGCGGAGTTCCGCAGGTGGGTCGGGCTGCTCAGGGCGGGGGACGACCTCGAGGAGTTCGGGCTGAGCCACGGTTCGCTCACCGGAACGGCCAAGGAGGGCGTCGTGTACGGGCTCGTCATCGACGGCTGGACACTCGCCGACCTGCGCAAGCTGCTCGACGACCCGGAGGTGCGGACGGTCAACCTCACCGACGTCGCCTTCGACCTCGGCTGACGGAGGGAACGACCAGTCTAGTGAGTCCCGTCTAACGAGTCCCGACACGATGAGATGACAGGCGGTCGCCGGCTATGAGTACCTTCGTTTTGATCCATGGCGCGGGAGACGTCGGCTGGTACTGGCACCTGGTGGAGGCCGAGTTACGGGCCCGTGGGCACGACGTGGTCGCTCCGGACCTTCCCTGCGACGACGACTCGGCAGGGCTGAACGAGTACGCCGACGCGGTGATCGAGGCTGTCGGTGACCGCGAGGACCTCGTCGTGGTCGGTCAGTCGTTCGGAGGGTTCACCGCTCCCCTGGTCGCCGCTCGGCTTCCGGTCGATGTGCTGGTCCTGGTGGCCGCGATGATTCCGGCGCCCGGCGAGTCGCCGGTGGAGTGGTGGGAGAACACCGGCTTCCAGGACGCGAAACGGGAGCAGGCACGAAGTGACGGTGAAAGCACCGGCGGCACCGGGGATCCGTACGCCGACTTCTATCACGACGTGCCGCGTGAGCTGGCCGAGGAGGCCATGCGCAGGGAGCGCCCGCAGGCGGAGGCCCGGATGGGTGAGCCCTGGCCCCTCGACGCGTGGCCGGACGTGCCGACGAGATTCGTGCTGTGCGACCAGGATCGTTCCTTCCCGCCTGACTTCTTCCGCCGCCTGGCGGCCGAACGCCTGAACATCACCCCTGACGAGATCGCCGCCGGGCACTGCGTCGCGCTCAGCCGGCCGAAGGAACTGGCGGAAATCCTGGAAGGCTATGCTGCGGCTCGTCGAGCCGGCGGATGACGCCAAAGGTCACGCCTCGCCCGTCACCTCCTCCGGTACGGGACGGGCACGCCGGTTTCGGTGACGCCGCACCAGGGCGGGCGTCCAAGGGGCGAGACCGATGACGAGCAGCAACGCCAGCAGCGGTGTGCGCCACCAGGGCGAGATGGTCGCCGGGGGCGGTGAGGGGGGTGGCGTCACCCAGGGGCGAGCGGTCTTTGACCAGGCCAGGAAGGCGTCGCCGATCGGGAGGAGGCCGAAGGCGTACCTCTTGGTCCAGGGGGTGTCGATCGGCAGGCCGGCCAGCTCGCCGTAGTTCGCCAGGGCCTCGGCGAGCGGGGCGTCGCCGTGGATCTGGGCGGTGCCGAGGGCCACCGCGGTCGCCGACAGGCTCACGCCGAGCGGGAGCGGACCGGAGTCGACGTCACTCGGGCCGTCCATGCCCACGGGGTACTCGCGCACGGCCGGTCCGAGGCCGAGCGGGGAGACGACGTAGAGGTCGCGAAAGCGCCGGTACTGCTCGGCGGCGAAGGCCGGGTCGATCTCGACGAGGAAGCGCTGGCCGAGGCTCTGCGAGCTGCCTCTGGCCACCTCGGCGGGGGCGCCGGTGCCGGGGTCGGCGCGGTGCGGGAGCAGGCCGGTGCGGGGGTCGAGCCGCCGGCGTACCGCCTGGAGCCATCGGTCGGCGGTACCGGCGAACCGGGGTGGCAGCAGCGTGTCGTGCAGCCGCAGCGACGCCATGGCCACGATCGAGTCGACCGGCCACGCCTGCCCGGGATAGGCCTCCAGGTAGGGCGACTCCGAGGCGCCGAACGCCTCGCCGAGCGCGGCGGAGTCGTCGGCGAACCGGCGCAGCTCGGCCGGGTCGCGCCGCTCGGACGGTTGCAGGGCGAGCGTCCCGCCGCGCAGCCAGTTGGTCCAGCCCCGGTAGAAGACGCCGTGCGGCGGGGTGAGGTCCGTGCTGAACGGGGCGCGGCCGGACGGGGACTCCAGCCGGGCCAGCGCCCAGCGCGCCTCCCGCAGCGCCGCCGACCGCTCGCCGGCCGGTTCGCGCATGCCGAGCTCGACCCAGCTCAGGCCGTACAGCACGTGCAGGAAGACGTAGCCCTCGGGGAACAGGTTCTGCGCCTGGTCTCCGGCGCCGCCGTCGAGTGCCGCACGCAGGAACGTCAGCTGCCGCCGGACCCCGGGCGGCTCGTCGGCCGTACCCGCCGTGGCGGGCACGACGAGCCGCACCGCGCCCAGCAGCGCGCAGAGACCGACCGCGACGGCGATCACTCGTCGCAGCACCCGGCGCACCGGTGCACGCGTTCTCTGAGGCGGTGTCACCTGCGCTGCGGAGGGCGGCCTGAGCATTCGATGATCTTAGTTCGGCGCGGGGCGGAATGTCCGTCCAAGCGAACGTCCCGCCGAGGGTGACCGCCCGCGTTACGAAACGTCCTTCAGGAGACTGTTCGGGGCGTCATCCGAAGTCCCCGAACGCGGGGTAGCCCGGCAGCGGGGGGACGTCCCAGCCACCGGCCACGTCCCGGAGCAGCAGCCGCATCGTCTCCGCGAAGGCCGGGAACTCCTCCAGGGTGCTCGCCGTCTCCCAGCGGTGCCTCAGCAACTGCCGCAGCGTCGGGACCGGACGCCGGGTCCTGTGGATCGGCTCGTCCTTCGCCATGCGCGGGATCAGGTTGGCCGTCATATACACCGTCCAGAGCGCGACCGCCCGCCGGATCCCTGGCTGCCAGATCTCGTCCTCGACCAGCTGCGGGTACACCGTGACGACCTCCGCGCGGTAGGTCTCCTCGATCTTCTCCGCCAGACCGGCGGGCAGCGTGAAGACGCACCAGCAGGTGGCGAAGGGCATCCGGCAGTACGCGGCCGTCATGAAGACCGGCAGGTAGCAGGCCGACTCGAAGTCGATGAGTCGCAGGCCGTCCGGGGTGAGCAGGTTGTTGTCCGGGCAGGTGTCGCCGGGGGTGAAGGCGAGATACTCGTCCGCGCCCGTCGCCGCGATCCGTTCCAGCTCCCCGGCCAGCTCCGGCGGCGCCTCGACGCCGATCCCGGCGAGCGCCGCGGGGAATTCGGCCGCGTACCGGAGGAGCCACGGCTCCTCGTCCCAGGACGGCACGCCCATGCCGTACCCGGCGGACAGGGCGGCCAGGTCGGCGCGCCGGTGAACCGACGCGGCGGCCAGTCGCCCGAGCCCGCGTGCCCAGGCCGACAGGCCGTCCAGGGCGGCCTGCGGATCGTCGCCGAGCAGCACGTCCGCCAGTGTCGGCGCGAACCCGAGGTCCTCCATCACCAGCAGCGGGATCGAGTCGTCCACGCCCAGCAGCTCGGGACCGGCCAGCCGCAACGAGAGCCCGGCCGCCTCGGCGGTGAACGCGCGCAGGTCATCGGGCTCCGTGCCGTACTTCTTGACGACGACACTGCCGCCGGAAGCCGTCCGGCAGCGCAGGACGACAGTGCGCGGGCTGCCGCCGAGGTCCACCGGGTCGGACAGCTCGGTTCCCATCACGTCACCGGCGGCGCGCAGGATCGCATCCATCCCGACATCCTGCATCATCCGTCTCCGGACCGGTCTCATCGCGGCGGTCGAGGTCGCCGGTGTGAGCGGGGCAGGTGTCAGCCCCTCCCTGGGGTGTGGCGCTCCGGTCTTCGGGCCGGCCTCATCGCGGCGGTAAGGTCGCCGGTATGAGCGGTGTACGGGTGGTGCTGCTCGGGGGAACGTCGAACGTCGGGAAGTCGACCATCGGCCGGGCGGTGGCCGACCGGCTCGGTTTCGAGTGCCTGTCGACGGACAAGCTCGCGCGGCACCCCGGACGGCCCTGGCGGACCCCGGAGTGGGAGGTGCCGGCGCACGTCGCCGAGCACTACAGAACGCTCACGGTCGACGAGCTGATCGCGTCCGTGCTCGGCCACTACGAACGGCTGTGGCCTCGCATCGAGGAGCTGATCACGGCCCGTTCGTCCGGCACCGGCACGGGCCTGGTCCTGGAGGGGTCGGCGCTCTGGCCCACCCGTGTCGCGGAGCTGAACGTCTCGCACACGGCCGCCGTGTGGCTCACCGCGGACGACGCCGTCGTGCGTGCTCGGGTGCGCGCGGCCGGCCGCTACGAGGTGGCGACCGGCGACGAACGACACTTGATGGACAGTTTCCTTGCCCGCACGGAGCGTTATCAGTCGCTCATGCTGGAGGTCGTCGACAGGCTGGGGCTGGATCGCATCGACACGGGTGGTGGCCGGTCCGTCGCGGAGCTGGTCGACTCGGTGCTCTCGGTGGTCAGCGTCCAGAACGCCGTGGGGCGATCGTCCTCTGAACGCTGACCATGCCGGCGCGGTGAGCCGATCGCCCCGCCGGACGGTCACGGTGGACCGCTCGCCCCGCGGGACGGCGACCGCGCCGACGCGGTTCTCCGCGTGGACGCGGGGCAGGGCGGGGCGTGGACATGGGACGGAGCGGCTGTTGACCAGGTGTGCCGAGAGGGGTCACCCCCGCGTCACACGGGTCCGGGAGTAGGCGTACGGCCGCGAGGGCGGCGTGGCCGGGATGCGCCGAGCGGGTGGCAGGTCCCAGCGGGCGAAGACCACCTTTCCACCGCCCGGTGAGGGGTGGTGGCCCCATTCGTCGGCGCACATGCCGACGAGCAGCAGGCCCCGGCCGCTCTCGTCGTCCTCCCCCGCCTCGGTGACCTCGGGCGAGTCGTCGGAGCTGTCCCACACCTCCACGCGCAGGCCCTCGGTGGTGAGGTGGAGCCGCAGGAGGATCGGGTACGGGCCGGCGGTTCGCGGGTGGCCGCTGCCGGGCGGTCGGTCGGAGGTGTGCGGGTGGCCGGGCACGGGTGAGTGGCCGGAGGCGTGCGGGTGGCCTGGAGCCGGTGGGTGGGTGTAGCCGTACGGGACCGGCGGGGTCGCGGTGGCCTTGATGGCGTTGGTGGTCATCTCGGAGACGACCAGGACGCAGAGCTCGGACAGCTCCTCCAGGCCCCATGTCCGCAGTTGCGCGCGGGTGAAGTCGCGTGCCTGGGAGGCCGCGACCGGCTGCGCCACCAGCCGCAACTCGTTCGTGTCCAGAGTGTCCAGGGAGTCCGGGGAGCCTTGGGAGTCCGGGGACAGGTGGTCGGCGGCGTCCGGATCAGGGTGAAACGGTGAGTGCATCGGTCCCAGCCGTTCGACGGGGAGCACGGTCATTGCTGGCTCCAGGGAGGTTCAACGGAGATTCGGTCGCGCGTCCCCGGCGCAGGAAGGGACGCCCCCGCCCGAGCGGTGAGACCACATGGATCCGACGGCTCCGGCGTTGTCTCAAGCCTGCTGCACGGAGTGTGCAGGAAACAGGCGACGGCAGCGAGTCTGTTCGTCACCCTGAGGGGCCATCTCGTCTCGTAGAGCGACGACGCGGCAAGTAGCGGCGATCTGGTCGCCGGTTTCTGTACTCGGTAGTCACCGAACGTGATTGACCAGTAACGTTCAGCCCGAAGAATTGCCGCCGGAGAACCCGCCGGGAGGGGCTGAGACGATGCCACGTGCACCGCGCAGCGTCAAGCAGCAGATGGACGCCTTCAGCGCTGAGCTTCGCGAACGTGGTTGCACGTGGGCCGAGGTCGCCGCTGAGTTCAAGCTACGTTGGCGCCTGAACTCCCGCCAGGGCTTCCGTGAGGCGCATCGCCTGACACAAGCCAAGGTCTGCCATCTATGGAACGAATACTGGCCGAACGAGCCACTGACGACCCGGAAACTCGGGTCGTGGGAAGCGTGGCCCGGCCCCACCGGCAACGAGCCGCCGATCGCCGGGCTCAACCGGCTGGCACGCATCTACCAGTGCCGCACCGCCGACCTGGTCGACGGTGAAGATCACCGCGATGCCGACGAGCACAACGCGGCGGCCGTCCGGTCCCGGGGGCGGGCGCTGGTGGCGGCCGGGGCGGCGGGCAGCCTCGATCCCGAGGACATCCAGGGGGTGCTGGCGGCCCTGCCCACCCTGTCCATGGGACCCGTGCCGTTCGGGACGCCGCGCGACGAGGAGTACGACGCCC
The DNA here is from genome assembly GCF_042899335.1 of Streptosporangium sp. NPDC000095. Lineage (NCBI taxonomy): Bacteria > Bacillati > Actinomycetota > Actinomycetes > Streptosporangiales > Streptosporangiaceae > Streptosporangium > Streptosporangium sp. NPDC000095. The sequence goes on from NZ_JBIAZS010000029.1 coordinate 57,619, forward strand.
TGGTGCAGGCGCTCGCCCGGTGGGCGGCGGCGATGAAACGACGCGACGTCCTGGCCCTGATCAGGGCCGCCGCGGCGGCGGCTGCGGCCTCTCCGCTGCTGGACAGGCTCAACGGCGACGAGCTCGACCGGCTCGCACTGATCGCCGCGGAACCGTCCCGGGTGGACGAGGCCACCGTCGCTCACATCGACGCCGTGCTGCACCACTGCATGCGCCAGGAGGACACCCTCGGCCCGCAGTCGGTGCTGGGGACCGTGCTCGCACAGCACCACCTGGTGCGTTCGCTGATCCCGGCCGCGTCGACCGACGAGGTGCGCGACCGGCTGCTGTCGCTGCTGGCCAACATCTGCAGGTTCACCGCCTGGGTGCTGTTCAACCTCAACGACTTCAACGGGGCGAACCACTACTACGAGCAGGCCAAGTCGGCCGCGCACCAGGCCGACAACGACGCGATGAACAGCTTCGTCCTGGCCAACTGGTCGCAGCTCGCGACCTGGCGGGGCGACCCCAGGCAGGGGGTCGAGCACGCGCTGGGTGCGCTGGCCTGGGGGCAGCGCGCCAACAGCAAGCTGCTGGTGTCGTACGCGTGTGACGTGGGGGCCCGCGCCTACTCGGCGGTGTTGCGCCGCTCGGGCAAGAGCGACCGTCACAAGGACCATGCCCGGTGCATGACCAGCCTCGACCAAGCCCGCCGCGAGCTGGGTCACGCGGGCGAGGGCGACGTGGGGGCCGAGTTGCTCTACTTCTACGGCGACGGGCAGTATCTGTCGACCAAGACCAAGTGCCTGCTGGACATGGACGACACCCAGACCGCGATCGAGATGGCCGCCCGGTCCCTGACCCGGATCGATCCGGCGTTCGTCCGCAACATGGCGTTCATCCACCTGGATCTGGCGCGCGGGCACCTGCGGCTGCGCGCCATCGACGAGGCGTGCGAGCAGATCGGTGAGGCCGCCCGTCTGACCTGTAGAAACACCTCGCCGCGGCTGGCGCGCTCGGTGGTGGAGGTCCGCGAGACGCTGAATCCGTGGGCGAGGACCCGTCAGGTCGTCGCCCTGGACGAGAAGCTGCACGCCTTCCAGCTCATCGCCTGACGGCTTCCCGCCCATCGGCTGACCGTTTTGGTCCTTCGCCGTACGACTCGCACGGTTCTTCGCCTGACGGGTCGGGTTCATCGCCGCACGGCCTGCGGCTCTCCGTCTGACGGGTCGGGTTCATCGCCTGACTGCTCGCGGTTCTTCGTTCGACGGCCTGCGGTTCGTCGCGGTCGATCAGCGCGTCACGGGCGTTCACGGTCGATCGACGTACGCCGGGCGTCCGTGATCGATCAGCATGTCCGGGGCATCTTCTCCAGCACCAGGATCTCGAAGACGGGGGCGGGGATCGGCGGGTCCATCAGCTTGTGGGACACCTTCCGCCATCCCCACCTCCGGTATATCTCGCGGGTCCTCACGGCCTTGGGCTGCACCGAGAGGGTGGCCCGTTCGGTCCCGGAGGCCGAGAGCAGTTGGTCGTGGATCCGGCGCCCGACTCCGGCGCCCCGCCACTCGGGCAGCACTCCGTAGTCGATGAGGGCGAACGTCCTGGTCCCGGTCTCGGCCGCGAACTCCTCGTCGACCGGGTCGGCCAGCGTGCTCCACCAGCGGGTGTCGGCGGGCAACGGGTATCCGTACCCGAACCCGATGAACTCCGGTCCGGATCGCGCGGTGGTGAGCCGGAACCCCGGCCGCTCGGCCAGCTTGGGAAAGTAGGAGCGCTGGTTGGCGAACTCGGCGGCGTCCCCGTCGAAGGGCGGCAGCGAGAACACCGCCTCGTACAGATCACAGATCGTCCCGGCCAGGGCGAGCGCCTCTCCGCGTCCGTGTGTCTCTATGGTCATCTCGTCGGTGGTGGGCGTGTCGGCCATGCCTGTCTCCTCTCGCCGCCCTCCCCCGAAGGGCTCTTTACCCGTGGACGCGCACGGTAGCCACTCCGGTTCACCCGGAGGGGAGCGCTCACGCTCGCACGGTGATTTCATCACTTGTTGACTTCCTGTTGCCTCCGGCTTACCGTTGTGGCGACGCATTAGTTGCAGTGATGCAAGGAGTTGTCCGGTGGACCCCGTGGACGGCGCGGAGCGCGATCGGCTGGCCGACGACATCGGTGATCTCCGGCGGGCGCTCATCCCCGGCCTGCTGCTCCACCTGCTGAGCGGGTTCGAGGGCGACGAGCCCTCCATGATCCAGGTCGCCACGCTCTACACCCTCGACGTCCCGGCTCCCCCGACGCTCCGCGAACTCGCCGGGCGCGTCAGCCGGTCCGTCTCGGCCACCAGCCGCCTGGTCGACCAGCTCGTACGGCGCGGGCTGGCCGACCGCCGGGAGGACCCCGGTGACCGGCGGGTGCGGCGGATCGCCCTCACCCCGGCCGGAGCGGAGTTCCTGCGCACGTTCGAGCGCGTCCGTGCCGACGCCCAGCTCGAAGTCATGGCCTATCTGACCGCCGGAGAACGCGAGCTCGTGATGCGGGCCACGACGCTTCTCGGCGAAGCCTCAAGGAGACGCGCCCATGCCCGACCCCCTCATCCTGACGTTTGACGACATCGGGGCGGAGATGCTGCCCCTCGTCGGCGGCAAGGCCGCCAATCTCGGCGTGCTCACCACCGCCGGACTTCCCGTTCCCCCCGGTCTGTGCGTCACCACCGAGGCGTACCGCAGGGTCACCGAACGAGCCGGGCTGGAGGACGTGCTCGCGGCCCTCGCCACCACGTCCGCCGGGGACGTCCCCGCCCTGAACGCCCTGGCCGCGAAGGCTCGTGAGCTCGTGCTCGCCGCGCCGGTCCCCGACGACATCGCGAGCGCCGTACGCGACAGTGCGACCGGTCCCGTCGCGGTCCGCTCCTCCGCGACCGCCGAGGACCTGCCGGACGCCAGCTTCGCGGGGCAGCAGGACACCTACCTCAACGTGATCGGTGCAGACGCCGTGCTGGACGCGGTCCGGCGCTGCTGGGCCTCCCTGTGGACGGACCGGGCCGTCGCCTACCGGGCCGCGAACGGCATCGACCACGGCGCGGTGCGCCTGGCGGTGGTCGTTCAGGAGATGATCCAGTCGGAGGTGGCGGGGGTGATGTTCACCGCCAACCCGGTCACCGGGCGGCGGCGCGAGGCGGTGATCGACGCCGGTCCCGGGCTCGGCGAGGCCGTGGTCTCCGGCGCGGTCAACCCCGACCACTTCGTGGTCGACACCGCCACCGGCGAGATCACCGAGCGTCGCCTCGGCGACAAGCGGCTCGCCGTACGGTCGCTGCCGGGCGGCGGCGTCGAGCACGTCGAGGCGCCCCCCGTGAATCCCGCGTCCCGGGCGGGCTCCGCCGAGGACGCCTGCGTCACGGACGCGCAGGTGCGGGCGCTGGCCGAACTCGGCGACCGGGTCGAGCGGCACTACGGAGCGCCTCAGGACACCGAGTGGGCGATCGACGCCGATGGTGTCCTGTGGCTGACCCAGTCGCGTCCCATCACCACGCTCTATCCGATTCCCCGTCACGCGGAGCCGTCCGCGAGCCCGCCGCTCGTGGCGGGTCGCGCGAACACCGGCGGTGCGGGCGCGGGAGAAGGCGGCGCGCCGGACGAGCCGCCCGGCGAAGGCACCCGGATCTACTTCTGCTTCAGCCTCGCCCAGGGGCTCTACCGGCCGATCACCCCCATGGGCATGTCGGCCTTCAGGCTGCTGTCGTCGTCGGCGATGGAGATCGTGGGGATCCCGGTGACAGACCGGGTGGCCGGTGCCCCCGTCGTCGCGGAGTCGGGCGGGCGGCTTTTCTTCGACATCACCGGCTTCATGCGCGGCAGGGTGGGCCGCGTCGCCTTCCCGAGGTTGCTCGACGTGATGGAGGCGAGGTCGGCGAAGGTGCTGCGCGGGCTGCTCGACGATCCCCGGTTCAGCGTCATCCAGCCCTCGCTCCGCCCGCCTCTGCGCCGGGCGGTGCGGATCGCGTCCCGCTTCCGCGCCCCGCGACGCGCTGTAAAGGCCCTGCTCAACCCCGCGGCGGCGCACCGGGACGTGGAACTGCTGAACGCGCGCCTGCGCGGAGGGCTGAGCGCGCCCGAGGGCTCCACCCCGATCCAGCGTCTCGACCACGTCGAACGGGTGCTGAGCCGCCAGATCTTCCCGCTGCTGCCGACGATCGCTCCGGCCGCGGTGGCCGGGTTCGCGATGCTCGGTCTCGCCGCCAAGGCGCTGGGGGAACGGGCCAGGCCGGGCGAACTGCAGACGGTCCTGCGCGGGCTGCCGCACAACGTGACCACCGAGATGGATCTCGCGCTGTGGCGGGTGGCCGTCCGCGTCCGCGAGGACCGCGAGGCCACCTCCCTGCTGCTGGGCACTCCCGTCGCCGAGCTGACCGAGCGTTTCCGTGCCGGATCGCTTCCCGGCGTGGTGCAGAAGGGCCTGGCGGACTTCCTCGCCGTCTACGGCGTCAGGGCCGTCGCCGAGATCGACCTCGGGCTGCCGCGCTGGTCGGAGGACCCGACCCACATCATCGGCGTTCTCGCCAACTACCTGCGGCTGGAGGACCCGGCCCTCGCTCCCGACGCGCTGTTCGCCACGGGCGCCGCCGAGGCCGCCCTGATGATCAAGACCTTGAGCGGGCGCGCCGGAGGGCTTCGCGGGCGCTTCGTCCGCTTCGCGCTCGGCAGGACCCGGGCACTGGCGGGTCTGCGGGAGATGCCCAAGTACGCCCTCATCACCGCCCTGGCCGCGATGCGGGCCGAGCTGCTCGCCGTCGGTGTCGAGCTGGCGGCGCGCGGGCTGCTCGCCGATGCCGACGACGTCTTCTTCCTCACCTTCCGCGAGGCCAGGCAGGCCCTCGACCTCCCCTCGTCCGGCGGGGCCACGCGTCCCACACCGGCGGAGCTCGTGGCGCGGCGGCGCGAGGAGGCCGCCCGTGAGCTGCGCCGCAGGCACGTCCCCCGCGTCCTGCTGTCGGACGGCACCGAGCCGGAGGCCGTCGGCGTACCGGCACCGGTGGACGGTGCGCTGACCGGCACCCCGGCCTCGGCCGGCACCGTCACCGGTGTCGCGAGGGTCGTCCTCGACCCGGTCGGCGCGCACCTGGAACCCGGGGAGATCCTGGTCTGTCCCTCCACCGACCCCGGCTGGACCCCGCTCTTCCTCACGGCGGGCGGCCTGGTGATGGAGATGGGCGGCGCCAACTCCCACGGTGCCGTGGTGGCCCGTGAGTACGGCATCCCCGCGGTGGTGGGGGTGAGGGGGGCGACCGAGCACATCGTCACCGGCCAGGAGATCACCGTCGACGGCGCCTCCGGCGCCGTCCTCGCCATCGTGACCGTCACCTGAGCGCGGGCTCGGCTCCAGCCGGGGGCGACCCCACGGGCCGTCGCGGCGACCGGCGGGAAACGCCCCGTCGCAGCCGTGCTCCGGCGGGGCACAGCCGGGAGCCGAGACCCGGGGGCGGGTGCCGAGGCCCGGGCGAGTGCCGAGACCGCGTTCCGGGATCAGGGCACGGGCGCGGGAGGGATCTCCCCGGAGCCTCGGACGATCAGCCGGGTGGGGACGACGACCGTCCTGGCCCTGGAGCGCTCCCCGTCCAGCCGGCCCTTCAGCAACCCGGCGGCGGCCCTGCCGATGGCCGCGGGGTCCTGGGCCACGACGGTGAGGGCGGGCTTCAGCACCTCGGCGAGTGGCAGGTCGTCGAAGCCGACCAGGGCGACGTCCCCGCGGCCGAGCCGGGCGAGTCCGAGGATCGCGCCGGTCGCGGCGACGTTGTTCGCCGCGAAGACCGCCGTCGCCGGGTCCTCGCCGCCGACCAGCCTGGTGACGGCCGCCGCGGCGGTCTCGTGGTCGTGCCCGGTCTCCACGAGGGTCCGGTCGAAGCCGATCCCGGCCGCGGCGAGCGCGTCGCGGTAGCCCAGGAACCTCTCCCTGCGGGTGTGGAGCACGGGCAGGTCTCCGACGAAGGCGATCCTCCGGTGACCGTGGGCGATCATGTGCGCCACCCCCGTACGGGCGCCCTCGCGGTTGGAGCTGACGACGGAGTCGGCGGTCAGCCCCGAGGCGAGGCGGTCCAGGAACACCAGGGGCAGCCCCGCGGCCCGCTCCGCGCGCAGGTGGCGGTGGTCGCTTCCCGCGGAGGGCACCACGATGAGCGCGGTGACCCTCCTGGCCAGGAGGGTCGAGATGAGCGCGCGTTCCCGTTCGGCGGTCTCGTCGGAGGAGCCGACGATCAGGGTGAGACCCCGGGCCCGTACCTCGTTCTCCAGACTTCCCGCGACCGTGCCGAAGAACGGGTTGCCCATGTCGGGGATGACGAGCCCGACCGTGGAGTCCCGGGCGCCCACGCGCGTGTTCCTGGCCATGAGGTTGGGCTGGAACCCGAGCCTTCCCATCGCCTCCAGGACGCGCTCTCTGGTCTCCCTGGCCACCGGGCCGTCGTCGTTGACCACCCGTGAGACGGTCTTCGCCGTCACGCCGACCTCGCGGGCCACGTCCGTCATGGTGGCGCGGCGAACCTTGGGCATGGATCACCGCTCCTCGTGTTCGGCTCGTCGGTTTGTCGGCGGCACGGCGCCGCGAACAGGCTAGCCCCGTTTCCCGCGCGTGCCGTGTCGTCGCGAGCGAGCGGCCGTGCCCGGTCCGGGGCGACGGGTGATCGCACCGGGCCGATGGAGGTCAGGTACGAAACGGCGAGCCGGCCGCGCCTTTCCCCCACGGCCGGCCGACGTGGTCGTGACGGCGCGAGCACCGGTCTCGAACACCCCGCCTGTCGCCGGGCTTCGATGTCAACGTTGACACATGTCAACGTTGACATCCATTGCCACGGATGATGGACTCCCCGGCGGGAAACGTCAATCCCACCGCCGCGACGAACCGGCGATCCGGCCGAAGCGCCCAGGCGAGTCTCCTCGAAAGCGTCTCCAGAAAAGGCAGGGACCATGCCCTCCACCCAGATCGCCGTGCTCGGCGAGTGCGTCGCCGACGCGTTCACCGCCGCCAGTTCGGAGAACGAGCTCACCCTGCGCGTTCTCCCAGGTGGCGGGCCCGCGAACACCGCGGTGGCCCTGGCGCGCCTGGGCACCCCCACCCGCTTTCTCGGACGCCTGTCGGGCGATTCCTTCGGCGCCCTGTTCCGCGCGCACCTCACCGCCTCGGGGGTCGATCTCGGCGGCTGTGTCGCCGCCGTGGAGCCGAGCACCCTGGCGGTGGCCACCCTGGACGAGTCGGGACAGGCCCGCTACTCCTTCCACGCCAACGGTGCCGCCGACTGGGGGTGGAGCGCGGCGGAGCTCACCGCGGGACGGATCGGCGACGTCTCGTGCCTGCACACCGGCTCGCTCGCCCTGGTCCGTGCGCCGGGCGCGGCGGCCGTCGAGGAGGCACTGGCGGCGGCCGCCGCCCACGCCACGATCTCGATCGACCCCAACGTGCGGACCGCGCTCGTCGACGCGGCCGTCTACACCGAGCGGATGCCCCGGTGGTGCACGCTGGCCGACATGATCAAACTGAGCGACGACGACCTGGAGCACATTCACCCCGGCGAGCCCGTCGAGCGGGTCTGCGACACCTGGCACGACGCCGGGGTCCGTCTGGTCGTGGTGACCCGCGGCCCGCGGGGGGCGCTGCTGTCCGTCGACGGTGAGCGCGCCACGGTCCCCACCCCGCCCACGAAGGTCGTCGACACCGTCGGCGCCGGTGACTCCTTCACCGCCGGGCTCCTGCACCGACTGGACGCCTCCGGCCTGCTCGGCGGGCGGCTCGACCGGCTCGATCTCGACCTGGCGGTGGACGCCGCGACCTTCGCCGCCCGGGTCGCCTCGCTCACCTGCTCGGTGGCCGGCGCCAACCCCCCGTGGGCGGGCGGGCCCGACGGGCTTGTCGCCTCTCGCCCCTGAAACCCTCTCGTCCCCGAGACCCTCTCACCTCTGAAACCCTCTCGCTCCTGAAACCCTCCGCGCCAGACCCCCGTGAGCACGACGAGGCCGAGCGGGGGCGGCGACCTGGGATCCGGCGGCCGAGTCCACACCGCGGTCGCCGGACGACCAGGGGGATCCAGCGAGCGGTTTTCCAACGGTCATCACCGAATGTCATTTACAGACTCGCAAAAACCCCGTAACCCTCGCAGGCGATCCCGCACGATCTGATTCGGGCCGTACATGCAAAAACCCCACCAACAGCGGACGTAAGCACCGCCTTGGGGGCATTGCGCTCGAAGGGAAAGACATGCGCTTACATGCGCAATTCAGGACACGGACTCTCGTCGGAGCCGTGACCGCCGCGATGATCTCCACCATGCTCTTCGCGGGCTCCGCCCACGCCGACCCGCCCGTCTCCGGAACCGGTGAAGACGGCGCCTGGTCGATCGAGACCCTCGACGGTGGCTACAAGATCACACTTCGACTCGCCGAGCCGCTTCCGGTACGGGACGCCATACCGGAACTCGCCGTCGACGGCACCTCCCTCGGCCCCGCCGTGGAGTCGCCGGACGGCACGACCCTGACGGTGACCACGACCGACCCCGGCGTCTCCGGTGCGACGTCCGTCGACGTGGCCTGGAACGGAGAAGTCCCCTCGGAGCCCGCCCCCACCGGGAGGATCGCTCCCGAACCGGCGCCCTCCCGGCCGGGGAAGCCGGGTACCCCCGCTCCGCCGGTCGACCCGGCGGCTCCCGGGCGCTACACGGTCGTCCACGACGAGTACGACCTCGGCGACACCGCCATCACCCTGGCCGGCCTCGGCGGCAGGCAGGCCGAGATCCGCGCGAAGACGTATCTGCCGAAGGAGGCCACCGGCAGGCTTCCCCTGGTCGTCTTCCAGCACGGCCGCCACTCCGCGTGCTACAACCCCGTCACGCGCCAGACGTCGAACACCACCTGGCCGTGCCCGGCAGGGCAGCAGCCGATCCTCAGCTTCACCGGGTACGACGGCCCCGCCGACGTGCTCGCCAGTCACGGGTACGCCGTCGTGTCGGTCAGCGCCAACGGCGTCAACGCCGCCGACAACCCGTTCAGCGAGGACCGGGGCGCGCTCGCGCGCGGCGAGGTCGTCATGCGCCATCTCGACCTGCTCGCCGACGCGACGAAGGGGAAGGGCGAGGCCAAGATCGTCGAGCTTTTCAAGGGCCGTCTCGACATGGACGACGTCGGCCTGATGGGCCACTCGCGCGGAGGTGAGGGTGTTGTCAAGGCGGCGCTGCTCAACGCCGGGCGCCCCAAGCCGTACGGGATCAAGGCGGTCCTTCCGCTCGCGCCCACCGACTTCGCCCGTGCGACCCTGCCCAACATCCCGATGTCCGTCTTCCTGCCGTACTGCGACGGGGACGTCTCCAACCAGCAGGGACAGCACTTCTACGACGACTCCCTGTACGCCTTCGAGAAGGACGAGGCGTTCCGTTCCTCACTCATGATCATGGGAACGAACCACAACTTCTTCAACACCGAGTGGACGCCGGGCGTGGCCGTCGCGCCGGCGTCCGACGACTGGAGCAACCGGAACGACCCGGTGTGCGGCAGCACGGCCGCCCCCGGCCGGCTCACCCCGGCCGAGCAGTACGCGGTGGGCACGGCCTACATCGCCGGGTTCTTCCGTCTCGTCCAGGGCAAGGAGCACGCGCTGCTCCCGCTGTTCGACGGCAGCGGTGCCGTTCCCGAGTCCGCCGGGCGTGCGGTCGTCCACACGGTCGCGCAGGCCGAGTTCGACAAGCGCGTCGATGTGGCTCCCTTCACCTCGCCGTCGTCCCCCTTCACCGTCTCCGGCGCGGCGACCGGCGTGATCTGTGCCGGCATGCTGGACCGCTCGCCGCAGAGCGGCCTGCCCACCTGCGCCACCAGGCTGACCACGTCGCAGGCACCGTCCTGGACACCCGCGACGTACGCCGGAAACGTCACCGCCACGCCGGTCCTGCGGTTCTCCTGGACCGACACCAGCGGCGAGGTGAGCGTTCCGCTGCCCCCGGGGTCGCGGAACGTCAACGGCCGCGACGCCCTGACCTTCCGCGCCGCCCTCGACGAGAACGCGACAGGGAACGTCGACCTGGCGGTCACCGTCGTCGACGGCCGCGGCAGGACCGGCACCGTGCCGGTCTCCGGCGTGAGTGACGCCCTCACGCCGTTCCCCGGTACGACCTCGCCGCTGCCCAAGACGTGGCTGCGGACGGTGCGCATCCCGACGTCGTCCTTCGGCGAGGTCAACCTGCGTGACGTGCGAGAGGTCCGCCTCACCGGCGCGAGCCCGACCGGCGGCGTGTACCTGGGCGACCTCGCGTTCTCCGACGTCCGCGTGGGCAAGTCCGAACTGGACGAGTTGCCGCAGGTCTCGCTGCAGAGTCTCACGGTCCCCGAAGGGAACGGTCCCGGCGTCGCCACCATGACGCTGACGCTCTCGGGGCGGAGCAAGAAACCGGTGACGGTCAACGTCCAGTCGATCGTCACCGGCGTCGCGCCGGTGATCACGGCGCTGGCCCAGCAGGTCGTCATCCCCGTCGGGGCGAGGTCGGCCACCTTCCAGGTGCCGATCGTGGGCGACACCACACCGGCGACGACCGCCCAGTCATACCAGGTGGTCGCGTCCGTGCCGACGAACGCGACGATCGGAAACGGGTTCGCCCGCCTCGTCGTCACCGACGACGACGCGCTCTGACCTCGAACACAACCGGTACCAACGAAGCGGGCACGGCCATCGGGCCGTGCCCGCTTCGTTCGTGCCCGTCCTCGTGGGTCCGGCGGGCACCCTGCCCGGCGGGGCCGCTGCGACCTCCTCGGTCGGCCCGTCCCCTCGGCGGCTCGACGCGGTGCGGGCGCCGGGACCGCGGGGGTCTCAGCGGCTCCACGTGGCCCGGCCGGAGCCGGGAGCGTCCGGCCCGGAGGAGACGCGCGGCGAGAAACGTAACAGTACGTAACATGAGGCAGCTCTCTCACCTGCACATACGCGAAGATGTCAACTCGTTACCTCGCAACAAGGTGCACACCGGACACTCGCGTGTTACAAACCTCATTAGTTGATTGCCGAGACAAAAGAAGGCGGTGGCACGCGTGACCCACGGGTACAGCGTCACCCACGCGACCGGCACCGCCTTGCCGACCAGCTCCCCCATGGTGCGCCAGACAAACCTCTCCCTGGTCCTGCGCCACCTGCGCGACAACGTGTCCCAGTCCCGGGCCGACATCGCGGAGGCGACCGGCCTGCACCGGGCCACGGTCTCCAACCTGGTGTCCGAACTGCTCGACCGGCGACTGGTCCGCGAGGTCGACACCGAGCACGTCGGCGCGATCGGCCGCCCACGGCGGCCCCTGGCCCTGCACGGCACGCACGTCGGCGCGCTGGGCCTGGAGATAAACGTCGACTACATCTCGGTCCACGGATCCGACCTCAGCGGCCGGGTCCTGGTGGAGCGCCGGATCGGCTTCGACGCGATCGCCGGCGGACCGGATCACGCGCTGCGCATGCTCGGCCGGATGGCCCTGGAGGCCATCGAGGCGATGAGACTCGCCGGAGCCGTCCCCGCCGGTCTCGGGGTGGCGGTCCCCGGCCTGGTCGACGTGGCGCGTGGCGTCGTCACGTTCGCCCCCAACCTGGGCTGGCACGACCTGCCCCTCGCGGAACGCCTCTCCGACGCGCTCGGCACGGGGAACGTTCCAGTTTCGGTGGACAACGACGCCAACCTCGCGGCCGTGGCCGAGCACACCGTCGGCGTCGCCGCCGGTACCCCCCACCTCGTCTACCTGACGGGCGAGGTCGGCGTGGGGGGCGGCATCTTCGTCGACGGCAAGCTGCTGCGCGGCGCGGACGGCTTCTCCGGCGAGGTCGGCCACCTGCCGGTCGACCCGGGCGGCATCCGCTGCGGCTGCGGGCGGCACGGCTGTTGGGAGACCAAGGTGGGCCTGGCCGCGCTGGTACGGGCGACCGAGCCGGACCAGGCGCGCAGGCCGGCCGATCTGCCGGTATCCGACCCCGAGGAGCACGCCACGGAGATCGCCAGAGGACTGGTCGCGGGCGACCGGCAGATGACGGACGCGGTCGCACAGGTGGGGCGGTGGCTCGGGCTCGGCGGCTCGATCCTGGCCAACCTGTTCAACCCGCGAGTGATCGTCGTCGGCGGCTACTTCGCCACGCTCGCCGAATGGCTGTTACCCCACGCCCAGGCGGAGCTGGAGCGGCTCGTCGTCGCCGGCTCCGCCAACCGGTGCAGGTTCGTCGCCTCCGATCTCGGCTTCGGAGCCGCCTCACGAGGCGCGGCGAACATGGTGGTCAACCGGCTCATCGACCACCCAACCATGATCACGGATCCGTTACCCCAACTCTCGACCGGCTAACGGATCCCCACAAGCCTGGAGGCGGCACCCTCCAGATCACCGCAGTACCCACCTCATCCCCATGTAACAAGTGGCACCAGCGCGGCGGCGCGCGCTTTGCCTGACGACCCCCCAGTCAGGAAAGGGATCACCATGTCACCACGTTCTCGAACGTGGGCCGGGCTCTCCAAGAGCCTGCCGTTAACAGAAAACCGCTCCCTACGTCGGACGGCTGCGATGATGGCTCTGGCCGTCGTCGCGCCCCTGCTCCCTGTCTTCACATTCCTGACATCACCGGCGAACGCCACCACCGGCTCCGCCTCGACCAGCGTGGCGTCGGCGGCCAACGTCGCCGATCCCGACTTCAAGGTCCTGGTCTTCTCCAAGACCAGCGGCTTCCGGCACGACTCGATTCCCGAGGGAATCGCGGCGGTCCAGCAGCTCGGCCTGGAGAACAACTTCGCGGTCGACACGACCGAGGACAGCGCCAAGTTCACTGACGCCAACCTGGCTCAGTACAAGGCCGTCATCTTCATGTCCACGACCGGCGACCCCGTGAGCACGCCGGACCAGAAGGCCGCCTTCGAGCGCTACATCAAGGGTGGCGGCGGCTACGCCGGCGTCCACGCGGCCTCCGACAGTGGCTACAGCTGGGAGTGGTACGGCAAGCTCGTCGGCGCGTACTTCAAGTCGCACCCGGCGATCCAGCAGGCCACCGTCAAGGTCGAGGACCCCGCGCACCCCTCGACGGCGCACCTGCCGACCTCGTGGACCCGCACCGACGAGTGGTACGACTACACGACCAACCCGCGTGCCAACGTGCACGTGCTCGCGTCGATGGACGAGAAGTCCTACACCGGTGCCACCATGGGCATCGACCACCCGACGGTGTGGTGTCAGGACTACGACGGCGGACGCTCCTGGTACACCGGCCTCGGCCACACCAAGGCGAGCTTCGTCGAGCCGAACTTCCTGAAGATGCTCCTCGGCGGAATCAAGACCGCCGCGGGCGTCGAGAAGGCCGACTGCTCTGCCTCGCAGAGCGGTAGCTTCGAGAAGATCACGCTCGACGACAACACGTCGAACCCGATGATGACCGACATCGCCAAGGACGGGCGGGTCTTCTACATCGACCGCCTGGGCGACGTGAAGGTCATCAAGACCAACGGCTCGACCGTGACGGCCGGTCGTCTGAACGTGTTCACCGCCAACGAGAGCGGTCTGCTCGGCCTGGCGCTGGACCCGAACTTCGCCACCAACAACTGGCTGTACCTCTTCTACTCGCCGGTGGGCCAGAACGTCGACCGGCTGAGCAGGTTCACGGTCAACGGCGACTCGCTCGACTTCTCCAGCGAGAAGGTCGTCCTCGACGTGCCGGTGCAGCGGGCCGAGTGCTGCCACCACGGTGGTGGCATGCTCATGGACCACAAGACGGGTGACCTGTGGCTGGCCACCGGTGACAACACCAACCCGTTCGCCTCGGACGGCTACACGCCGATCGACGAGCAGTCCGGCCGGTCCTCCTGGGACGCCCAGCGCACCTCGGGCAACACCAACGACCTGAGCGGCAAGCTGCTGCGCATCACCCCGAAGCCGGACGGCACCTACACCGTGCCGAGCGGGAACCTGTTCCCCGCAGGCACGGCCAAGACCAAGCCCGAGATCTACGCCATGGGCTTCCGTAACCCGTTCCGCATGGGCCTGGACCCGAAGACCGGCTTCCCGATGGTCGCCGACTACGGACCCGACGCCGGCTCCGCGAATGCCAACCGTGGTCCGCGCGGCACCGTCGAGTGGAACCTGGTCGACAAGCCGGGCAACTACGGCTGGCCGTTCTGCGTGGGCGACAACACCCCGTACAACGACTACAACTTCGCCACCAAGACGTCGGGCGCCGTGTTCAACTGTGCCGCGACGACCAACGACTCGCCCAACAACACCGGTCTGACCACGCTGCCCCCGGCGATCCCGGCGAAGATCTGGTACACCAGCGCCACCAACGCCAACTCCTTCCCGGAGCTCAACGGCGGCGCGCCGATGGCCGGTCCGGTCTACCGCTACGACGCCGACCTCGCGTCGACCGTCAAGTGGCCGGCCTACTGGGACGGCAAGGCGATCTTCGGTGAGTGGAACACGAACAAGATGTTCTCGTTCCAGCTCAACGAGGCCGGCACCGCCCAGATCAAGATCAACCAGATCCTGCGGTCCATGAGCTTCAAGCGCCCCATGGACATCAAGTTCGGTCCCGACGGCGCGCTGTACCTGATCGAGTGGGGCTCCGGCTTCGGCGGCGACAACGCCGACTCCGGCATCTACCGCATCGAGTACACCAAGGGCGTCCGCCCGCCGACGGCCCGCGTCTCCGCGGACAAGACCGACGGCCCGGCCCCGCTCACCGTGCAGTTCTCCAGCCAGGGATCGAGCGACCCGGACGGCAAGCCGCTCACCTACTCGTGGGACTTCGACGGTAACGGCACCTCCGACTCGACCGAGGCCAACCCCTCGCACACCTACACCCAGGCCGGGCAGTACAGCGCGGTCCTGACCGTCAGCAACGCCGACGGCGTCACCGCCACGGCGAACCTGCCGATCACGGTGGGCAACACCCGTCCGACGGTGACCCTCGAACTGCCCCCGAACGGCGGGTTCTTCGAGTTCGGCGACCAGGTGAAGTACAAGATCGTCGTCACCGACCCCGAGGACGGCACGATCGACTGTGACGACGTCCAGATCCAGGCGTACCTGGGCCACGACAGTCACGGTCACCCGCTCGACCAGCACGAGGGCTGTGAGGGCACCATCCAGACGCTGTCCGACAGCGGTCACGGCATCGACGACAACCTGTTCTACATCCTTGAGGCGACCTACACCGACAAGGGTGGCCAGGGTGGCGCTCAGTCGCTGACCGGGCGGGCCGAGGTCATCCTCCAGCCCAAGCGCAAGCAGGCCGAGCACTTCTCGTCGACCGGCCGGGTCGCGGACGGCACCGGAACGGACGCCGCCGGCGTCCAGGCCGAGACGACTACCGACCCTCAGGGCGGCGCCCAGAGCATCGGCTTCACCACCGACGGCGACTTCTGGTCCTACAGCCCGCTCAACCTGAGCGGTATCTCCAAGGTCCGGTTCCGCGTCGCCTCCGGCGGTGCCGGCGGCACGGTGCAGATCAAGGCGGGTAACGCCGACACCGGGACCCTGCTGGGCTCGGTGGACATCGCGCCCACCGGCGGCTGGCAGACGTTCCAGGACGTCACGGTCGACCTGAACAACGTTCCGACGACGACCGGCCCGGTGTTCTTCATCGTGCGCAAGCCGGCGAGCGCGGCCAACGACGCCTACCTGCTCAACTTCAACTGGGTCGACTTCATCGGCCAGGGCGTCACCGACAACCAGCGCCCGACGGTGGACGCGACGGCCACCCCGACCACGGGTATCGCCCCGCTGAAGGTCGACTTCACCTCGACCGCCACCGACCCCGACGACAACACCCCGCTCACCTACAAGTGGAACTTCGGCGTGAACGGCTCGCCGCAGCCGACCACCGCCAACGCGAGCTACACCTACACCGCCCCCGGCACGTACAACGCCACGGTGACCGTGGCCGACTCCAAGGGCGCCTCGGCGAGCAAGACGCTCACCATCAAGGTGGACGCGCCGAACACCAACTGCTTCTCCGGTCGTTCCGACGACTTCCTGGGCACCGAGCTCGACAGGAACCGCTGGTCGGTCATCCGTGAGGACCAGAACCTCAAGGTCGCCGGCGGCAACCTCGTCCTGCCGACCTCGCTCACCGAGATCTACGGCACCGGCGCCGGAACCACGACCAACATCGTGGTCCAGCCGGCACCGCAGGGTGCCTGGACGGCCACCACCAAGGTCACGCTGAACGCCCGCGACGCCTACCAGCAGGCGGGTCTGATCGTCTACGGCGACGACAACAACTACGCCAAGATGGTGCTCCAGGCGCGGGGAACGAACGACCACGCCGCCCGCATCTTCCAGTTCATCCGTGAGGAGAACGGCACGCCCAACGAGGTGACGGACAGCAACACCGCCAACCTCGGGGACGCCTACCCCGACACGGTGTACGTGAGGTTCATCAGCGACGGCACCAACCTCACCGCCCACTACTCCTCGGACGGCACCACCTTCACGGCGATGCCGCAGACCAAGGCCCTCGCCGGGATCAACAACCCGAAGATCGGCCTGCTCTCCCTGGCGAGCACGGGCACCCGCCCGGTGGTCGACGCCTCCTTCGACTGGTTCCAGATCAGCCCCGACGACACCGCGAGCAGGCCGGCGCCGAACGACGAGTTCGACGGCTCGTCCCTCGACACCTGCCGCTGGGACGCGATCGTCCGTCCCGACAGCCCGACCGTCCGGGTGACCGGCGGCCAGCTGGAGATCGACACCACCACGGGTGACATCTACGGCAGCACCAACGGCACTCCGAAGAACTTCATCCTGCAGACGGCGCCGAGTGGCGACTGGACGCTGGAGACGAAGGTCGACGGGTCGGCGCTGAACGAGCAGTACCAGCAGGGCGGCCTGATGGTCTACGGCGACGACGACAACTACGTCAAGCTCGACTACCTCACCGGCAACGCCGCGGGTTCCGCGGTGTCGCGTCGGATCGAGCTGCGCAGCGAGGTCGGCGGGACCGTCCAGAACCCGCAGCCGCAGACCGGCACGCTCACCCAGGGCGTCTGGCACCTGCGTCTGAAGAAGGAGGGCACCACCTTCAAGGGCTCCTACTCCGCCGACGGCACCACGTGGACCGACATCGCGCAGACGGTGGCGAACACCGCCGTCGGCAACGGCAAGATCGGCGTGTTCACCCTCGGCACCGCGCAGCAGGCGTCCAAGACGGTCAAGTTCGACTACTTCCGCCTCACCGGCGGTGGAACGGCCGACACGACCGCCCCGGTGACCACGGCCACCTCCAACCCGGCCCAGCCGGCGAGCGGGTGGTTCACCGGTCAGGTCCTGGTCACGCTGGCCGGCGCCGACGAGGCGCAGGGCAGCGGCGTCGACAAGACCGAGTACCAGCTCGACGGCGGCGCCTGGACCACGTACACCGCGCCGGTCGCCATCACCGGCGACGGCTCGCACTCGCTGGCCTACCGCTCCGTCGACAAGGCGGGCAACGTCGAGGCGACCAAGACGCTCGCCGTCAAGGTCGACGCCAAGGCTCCGACGACGACCTCCACGGTCGGTTCGCAGGACAACGGCGGGGTGCCGGTCACCCTCTCCGCGACGGACGAGACGTCCGGTGTGGAGAAGATCGAGTACTCCCTGGACGGCGGCGACTGGACGCCTTACACCGCGCCGGTGAACGTCACCGGTGACGGCGACCACGAGCTGCGCTACCGCGCCACCGACAAGGCCGGGAACGTCGAGGAGATCAAGACCCAGACCGTCACGGTGTCGGCCGCTCCGACGGTCCAGCTCACCGTTACGGCCCAGGGTCGTTGCATCGGCACCACGGTGCACCTGGCGGTCACGGCCGTCAACAACGGCACCGTGCCCGCCAACATCACCCTGACCACCCCCTACGGCACCAAGACGGTCGCCAACGTGGCCCCGGGCAAGCAGGCCTACCAGTCCTTCAACACCCGGACCGGACAGCTCGCCGCCGGCACCGTCACCACCAGCGGCACCGCCACCATCGGCGGCCAGCCGGTTACCACCGACTACGAAACCGCCTACACCGCGCTCAACTGCGGCTGACCTGACCGGCGGCGACCACGGCGTACGCGCCGCGGTCGCCGCCCTGATCAACCGGGGCCGGCCGACAGACCGGCCGGCCCCGCCCCCCATAAACGGAGCAAGCCCATGAAAACCACCCGCACCACCCGGGTCATCGCCGCGTCCCTGCTCGGCCTCGCCCTCGCCGCCACCGCCGCCCCCGCGATGGCCTCCGCCGACCCCGACGAGGGCATCGAGGTCTCGGTCAACATCGCCCCCGTCCAGACTCCCGGCGAGGTCTCCATGACCGTCGCCGACAACAACGGCGTCACCCTCACCGAGAACGGCACCAACGCCGCCGCCCGCCAGTTCACCGGCACC
>NZ_JBIAZS010000030.1:0-63318 GCF_042899335.1 Streptosporangium sp. NPDC000095
GACCAACCGGTCCGGCAGAACTCCGGGGCGTTCGTTTTATTCTGTTCTTTCGTTGTGCCTTTATTCTTTCAGGCCCGCTTTTTCGTGTCAAACCGACCCGATCCGGCTTACCTGTTTCAGAATTCACTGCCCCCCTTCTCAGGGGGACCCGCCTAACGTACTCGACGGTCCGATTCATGTCGAATCAAACCCCTTTAGGGGACAAAGATCCCATCAAGGCTGAGATGATCAGAGAGGGTTCCGAGGCCCCGGCGCCACCGCCGTCTCCCTCGGGTCTGGTGAACTTTATGAACCCCGACCCGCATCGTCAAATCAACCGCGCCTCGCATGGAAGCAAGGCGCGTTGTGGCGTGCGCGCTTCAGGGAAAGCGGCTCCGACAAAACGGAGGATGCCGGGCACGCCGGAGACGGACCGGTCATGTGGTGTCCCGGCTGTGGGCCCTCGACGCGAGGCGGGCGCGGTGCACCCCGGTAGCGGAAGGAAGGGAATACACCCATGGTTCGCGCTGGAAACTCCGGTAATCTGCCGCTCGTCTTCAGGAGGTGGCAGGTGGCCGGAGCTGGCGCCTTTGCGGTACCGGGCTACGAGGTGTCCGGGGTGCTCGGCCAGGGCGGTTTCGGGATCGTCTACCGGGCCAGACAACTGGCGGTGGATCGTGAGGTCGCGCTCAAGGTGGACAACCGGGTGCTGGTCTCCGAGCGGGACCGGCGCCGCTTCATGCGTGAGGTGACCTCGGCCGGCGCCCTCTCCGGTCACCCGCACGTCGCCCATGTCTACGACGCGGGGGTCCTGCCCGACGGGCGGCCGTACATGGTCCTGGAACTGTGTCCCGGCGGGTCTCTGCTGGATCGGATGCGGGCCGAGAAGCGGTTGCCACCGGCCGAGGTCGCCGACATCGGCATCCGGATCGCCGACGCGCTGTCGGCCGCGCACGCCGCCGGGGTGCTGCACCGCGACATCAAACCCGCCAACATCCTGATCAACCGGTACGGCAATGTGGTGCTCTCCGACTTCGGCCTCGCCACCATGCCGTCCTCGGGCAGCGAGGTGTCGGTGACCCGGGAGTCCCTCACTCCCGCCTACGCCCCGCCCGAGGCGTTCGAGCTGACCGAGCCCGCCGCCGCCGGTGACGTCTACTCTCTGGCCGCCACGCTGTACGCGCTGCTCTCGGGGCGCCCGCCGCGCTTCCCCGAGAGCGGCGTGGTCAACATCGCGGTCATCATGGCCCTGCACCGCCTGCCAGTTCCCGACCTCCCGGAGGTTCCGCCGGAGCTGACCGCCGTGCTCAGGGAGGCCATGGCCACCGACCCCGCGCGACGCACCCCCTCGGTGGCCGCGCTGCGCGACGCCCTCACGGACCTGCGCCTGGAGGGAGGCGCCTCTGCCCGGCCCCACGCTCCGCGCCCCGCCGTCCCCCACCGGGCCCCGAGGCCCGCTCCGCCGCCGGTTTCGACACCGGAGAAGAACCCGGTGCCCATGCCACCGCACGCGTCGCCGTACGGCACACCGCCGGGGCAGCGCGGGGAGCCTGTGCGATCGCATCTGACGTCACCGGGCGTGAAGGGGCTCTCCGGTGCCCAGCCGCCCGCGGTGGCCCCGGAGCATCCGGCCACGTCGAACGCGCGGGTCTTCGTCGCGGTGGCCGTGGCCTTCGCGATCCTGCTGATGGCCGGCGTAGGGCTCATGTACATCGAGAACCGCGACCAGACACCGTCCACCGGGCAGGGGCCCGGCGCACAGGCCCCCCAGAGCCCTGGCGAGGACCAGAGTGCGACCCCGAAGACGGGCACGTCCGCGGCTCGCGAGGTTTTCGAGGTCGCCACGGTCACGACCCCCTGCCCCGCGGCGGCGGTGGCGGGCGCGGGGGCCGCGTGCGTGGCGAAGAACGAGTGCTGGGGCGGCCTCGTCGCGATCGCGGGCGACACCACGGCGAAGCGGATCAGCTGCCAGGAGCCCCACGCGTGGGAGACATTCGCGATCGCCCCGCTGCCCCAGGGCTCTCTCATCTACGATCCGGCCGTCCTGGAGAAGGATCCGACGGTGAAGAAGGTCTGCTCGGACGAGGTGATGTTCGCCTCCATGTTCGACGAGCGCAATGACCGGCGGACAAGGTGGCACAAGACGATCCTGCCGCCCTCGCGGGAGCAGTTCCAGGGCGGGGCGCGGACCTACCGGTGCCTGGGCGGCCTCATCGGACGTGAGCTTCCGGGCGTCATCAGCTTCGGCCGCTGAGTCTTCTCGGCGCGGGCTCGTCCCCGCCGGGTGTCGGAACCGTCGGAAAAGCAGGTCGTCCACCGATCGGCACGGTACCGGGACCTTCTTCGCACGTTCGATCGGGGTGGGTGCAGACTTGCCTTCCCGGACGTGAAAAATTAGACGCGGTTGGACGGAGGTGGAGCGTGAACGTCCGCCTCCCGATCCGCGTAGGTCACAAAGTAGGTCACCAAAGGTGGCGGCATTCACCACGAAGTCGCTCAGGTTTTCGAGAAATCAGCCAACGGTATCCTGCCGCGTTCTCCTTCCGGTCGTGAAGACCGGGTTTTTCGAGCTGGAGGTTTTTGATGTCTCAGGCACAGATCGGTGTGACAGGACTGGCCGTGATGGGGGCGAACCTCGCCCGCAACCTGGCCAGGCACGGGCACTCGGTAGCGGTGCACAACAGGTCCCAGCACAGGACCAAGGCGCTGATCGAGGAGCACGGGCACGAGGGAACCTTTGTCCCCTGCGAGACCCCCGAGGAGTTCGTCGCGGCGCTGGAACGGCCCCGCCGCATTCTGATCATGGTCAAGGCGGGTGCGCCGACCGACGCGGTGATCGAGGAGTTCGCTCCCCTGCTTGAGCCGGGCGACATGCTCGTGGACGGCGGGAACGCGCACTTCCTGGACACGCGCCGACGCGAGGCCGCGCTGCGCGAGCGCGGCATTCACTTCGTCGGCGCGGGGGTTTCCGGCGGGGAGGAGGGCGCGCTGCTCGGGCCGAGCATCATGCCCGGCGGTTCGAAGGAGTCGTACCAGGCGCTGGGTCCGCTGCTGGAGGACATCGCGGCGAAGGTGGACGGTGTGCCCTGCTGCGCCCACATCGGCCCCGACGGTGCCGGGCACTTCGTGAAGATGGTGCACAACGGCATCGAGTACGCCGACATGCAGCTCATCGCCGAGGCATACGACCTGGTCAGGCAAGGACTCGGCCGGACCCCGGCGGAGCTCGCGGACATCTTCGCGGAGTGGAACGAGGGTGAGCTGTCCTCGTACCTGATCGAGATCACCGCCGAGGTGCTGCGCCAGGTCGACGCCGCGACAGGCAAGCCGCTCGTCGACGTGATCGCCGACCGGGCGGAGCAGAAGGGCACCGGCCGCTGGACGGTGCAGATCGCGCTGGACCTGGGCGTTCCGGTGAGCGGAATCGCCGAGGCGGTCTTCGCGCGCTCCCTGTCCGGTCACGCGGACCTGCGGAAGGCCGCACGGGGTCTGCCCGGCCCGTCGGGAGTGCCCGCAGGGGCCGTGGGCGAGGACTTCGCCGAGGACGTGCGCCGGGCGCTGTACGCCTCGAAGATCGTCGCTTACGCCCAGGGGTTCGACCAGCTCAGGGTCGCCAGCACGGAGTACGGCTGGGATCTCGACCTCGGCACGCTGGCCACGATCTGGCGGGGTGGCTGCATCATCCGCGCCGTCTTCCTCGACCGCATCCGCGAGGCGTACGCGGCGGAGGACAAGCCGGTCACCCTGCTCGCCGCCCCCTACTTCGCCGAGGCGCTGACCCTGGCGCAGGACTCGTGGCGGCGGGTGGTGGCGAAGGCCGCCGAGCTGGGCATCCCGGCACCCGGTTTCTCAACCGCGCTCGCCTACTACGACGGGCTGCGCGCCGAGCGCCTGCCCGCGGCCCTGATCCAGGGCCAGCGTGACTTCTTCGGCGCTCACACCTACGAGCGGATCGACCTTGAGGGCTCCTTCCACACCCTGTGGTCGGCCGACCGCACGGAGGTCAAGGGCTAGCCTGCGTATCCCTCGCCCCGAGGTGACCGTCTGCCGCGCCGGATCGGATGCGGCCGCCGACCCGTGACAGGGCGGCACACTCGGGGCAGGGGCCGACCGCCCCTGCCCGGCCCCGCGCAGTGTCGCGGCTGGACGTGCTGCCTCCTTCCGCTTCCCGCATGGTTCCCGTCTGAGCCGCCGTCCGAGGTGGGATCGGCCGCGCCGACTGATCCCGCCTCCCGCGCGACAAGTTTCGCATTAAATGACCTTTTTGTACCTTTATTTCCATTACACGACTCGCGCTTAATGCTGGAATTCGCTGGAATTCAAGGGAGGCTGGTGGAACTCCTGTTACGCTCCGGGCCGTGAGTGATTCACTGGACGCGCTGGAACGGCGAATAGCCGAGCTCCGCGCCGAGGTGCGACGGGCGGTCAAGGCGAAGGAGAACTCGCTCGCCCGATCGCTGCGCGGCGACCTGCGCAGAGCGGAGCAGGCGTGGGACGCGGCGATCACCTCCGAGGCCCCCGAGCCGCCTCACGAACCCGAGACCTCGCTGGTGCCCATCAGAGAGCAGGTGCACCAGGCGCTGGCCATGCTGGGCGTGCCGACGGCGGCCAAACTGATCGTGGCGGTGAACGACGCCTTCTTCTCCCGCGAGTTGCGCGGCTCCCAGCTCACCAGCCTGCGGCGCGACGAGGAGCGCTCGTTCCGCGGTGACCCCTACGCCAGGCCGTACTACCTGTGCGCCGCATTGACCGACCGCCTCTCCCCCGCCCGCGGGCTGTTCGCCGACAGCACGTGGCCACCCGAGTCGCGGGTGCTGGGGCCGCTGAGCCCACGCGTCGACTTCCTCGTCTCGGCCATGCGCGTCGCCGAGCACCTGACGCGGCTGGCGGAACCTCCCGCGGGGGCGGTGCGACTGCTGTCGCGGATGGCGCAGAACATCCCGGGCGCCGTCGAAGGGTTCGCCCCGGCCGACCCGGCGACCGCGATCCGCGCGGCACGGGCCGAGCTGGAGGTGCACCTCGCCACCGACTCCGCGCAGCGGGCCGAGGTGGCGGCACGGGCGATGAGGCAACTACCGGACGTGGAGCGCCTGTTCGGCGCCACCGCGATGAACACCTTGAGGGGGGCCTGTTGAAGACCAGGCTGGACGGGGAGACCGGTTCATGAACAAGCTCGGGGAGAAGGCCTTCCAGAACAGGCTTGACGAGCTGCGCGGGCCGATGCCCTCCCGCCCGCACGACGCGCGGGCCATCGCGGCGCTCGCCGCCAACCCCGGCTGCGTCCGCCGGGCGGTGATGGACGCCGCGGGGGTCGACAAGGACCTCACGGCCCGGCACGTCGGCTTCCCCGCCCCGTTCGGCCAGTCCCAGTTCGCGATCACCCGCGGGAACGTGTTCGAGTCGCTGGTGAAGGAGAACGGGTGCGCGGAGCTGCTGCGCCTCCTGCGCGAGCTGCTCGGCCTGGAGGTCGCCCAGGTCGGCTACCAGGACGTGGAGAGCATCGGCTCCCATCTGCGGCACTCGCACACCCGGGCGCTGATCGACCGCGCGGCGCGCGAGGACGACGGGACCGCGGTGTTCTACGACCACCCGCTGCTCAGTCTGGAGATCGCCGGGCACACCTCCTACCTGGAACCCGACGTCGTGGCCTTCCAGATCGGGAGGCGCTTCCACATCGTGGAGATCAAGTCGTTCAGCGTGATCGACGGCCAGGCCGAGCCGGAAAAGGTCGCGGCAGCGGCGCGACAGGCGTCGGTCTACGTCATGGCGCTGCGCACGCTCATGGCCGACCTCGGGCACGACCCGGAACGCGTCTCCCACGACGTGGTCCTCGTCTGCCCGGAGAACTTCGCCAACCGCCCCACGGCGGCGCTGGTCGACGTACGCAAGCATCTCTCCGTGCTCAACCGCCAGCTCGCCCGGATGACCAGGGTGGAGCGCCTGCTGGAGGACCTGCCCGGCGGCCTCACCTTCGATCTGGCCCCCGGCGAGGACGGTGTGCCGACCCGCTCGGCCGAGGAGCTGGCCCAGGCACTGCTCCAGGTGCCCGCCCGCTACGCGCCCGACTGCCTGTCCACCTGCGACATGTGCATGTTCTGCCGTCACGAGGCCCGCTCCTGCGGGTCCACCGACCTGCTCGGGCGCCAGGTACGCGACCAGCTGGGCGGCGTCTCCGGCATGGACGAGGCCCTCGGCCTGGCCGAGGGCACCCGTGAGGTGGCCGAGGGCCAGGAGGAGATCGCCCACCTGCTCCGGCTGGCGCACCGGCTGCGCGAGGAGTCGCTGCGGTGAGCACACTGACGGCGCTGGCGCGGCTGCGGGCCGCCAGGGACGGCGTCGCGCAGCGGATCACCACGGTCCGGCACTGCCACGTCTCCGCCCAGCCGCTGGTGTTCATCCCGCTCAAGCTCGCGGGCGAGGCCGCCGCGCCGCTCGCCGCCATGGTCGGCACCGATCCCGGTCACCCCCGGCTGCTCGTCGTTCCCCAGCCCCGCAACCGGGACCTGCGGTTCGCCTTCACCGCCGGGCTGGCCGAGGTGCTGCTGCCGTACATCGAGGGGTTCCAGAAGAGCACCGAGACGGTCGAGCGAAAGAGCGGCGAGCCGTACGAGCGATGCCTGGACGCGCCGCAGATCCTGGTGCCGAACCGGCCCGCGGCCTCGTTCGCCGCGCTGCTCGGCCGCTCCACCCGCTTCCGCAAGGCGGAGGGCCCCTACCCGGTGCATCCGTCGGTGCCGCTGCTCGGCCGGTGGCTGACCTATCTCGCCGACCGGTCGCTGCAGCCGGGCTCCTCGATGCTGCTCGCCGCCACCGAGGCGCTGAGCCTGCACTGGGCGACCGGGCAGAGCAACCTGGAGGACGCCAACCTGGCGGCGCTGCTGGGATGGATCGATCCGCCGCGGGGAATGTCCGGGCGGCAGGCGGCCGAGGAGGCCGAGGACCCGCTGCTCTGGCCTCCCGCCGGCCCCACCACCGACCCCGGCTTCGACAACGAGGTGCTCGGCCCCGCGATCCGCGCCTACGAGGAGGCGCCGACCGATCGCGCCGTCGACCGGATCGGCCAGGCGTTGCGCACCCAGCTCGAACCCACCTGGCGGCTGATGTGGCGCAGCGTGGAGTTGTTGCGCTCACTGCCCGAGGGGACGCGGGTGAAGGACCGCTGGGAGATCGACCGCGGGTCGTTCACCCGGTTCGTCGAGCGGATCGCCGAGGGCGGGCCGCCTCAGGCGCGCAGGGACGGGGCGGTCGGCGCCGCCGCGCGGCTGGCGGGGCTGGAACGGGCGCGGGCGAGCTACGACGTGCAGCGCGCCCATGACGACCCGTTGCTCATGGCCGAGTACCGGCTGAGCGGCGAGGCCTTCGCCGGGACGGTGACGTCCGCCGACCTTGAGCACACCGAGGGCGAGGGCCGCTCGCGCAAGCTCAGACCCCTGATCACGGTGCGGACCGACGACCCGGTGCGGCTCTCCCCCAAGACCACGGTCGGCTGCCCCGACCGGCGTGGCCACGCCGCCGAGATCGTCGAGATCGCGGACGGGGAGATCACCCTCAAGGTCACCAAGGGGATGGGGCGGGGTAGGACACCGGCCCCCGGTTCCGTGCCCGAACCGGGCGAGCAGGTCTCGTACACCTCACTGACGGACGACTTCCAGTCGTCGGCGGCACTGCCCGATCCGGAGCAGACGCCGTGGACCCACGGCGGCCCTCCACAGGAGTACGAACCCGGCGACGACGACGCGCAGGAGGAATGGCTTTGAGCGTTCACCGGATCCCGGGCCGCCGGGCGACGCCTCGTCCCACCGCGTGCGGGACGGGCCGTGACCGGGGTCTTGACGGGCGCCTTGACGGGAGCACGACATGACGACCCCGCAGCGGGAGGCCGCCGCCGTGGTGGAGGCCGTGCTGGCCGACCTGCCCCGCCATCGCGGCGTGGTCGTGGACTCTCCGCCGGGCGCGGGCAAGTCCACGCTGGTGGTGAGGGCGGCGGGGCACATCGCGGAGACCGGCGAGCCGCTGATGATCGTCGCCCAGACCAACGAGCAGGTCGACGATCTGGTGGAGCGGCTCGCGGTCGAGCACCCCGACCTGCCGATCGGCCGCCTGTCGGCGAGCGGCTACGTGACCCCCGGCCGCGTCCTCGCCCACCCCAACGTCTCGGTCGCGGGCAAGCTGCCCGACCTGGGGGATCCGGCCGTGGTGATCGCCACCGCCGACAAGTGGGCCTGGGTCGGCGACCGCACCTGGCCCTGGGCCATCGTCGACGAGGCGTACCAGATGCGCTCGGACAAGTTGCTGCGCATCGCCTCGCTGTTCGAGCGGGCGCTGTTCGTGGGCGATCCCGGCCAGCTCGACCCGTTCTCCATCGTGGACGGCGACCGGTGGGCGGGCCTGTCGTGGGACCCGGTGCAGAGCGCTGTCTCGGTGCTGCTGCGGCACAACCCCGACCTGCCGGTGCACCGGCTGCCGGTCTCCTGGCGACTGCCCGCCTCGGCGGCGCCGGTGGTCTCCGAGGCGTTCTACCCGTTCACCGGGTTCCGCGCGGGGACGGGTCCGGACGACAGGTCGCTGGAGTTCACCGTGAACGGCATGCGCACCTCCCACGACCTGGCGCTGGAGGAGGCGGCCGTCTCCGGCTGGGCGCTGTACGAGCTGCCGAGCCGTCACACGGTGCGCACCGACGCCGAAGCCGTCGCGGCGACCGCGATGCTGGCGACGCGGCTGCTCCAGCGGGGCCCGGTCGCGCACTCCGAGCGCGGCAGCCATCCCGTCACCGCCGACAGGATCGCCATCGGCGCCGCGCACCGCGACCAGGTCGCCGCGATCAGGGCCGCCGGGGTGCCGCCGGAGATCACGGTGGACACCGCCAACCGTCTGCAGGGCCGGGAGTACGACGTGACGATCGTGCTTCACCCGCTGTCCGGGCGCCGCGACGCCACCGCGTTCCATCTGGAGTCCGGGCGGCTGTGCGTGCTCACCTCACGGCACCGCCACGCCTGCGTCGTGGTCGCCAGGGCGGGCATTCCCGAACTCCTGGACGCCCACCCGTCGTCCGAGCCGGTCCAGCTCGGCGTGCCGGTGAAGTTCCCCGACGGCTGGGAGGCCAACCAGGCGGTGCTGGCCCACCTCTCCAAACACCGGGTGACCCCGGACCGGTGACCCGGACGCGCCGTGCCGGAGTGCGCACCGCCGCACCGCAGTGATCCCCGCAGTGATCTCCGCGGCCCCGTGCGGCGAGGCCCGTACGGCGGGAGGTCAGATCGTGCGCCGCCAGACGTCGATCGCCAGCACCTGACGCATGCCCACCGAGAGGTAGAGGTCGAGGGCGGGCGTGCTGTTGTTGGCGTCGACGTGGAGGTAGGTGCCGACCCGCCCGCGGCGGGCGTCGGCGGCGAACGCCCCGCGCAGCATGACCTTTCCCAGACCTCGGCCCCTGAAGGCGGGGAGCACGGCCAACTGGCGCACGTACCCGCAGTTCTCGTCCCCCAGGAAGGCGTTGGTCCCCAGCAGCATCGCCGCGGGCTCGCCGTCGAGGCGGGCGACCGTCAGTTGTGCCCAGTCGGTGGTGACCGAGGAGTCCAGCTCCTCGTACCACTCGTCGTAGTCCTTCGGGGCGAACCCGAAGTGCTCGGCGAAGCCGGCCTGCTGCACGGCGTGCCCCTGACGGCGTACCTCCTCGGTGAGCCCGTCGTGCACCGTCACCCCGGCCGGGAGTTCGGGCCCGGGGACCGTCCCCTCGTGGTCGGCGCGGAGCCGGATGAAGCTGGTGGCGGCGGCGAAGCCGCGGGACGCGGCGATGGCGCGCTTGCCGCTGTCCTCGCGGTAGAGGCCGATGTCCACCACGGCCCGGTCGTGGCCGAGTTCGGCCGTGATCTGCCTGGCCCGCTCGGTCACGGTGTCCCAGAGCGGGCCGGTCAGGTCCGGTGCGGCGGGGTGCACGACGACGTCGACGTCGACGTTGTCGCTGCCCCCCTTGCGGCAGGCCCAGGCCCACGCCACCAGGCGCCCGCTCTCGTCGTGGACGAGCCAGCCGTCGGACTCCCCGGCGAAGGCGGAGTCGTTCAGGTGGTCGGCTACGTCGTCGAGCGTCATGTCGGCCTTGCCGATCACCTGGGTGTCGCAGAGCGAGATCAGCTCGTGGATCTCGCGGGCGTCCTCGGCCAGTGGCCGCCGGGTGACGTACCCGGTGGCGGGGATCGTTGTCTTCATGACCCCATCGTCGCGAGGGCGGCTTGGGGATCACTGGGTCGGCACTTGGCTCCCGGCTCATCGGCCGACCGGCCGATGAGCCGGATGCTCCCGTGGTTCGTCAGGCGACGGGAGCGAGACCGTCAGTCGAGTGCCGGGACCGGTGCCTGGGTGTCCTCGGATGCCTCGGGCGCGCCGCGCAGCGGGATCTCCTTGATGAAGGCCGCCAGCAGCGGCACCAGGACCGCGAACAGGATCGCCCACCAGAAGACGCCGGAGATCGACTCGGCCAGCGACTCCAGGAAGCCGACCCGCACGTTGGCGGGAAGCTCGTGCAGCGCGGCCGGGTCGAACTGGGCGCCTCCGGAGGCGATCCGCTCGCCCGCCGCACCCAGCTTGCTCTCCAGGCTGGAGGTGAGCCGGTTGTTGAAGATCGCGCCGAACAGCGAGACGCCGAACGAGCCGCCGATGGAGCGGAAGAAGGTCGAGGCGCTGCTGGCGACGCCGAGGTCCTTCTGCTCGACGCTGTTCTGGGCGATCAGCATGGTGGTCTGCATCAGGAAGCCCATGCCGAGGCCGAGCACCGCGATGAACACCCCGGTCTGCCAGGCAGGGGTGTTGACGTCCATCAGGGAGAGCAGCCACATCGCGACCGCCATGCCCACGCCACCGAGGATCGGATACACCTTGTACTTGCCGGTCCTGGTGATGGCGCGGCCGACGAAGAGCGAGACCACCATGGCGGCGCCCATCATCGGGAGCAGCAGCAGGCCGGAGTTGGTGGCGCTCGCCCCCTGGACGGTCTGCTGGAACAGCGGCAGGAAGTTGATCGCACCGAACATGGCGAATCCGAGCAGGAAGCCCACTCCCGAGATCAGGCTGAAGTTGCGGTCGCGGAAGACGTTGAGCGGCATGATGGGCTCGGCGACGCGGCGCTCCACCAGGACGAACACCGCCAGCGTGATCACGGCGAGCCCTGCCAGGCCGAGGATCTGCCACGATCCCCACGCGTAGTCGTTGCCGCCCCAGGTGGTGATGAGGACGAGCGCGGTGATGCCGACCGAGAGCAGGGCCGCGCCCAGCCAGTCGATGCGGTGCTCGGTGCGGAGCTTGGGCAGTTGCAGTTTGACCGCGAGCAGGGCGAGGGCGACGAACCCGATGGGCAGGTTCACGTAGAAGGCCCAGCGCCAGTCGAGGTGGTCGGTGATGAACCCGCCGACGAGCGGACCCGCGATCATCGCGAGTGACATCACGGCGGCCATGATGCCCTGGTACTGGCCGCGCTCGCGGGGCGGGACGAGGTCGCCGATGATCGCCATGGCGTTGACCATCAGGCCCCCGGCTCCCAGGCCCTGGAGGGCGCGAAAGGCGATGAGCTGCGTCATGCCGTCGGACGGCCCGCCGAGCATCTCGGATCCGGCCATGCCGCAGAGCACGGAGCCGATCATGAAGATGACGATGGAGGCGAGGAAGATGTTCTTCCTGCCGTACAGGTCACCGATC
Organism: Streptosporangium sp. NPDC000095; assembly: GCF_042899335.1. Classification (NCBI taxonomy): domain Bacteria; kingdom Bacillati; phylum Actinomycetota; class Actinomycetes; order Streptosporangiales; family Streptosporangiaceae; genus Streptosporangium; species Streptosporangium sp. NPDC000095. Next base: position 11,668 of record NZ_JBIAZS010000030.1, read on the forward strand.
TTGCCCCAGATGGGGGTCGAGACGGTGGTGCCGAGCACGTAGGCGGTCACCACCCAGGACAGGTGCGTCAGTCCGCCGAGTTCGCCGACGATGCGGGGCATCGCGGTGCCGACGATCATGTTGTCGAGCATGGCCAGGACCATCGCGAGCATCAGGCCCGGCAGCACTACCATGACCTCGCGACGCCGCGCCGGCACGGCCGCGGTCTCCTTCACTTCTGTGCCCCCAGTTTTTGTGATCTTGCTTACTTGCCGACCGGCTAGCGTCGGCTATGCTGGAATGTAGGCCGCTTACTTGCCGGCCGTCAAGTTAATTTCTCGGTAAGGGAACCATGAGGGAAAACGCCGACACACGGACGCGCATTCAGGAGATCGCCCTGAAGCTCTTCACCGAGCAGGGCTACGAGGCCACCTCGCTCCGCGAGATCGCGGAGGCCCTCGGCGTGACCAAAGCGGCACTTTACTACCACTTCAAGACCAAGGACGACATCATCGCCAGCCTGGCGGAGGACCGGGTGCGGGCGGTCGAGGAGCTGATCGCCTGGGCCCGCACCCAGCCGCGCACCGACGAGACGCGCGAGGAGCTGATCCGCCGCTACGCCCACGACCTGCGACGAGGCAGGCACCACGAGATCATGCGGTTCTTCGAGCGCAACCAGACCTCACTCAAGAAACACCCGACGATGGAGAAGACCCGCGAGGGGATGTTCGAGCTGCTCACCTTCCTCGTCGATCCGCAGGACCCCCTGGCCACCCGGCTGAAGCACTCGATGTCCCTGTTCGCGCTGCACGCCTCGTGGTTCGCGCTCAGGGACGAGTCGATCACCGACGAGGAGCGCCAGGCGGCCGCCCTGGAGGTCGCGCTCGACCTCGCCAGGCGGTGAGCGTTCTCATCGACCCGCCCAGCTGGCCGGGTCCGCGCGGCCTGCTCTGGTCACATCTGGTCAGCGACAGCTCCACCGGGGAGCTGCACGCCTTCGCGGAGCTGCTCGGCATGCCGCGCCGGGCGTTCGACCGCGACCACTACGACGTTCCCGAGACCGTCTACGAGCGGGCCCTCGCGCTGGGCGCCGAGGCCGTCTCCTCCCGTGAGCTCGTCACCCGTCTCACCGCCGCCGGTCTGCGCCGGCGCAGGGTCCGCCCCCGGATCGACGCTTCTCGCATAGATCCCGACAGTGCGGGCATGGCATCCCCTTGATGGCATATCCGCACGTCAACGAAGGGAACGACATGCTGAACGGCAAAACGATCGCGTTTCTCGTGGCTCCCGAGGGGATCGAGCAGGTCGAACTCACCGAGCCGTGGAAGACCGTCAAGCAGGCGGGGGGCACGCCCAAGCTGATCTCCACCGAGCAGGGTCAGGTCCAGGCGTTCAACCACCTCGACAAGGCCGACACGTTCCCGGTGGACGCCACGGTGGAGCAGGTATCCGTCACCGACTTCGACGGGCTGCTGCTGCCGGGTGGCGTCGCCAACCCCGATCTCCTGCGGACCGTACCCGCGGCCGTGGGCTTCGTGAAGGGCTTCTTCGACGCGGGCAAGCCCGTCGCGGCCATCTGCCACGCGCCCTGGGCGCTGATCGAGGCCGACGTGGTACGTGACCGCAAGGTCACGTCCTGGCCGAGCCTGCGGACCGACCTGCGCAACGCCGGGGCGACCTGGGAGGACAACGAGGTCGTGATCTGCTCCTCGGGTCCGAACACGCTGATCACCAGCCGCAAGCCCGACGACCTCAAGGCCTTCTGCCAGGCCGCGACGGACGCCTTCTCCGGATAGCGTCCTTCGATCATCGAAGCGCGGGGCGGGGGTCGGCGACCCCCGCCCCGCGGGCGTTCCATGCCCGGCTCCGGACCGCGTCGTCGCGAACCCCGAACCGGAGGGAATCCCCCCGGTTACATGCCACGGAAGAAATGTTTTGCCGTTTTCTGCCGTATCCCAGGGACACGATCACCCATCCTCGATTAGGACGGTTTCCCCAGGGCAGGGCTTCTACGTCGGCTGCGAATCGGCGATGAAAAGGGGGAGACCGTGGAGGCCACCATCGCATTGCGTCTGCCGCGTGACGCTGCGAGTGTTCCTGTGATCAGACAGCTTCTCGACTCCTCGCTGCAGGCCCTGGGGGTGGTGTCCCAGATTCGCGAGGACATCCAGCTCATGCTCTCCGAGGCGTGCTCCAACGTCATCCAGCACGCCATTCCCAGCGACGACTACATGGTCAGCACCGAGCTGACCAGGGGCCGGTGCGTGATCAAGGTGGTGGACGCCGGCAACGGCTTCGACTTCTCCGAGACCTCCTCCCCCGCCCCCACCTCCGAGCACGGCCGCGGGCTGCTGATCATGCAGGCCCTCGCCGATGACATCCGGTTCGTCAAGAGGCAGGAGCGGGGCTCGATCGTCTGCCTGGAGAAGATTCTGCGCTTCACCGAGGACGCTCCCGGGCTGTCACTGCTCCTCAACGAGGAACTTGAGCTCCAGCAGGGTGTCCCTGAGATAGTCGGTAACGGTCCACACATCGGGAACCATCTCCCGGCAGGCGATCACGCCGACGTCAAGTGAGCCGTCGTAGGAGAAGACCGTGATGTTGATGCCGCCGCTGGCGTCGGTCACGACGGAGACGGGATGGTACGCCAGAAGCCTGGCGCCACTCACGTAGAGGGGGATCTGCGGGCCGGGCACGTTGGAGATCACCACGTTGATGGGGCCCGCGCTGCCGGCGAACAGGTTGAAGGCGGCGCGGGAGGCGAGCCCGGTCAGCGCGGAAGGCATCATGTCGCTGAGCTCCTGGAGCCAGCGCGCCGGGGCGAGCGACGAGCGGTCCTTGATCAGCCGCATCGCGTCACGCACCGCCAGCAGCCGTTCCACCGGATCGGCGACCTGTGTCGCCAAGGTGGTGATCATGATGCTGACCTGGTTTCCCGCGCTCTGGTCACCGGGCAGGCGGAGCGAGAACGGCACCCCCGCGACCAGGGGCTGCTCGGGCAGCGCGTCGTGCTTGAGCAGCCACTGGCGCAGCGCCCCGGCGCACAGGGCCATCACCACGTCGTTCACCGTGACACCGAAGGCGTTCTTGACCAGCTTGACGTCCTCCAGCGGCAGGGCGGTGTAGGCGAACCGCCGATGCGCGCTGATCCTTCCGCTGAAAGGGGTGCGGGGAACGGTCATGCGGGGCATGGCAGGCACCTCGGCGGCCCCGGATCCGGACAGGCGGGTGGCGAGGTCCCTGGTGATCCGTGAGACCAGCCCCGCCCCGGGTGCCTGGGAGATCAGCGGAATCTCGTCGAGGTGCGGGACGGCGTTGATCAGGAACCGTATCGCGTTGGCCGGGTTGACGGCGACTTTGGCGAGCCCTCTGACGACCATCTCCCCCGTGTCGATCTCCTCCTCCGGCTCGCCCGGGGGCGCCAGCTCGACCTCCGCAGGCTCGGGTGAGGTGTCCAGCAGCCCGGCCAGCACGTCGGCGCCGGTGACGCCGTCGACCGCCGAATGGTGGACCTTCATGTAGAGGGCCGTACGGTCCCCGTGCAGGCCGTGGATGAGATACATCTCCCACAGCGGGCGACGCCGATCCAGGCGCCGGGCGTGCAGCCTGGCCACCTGCTCGCCCAGTTGCATGTCACTGCCCGGTTTGGGCAGCGCGATCTCGCGCACGTGGTAGTCGAGGTCGATTCTGGAGTCCTCGGTCCAGTAGGGGTGGTCCAGGCCGAACGGGACGAAGGCGAGCCGCATGCGGAAGGGCGCGGCCAGGTGGAGCCGACGGGCCAGCAGCGACACCAGGTCACCGCGGGTCAGGCCTCCCGACAGGATCGCGAGTCCCCCGATGTTCGCGACGTTCGTCGAGGTCTCGAAATTCAGGAACTGCGTATCCACCGCGCTGAGCTGCCGCACCGTCTTACCTCCGCCGGGATGTCGTTCTCCCATCCTGCTCCCGTGAAGTCGCCAGAGCCAACGCGGCCAGCGCGAGGAGGACCACAACGGACACGAGAATTAACGACAGCGGAATGAGCACGAGCACGACGACGATGGCCATGATCTCGCTGATCAACTGCAACACCGGAAAGCTGTGCCCGGATTACCCGGCCGCTACACCGCATTCCAGCGACCGAGCTTCAGCGCGAGATGAAGTTCTAACCTGTGGGTTCCGTTCTTGAGGTTGCGGTCGGCCAGGTGCTCGATTCTGGTGAGGCGGTAATAGAGGCTGGTGCGGTGCAGGTGGAGCAGCCTCGCGGTCTCCTGGGCGTCTCCTCCGCTGTCCAGATAGGTCTCCAGGGTGGTGAGGAGCGCCGGGTGCTCGCGCAGCGCGTCGAGCGGGCCGCCGGCCGACCCGTGCGGGCCCGCGACCGGGTCGGCGAGCAGCCGGTAGACGCCCAGGTCCGGCCAGCGGGCGACCGGCCGCAGCGCGGGTTCGGCCGCGGCGGCCCTGGCCGCGGTGAGCGCCTCCTCGTGCGCCCGTACGGCCGATTCCAGCCCGGGGTGCGGTGCGCTGAGCCCGGCGCCCGCGCGGGTCCTGGCGGCGAGCCGCTCCCCCAGTGCCACCGCGTCCTCGCCGCGGTTCAGCAGCAGTACGGCGTGGCGGTCCAGGATCGTGAAGGCCGGCGGGCGGCGCACCCTGGCGAGCTCCGCGCCGACCGCCTCGCGCAGGCCGTCCGGGTCGCCCCGCAGCGCCAGGACGCGCAGCGGCCCCTCACCGAGCACACCGGCCGCACGCCGCACGCCGATCTCACCGGTGAGCAGCTGGCTCAGGATGTGGGAGCTGCCGCCGTCGTCGAGCAGGGCGGCGATCGCGGCGGCGTCGCGCACGGCCCTTTCGCGCTCCTGCGGGTTGAGCGGGCCGGGGCCCTCGATGATCCACAGGTAGCCGACGCGGCGGTCCTGGTGGAGCAGCGGGACACAGAGCCTCGCCGCCATCCCCAAGTCAGGATTTTTCGGGATCCGTACCGGCTCGCGGGTCGTAGTCACCCCGTGCGCCTCCTGCCAGGCCCCCACCTCGGCGGGAACCGAGCGCGAGAGGATGGCCTGCGCCCTGACCGGATCGACCTCCCCGTGATGGGCACTGTGCGCGACGACCCGGCCCTCCAGGTCGTCCACGGACATCCCCCGGCCCACGGCCACGGCGAGCGACTCCAGCAGATCCTGAACATCATCCGCTATCACGGTCCAATCCTACAGATGTAGGAAGTATCTCCGGCGCCGGAACGATGACTCGACCTGGCGTGGGCCGTAGCGTCGCACTTACTCATTTCGGGGGACCCGCCTCGTGGGAGCCGGGGAACCCGCCTCGTGAGAGTCGTTCGATCGCCCGGTGAAAGGAACCTCGTGGAGGAGCGCAGCCGCGTCGCCCCGTGGGCGCCGCCACGGGCACAGTTGCGCCTGGCCGAGCTTGAGGCCGAGGTGGGCGGACTGGGGTTCGACGCGGTGTCCCGGCTGGTCGACGCGGTACTGGCCGAGCACCGCGGCCGCCTCGACGAGGACGGCGTGGTGCTGTACGCGGGCACCAACACGATGAGCGAGCGCGCCAGGGCCGCGCACGAGATCTCCCTGGGGTGCCGCCCTTCGATGGGCTGGCCGGGCGAGAAGTTCCAGACCGGCCTGGAGGAGCTGGACGTGCTGGAGGTCCTCGCCCCGCTCCAGGTCGCGGCGTTGATGGGCGGTGAGTTCGCCGAGGTGCGCCTGCAGAGCGCCACGCTGGCCAACCTCGCCTGCTACAGCGCGTTCGCCGGCCCCGGCGACACGATCGCGGTGCTTCCGGAGACCGCCGGGGGTCACGCCAGCCACCACGCCCAGGGCGCCGCCGGAATCCGGGGCCTGCGGGTCGTCGACCTGCCCTACGACGCCGAACGGCTCGACGTCGACCACGTGGCCCTGCCGGCGTTCCTGCGCGCGCACCGGCCCGCGCTGGTGGTGGTCGGCGCGAACCTGATGCTGTTCCCGTACGACGTCGCGAGGTTACGGGCGGCCTGCGACGAGGTGGGGGCCCTGCTGCTCTACGACGCCTCGCACGTGGCGGGGCTCATCGCGGGCGGCCGGTTCCAGCGCCCGCTGGACGAGGGCGCGCACCTGGTGACCATGTCCACCTACATGTCCTTCGGCGGCCCGCCGGGCGCGGCCGTGGTGACCCGCGACGAGGATCTCGCCCGCCAGGTGTCGGCGGCCGCCTATCCCGGCCTGACCGCCAACTACGACGCCTCACGCCTTGCGCCGCTGGTCCTCGCCTCCGCCGAGCACGCCGCGGGCGGTTCCGCGTACGCCGACCGCTGCCTCGCCAACGCCGGGGCACTGGCCGCGACACTGGACGGCGAGGGCTTCACCGTGGCCGCCGCCCATCGGGGCTGGACCGTCTCGCACCACGTGGCGGTGGACGCCGCCGCGTTCGGCGGCGGGGACGAGGCCGCCAGGCTGCTGGCCGAGGGCGGCGTCTATCTCAGCGGCGTCCGCCTGCCGGGGCAGTCTTCCGGTGAGCCCGCGCGGGGCCTGCGGATCGGCACCCAGGAGGTGACCCGCCGCGGCTTCCGCCCGGAGACGATGGGTGAGGTCGCGGTCCTGATGCGCCGCCTGCTCCTCGACGGTCACGCTCCCGCCGCGGTCCACCGGGACGCGGTCGCCCTGCGCCGCACCACCCCATGATCCCGGACCGGCCCGCTCGACCCCCGGGGGTTCGCCCCCTGGCGGGCCGGTCCGTTCATCGCCACTCCCCCTGACAGACGGACCGGCCCGCGCCCCCCTGGCGGGCCGCTCCGTCTTCCCCCCAGCGCGTCCCCCCACCGGACGGGTCACCTCCCCGTCCGGTGGGAGGGACGCGCCGGGTGACGGCCGCGGCGGAGTCAGACCGCGCGGTGATACTGGTCGGGCCAGCGGGCGGCGGAGCCGAGCTCGCGGGCGGCGAGGTTCGGCCAGTACGGGGTGCGGAGCAGTTCCCGGCCGAGCAGGACCGCGTCGGCCTGACCGGAGGCGATGATCTCCTCGGCCTGCCGGGGCCTGGTGATCTCACCGACCGCGCCCACCCGCAGGTCGGTCTCGGCCTTCACCCTGGCCGCGTACGGCACCTGGTAGCCGGGCCCGGTGGGGATGCGCACCCCGGCGACGTTGCCGCCGGTCGAGGTGTCGAGCAGGTCGACGCCGTGGGCCAGCAGGTCCTTGGCGAAGCGGACGGTGTCGTCGGCGCCCCAGCCCTCGCGGTCGTCCGCGGGGTTCTCGGCCAGCCAGTCGGTGGCCGAGACGCGGAAGAAGAGGGGAAGCTCGTCGGGCCAGACCTCGCGCACCGCGTCGACGACCCGGAGCGCGAAGCGGGTGCGGTTCTCGTACGAGCCGCCGTACGCGTCGGTGCGGTGGTTGCTGACAGGCGACAGGAACTCGGCGATCAGGTAGCCGTGCGCGCCGTGGATCTCGGCCACCTGGAAGCCCGCGGCCAGCGCCCGGCGCGCCGCGGCGGCGAAGTCGCCCACGATCCTGTCGATGTCGCCGGCGTCCAGCTCCGTGGGGGTGGGGTGACGTTCGTCGAAGGGGATCGGGCTCGGCCCGACCGGCTGCCAGCCGTGCTCGCCGGGTCCGGTGGGCGCGCCGCCTCGCCAGGGACTGCGGGTGGAGGCCTTGCGTCCCGCGTGCGCGAGCTGGATGCCGGGCACGGCGCCGTGCTCCCGCAGGAAACGGGCGACACGGGTGAACGCCTGCTGCTGGCGGTCGTTCCAGAGTCCGAGGTCGGCCGGGCTGATGCGGCCCTCCGGCGCCACCGCGGTGGCCTCGGTCAGGATGAGCCCGGCACCGCCCACCGCGCGGGCGGCGAGGTGGGACAGGTGCCAGTCGGTCGGCACCCCCTGCTCCGGCCCCTCGACCGCCGCGGAGTACTGGCACATCGGAGCCATCCAGATCCGGTTGGGAATGGTGAGGGACCTCAGGGTCAGGGGCTCGAACAGGGCGCTCACGGTCGTACTCCTTCTGGAGAGGGTCTTTGGGGCGGCGCCCCGGCTTGACGCTAATACGATAATCTACGTACTACGACAGATGTCAAACTACGACTGCTCTCGTACAATCGAGCCACCCAAGGGAGGGAATCACCGTGTCGACCTCGTCCGTCAGGGCTCTGGAACACCCCGCGCGCGAGGACATCCGTCTGGAGGGCGTGCTGCACGCGCTGTCCGACCCGATGCGCCTTCAGATCGTGCGTTTCCTGTGGCAACTGGGCGAGGACGGGGAGGCCCCCTGCTCGGCGATCGATCTGGCGATCACCAAGTCGACCACCACCCACCACTTCCGGGTGCTGCGCGAGGCCGGGGTGATCAACCAGGCCTATCGGGGCACGGCCAAGATGAACGCGCTGCGCCGACGTGACCTCGACGTGCTCTTTCCCGGGCTTCTCGGCGCCATCCAGAGTGCCGACGCGATCCAGCGCGAGCGCGACGGCCACGACGGCTGACCGTCGTCGCGCGGCGACCGGCCCCGGCGTGATCCGGCCTCGGACCGCACGGTTCCGGCCGCCGATCCGGAGTCGAGCCGAGCGGCTCGGGCACGATCCGGTGGGTCAGGACGCCCCCCGTCGGCCGGTTCCGGCGGGGCCGGCCGGATCTGTAGGGTCGCGAGACGCAGTACGGTCCTGTCATGTGCCGGAGCATCAAGACCCTTCGTGAGCCCTACGCCAGCGACGTGACCGACGACGACGTGCGAGCCGCCGCGCTCCAGTACGTCCGCAAGGTGTCGGGCTTCCGCTCCCCGTCGACGCGCAACGCGGAGGCCTTCGAGCGGGCCGTCGAGGCGGTGGCCGCCGCGACCCAGACCCTGCTCGACGACCTCAGGCTGAGGCACGTCTCCCGGGACTGACCGCGGACGAGCGGACCTGCCCCTTCGCCGTGATCCGGCCGCCGAGGTCGCGGACGGAGACCTCGTGGCCGGAAGCGGTCACGACGCCCCGTGCCACCAGGCCCTGATGGTCGAACAACGGCGCCACCAGGCGGTAGTCGATCGCCGTGGCGAGCACGCCCTTTCCTCGCACGCACTCCGCCATGGCCAGTGCCTGCAGCGGACCGTGGGTCACCAGCCCCGGGTAGCCTTCGACGTCGCGGGCGTAGTCACGGTCGTAGTGGATGCGGTGCGCGTTGTAGGTCAACGCCGAGAACCGGAACAGCAGCACCGGGTCCACGGGCAGCGGCCACTCGTCCTCTTCGACCGCCACCGGTGTGAACATGCCCGCTTCGGCACGCGAGCCGGTGGCGACGGCGTCGCGATAGACGTCGCGATAGACGATGTCCTGTTCCTCGACGACCTTGACCTCGCCACCCTGGCGTACGGTGTGGCGCACGACGACGAAGGTCAGCGGCCCCGTGCGTCCTTCCTTCTCGGTCAGTGACACGACCTCGGTGCGTCGCGTCGCAGCACGCCCCACGACGAGCGGGCCGAACAGCCTGACCCGGCCGCCGGCCGCCATCCGGTGCCGTCCCGGCGCGGGTGGCGCGGGGATCACACCGCGGACCGGATGACCGTCGGCTCCAAGGTCGACCTGGCGCGGCCGCTCCAGCAGGTAGACCCAGTGCCACAACAGGGGCAGCCCCTCGCTCTCCAGATCCGGCAGGTCGACGCCGAGGAGCCGGGCGAGCGCGACGGCGGGCTCCGGCTGGAGCGCCTCGGTGCGCTCGACGACCTCCGCCTCGACGACCTCCGTCTCGATGCCCTCCGTCTCGATGCCCCCTGCCTCGGTCATTCGGCGGCCTCCTCGTGTCGCGGGCCGTGATCGGCCCGGATGCCCTCGTCGTGCCCGCCCGGATGTGGCACGACCCCCGTCACCGGCTCCCGGCCGGCGGCGGACGCGTGCGGCGTCTCTCTCACGCCCCCGGTCCGGCCGTCGTCCGGTGGCCGGCCCGCGCCATTATCCGGCGGGCTCGCTCCAGGACCGGCCTGTCGACCATCTGGCCGTTGCTGGTGAAAACCTCGCCCCCGGGCGCCTCGGCGAGCACCGCCCTCGCCCACTCCAGATCCGCGTGGTCGGGAGCGAAGGCCGCGTTGACGGGTTCGACCTGAGCGGGGTGGACGCACAGCTTTCCCCCGAAGCCGAGCCCCCTGGCGCGGGCCGCGGCCGTCCTGACCGCGGCGGTATCCCGGAGTTCGACGGTGACGCCGTCGATCGGGGCCGGCAGGGACGCCGCGCGGGAGGCCACGACGAGTGCGCAACGGGCGAACAGCAGGGCCTCGTCGGTATGCTCGGCGCCGATGTCGAGCGCGAAGTCGATCGATCCGAACGCCAGCGCGGTCACCGCGGGGAAGGCGGCGATGACTCCCGCCTCCTGAACTCCCAGCGCGCTCTCCACCAGGGCGACGATCCCGGCCTCGGCCGGCAGCCATCGGGCGACCCTGCGCAGGACGGCCGGTCCTTCCGTCTTGGGCACCATCACTCCGCGCAACCCCCGGCAGGAGGCCAGCGCCGCGAGATCGGCCTCGTGCCACCGGGTGTTCGCCGCGTTGACACGCACCCAGGCCGTCGCACCGCCGGCCAGCCAGGCCACGACCTCGTCGCGAGCGGACTCCTTGTCCTCGGGGGCGACCGCGTCCTCAAGGTCGACGACGACCTCGCCGGCACCGGCGCGGGCGGCCTTGTCGAACCGATCCGGCCGGCTGCCGGGGACGAACAGCCAGGACGCCGCGACCGGGGCCGTCACGGCCGCACCCGGTGGCGCCGGACCAGCTCCCGCGCGATCACGTTGCGCTGGATCTCGTTGGTGCCCTCACCGATGATCATCAGTGGGGCGTCACGGAAGTACCGTTCGACGTCGAACTCGGTCGAGTAGCCGTATCCGCCGTGGATGCGCACAGCGTCCAGAGCGATCTTCATCGCCGTCTCCGAGGCGAACAGTTTCGCCATGCCCGCCTCCAGGTCGGCTCGCTCACCCGAGTCGTAGCGGCGCGCGGCGTACTGGACGAGCTGGCGGGCGGCCGTCAGCTGGGTCGCCATGTCCGCGAGGTAGTTGCCGATCGACTGGTGCCTCCAGATCGGCTGCCCGAAGCTCTCACGCTCCTGGCTGTAGCGCAGGGCGTCCTCCAACGCCGCGGCGCCGACACCGACCGCTCGCGCGGCCACCTGGATGCGCCCGATCTCCAGGCCGCGCATCATCTGCGCGAAGCCGTGGCCCTCCGCGTCGCCGAGCAGCGCGGAGCGGGGCACGTGGAAGTCGTCGAAGGACAGCTCGCAGCTCTCGACCCCCTTGTAGCCGAGCTTCGGAAGGTCGCGTGACACCTCGAAGCCGGGCCCCTTCTCGACCAGCAGGATGCTGATGCCGCGGTGCGCGGGGGAGGCCGTGGGGTCGGTGAGACACAGCAGGGCGATCAGCTGGGACCGCCGCGCGTTCGTGATCCACGTCTTGGACCCGTTGAGCACGTACTCGTCGCCCTGCCTGCGTGCCACGGTGCGCATGGCCTGCAGGTCGGACCCTCCGCCGGGCTCGGTGAGCGCCATCGTCGCCCGGATCTCGCCGACGGCCATCTTCGGCAGGTAGTGGTCCTTCTGCTCCTGGGTTCCGTAGGCGAGGAGAAGCTTCGCGACCACGCTGTGCCCGCCCATCGCGCCGGCCAGGCTCATCCAACCGCGCGCGAGCTCCTCGGTCACCGCGGCGTAGCAGCGCGCGGAGACGCCGGCGTCGTTCCACGGCTCGGGGATCGCGAGGCCGTAGATGCCCATCCGCTTCATCTGCTCGATGAGCGCCTCGGGATAGGTGTCGGTGTGCTCCAGCTCCCGCACGACGGGTTTGACCTCGTGGTCGACCCATTCCCGCACCAGGGCGACGATCGCCGCTTCATCCGCGCTGAGTTCGCACATGGGAAGCCCTCCCGGGCGTGATGGTCAGGAACGGGGACACACGGTGCGCTTGGCCGCCAGGCCATCTTATTTTGCGATGTCACATCCTGTGAAATGCTGATATGTGATGACCTCACTCGTTTCGCGCATGACCACGTAAAGGACCCGATGGACCTCAAGCAGCTCACGGCGCTCGTCACCGTCAGCGACGTCGGCAGTGTCACCAAGGCGGCCCGCCTGCTCCGCGTCGTGCAGCCCGCGGTCAGCCGGCACATCCGCTCGCTGGAGGAGGAGATCGGTGTCCGGCTCTTCGAGCGCACCAGCCAGGGCATGACGCTCACTCCCGCGGGTGAGATCCTGACCGAGCGCGCGCGCCGGGCGCTCCTCGAACTGGAGCGGGCACGGGCCGAGATCCGGCCCGATCGCGGGCAGGTCCAGGGGATCGTCACGATCGGGCTGCTGGAGAGCACCGTCGAGATCCTCGCGGCTCCTCTGATGGAGTCGGTCGCACGGCGGCACCCGGGCATCGATCTGCGCCTGCTCAGCGCCTTCTCCGGCCACCTGCAGCAGTGGCTGGACGACGGCGCCGTGGACATGACCCTGCTGTACAACCTCGCGTCGACACCGTCGATCTCCGTCACACCGCTGCTGCACGAGTCGCTGTGGGCGGTCGCGCCGCCCGGCGCGGCTCTCGGCGACGCCGGCTCGCTGACCTGGGACCACGTGACGAGACAGCCACTCGTACTGCCCGTGGCCGGGCACGGACTGCGGACCCTCATCGACGAGGCGCTCGGCACCGCCGGCGTCGAGCCCACGGTGGCGTGCCAGACCAACTCGATGCTGCTGCAGAAGAAGCTGGTGTCGTCGGGAACCGGCTGGAGCGTCCTGCCCGCCGCGGGCGTCGCCGAGGACGTGGCGACCGGGCGGCTGAGCGGCGGCCCGCTGACCGATCCCGAGGTGTCCCGCACCGTTGTCCTCGCTCTGCAGCGGGGCGGCCGGATACCGGCCGCCGTCGAGGTCGTCGCGACCGAGGTCTTCCGGGTGACGCGCCGGTTGGTCGAGAACGGGGCGTGGCCGACGGCGCGTGCCGTCGAACGGCGGGACTGACATCGGCCCGCGTGGTCTCGGAGAACCCGCACCCGCCTCGCGACCGGCCGGAGGGTCCGCCGTCGAGCGCGGTGAGAACCGGCGGGGAAGGACATGCACCCGCGCCGCGAACTCCGTTCGCCGCAGGCGGATTCTGTCGGTCCTCGGTGCCAAGATCTTCCCGATCTGTCAGCCGAAGAGAATCGGACCCCCGTGAGCGACTACGACTGGATCGACGACGACGCGTTCTGCGTGACCTTTGTCCGCGGTCTCACCCCGCGCGAGGCCCTCGCCCGCTTCCCCACCGAGGTGCTCGACGGTGACGACGAGGAGGGGGACTACGAGGAGGGTCTCGTCTCCGCCCGCCCCGCCGAGGGCGGGGCCATCCTCAGTGAGTGGAACGGCTTCGCGGGGACGCTGCCGGAGATCCTGTCCCGGCTCTCCTCGGGAACGGTGACGGCGAGCGTCTTCCGCAACGTCAACATGGTCGCGAGCTTCGTCCACTACGCCGACGGGCAGGAGGTGCTCACCTTCGACTGGCTGTTCCCCGACGACGACGCCTCAGGCGCATACCTCGCCGAGCGGACCGAGCTCGGCCTGGCGGGCGAGGACGCCGAGGGGGATCTTCCGCAGGCGCTGAAACTGGCCGAGCGCATCACCGGCGTGCGGGCGAACGGTTCCAGCGAGACCGTGGCGGCCCACTGCGTGTTCGAGCACTACTGATCCGCCGGGATCCGCACCACGGCCCGCCCTCGGCCGGGAAAGGGCCGGGGACGGGCCGCGGTCAGTCGCGTGCGTTCGAGGAGTGGAAGAGCCGGCTCGCGAACACGACCACCACCCCCACCAGTCCGATGATCAGAGCCCACTTGAGGAGCGTGAAGAGGAAGCCCAGCACCGAGCCCAGCAGGAGGAAGCCGATCACCACGGCCGCCACGATCAGAAGAATTCGTCCCATGCACCCCACGCTAGGCCCCTGCCCGGCCCGGCGGCAGGCCTGGGCCCCGATCTCAGGGACAAGCCGGGGTTTCCCCTCATGCCCGTCCCCTCGCCCGGGTGCCGCAGGCCACGCGAAGGGTCCGCGTTCCCTGACCGGGCCGGGGATCAGCGGAGGGCGGCGCTCCCGCCGACGAGCGGGAGGACGACCGAGCTGGATCCGGGCTCGACCGAGACGCCGGTCCCCGGGGGCAGGCGCAGGGTGAAGTCACGGTCGGTGGACAGGAGCACGACGCCGATCCGGTGGCCGGCCTTGACGACGTAGTCGTTCGGCTGCAGGTCGAAGCGGAAGTCGTAGAAGTGCCCCTCGCGCAGAAGCTCGGTCTTCGAGGCGGAGTGGCGGTTGCGGACGTCGAGCCAGCCCCTTGTGATGATCTTGTAGGGGGCGGTCACCGTGATGTGCTCGGCCAGCCGGGTGCAGCCGGTGTCGCCGGGCACGCCCTGGCCGTAGCAGACCTGGGTGTCGCCGTAGACGACGCCGCCGTACGCGCGGGTGTCGGTGCCGTAGTCGACGAGCAGCGCCGTCAGGTACGGCGAGCGCCCGCCCTTGAAGGCGGCGCGCACCGAGACCTCCGGGGTGCCCGACAGGCGCGCGTCGCGGGCCAGGGTGCCCGAGACGTAGGCCAGCCGGTTGGGATCCGTGGCCTCGGCGTTCTCGGCGAGCTGCTCGGCGGTACGGGCGCTCTGGTCGACGAACGTCTCGACGGTGCGGCGGTCCCGGGGGCGGTCGGCGCTCAGGGTGCCGTTACGGCCGTCCTTGCCGGCGGCGAGGTGGAGCCGCGCGTCGCGGGTGCCGGGCAGCGGCCACGAGGCGTGCTGCGCCCACTGTCCCGGACCCGACTCCACGTCGGCCTGCGGCTCGTCCATGATGCCGTTGCGCAGACCGTACAGGTGGAAGTCGAACCAGCGGTGGAGCTGGCGCAGCCACTCGGCGTTGCGTCCGGCGAAGGAGAACGGGTTGAAGTGCGCGCCCTGGTGGAGCCAGATCTTGCGGGGCACGTTCCGCTTGGCGAGGGCGTCCCACCACTGGACGGCCTGCTTGGTCTTGACGTTCCAGTCGTTGAGGCCGTGCACCAGGAAGACCGCGGCGCGGACCTTGCGCACGTCGTTGAGGTAGTTGCGCCGGTCCCAGAAACCGGAGTAGTCGCCGGTGACCCGGTCCTGGTCCTGCTCGATGCGGTCCATCAGCGCGCCACAGGTCTGCGTGGCGTTCTCGCGGGTCAGCACGTAGCGGGCGAGCACGTCGGCGTCCTCGCCCTGGTAGCCGCCGGGGGCGAGCACCCCGCCGTTGGCTCGGTAGTAGTCGTACCAGGAGGAGATGGCCGCGATCGGCACGATCGCCTTGAGCCCCTTGACCCCGGTCGCGGCGACGGCGTTGGGCAGCGTGCCGTTGTAGGAGACGCCGATCATGCCGACGTTCCCGGTGGACCAGTCGGCCCTGATCTCGTTCCCTGCCGCGTCGAACCCCCGGGCGCGGCCGTTGAGCCAGTCGATCGCGGCCTTGGGGCCCGCGGTCTCGTTGTCCAGGCCGGTCGTGGGGCAGCCGGTCGCCCGTCCCGAGCCGAGGTTCTCCACCAGCGCGATCGCGTAACCGCGCGGCACGAAGTAGTTGTCGTAGTAACCGCGGAAGGGCGGCGCGACCGCCCGGTTCACGTCGAGACCGTCGATGCCGAACATCTCGTCGCGCAGGTCCTGGAACTTGTTGCGCCGGTACTCCATGCCCGCGGGGTCGGAGCCGTCCAGGTCGACGACGTGGTTGGGCACGTCGTTGCCGCCCGCGTAGTAGGGGCTCGCCTCCATGATGACCGGGACCTTCAGCCCCGAGGCGGTCTCCTTGGGCCGCATGATGTCGACGGCGACCCGGTCCGGGCGGCCGTCGGCGTCGCTGTCGACCCCGGCGACCTCGACGAACACGGTCTCGGTGAGCGCGTCGGCGCGCGAGTAGACCGGCTTGGTCTCGCCGTCCTGGATAGGGGAGGCCGCGGATCGCGCGGCGGCGGCGGGCAACACGTCGGTAGGCAGCACGCCGGCGGGTAGCACGGCGGGCAGTACGCCGCTTGGCAGGGTGACCGCCAGCGCGACGATGGCCGTTTTCCATCTGTTCATCGAGGAAAGCTCCCAGAGGGTCGCTGAAAAACTGACAACTCCGGTCAATCTCCTGCGAAGCAATCTTGACCTGCAAGATCGAAGATATAACGAATAAGCGGCTATCTCGCGTTACGCGCGAGTTCCAGCGCGTATTCGGGGAACCAGTCGCCGGCGCGGGGCTCCCCCCGGTGGCACTCGCCGTCCGACTCGCCGGGCCGCTTGATCCACAGGAAGGCGTCCACCCGCTCGTGGCCGGTCTCGGTGGTCGGTTCCGCGCCGAGCGCGCGGCCCTTGGGGTTGCACCACGCGTCGTCGCCCTGCGCGTCGCGGACGGGGCCGTTGCCGTTGCGGGAGGTGTCGATGACGTAGCGGGCCCCGTCGACCGCGTCCGAGAGCCGTCCCGCGACGGCGACGCTCTCCTCGACGGTGAAGAAGTTGCTGACGTTGAAGGCGAAGCCGTCCGCCTGGGGCACCCCCGCCCTGCGCATGGGTTCGGCCCACTCGCCCGGGTTCTTGATCCAGCCGGCGTTCCCCGCGTCGAGGTAGACCTTGGCCGCGGACTGTTTCTTCAACGTCTCCACCGCGCCGCGCAGCAGGTCGAGGCGCTCGCCCGCCTGACCGCCCTGGGTACAGTTGTCCAGGATGTGGGCGAGCGCGTCGGGTTCGACGACGACCAGCGCGGGCCGGTCGCCGATGCCCTCGGCGAACCGGCCGATCCAGGAGCGGTACTCCTCCGCGTCGGAGGCGCCGCCCGCGGAGAACTGGCCGCAGTCGCGGTTGGGGATGTGGTACGCCACCAGGACGGGAATCCGGCCCGCCTGCCGGGCCTTGGTGGTGATGGAGGCGACCCTGTCCTTCGGGTCCTGGTCACCGATCCAGATCGCGTTGGGCCGCTCGGCGATCTTACGGATCAGCCCGGCCTCCTCGGTCCTGCCTTCCCCCTCGAGTTTGCGGACCTCCTGGGCCGCGGCGCCGTCGGGGTCGACGTAGAACCCGCCCGCGGGGCCCGAGGGAGTGCCCCCGGAGGTGGCGTTCCCCGAGGCCGCGTTCCCGGAGGTGGTGGGCGGCGCGGGATCGCCGGTACAGGCCCCCGTCGCGAGAGCGAGAGCCAGCGCGGCCGCGAGGCCGTACCTGTTCATCGAATACCTCCGGCGTGGGGACCCCGGGCCGACCCCGGGGAACAGAAGTGGGAGGGCGCCGTACACCAACGGAGGGCTGCGGGGATCATGTCAGCCCTCTCCTCGGATGTGGACCCAGCGTGCCGGGGACGGCGTTCCCCGTTCGGTGACTCCGAACAGCATGTACCACCCTGGGGGCACCAGGGCTGGATTGGAGGGGATCTCGGCGATTATCCCGGTAGGCACCCGGGTGAACTCCAACTTGATCGAGCGTTGCTCCACATCGGTGACGTGGGTGACGGCGCTCGGGCGCATCAGCCGCACCTGGTGGATGCGTGCGGCGTCGGGAGTCTGGAAACCGGCCCTGCGCCCCAGGGACACGCTCTCGCGCCCGCCGGTGAACACCGGCGCCTTCTCGCCGTTGTGCAGGTAGGTCGGCGTGTAGATCTCGATGCGCTGGTCGAAGGTGCCGGGCAGGGAGCCCGCCTTGTCGCCGAAGAGCGGGTCGGAGCCCATGCCGAGCACCCGTCCGTCGGGCAGCAGGAGTCCTTCGGCGTGGTAGTTGCGGCCGACGGCGGGCGCCGCGGCCTCGTGGAAGCTGTTGCTCTCCGGGCGGTAGACCTCCGCGCGCAGGACGTCACTGGCGCCGCGTCCCCGGTAGTCGCTGGAGCCGTTGAAGGAGAGCACGCTGTCGTCGGGCAGCAGCACGGCGTTCGGGTAGCGCACCGGGTCGGACAGGTCGGGGCCTCTGACGTAGCGCGGGCTCGCCTCGGTGAGGTCGACGATGGCGGTCCTGGCGGTGGCGTTGGGCAGGCCCGGCTGGCGTTCCCCGACCGGCCCCCCGCCCATCACCATGATCCGCTGGTCCTGCGCGGGCGGCAGCAGCACGGAGGCGCCGGTCTCGTTCAACTCGGGCTCGGGCAGTCCGGGGACGGGGGTGAACGCCTCCATCTCGTCGGGCGCCATGCCTCCGACGCCGCCCGGGGTCTTCACCAGACGGTCGGTGTCGCGGCGGTAGTCCCAGATTCCGGGGGGACGCAACTCGAGCTGGCCGGGGCCGTACCCGGCGCTCATACCGGTGAAGAAGAGGGTGTCGTCCTCCAGCAGGAACAGCGCGGGGTAGGTCGGGAAGAACCTCTTGGGACCGGGCCGCCAGGTCTTGGTCCTGGGGTTGTAGATCTCGTTGTCCCTGGTGACCTCCCCCACGACGTCGAGTCCGGAGACGGTCATGACCCTGCCGTCGGGCAGGTTCGTCATGGTCGGGTACCAGCGCCCCTCGGCCATGTCCTGGACCTTGGTGTAGCGCTCGGTGACGGGGTCGAACTCGTAGGCGTCCCTGATGCCCTGGAAGTCCTGCTTCTCCATCGTCATGCTGCCGCCCATGGCGTACAGGTCGCGCTTCTCCCGGCCCTTGAGTCCCTGGATCTCGTAGTTGACGGAACCGGCCGGCGCGGTGAGCAGGCCGGCCGCGCCCTCGGTGACGGCCTCGGCGAAGACCTTGGTCTCGCTGGGCCGGATCCTCACCTTCCCCGGCACTCCGGTCTCGATCTTCTTCGCGGGCGGCACGCTGATGTGGGCGGTGGTGCGGTAGACCTGACCGCCGGGGGCGGTGAGCAGCGTGCCGGGGTGGAACTGCCTGGGCTTGGCGTCGGGGTTCTCGTTCTTGAAGGTCAGGGCGCCCGCGGCCCGCTTGACCTTGGCCTTCAGCACCTCGAAGCGGCCCGTGCCGCCCGCGATGAGGAGCTTGCCGTCGGGCAGCATCGTGTGTCCCGCGCAGAAGAGGTCGACGGGGGTGTCGATCAGCTTGAACTCGTCGGGCCCGCCCGGCTTCGCCGGGTCCCACAGCACGGTCTTGAAGGTGTTCTTGTCGAAGTTGGCGGCGTTGTTCCCCGATCCGGCGACGATGAGCACCTTGCCGGTGTGCAGCAGCGCGGCGTGGATGGCGTTGACCTTGAACCTCTCGGGGACGTCGAGGAAGGTCCAGTGGCCGTGGGACGCCTTGTAGTCGTCGCGGTTGATGCTGTAGTCGCGCCACTTCTCCGTGGCGAAGCCCGCGACGGCGGGCAGGTTGATCGCGAGGACGGCGGTCACCACCGCCACCCCGACCAGGTGCTTGCGCAGGCGGCTCACGACTCGTCACCGACCGGCCGCAGGCCGCCCTTGACCGCCCGCAGGTTCCAGGCCCAGGTCACGAGCGGGCCCAGGCAGATGACCAGGGCGAGGATGGCCCACAGCGTCATGACCAGGTGGATGTGGCCGGTCCAGAAGACGGTGAGCAGCAGCCCTCCGCCGAAGATCGCCGCCCACCACAGGTGGATACGGAACGTGGCGATCTGGTCGGGGCTGGCCGAGTCGCCCTTGGGGGTGACCACGAACTTGCTGGGCCTGCGCAGCGCGGCGCCGATCAGCGAGGTGACGTAGATGGGCGCCGACAGCGCCGACATGACCATCCCCGCCACCCCGGAGGAGCCCTCCGGCTCGTGCGGGCTGACGTTGTGGCGCCGGTTCCAGGTGTAGAGCATGACCTGCAGCAGCGCCGCGTCGCCGTACAGCATGAGCCACATGTCCATCGGCACGGTCACGCCGGAGCCGCCGACGGCCATGAACAGGGTGGCGCTGAGCCCGGCGAGCAGCCAGTTGAGCGCGGACATCGGATAGAAGGTCACCATCAGGGAGTAGTTGAAGAACCGGCCGGGCGAGAGCTTCGGCGCGGCCTTCCAGAACTGGGTGAGCAGCGTCTCGTAGGTTCCCCGGCTCCAGCGCAGCTGCTGGGTGAAGAAGTCGGTCCACGAGGACGGCCCCTCCCCCACGGCCAGCACGTCGGGGGTGTAGACCGACATCCAGCGCTGCCCGGTCTGCGGGTCACGGGAGCGGTGGAACTCGATACCGGTGGCCATGTCCTCGGTGATCGAGTCGTACAGGCCGCCGATCTGCTTGAGCGCGCGGATGCGCACCGCGTTGTTGGTGCCGACGAACATCGGCGCGCCGTACAGGTTGCCCGCCCGCTGGATCAGCGAGTGGAACAGGAACTGCTGGCTCTCGGCGGCCTTGGTGACCCCGGCGTCGTAGTTGCCGTAGACCTGGGGACCGACGACGAAGGCCACCCTCGGGTCACGGAAGTAGCCGAGCATGCGCTCGCAGAACTCCGGGAGCGGTACGTGGTCGGTGTCGACCGAGACGAAGAAGTCGTAGTCGTCGCCGTGCGCGTCCAGCCAGCTGTTGTAGTTGCCGTGCTTGGTCTTGGCTCGGAACGTTCCCTTGGGCTGGTTCCACTCGGGCACGCCCTTGCGGGTGAAGTGGCGGGCGCCCAGCCAGTCACAGAGTTCGCGGATGTCGGGGTCGTCGCCCTCGTCCAGCAGCCAGACGTCGAGCACGCCGTCGTGGCGGATCTTCAGCGCGGCGGCCAGGGTCTCCCTGACCATCTCCAACGGCTCCTTGCCGGGTACGCAGGTGGTGATGAAGGCCACCCGGGTGCCGGGTTCCGGCGCGACCGGGACCGGGTCCCTCGCCGCCAGCATGGCGTGCACGTTGGAGACCACGCTGACCAGCCGGAAGACCTCGATGAAGGCGATCGCGACGAGCATGATCCGGTCGGCCACCGGCAGATACCAGGGGATCGTGCCATAGGGGTCGGGGCGGACGGTCCAGTGGTCGGGCAGCAGCAGCCAGACCATCAGGGTGAACTCCACGAGAAGGGCCGCGACCATCAGCAGCACCGCCCGCACCCGGTGCGGCTCGGTGGCCAGCAGGGAGCGGTAGCTCACGCGGTAGGGCACCCCGGGTTCCGGCTCGGTCACGGGCCCGGCCAGCCTGCTGAACTTTCCGTAGTCGTAGCCGGCGGTTTTCGCGGGAGCGCTCATCGATCCGGCGACCTCGGAGGACACGAAAGCAGGCCAAACACTGTGTTCCCCCAGGTAGATCGCGTAGGCCGCCCCCCGTCAAGGTAGGGTCACCCGCGGCCCGCGTGGTGATAAATCGTCACACATCATATTCGGATCGGTAAGCAAGATCTGCCCAACCCGGAGATGTGCGGAACATTTCACGCGGCTCTCTAGTTTAAGTTTCAACAAACGGGATGAGAGGACCACCAGACATGAACGTCGACATCCGCAGGTCCGACGAGCGCTACGCCACCAAGATCCCGTGGCTGGACTCGAAGCACTCCTTCTCCTTCGGCCGCCACCAGGACCTTTCCAACACCCACCACGGTGTGCTGCTCGTCAACAACGACGACATCGTCAAGCCGGGCACCGGCTTCGACACCCACCCCCACCGGGACATGGAGATCGTCACCTGGGTGATGCGCGGATCCCTCGTCCACCAGGACTCCGAGGGCCACTCCGGGGTGATCTATCCGGGACTGGCCCAGCGGATGAGCGCGGGGACGGGCATCCTCCACTCGGAGAAGAACGACTCGTGGCGACTCCAGGGCGAGCAGCACACCGACCCGGTGCACTTCGTCCAGATGTGGGTGGTTCCCGACGAGGGTGGACTCGCCCCCGGGTACGAGCAGCTGGAGATCGACTCCGAACTGCTCGGCGGCGCCCTGGTGCCGGTCGCGTCCGGCATGGCCAGAGACGAGGGCCGCAGCGCCATCCGGATCAACAACAGGTACGCCGCGCTGCACGTGGCCAGGCTCCAGCCGGGCCAGAGCGTGCAACTGCCCGAGGCGCCGTTCCTGCACCTGTTCGTCCCGCGCGGCACCGTCGACCTGGAGGGGGCCGGGCACCTCGCCGAGGGCGACGCCGTCCGCTTCACCGCCACCGGCGGCCAGCGCGTCACCGCGACCGACCCGGCCGAGATCCTGGTCTGGGAGATGCACGCCGCCCTCGCCGCCTGACGGCGAGATCCGGCCCGCCACCGGGCGGCCTGGGACTTCGGCGGGATCCGTCCCGCCGAGCCCTGGATCGAAGGCCGCTCCCTCGCGCCCACCGGCAGGACCGGAGACGCCCCAGGGGACATTGAGCCATGATTACCAACAAGGCTAGCCTTACCTCATGACTTCCCTCGACACCGGTGAGACCGGCGAGACCGGCCAGATCGTCACGGTCACCTCAGAAGAAGAGCTGCGCCGGATCGCCGGGGAGGCCACGGACGTCGTCCTGCGCAAGGACATCGGCCACCTCGACGAACACGCCCGCGACTTCATCGCCGCCTCACCGTTCGTCCTGCTCGCGACCTCGGCCCCCGACGGCACCTGTGACGTCTCCCCGCGCGGCGAGGAGCCGGGCGGCGTCCTCGTCCTCGACGACCACACGCTGGTGATCCCCGACCGGCCCGGCAACCGCCGGGTCGACAGCCTGCGCAACATCGTCGCCAACCCGAACGTCGGCCTGCTGTTCGTGGTGCCCGGCACCGAGGAGACCCTGCGCGTCAACGGGCGGGCACAGGTGGTCAGCCAGGCCCCGTACATGGAGCGCCTGCGCGTGAAGGGCAGGCTCCCCACGCTGGCGGTGAGCGTCGAGGTGCGCGAGTGCTTCTTCCACTGCTCCAAGGCCTTCCGGCGCTCGGCGCTCTGGCAGCCGGAGCGGTGGCCGGAGCGCGAGTCGCTGCCCACACTCGGCCGGATCCTCAAGGACCAGCTGAACCTGGAGTGGTCGGCCAAGCTGATCGACGACGACCTGAGGGCCGACGCCCGCGAGAACCTGTACTGACGGTGAGGATGTCGGTCAACGTCTCCCGGTGAGGTCCCGGCCGGCCGCCTTCCTCCCCGTCCCGCGGGCGAAAACCTGTACCCGAGCCGGGAGCGGCCCTGACAGGCTGTGCGGATGGATGCACGGTACGTCCCGGATCACCTGGTCTTGTCGGTGGTGGTCGGCTCGCGAGCGTACGGGCTGGAGACCGAGGAGTCGGACATCGACCGGCGTGGAGTCTTCGTGGCGCCGACCCGGCTGTTCTGGCGGCTGACCAAGCCGCCCACGCACGTCGAAGGGCCGCTGCCCGAGCAGTTCTCGTGGGAGGTCGAGCGGTTCTGCGCTCTCGCGCTGGAGGCCAACCCGACGATCCTGGAGTGCCTGTGGTCGCCGATGGTCGAGCGCACCACCCCGGCGGGCGAGGAACTGCTCGCCATCCGGGACGCCTTCCTGTCCGAACGCGCCAACCGGACCTTCGTGGGATACGCCGACGCCCAGTTCCGCCGCCTGGACCCCGGGCGTCCCAGGTGGAAGCAGGCGATGCACATGATCCGCCTGCTGCTCAGCGGCCTGCACCTGGCCCGCCACGGCGAGCCGCTGGTGCGGATGGACGCCCACCGCGACCGGCTGCTCGCCGTACGCAGAGGAGAGCTCCCCTGGCAGGAGGTCGAACGCTGGCGCTCCGAGCTGACGGCGAGATTTCGCGGCGGTGGCGTGCTGCCCGCCGAACCCGACCGGCGGCGCGTGGAGGACTACCTGGCACGCACCAGGCAGGCCGCGCTGTGACGGGTCGTCCCGCCCTGGCGACCGGCCGAGATTCCCGCTGTGGTCGGAGGGCTCACCCGGGTGGCTCCTTCCCGAAGGATCAGAGCCTGGGGTCGGAGCCTCGGGGAGGGGAGTTCGGCACCCGGCCGGGCGTGCGGGACGTCTCGGCGCCGTACGACACCTCCCACCAGCTCTCCAGCATGGGCACCTCGGCGGTGTCGACGCGCTCGCCCGGGCGGGGAACGGTGATGCGGACGTCGCGGGCCTTGGCCTCGCGCCACAGGCGGTCGACCGGCTCGGCCCACGGGTGCGTGGCGAGGGCGAAGGTCGCCCAGTGGACCGGCAGGAGCAGCCCGCCGCCCAGGTCGAGGTGGGCGTTGACCGCCTCCTCGGGATCCATGTGGATGTCGGGCCAGGCGGCGTTGTAGGCGCCGATCGGCATGAGCGTGAGGTCGAACGGGCCGTGCGCGGCGCCGATCCTCGCGTAGCCGTCGAAGTATCCGGAGTCGCCCGCGTAGAAGACCCTCTTCTCTCCGGCCGCGATCACCCAGGAGCCCCACAGGGTGACGTTCCGGTTGAGGGTGCGGCCGGAGAAGTGGCGGGCGGCGGTGGCGACGAACCGCAGGCCCGCGACGTCCGCCTCCTCCTCCCAGTCGAGCTCGATGATCCGTGAGGCGGGCACGCCCCACCGCTCCAGATGCGCGCCGATGCCCAGCGGCACCAGGAACGGGGCGGCCTGCAGCGCGGTGAGCCCGCGGACCGTCGCGCGGTCGAGGTGGTCGTAGTGGTCGTGCGAGATGACGATCGCGTCGAGTGGCGGAAGGCCCGCGAGCGGCCCGGGCACCGGGTGCAGACGGCGCGGGCCGACCAGCTGGGAGGGCGAGGCGCGCCTGCTCCACACCGGGTCGACGAGCACGCGGCGCCCCTCGATCTCCAGCAGCGCGGTGGCGTGGCCGTACCAGATGACGCTCAGCCCCGCCGGGGACGGCCCGCCCAGCGGGGAGGTCACCACGGGGACCGGTACGGCCGGGCGGCGCTCCTCGCGGTTGCGCACCATGTTCCGGACGACCTCTCGGGTGCTCTGCGCGGAGGGGACGAATCCTCCGGGCATGGAGTTACGGAAGACGCCGTCGTGGAACTGCGGCGAGCGACGCATCCGCTCCAGCCGCTCCCCCTCGGCCCTGCCGCCGAGCTCCGCGGGGATGTCCTTCAGCGCCCACCCGGCGGCGGCCAGCGCCAACCCGCCCGCGAGGAGACGCCCGATCGATCTGCTGCCCGCCATGCGGTTTCACGCTCCTGAAGTCGCCCGTGCCTCAAGAACGATCTCGACTCCGCGGGCATTCCCCTTACGCTCCGGGCGAGCCCGGCCCTCGCGGAATCCGAGAACACGCGGGCGGGAGAGACCGTCCGAGGCACGAAACAGCACCTGACGGCACCCGCGACGGCGTCCACGTCTCCGGCCGCGAAAGGCGTCACGATCTCTTCGAGGAGCGAGCACACGTCGACCGGCGCGTGGCATCACGAGGTGGACCACCGTCCTCGGGCGCCGGGGCGTTACGGGGCGAGATGCCGTTCGACGGTGGCGACCTTGGTCTCCAGGCGGCCGCCCTGCCCCTCGCGGATGTCCGCCTTGAGGACGAGGCTGACCCGTCCGGCGCGGGCCTCGACCGCCGCGACGGCGTCCCGCACCACGGTCATGACCTCGTCCCACGTCTCGCCCTCGACCGTGGTGAACATGGCGTCGGTCCTGTTGGGCAGGCCGGAGGCCCGGACGACGCGCACCGCCTCGGAGACGAGTTCGCCGACATCCTCCCCCACCCCGATGGGGGTCACGCTGAACGCCACGAGCACCGACATGGACAGTCCCTTCCCCGAATTCCCGCGGTGACGTCACCGGTCACCGAAGAACCCGATGAACAGTACCGAAATATGACGTCATACTATAAAAGTAGCGATCATGGAGTCATGAAGGTACAAATGCCGCGCACTGTCACGGAGGCCGAGGCCATCCAGGACGAGCTCAGGGCACTGCTCGACCTGGATGGTCCCGGACCCCGCCGGCCCGCGAGGATCGCGGGAGTGGACGTCGCCTACGACAGGGACCGGCTCGCGGCGGCGGTGACCGTCCTGGACGGAACGACACTGGAGATCGTCGAAGAGGTCGCCGTCACCGGCAAGGTGACCTTCGACTACGTCCCCGGACTGCTCGCCTTCCGCGAGGTCCCCGCGCTGCTGGACGCCCTCGCGCGGCTGTCCGCACCCCCCGACCTGGTCGTCTGTGACGGATACGGCCTGGCGCACCCGCGCCGCTTCGGCCTCGCCTGCCACCTCGGGGTGCTCACCGGACTGCCCTCGATCGGAGTCGGCAAGACCGCCTTCGTCGGCACCTACCCCGAACCCGCGCCCGAGCGGGGCGCGTGGAGCGACCTGACGCTGGACGGCGACGTCGTCGGCCGCGTGCTGCGCACCCGGGACGGGGTCAAACCCGTCTTCGTCTCCACCGGTCACCGCGTCGACCTAGACACCGCCTGCCACAACGTGCTGAACCTGACGCCCCGCTACCGCCTCCCCGAGACCACCCGCGCCGCCGACCGCCTCTCGCGACGGACCCTCGCCGAGAAGTGTCGTACGGACCTGGTTGGATCCGCTCAGCACAACAAGATGGGATAAAAGTGGGCGAAGACGAATGGGCCGAGGACATCGACGCGTGGCGTGACACCAACCTGGCGCAGATCCGCCAGCGGCTGGCGGACGGGTTCGACCCCGGCCGACGACTGCCGTGGCTGCGCACGACCCCCCTGCACCAGGCCGCCCAGGAGGGCGCCACCCAGGTGATCGAGCTGCTGCTCGCGTCGGGCGCGGAGGTCGACCCCGTCGACACCGACGGCGCCACCCCGCTGTGGGAGGCCGTCCGCCACGGCTGGGAGGACGCCGTACGAATCCTGCTCGCCGCGGGCGCCGACCCCTGGCGGCCGTGCATCGCGGGCCGCTCCCCCGGCGTCCAGGCCCTCTTCACCGAGATGGCCGACCTGTTCGCCCACCTGCCCGGGGCGCCCAGCGTGAGCCCCCGGTTCCGCGAACTCCAGGACACCGTCGACGCGATGATGTTCTCGTACGAGGACTACAACGAGGAACTGTGCCTGGCCTTCGTCGGCGAGGTGCCCGAGGACGAGGTCATCCGCCGCCTGGGCGTCGCGCCGGAGTCGTGCCCGCCGATGGGGATCGGTGAGCTGTGGGACGCGGAGCAGTCCTCCCCCGTGGAGGTCCTGCGCGTGGCCAGCCCGCCGGGGGGAGGAGTGGTGCTCTTCCAGTCCGGTGGCATCCTGCCGGTTCACGACGAGGTCGGGCGGGCGGTCACCTCGGGCGGCGGGGTGCTGGCCGGGGCGTTCCCGTCCACCAGCCCGTCGGTCGACATCTGGCGGGACGGGTTTCCCGCGGGACGGCCCTCGGTCCACGAGCAGCTCTCCGACGACAGCATGGTCGAGCTGTGGATGTGCCGCTTCGGCGACTGCGGCGCCCACCCCTCCACTGCCACCGAGCGGACCCTCGGCCTCATGACGCTGCTCACCTCCACCTACATCACCGAGGAATGGCTGTGGAACGCCCCGATGAGGCTGGTCCCGGTCATGCTGAGGTGACGGGACCGGGATCGCCGGGAAATGGGTAGAGTCGCACGACGATGAGAATGCACACGATCACCGCCCTGTGGGAAGAGGTCCCCGACGACGCCGACGACCTCGTCGTGGTGAGCGGCGGGTTCCGGATCTATCTGTGCGTGTGCGGCAGCCGGCTGCCCGACCGGGCGGCGGCCGAGTCGCACGCCGCGGAAACAGACCAGTGCACCACCTGCCTGGGCACCACCGTCGAGGACATCGTGCCCGGCTTCTCCCAGCCGTGCACCGCCTGCGCCGGAACCGGCCGGCGCACGGTTCAGCTGACCTGGCAGCTCGCCCACCTCGAGGCCGAGAGTGTGATCACCGTCGAGATCGTCCGCGGCCTGATCTCCGGTCTCGCCGAGCCGTTCCGGCTCTCGCAGGTGGCCGACCTGGTCCGCGACACCCTTCACCTCCCGGTGGGCCGCCTGCCGGTCGGCCCCCGGGTCCGCGACATCCTGCGCGGACTGGAGGCGAAGGGCGAGCTCGTGCTCGTCTCCGCCCCCGACGAGTTGCTCCGCGGCACCTCGGTCACCCTCTACCGCGACCCCTACTGGGAACACGCCACCGGCGGCTGAGCGCCCCTCGCGACTACGTCGTCTCCGCCGCCGCGAGGTATCCCGCCAGCATGGCCAGCGCGACATCGCGCACCGCGCCGTCGCCGGGCAGGAAGCCGGCGCTGTGCATGCGCACGTCCGTGCCGTCACCGACCCCGACGAACATCATCAGGCCGGGCAGCATGGCGGAGAGGTAGGAGAAGTCGTCGGCGCCGAAGGAGAGCAGCGGCCGCGAGAGCGTGAGGCCGAGGTGGGCCAGATGGGCACCGGCGCGGGTGGCGAGCCCGGGGTCGTTGTGCAGGACCGGCTCGCCCCGGGTGATGCTCACCTTGGCCTCGCAGCCGTGGGCCCGCGCGACCAGGTCCGCGACCTCCTCCAGCCGGGTGTGCACCTGGTCGCGGATGTGCTCGCTCAGCGCCCTGACCGTACCGCCGGCCGTGGCCTCGTCGGGGACGACGTTGGCCGCGCTGCCGGCCGCCAGTGTGGAGACGCCGAGGACCGCCGAGTTGGTCGGGTCGACGTCACGGCTGACCACCTGTTGCAGGGCGACGACGACGTGGGCGAGCGCGAGTACCGGATCCCTGGTCAGGTGCGGGTAGGCGGCGTGCCCGCCGCGGCCCCTGACCACGACCGTGAACTCGTCGGCGGCGGCGTTCACCGTACCGGGGGTGGCCGCGACCTCGCCGCGCGGCAGGGTGGGCTGGACGTGCGCGCCGATGACGGCGGTGATCCGGTGTTCCGCCAGTGCCGGCGACCGGGCGATGTCGTGGGCGCCGGAGGGATAGGTCTCCTCGCGTGGCTGGAGCATCGCGATCAGCGGGGGCGTGCCGACGGTCTCAGCGACCGCGTGGCAGAGCGCCACCAGGGCGGCGAGGTGCACGTCGTGCCCGCAGGCGTGCATGCGGCCCGGCCTCGTGGACGCCCAGTCGACGCCGGTCCGTTCGGTGACCGCGAGCGCGTCGAGTTCGGCCCGCACGGCGACCGCGGGCCCGGGACCGCCGACGCGCACCAGCGCGCCCGTACCGGCCACCGCGTCCACCGGGTGTCCCGGCAGCTCGGCCAGGATCAGGTCGCGGGTCGGCCCCTCCTCCCCCGACAGGTCGGGGAGTGCGTGCAGCCGGCGGCGCAGCTCCGTCGCGGCGGGCAGCCGCCGCTCCAGCGCCGACCGGAGCCTGGCCGCGACGGAACCGGCGGCCGGGCCGCGGGCGACAGACTCGATCATTCGGCCGGTTCCAGACCGTAGACGCGCAGGGCGTTGCCGACACCGATCATGGTGGCCACCCGGACCGCCTCCTCCTCGGCCCACTCGCCGGCGTCGACCCATCCGCGCAGCGCCCGGCCGAGTCCGCGGCGGAACAGGTGGGCTCCCAGCATGTGCAGCTCCGCGGGGCCCCAGGCGTCCGACGAGAACAGAATCTTGGCGAACGGCGCGAGTTCCAGTGACTCGGCGATCAGCGCGTCCGACCGGCTGCCGGTGTAGTTGACGCCGAGACCGACGTCGAAGTAGACGTGCGGGAATACCTGCGCGAGATAACCGGCGTTGCGATGGTAGGGGTAGCAGTGCAGCAGCAGGACGTCCACGCCGTGCGGCTCGACGAGCTTCAGCCAGCGGGTGAGCAGCAACGGGTCGCACATGTGCAGTTCCACGTCGGGGTCCCCGTAACCGGCGTGTAGTTGCAGCGGCAGCCCGCGCTCCACCCCCGCCCAGAGCCCGAAGCGGAGCAGCACCGGGTCGTCCACCCGCCAGTGGCCGCTCTCCTCACCGGCGGACAGCCAGCGGTCCGCCGCGAGGGCGACCTCCCGCTCCCCGGGCGGCGCCGGATCGAAGGCGAAGCCGTGCCGATAGGCGACGATGCTCTTGAGACCGACGGCGTCGGCGGTGCGGCGCTGGAGTTCCTCACGGAACCGGCCCGGCAGCTCCGCGGCCGAGACCCCCGAGGCCGCCACCTGCTCCAGCACCCGCTCGATACGGACCACCTCGTGCGCGGGCCGCCCCGACGCCCGCGCCATCCCGGCCGGGTCCAGGACGTCGTCGCCCCGGTAACCGGTCTCCAGCAGGAAGCGGCCGATACCGCTGGCGGCCAGCAGCCGCCGGTTCACCTCGGCGGCGCCGAGTTCGGTGCGGCGCGCCAGGTAGTCCTCCGGTGCGGCGTGGGCGGGCAGGTCGAGGACCGGCGCGCACCAGCGGCGGATCGCGAAGCCGAGCTGGGAGTCGAACTGGGTCATGAACGCCGGGATCGGCCGGTCGGACTCGGTCACCAGCGTCTCGAACTCACCGCGGCCGAGGTCTCCCGAGGAGGCTCCGTGCACATGGTGGTCGACCAGGGGCAGGGTGGCGAGCACGCCCTCCAGACCGCCGACCGCGCCCGCCGGGGAGCTCTCAGTAGACATCGGCGACCTTCCGGCAGAGCTCGTGGTCGGGCAGTCCCGCGACGTGGGCCAGTTCGCCCCGGCGCACGGCGAGGAAGGTGTGCAGCAGTTCGTGGGGGAACCAGCCGCGGGCGACCTCGTCGGCCTCCAGCGCGGCGAGCGCCTCGGGCAGGGAACCGGGAAGCGCGGGCTCTCCCGCCAGGTCGGCCTCGGCCGAGCTCTCCGGCCACACCCGGGCGTCCTCGGCACCGGCCAGTCCCGCGAGGCCCGCGCGGATCAGGACACCGAGCACCAGCCACGGGTTGGCGGTGGCGTCCGCGGCCCGATACTCCAGGTGGAGCTGGTCCGCGGGGTCGGCGTTCCCGATCTCGACGGTCGGCGCGATGCGCAGCAGCGCCTCGCGGTTGCGCTCGGCGAGGAAGACCCCGCCGGCGCTCCACCGGTGCGGAGTGAGCCTGAGGTGGGAGCCGACGCTGGGAGCCGTGACGGCCACCACCGCGCCGGCGTGTCGCAGGATCCCGGCCGCGAACCTGGCCGCGGTCGAGGAGAGCCTGCCGGGGGCTTCGGCGTCGAACATCACCGGGGCGCCACCGGCCTCGCGGAGCGAGAAGTGCACATGGACGCCGTTGCCGACGCCCGCGGGGTCGGCCAGCGGGACGAAGGTGACCGGGTGCCCGCGTCTGCGGGCGAGGTCGCGGACGAGTTCGCGCAGCAGGACCGCCCGGTCGGCGGCGACCATGCCGGGGGCGGGACGCAGGGTGATCTCGAACTGGCCGTCCCCGTACTCGGGAAGCCAGCTCTCCGGTTCCAGCCCGGCCTTCTCCAGCAGCGCGACCAGGTCGGTGCCGAACGGCTCGACGCCGCGCAGGCGCTGGAAGGAGAAGGGCGGCGCCTCCGCCTGGCCGCCGAGCATGAACTCGTGCTCGAAGGAGACGTTGATCTCCAGGCCCGCGATCTCCTTCAGGTCCTCCAGCGCGCGGGCGAGGAAGCCACGCGGGCAGCCGGGCCAGGGGCTGCCGTCCAGGCCGACCTGGTCGGCGAGGTAGAGCCGGGTGCCCGGCACCGGGCCGTCGTCCGGCAGGTCGACGGCCGTCGCGGGGTCGGGAAGCAGCCTCAGGTCGCCCACCGAGCCGAAGACGTTGTCGTCGACCAGCTGGCCGAAACAGGTCAGCGCCAGGTTGGCGGGGACCCATCCCACCCCGGTGCGCAACGTCTGCTCCAGCCGCGCCGCCGGGGTCGCCCGGCCGCGCACCTGGGCCGCGAGGTCACAGGTCGCCACGAAGGCGGTCCCTGTCGTCATCGGCTCTCTCCTCCCAGTCCGGTCCGCACCTCGCGTCCCGGCCGCCCTAAGTGAAACATACGATTCACATGTATGGTCAAGGCGACGGAATGAAACTTAGCATGCGTGTTACCCGGCAGCCCGGAAGAAACGGCCAGGTCACATGTGTCGAGTCGGCAGGAGGCCGCTCCCGCCCGGCATCACCGGAAGGCATCCCATGACGGACGACTCCTCTCCCGGCAGGCTCGACGGAACGGTCGTCCTGGTCACCGGCGGAGCCCAGGGCATCGGCCGGGGCATCGCCGACGCCTTCCACGACGCCGGGGCGACGGTCGTCGTCGCCGACCTCGACGAGACGCGCACGGAGCGGTTCGCCGCGGAACTCGCCGCCACCTCGGTCGCATCGCCCGCGCCGGTCTCGGCGGTGCGCCTGGACGTGCGCGACCCCGGGTCGGTGACCGCCGCCTTCGAGCACGCGACCACCCGGCACGGCGGGGTGGACGTGCTGGTCAACTGCGCCGGGGTCTATCCGAACACCCCGGTCCTCGACATGACCGCCGCGGAGTGGGACGAGGTGTTCGCCGTCAACGTCCGCGGCGTGATGCTGACCTCGCAGGCCTTCGCCCGCACCTCCGGTGCCCTCGGGGGCGGGCGCCGGATCGTCAACGTCTCCTCGGGCGCGGCCCGCTCGGCCCGGGTGGGCGCCGCCCACTACTGCTCGTCCAAGGCGGCGGTGGAGATGCTCACCAGGGTCCTGGCGCTGGAGTTCGCGCCGTCGGGGATCACCGTCAACGCCGTCGCCCCCGGACTGATCGAGGTCCCGGCCACCCTGGCGCTCTCGGCCGAGTACGTGACGACGCTGGTCGCCGGGCAGCCGGTGCACCGCATGGGCACCCCGGCGGAGATCGCCCGGGCGTGCCTGTTCCTCGCCGATCCGGACTCCTCCTTCATCACGGGGAGTGTTCTCGACGTGGACGGAGGCTTCCTGGCCGGGACGGCCCTGCCGCCGAACTGATCCACGTTTTACGAGATCAGAGCGGCGGGACGGATCGAGTTTAAGTAACAAATCTTTTACAGCCCTAGTCTTTGCCGCAGTATGCAACGTACGTTTCAATCGTCGAAACTGACAGAACGGTGCAAAGCAGGCATGTCTCGCACGCGTTCGTCCCCTCGTCCAGCAGACGCAGAGAGGCTTCACCGTGGCCCGTTCCCCCTTCCTCCGTCCCCGGACGCCAGTCCGGGCGATCACCGCCGTCGCGGTGACGGGCGCCCTGGCGGCGCTCACCGCGTGCTCCTCGTCCACCTCCACCTCAGCGGCGGAGAACGGCGGTGAGGCCGGCACGAAGGAGATCCAGATCGGCCTGCTCGCCCCGCTGACCGGAGCTCTGGCATCCGACGGCCTGGGCATGAAGCAGGGGGCCGAGCTCGCCGTCAAGCAGCTCAACGAGGCCGGCGGCGTCAACGGATACACCTTCAAGCTCAAGGTCGCGGACGTGCAGAGCCAGTCCAACGACGCGGTGACCAAGGGCGTGCAGACCCTCACCGACGACGAGTCGGTGAAGGCGGTCGTCACCGGCTACGCCTCCACGTCCAACTTCGAGATCGACGAGTTCGCCGCGGCGGAGAAGGTCTACCTGATCGGCGGCAACACCGCGCAGACCCAGGAGATCATCGAGAAGGACCCGGCGAAGTACCCCACCGTCTGGTCGATCACCCCCAACTACGACGCCTACGGCACCGAGCCTGTCGACCTGGCCGAGTCCTGGGCCGAGCAGGGGCTGTGGAAGCCGCGCGGCAAGTCCGCGTTCATCGTCCGCTCCGACAACCCCTACAGCGAGAGCATCGCCGACGGCCTGGTCAAGCAGTTCGAGGCCAAGGGCTGGACCATCGCCGGCCAGGAGAAGGTGCCGTTCGGCACTGTCAACGACTGGGGCACGGTCCTCGGGAAGATCCGCTCCGCCGACCCCGACTTCATCGTCAACACCGACTACCAGGTCTCCAACGAGGCCAGCTTCCTGCAGCAGTTCCTGCAGAAGCCCACCAACTCCCTGCTCTTCATGCAGTACGGCCCCAACCAGCCCCAGTTCTTCGAGCTGACCAAGCAGCAGGCCGAGGGTGTGCTGTTCAACAACCTCGCGGGCATGGTGCCCTCACCCGACTACGAGCCGGCCGCGCAGTTGCAGAAGGACTGGAAGGCCGAGTACGGGACCGACGACGTCGACCCGCAGGGCGTGATGACGTACGTGGAGACCATGATCTACGCCGACGCGCTGCGCGAGGTCGGTGACCCCGACGACGCACTGGCGATCGGCGCCGCCATCGGCAAGAGCGACAGCGAGCGGGCCTCCGGGCGGATCGCGTTCGACCAGGCCACCCACCTGGCCAAGCAGGGCGACGACTACGTGCCGCTGCAGTCCTTCCAGTTCCAGGACGAGAAGCGGACGCTGATCGCCCCGGAGAAGTACAAGTCGGGCTCCTTCCGGCTCCCGCCGTGGATGGACAAGTGACCTCGGCTCCCCTGGCGCTGCCGCCGGGCAAGCGGATGGCCGTGGCGCTCACCTTCGACTTCGACGCCCACTCCCCCTGGATGGGCACCCTGGGCCGCACCTCGCCGTCCTACCTCTCGCGTGGCGACTTCGGCGCCGAGCAGGGGGTGCCCCGGCTGCTGGAACTGCTCGGCCGCAACGACCTGCCGGCGACCTGGGCCACCCCGGGCCACGACCTGGTGACCTTCCCGCACCGCATCGAGCAGATCCTGGCGGCCGGGCACGAGATCGCCGCGCACGGCTGCTACCACGAGGTCGTGCCCGACCTGGGGCCCGACGAGGAGCGCCGGCTCATGGAGGTCGCGCTGCGCCAGCACGAGCAGGTCGTCGGGCGCCGCCCCCGTGGCTACCGCTCGCCCGCCTGGGACTTCTCCGAGAGCACGCTGGGCCTGCTGGAGGAGTTCGGCTTCGACTGGGACAGCTCGCTGATGGGCCGGGAGTTCGAGCCCTACCGGCCCCGGCGGGTCACGGTGAACTACGAGTCGGCCAGCGAGTTCGGCCCGGAGAGCCGGATCGTGGAGATCCCCGTGTCGTGGTATCTCGACGACTGGCCCTCGGTGGAGTACGTCGCCGGGGTCTCCCCGCTGGGTTCCCACCGCGACATGGAAGACCGCTGGAACACCATCTTCGACTACGCCCACCAGCGGGTGCCCGGTGCGGTCTACGTGCTCACCATGCACCCGCAGACCATCGGCCGAGCCCACCACCTGCTCGTCCTGGAGGCGCTGATCGACCGGATGCTGGCGACGGGCGACGTCTGGTTCGCGACGCTGAGCGAGATCGCCGATGCCTGGCAGGGCTGAGCCGGGCCCCGCCCGGGGAGCCGGCGGGATGGTCACCGCGCCCGACCCGAGGGCGGCGCGCGCGGGGGCGTCGATGCTGCGCGCCGGCGGCAGCGCCGTGGACGCGGCGGTCGCCACCGCCTTCGCCACCGGAGTGGTCGAGCCCTACATGAGCGGGCTCGGCGGCGGCGCGTGGCTGGTGGTGCGCGAGCCGGACACCCCGGCCGCGACCGTCGTGTGCGGCCCGATCCGGGCCCCGGGCCTGGCGCACCCGCGGATGTTCCCGCTGACGCCGTCCGCGACCGGCACCGGCCTGTACAACTGGCCGGCCGTGCGCGACGACGCGAACATCGTCGGCCCGCTGTCGGTGGGCGTCCCCGGAGCGGTCGCCGCACTGTGCCGGGCGCACGCCAGGTTCGGCCGTCTGCCGCTGCCCCAGGTGCTCGCCCCGGCGATCGAACTGGCCGAGGCCGGACACGAGACCAACTGGTTCGCCTCCTCGGCGATCTGCGCCGAGGCCCGGACGCTGCGGGCCTTCCCCTCCTCCGCCGACCTCTTCCTGCCCGACGGCCTGCCGTTGCGCGGCCCGTCCCAGGGGCCGGGCGACCCGCTCGTCCAACCCCGGCTGGCCCGGGTGCTCCGTGAGATCGGCGCCGGCGGCCCCGACGCGTTCTACCTGGGCCGGGCCGCCCACGCGATCGCCACGACGGTCACCGAGGCCGGCGGGCTGCTGACGGCGGAGGACTTCGCCGGGTACACCGTCGACGAGTCCGAGGTCCTTCCCGTCGAGATCGGCCCGATACGGCTGTACGGCCCGCACGCCACCGGGGTGATCTCGGTGATCGAGGCGCTGCAACTGGTCGAGGCCGCCCGGCGGCGCGGGCTGGATCCGGGGGCCCGGCTGTGGGCACGGGTGCTGTCCCACGCGTTCGAGGACCGGCTGCGTGAGGTCACCACCTCATCGGAGAGTCCCGCGCCCTGGGCCCGGCTCACCTCCCCCGAGTACGCCGACGAGACGGTGGCCCGCTGGATCGCGGGCCGGAACCAGCCACCCGCGCCTCCCGGCGGCTCCGCCAGGGCGGGATGCACCTCGCACATGTCGGCGGTCGACGACCAGGGCATGACGGTCTCGCTCACCCAGACGGTGCTCGACCTGTTCGGCTCCCGCATGGTGGAGCCGGAGACCGGCATCGTGCTGAACGACGGGATGATGTACTTCGACCCCCGTCCCGGCCGGGTGACCAGTGTCGCTCCGGGCGCGGCCGGGCTCAGCGCGGTCAGTCCCGTCGTACTGACCGGCCCCGGGAACGCCGAGGCGACGCTCGGCGCCTCGGGCGGGCGGCGGATCATCTCCGCCGTCGCCCAGATCGCCGCCCGCTGGCGTGACGGCGCGGACCTCCAGGAGGCGATCTCGGCGCCGAGGATCCACGCCGAGGGCGACCGCGTCTGGCTGGACCCGCGCGACGCGGGGGCCTCGGCCGACCTCTCCGCCGCCGGGTTCGACGTCCTCGTCGTCGCCGAGGAGCCCACCACCTGGCACTTCGCCCGGCCCAACGGCATCGCGCGGCGCGGCGGCGGGGCCTGGTCCCCCGGCGTCGACCGGATGAAGCCGTACGGGGTGGGTCTGCCCGGCGGATGAGACAGGCCGGCCGAGCCGGCCACCCGGCCCACCGACACCACGATTACCAGCGGATTGAGGGAGATATCGCGATGGCGAGCACTCTGACCGGGCGACGGGCCCTGGTCACAGGCGCGGCGGGCGGGATCGGCGCGGCCATCGCGCACCGCCTGCGCGCGGAGGGGGCGCAGGTCATGATCGCAGACGTCGACGTGGAACGCGGGACGCGTACCGCCGCGGAGCTGCCGGGGGACGGTCCCGCGTGTGTGTTCCAGGAGGCGGACGTGTCCGACGAGGGCGGCGTCGAGGCGCTGTTCGCGCGGGTCTCGGACGAGTTCGGCGGCCTGGACATCCTGGTCAACAACGCCGGCGTCGCCGAGAGCGGCGGCGGCGTCACCGGTGTGCCGGTCTCCGAGTGGCGAAGGGTGATGGACGTCAACGTCACCGGGACGTTCCTGTGCGCCAGGGCGGCGTTCCCGCTGCTGGCCGCGAGCGGTACGGGCGCCATGGTCAACCTGTCGTCCATCTTCGGGGTCACCGGCCTGCCGGCCTTCCCCGCCTACTCCGCGGCCAAGGGCGCCATCGCCAACCTGACCCGGCAGCTCGCCGTCGAGGGCGGCCCGCTGGGAATCCGGGTCAACGCCGTGCTGCCCGGCTACGTCGACAACGACATGGGCGACTCGCGGAGCCTGCTCGACGCCGAGGCGGCCGCGGAGTCCCTGCGGCAGCGCGAGGCCGCGGCGGCCCGCCAGCCGGCCGGGCGGCAGTGCTCCCCGGACGAGATCGCCGGGGCGGTCGCCTTCCTGGTCGCCCCGGACGCCTCGTTCGTCAGCGGCGTGCTGCTCCCGGTCGACGGCGGTTTCCTCGCCCAGGGTGACTGGCGCGGACCGGGGCGGGCCGCGTCGTGAACGCTCAGGTCATCCTCGCCGCGCACGAGGTCGGCAAGTCGTTCGGCAGCCTGCGGGCTGTCGACGGCGTCTCGATGTCGGTGCGGCGCGACGAGGTCTTCGGCCTGGCCGGCCCCAACGGCGCGGGCAAGAGCACGCTGTTCAACCTGCTCACCGGCATCCCGATCCGCCCCGACTCCGGAAAGGTGATCTTCGACGGCCACGAGATCCAGAACCGCTCGCCGCGCTGGATCGCCAAGGCCGGTCTCAAGCGCACCTTCCAGACCGAGGCCGTCTTCGAGTCGCTGAGCGTGCTGGAGAACGTCCGCATCGGCTCGGCGTACGGCGGCGCGGGCAAGGCCAGGCGCTGGGCCCCCGCCCGGTGCCGGGAGGCGCTGGACGCGGTGGAACTCGGCGGCGATCCGAACCGCCCGGCCGACGGACTCTCGCTGATCGACCGCAAGCGCCTGATGATCGCCGGTGCGCTGGTCAGCGGCCCTTCGGTGCTGCTGCTCGACGAGCCCGCGGCCGGCCTCGACCCGGCCGACCAGGACGCGCTGATCCGGCTACTGGCCGGTGTGCGCGGCACGGGCGTCACCATGGTGATCATCGAGCACGTGCTCTCGGTGCTGGAGGCGCTCGCCGACCGGATGGCGGTCCTCGACAGCGGCCGGATCATCGTGACCGGCCGGCCCGCCGAGGTGCTGTCCGACCCGAGGGTCGTCGAAGCCTACCTGGGACCGGGGGCCGCGCGATGAGCGATCTGCTGACCGTGGAGAACCTCACCGCCGGCTACGGCCAGGCGAAGGTGTTGCGCGGCATCTCGCTGCGCGTCGGAGAGAACGAGGCGGTCGGGCTGCTGGGGCCGAACGGCCACGGCAAGACCACACTGCTGCGCTGCGTCTCCAACCTGCACCGGGCCACCTCCGGCACGATCGCCTTCGCCGGACGCGACACCAGGGGCGAGTCCCCCGGCAGCCTGGTCAGGCGCGGTCTCGTCCACGTGCCGCAGGGCTCACGGCTGTTCCCGCAGCTCACCGTGGAGGAGGCCCTGCGGCTATCCGCGTCCTCCAGCGGGCACTCCTCGACCTGGCGGGACGGGATCGAGCGGGTGTTCTCCGTCTTTCCCAAGCTCAAGGAACGGCGCCGGCAGCTCACCGGCACGCTCAGCGGCGGGGAACGCCAGATGGCCAGCCTCGGCATGGGCCTAATGGCCCGGCCCACGCTGCTGATCCTCGACGAACCCACGCTGGGCCTGTCACCGAAGGTCAAGCACGAACTGAGCGAGTGCATCGTGCGGGTCCGGGCCGAGGTCTCGTCGGTCGTCCTGATCGACGGCGACATGGACCTGGTGCTCGACCTGACCGACCGCTACCACGTCGTCCTGCACGGCGACGTGGTGGACAGCGGCGCCTCGGACGGCAGCCGCAGCCGCGACGAGATGATGTCGCTCTTCCTGGGAGGAACCGCCGATGGACGGCATTAGTGTCATCGTGACGAGCACGCTCGTCCTCGGCGGCCTCTACATGCTCATGGCGGCGGGGCTGACGCTGATCTGGTCCACGCTGCGGGTCTTCAACTTCGGGCACGGCGCGCTGATGATGTTCGGCGCCTACCTGACCTGGACGCTGCTGGACTCGACCGGGCTACCGGTCGCGGTGGCGCTGCTCGGCGCCGTGGCGGCGATGGCGCTGATCGGACTGGCCTACGAGTTCCTACTGGTCAGCCCGTTCATCCGGCGGCCAGGAGGCGACATGCTGGTGATGGTCGCCACGCTGGCGGCCACGATGCTGCTGCAGAGCGGCGCCCAGCTGATCTGGGGTCCGGAGATCAAGCAGCTCCCGCCGTTCGGCGGCGCGCGCGTCGAGGTCGCCGGGGCGGTCGCCCAGGGCAGCCAGCTCGTCACGATCCTGCTCGCCCCGCTGCTGGTGGGCCTGCTCGCCCTGGTGCTCAAACGCACCGGCATCGGGCTGACCGTACGGGCGCTGGAACAGAACCGCGAGCACGCCCAGCTGCTCGGCATCGCACCGCGCCGGGTCTACGTCTTCGTGGTCGTGGTCGCGATCGGCCTGGCCACCGTGGCCGGGGCGCTGCTCGGCAGCATGCAGTTCATCTCCCCGGGCATGGGCGGCGACCCGCTGCTGCGGGCCTTCGTGGTGCTCGCCTTCGGCGGGGCCGGCAGCCTGGCGGGCACCATCGCCGGCGCGTACGCCATCGGCCTGCTCGAAGCCGTCACCACCTACTACTTCGGGCTCTCCTGGAGCCCGGTCCTGGTCTTCCTCGCGATGATCGTGATCATGCTGGTCAAACCCGAGGGACTGCTGCGGACCAAGGTGAGGAGCGCGTGAACGCCATGACCAACCTGCGCTCCTGGGCCGGCTGGCCGGTCTACGCGGCGGTCCTGGTGGCCCTGCCGATGGTCTTCACCGACCCGCACTCCCGGCTGCTGCTCATCCTCTTCACGATGTACGGCGTGCTCGCCATGAGCTGGAACCTCACCCTCGGTTTCGCCGGCATCTTCAACTTCGCCCAGATCGGGTTCTTCGGCATCGGCGCCTACACCACGGGCATCCTGGCCACCCGCACCGGCATCGACCCGTGGCTCGCCCTGCCGATCTCGGGGCTGTCGGCCCTGATCGCCTCGCTGGTGGCGTTCCTGCCGGTGCTGCGGCTGCGCGGCATCTACGTGGGCCTGGCCACGTACGTCTTCTCCCAGCTCTGCATCTACCTGGTGCTCGGGCAGGCGGGTCTGACCGGTGGATCCAACGGCATCGTCGGCATCCCCCGGCTCAGCCTGGGCGACGTCAACCTGCGGGCCGACGGCCGGATCGGCTACTACTTCCTCGGTGCAGCGCTGCTGTTCGCGGTAACCGTGCTGGTCCGGGTGCTGACCCGCTCGACCCTGGGCATGTCGCTGCTGGCACTGCGCGACAACGAGGCGCTCGCCACCAGCCGGGGCGTCTCCCGGGTGCGCCAGCACCTGATCGTCTTCATGGTCGGCGCGGCCGTGGCCGGGGTGGCGGGCAGCTTCAACGCCTTCCTCAACGGCGTGGTCAGCACCGACGTCTTCGGCTTCGGCTACCTGACCCTGCTGCTCAGCATGATCTTCCTGGGCGGCAGCGGCAGCGTCTACGGGCCGATCGCCGGCGCCGTGGTCGTCACCCTCGTCTCCGACGTGCTGCAGGACGCCGGGGCCTGGCGCGACATGGCGATCGCCATGCTGATCCTCGTGGTGCTCTGGATCGCCCCCAAGGGCCTGGCCGGCATCACGAACTCCGTCCTCGCCTCGCTGCGGCGGCCCCGTACCCCCGCTCAGGAACCACTTCCCACCACCTCGAAGGAGACCGCATGACCGCCGAACACGACGTGACCCGCCGGGTGCTGGAGCAGGTCGACCTGCTCGCCGAGCGGATGGTCTCCAGCCTGGCCGACGCGATCGCCATCCCCAGCGTGAACCCGCGCTACCCCGGCCAGGAGTACGACAAGATCGTCGGGGCGGAGGGCGACGTGAGCGCGCTGCTCGGCGACCTGTACGCCGAGGCCGGGGCCGAGGTCACCAAGGTCACCGTGGAGCGTGGCCGCGACAACGCCTGCGGTGTCGTCTCCGGCGCCGGTGGCGGCCGGTCGCTGCTGCTCAACGGGCACGTCGACGTGGTGCCGCCGGGCCGCCTCGACCGGTGGCGCGGCGACCCGTTCCGCGCCCAGGTCACCGACGACGCGGTGATCGGGCGCGGCGCGACGGACATGAAGGGCGGTCTGGTCGCCGCGGCCTACGCGGCCCTCGCTCTGCGCGGGGCCGGCGTGCGCCTCGCCGGCGACCTGGTCCTGCAGGGCGTCGTCGGCGAGGAGGTCGGCGACCACGAGGCCGGCACCACCGCGGTGCTGGAGGCCGGGTTCGGCGCGGACGCGGCCATCGTCTGCGAGCCGTCCGGACAGGCCGGCACCCTGCCCGCGTCGGTGCCGGTGACGCCGGGCCTGCTCTGGTTCAGCGTCTCCCTGGAGGGCAAGACCGCGCACTCCGGGCTGCGGGGCATGACCGTGCACCCGACGCTGGAGGGCGACGCGCTCGGCGTCAACACCGTCGACAAGTTCTGGGTGGTCTACCAGGCGTTGCGCGCCCTGGAGGACGACTGGGCCCGGCACAACCGGCACCCGCTCTTCCCGCCCGGCTACTTCAACCTGCTGCCCGGTGTGCTGCGGGCCAACCCCTCGGGCATCCTGGTGCCCTTCTTCCTCGCCGACGAGCTGGTCGTGGAGTACTGCGTCTACCACCACCCCGACCGGTCCAACGAGGAGGTCATGGCCGAGATCGAGTCCCGGGTGATGGACGCCTGCCGCACCGACCCGTGGCTGCGCGAGCATCCGCCGGTGTTCGAGTGGAAGCTGCTCTGGCCGCCGTACTCGCTGCCCGACGACGCCCCGCTGAGCGCGGCACTGGTCGGCGCGCACACCACGGCGACCGGCGGGCAGCCGCCGCTCACCACCGGCTTCATGGGCGTGTGCGACCTGACCTGGATGGACCGCAAGGGCATCGGCGGCCTGGTGTACGGCCCCGGTGTCGGGTACACCGCGCACGCGGAGAACGAGTACGTGGAGATCGCCCAGCTGGTGCAGTCGGCGAAGACCTACGCGCTGACCGCGATCGACTGGTGCGGGCTCGCGGATGAGCGGTGAGCGGTAGCCGGCCCCGGGCGGTCGGTGCGCGATCCGGGGGCGACGTTCTCATTTCGCACGGTTCGTGGCATGATCCCTACCTGCCGACGTGCCGCGCGAGCCGGCGGCCGTTTCGGAGGAGGCACCATGTCCGGCACCCCTGAGCCGCGCACCGTCGCGGCCCAGCTCCGCGATGTGCTGCCCAAGCTGCCCCGTGCGGAGCAGCGGGTCGCCCGCACCCTGCTCGCCGGCTACCCGACCGCCGGCCTGGAGCCGCTGGCGACCGTCGCGAGCCAGGCCCAGACCAGTCCGGCCACCGTGCTGAGGCTGGCCTACCGGCTGGGTTTCGAGGGCTATCCGGAGTTGCAGCAGGCGCTCAAGCGTGAGACCCAGCAGCGCTACTCCTCTCCCCTGGCCCAGTACGGCAGCGCCGAGGAGGACACCGGCAGGGTGCTGAGCCGGTCCCGCCGGGTGCTGCTGGACGCCACCGCCATGACCTTCGACCAGCTTCCCGAGGGGGAGCTGGTCAAGGCCGCGGAACTGCTCGCCGACCCCGGCCGCCGCATCTCGGCGGCCGGGGGCCGGTTCAGCACCATCCTGGCCCAGTACCTCATCGCCCACCTGCACCAGTTGCGGCCCAACGCGACCTACATCACCGGGTCCACCGCCGACCACGCCGCCCACCTGCTCGACATGGGCCGCCGCGACGTGCTGGTGCTCTTCGACTACCGGCGCTACCAGCGCGAGACGATCGCCTTCGCCCGCGCCGCGGCGGCGCGCAACGTGAAGATCGTGTTGCTGACCGACCCGTGGCTGTCGCCCGCCGCCGCGGTGGCGGACGTCGTACTGCCCGCCCAGGTCCGCTCGCCCTCGCCGTTCGACTCGCTGACCCCGGCGGTGGCGCTGCTCGAAACGCTGGTCGCCGCCGTGGTCGAGCAGCTCGGCGAGGCGGGCAGGAGCCGGGTGGCCGAGTACGACCAGATGGCCGACGACGTGCTGCGTGACGAGGGCGACGGGCCGCAGCGCGCGGCGAACGCGTAACCGATGGCGGCCTCCGCCGGAGGCCGGCCGCGAGACCTCAGGACACGCAACCCGCGTACTCGTCGAGGCGCCGGAACATGACGGCCAGCATCAGCGGGAACATCGCCACGTGGGCGATCGTCATGAGCGACCCGCCGTCGATGAACCCCAGCCAGAGCAGCGGGAAGAGCGGTACGACGGGGACGAACATGGCGGCGCACATCTCCAGGGTGGAGGCCCAGCCATGGCCCCGGTAACGCATCCAGGCGGCCATGCCGACGGACATGTCGAACGCCATCAACAGGTAGGCGAGCTCGGGCTGCCGGTCGTGGGAGAAGCCGAGTCCCACCGCGGACAGGAGCATTCCGAGAACGACCATCCCGACGAACATCGCGAT
Organism: Streptosporangium sp. NPDC000095; assembly: GCF_042899335.1. Classification (NCBI taxonomy): domain Bacteria; kingdom Bacillati; phylum Actinomycetota; class Actinomycetes; order Streptosporangiales; family Streptosporangiaceae; genus Streptosporangium; species Streptosporangium sp. NPDC000095. The sequence goes on from NZ_JBIAZS010000030.1 coordinate 54,882, forward strand.
GATCATCTCAACGTAGTGCCAGGCGAAGCGGCCCCATCGGCGGGCGGGCGGTGCTGTCTGTGTCATGGCCCAACTCTGTCGCCGCACCGATCACGCACCAAGGAAGACGGTCGAACAGGTCCGGAAATCTGGGACTCCTGTCCTTTCTGGCATAGGGTCCCCTCATGGTCGAACGCCGTGTCGCCGTCATCGGGTACGACGCGGCGGAGTTGCTCGACATCGCCTGTGTGACCACGACCCTGGAGAACGCGAACCTGCAGGGTGCCGCTCCCGCCTACCACGTGCGCCTGGCCACTCCCGGGGGAAGTCCCATCACCTGCGGTACCGGCCTGACACTCCAGGCTCAGGAGGCGCTCGAACGGACCGTCGGGCCACTCGACACGCTCGTCGTGTCGGGAGGCATCGGACACGAGGCGGCGGCCGGCAACCGGTCGATCCTCGCTCATGTCCGTCGCCTGGCGCGGGAGAGCCGCCGCGTCGCGTCGGTGTGCACGGGCGCCGCCGTGCTGGCCGCCGCGGGCCTGCTCGACGGGCGGCGCGCCACCACCCACTGGCAGTCGGCGAAGGCCCTCGCCGCCCGTCACCCGAAGGTCGCCGTCGACCCCGCCCCGATCTTCATTCGTGACGGTGACACCTACACGGCGGCCGGGGTCACCAGCGCCCTGGACCTCACCCTCGCCTTCGTCGAGGAGGATCACGGCGCCGAGCTGGCGCGGCGAGTGGCACGCGGCCTGGTGACCTACCTTCAGCGTCCGGGTGACCAGGCACAGATGAGCATGTTCACCGCCTCGCCCTCGCCCGAGAACAACCTGGTCAGACAGGTTGCCGAGTACGTCACGACACACCTGGGCGCCGACCTGACCACGGTCGCGCTGGCGCACGGCGCGGGGGTGAGCGAGCGGCATCTGACCAGGCTGTTCCTGGAACATCTCGGCCAGACACCGGGACGGTTCGTGCGGCAGGCCCGCACCGAGGCCGCCGCGTACCTCCTGACCTCGACCTCTCTGCCGATGACCGGCGTGGCGATCCGCTGTGGGTTCGGGACGACCGAGACCCTGCGTCAGGCGTTCGTCGACCGGTACGGGGTTCCGCCCTCGCGATACCGGTCCACGGCGACATCCACCACACGGTCCTGACGCGCTCCAAACGCGGGCGGCCGTTCCCCATGTGGCGGCGGAGTGGCGTCCGCGCAGGTGAGAGCGCCCCAGCCGGTCCGCTCTCGTACGCGTATCAGCCCATATCACGACGTTATGGAACTTTGCGAGGTATTCAGCCACCCATCTCGGTGCCACCTTAAGGGAGCCCGGACTTCTTAGGGCTCCTTGCATCCCTCCTACCCCCCAAGGGACATCGAGAGGAATCACCCGCGTGAATCCGAAGGTCAAGCTTGGCGCCGTGGCCGTACTGGTCGTCGCCGCCATGACCACCCCCACGGCGGTGAACGCCGCCACCCCGGCGGACGCCGCCGCAGCCCGCACCGTGTCCGCCGAGCCGCCGGTGTACGCGCCGCCGGACGCGGAAGCTCGCAACCGCGCGGTCACCACCGCCAACGCGACCCTCGCCGCCAGGTCGGAAGCCGTCCTCAAGGGACAGAACGAGAAGTTCACCCTCACCAGGAACATCGCCGGTGCGTACGGCCTGCAGTACCTCACCTACGCGCGCACCTACCGCGGGCTGCCGGTCTACGGCGGTGAGGTGATCGTCTCCACCGACCGGGCCGGAGAGCTCGTCGGGTCCGTGAGCTCGGGCCAGCAGTCCAGGATCACGATCGACGTCACGAGCAAGGTGGACGCCGCCACGGCGACCGCCACCGCCCGCGCGCAGCTGCCCGTCGTGGAGAGCGCGACCGCGCCCAAGCTGCTCGTGCACGCCACCACCACGACGCCCAGACTGGCCTGGGAGGTGGTCGTCACCGGCGCCACCGCCGAGGCTCCGAGCGTCCTGCACGTCTTCGTGGACGCCCTCGACGGATCGGTCTTCGACTCCTACGACGACGTGCACGCCGGAACCGGCAACAGCTACTACAACGGCAACCCGGTGACCATCCAGACCTCGGGCTCGGGCAGCTCGTACTCGATGACCGACACCACCCGGCCCGGCCTGCGCTGCGGCGGCCAGAACGGTTCGGCCTACACCGGGACCGACGACTCCTGGGGCAACGGCTCGGGCACCAACCTGGAGACCGCCTGCGTCGACGCGTTGTACGCGGCCCAGACGGAATGGAACATGCTCAGCGCCTGGCTGGGCCGCAACGGGTTCACCGGCTCGGGCGGCGCCTTCCCGGCCCGGGTCGGCCTGAGCGCCGTCAACGCCTACTGGAACGGCAGCTACACCAGCTTCGGGCGCAACTCGGCGAACACCCGGCAGGCCACCCCGATGGACGTGGTCGGCCACGAGTACGGCCACGGCATCTTCCAGTACTCCGGTGGCAGCGGGGGCAGCGGCAACGAGGCCGGTGGCCTGAACGAGTCGACCGGTGACATCTTCGGCGCGCTGACCGAGCACTACGCCAACCAGCCCGCCTCCCTCGACCCGCCGGACTACCTGGTGGGCGAGGAGGTCAACCTGACCGGCTCGGGCGAGATCCGCAACATGTACAACCCCTCGGCCAAGGGACACCCGAACTGCTACAGCTCCTCCATCCCCTCCACCGCGGTCCACGCGGCGGCGGGCCCGCAGAACCACTGGTTCTACCTGCTCGCCGAGGGCACCAACCCGGTGGGCAAGCCCGCCAGCACCGTCTGCTCGGGTCCGACGACCCTGACGGGCATCGGCATCCAGAAGGCCGGCCGGATCTTCCAGGCCGGACTGAACACCAAGACCTCCCCGTGGACGCACGCCAAGGCGCGCCTCGCCACCGTGGCGGCCGCCAAGTCGCTCTACCCGGGCGGCTGCACCGAGGTGAACGCGGTCAAGGCCGCCTGGACCGCGGTGAACGTCCCGGCCACGAGCAGTGAGGTGTCGTGCCCGTGACGTGAGGTGCTCCCCGCGCCGACGGTGACCTCCGGCCCTCACGGGCACACCCGCGCCGACCAGGGAATCACCTTGGCGTGAGGACCTTCCCCGGCCCTCGTGGGCACATCCGTGATGACCGGGGAATCACACCGGTATGAGAACTCTCCCCCGGCCCTCGCGGGCACACCCGCGAGGGCCGGATCACGCTCCGGGGCGCGAACCATGATTGGAAAGGCTACAAAGGGTACATACGCCCTGCTAAAAGGTGGAAAACTCGACCGAAGACGGGGAACGGGGCGGTCATGACGATCCTCAGCCGATCACGGGCAGGGGCACCGCTCCCCCACACGACCGGATGAGCACCGGCCCCGACAGGACGACGTCCCCCAGGCATCGTGAGGGAGCCGATCCGCGCCGCTGGAAGGCGCTCACCGTCTGCCTCGTCGCCGGTTTCATGACCCTGCTGGACGTCAGCATCGTCAACGTGGCGCTGCCCTCCATCCGTGCCGGGCTGGAGGCCCCGCAGAGCACCCTGCAGTGGGTGGTCTCCGGGTACGCGCTCACCTTCGGGCTGGTGCTCGTCCCCGCCGGGCGGTTCGGCGACACGCACGGCCGGCGCAACGCGTTCGTCTTCGGCGTCGTACTGTTCACCGTGGCGAGCGCGGCGGCCGGGCTCGCCCAGAACCCGACCTTGCTGGTCGTCGCGAGACTCGTGCAGGGGATCGCGGGCGGAGTGATCAATCCGCAGGTCAGCGGGCTGATCCAGCAGCTCTTCCGGGGAGCGGAGCGAGGCAGGGCGTTCGGGATGCTGGGCACCGTCATCGGCATCTCGACCGCGATCGGCCCGCTGCTCGGCGGGGTGCTCATCAACCTCGGCGGCTACACCGACGGCTGGCGCCTCGTCTTCTACGTCAACGTGCCGATCGGCATCCTCGCCGTCCTCCTGGCCTACCGCTACATCGGACCCGCCGCCAAGGAGTCTCGCCCCCGGCAGACCATGGACCCGGTGGGCGTGCTGCTGCTCGCCGCCAGTGTCCTGCTGGTTCTCCTGCCACTCGTCGAGGGCCAGGAGTGGGGCGCCTCGGCCAGGTGGCCGGCCCTGCTCGCCGGGCTCGCCCTGCTCGCGGCCTTCGTGGCCTGGGAACGCCGGTACGGGCGGCACCACCAGCCGGTCGTCGACCTGTCCCTGTTCCGCAGGCGCTCGTACGCGCTCGGCGCCCTGCTCGGGGCGCTCTACTTCGCGGGCTTCACCGCGATCTTCTTCATCCTCACCCTGTACCTGCAGAACGGCCTGGGCTACTCGGCCCTGGAGGCAGGACTGGCGACCACGCCGTTCGCGGCGGGCTCAGCCGTGACCTCCCTGTTCAGCGGCAGGTTCGTCACCCGGCTCGGCCGCCCGCTGGTGGTGGCCGGACTGGTGACGGTCGCGGTCTCCCTCGCCGTCACCGCGCTCGCGGTGGAACTCGTCCCCGGCCCCCACGTGGCCTGGGCCACCGCGGTCCCGCTGCTCCTCGCCGGCCTGGGCAGCGGCCTGGTGATCTCCCCGAACCAGACGCTGACCCTGTCGGAGGTGCCGGTCCCCGAGGCGGGCACGGCCGGAGGCGTGCTCCAGACCGGGCAGCGCATCGGCGCCGCCGTCGGCATCGCGGCGATCGGCTCGGTGTTCCTCTCCGAGGTCGCCTCCTCGGACGGCGACTACGCGACGGCGTTCCGGCACGCGCTGCTGGTCACCATCGCCTTCGTACTGGTCGCGCTGGTCGTGGCCATCACCGACGTGATCGCCTCCCGCCGCCCCTCCCACACCTGAGCGCCCGTCACCGGGGGCACAACTCCTCAGGCGGGATGCGAAACGATTCGCCACTCACGAATGACACTCCCAAGCTCGCGCCTGGTCAGGCGGCCAGCTCGCTGTTCAGGTGATCCCGGAACTCTCGGACCATCACGCTGTCCTCGTACGGCTCAAGCTGTCCGGCGAACCGCTGAAGACGCTCTACTGTGCGAGCGGAGGTCAGCGTCTTGGTCGCCGGGATGGCGGCCCGCGCGCAGGCAAGGGCTTGGTCCAGCTCGCCCATCCCCAGATACGCCCCGGCGGCACTAAGCCGGTTGATCTGGGCGGATCGAGGAAGGCGCTCACTGAATTCGGTCACCGCCGCTTCCGCGCAAGCCGCCGCCCGCGCATAGTCACCCAGAAGCCGCCAGCACCCGCCTGCCTGTCCGTTCAACTCCACCTCGTCGTACTTTCGGACCCACTCCGGATCACGGTCAGTGGCTCCTTGGGCATAGGCGCGCTCGACTTCGACGAGCAGTCGCTCGACCTGCTTGGCGCTGTGTCGATCGTGGCTTTCAGCCGGTTTGGTCTGCAAGGCCGTCGCCCTGGCCTCCCTGGCCAGCATCACGGCCATGACACGAGGGGGTGCCTGCGCCCGGCGGGCGGTGTCGACGGCAGCTCTGCCCAGCCATACGGCCCAGGCCCCCTGCTCCAGGTGAATGGCCTGCAAGGTCAGCGTCGCCAACACCCAGGCGCCGGTCAGCGGGTCGTCGGCGTTCTTGGCCAGCCGCAGCGCCTGGCCGAAGTGCTGCTGGGCCTGGCCGTGCCGGTTCAGGTCGAAGGCCGTCCAGCCCGCCAGCCAGGTCATCCCGGCCGCCGCCGCCATCAGCTCGGAGCCCACCCGCTCGTCGTAGCGGCCCCGCAGCAGCGGCGCCACCGTCTCGTGCAGGTATTTGACCACCACCGGGCGCACCAGCCCGGCCCCGAACCGCTGGTCTATCTGGCCGAACGCCTTCTGCGCCTCGACGATCCGCGCCACGTCGGCGAGACCCACCTCTCGCCCCTCGTCCAGCCGGGCGGCCGACGCGGTCGGGGTGCCGTAGTTCCAGGAGACCAGCCACTCGCCCAGGGCTCCGGGCACGAACGGCAGCGAGGCCAGTAGGTGACGCCGGGACGGGTCCATCTCCAACCTCCACAGAAGCGCGGCCGATTTCACGGTAGCCGCCGGTGAGTCGTCGTCACAGCCCGCGATCGGCCACGATGATGTCTCCCCGTAGGACCAGCCGTCTATCCACCGCTCGACCTCGACCGCCTCGACCCCGAACACGGCGGCGATCAGCGGCCGGTAGCAGGCACGCACCCCCTGCTCTCCGCGCTCCCAGCGCGCCCAGGTCGTCGGCGTCACCCCGAGCGCCTCCGCCGCCGCCTCCTGGCTCATCCCCCGCTGCACCCGCGCGCTGACCAGCTCAGGACGAGCCCTGCGACTCCGCGACCCACCCATGTCACTCTCCTTCGGTATCCGAATGACTACCCATTGTGATGAAGGAGAGCCGTCGCACACCACCCCGCCAAGGAGAACGACCAGAAACCGACCAGCCCACACGGGTGAACGCAAGACGGCATTCCAGCTCGGCGTCGAAGTGGAGCGTCAACAGGTCGCGGACCGTCTCCTCGATCTGGTCAAGGCGCCGCACCTGGGTATGCGCAGGACACCGCAGCCCTGGCCCTTCGACCTCGAGCGCCCACCAGCCGTCGAACCATCGAGCCGTGACCCTGACCTGCTCACCCCGTTCCATTCGACACAGCCAAAGCCTGTTACCACCGCTGCGGCAACAGGCTTGCCCATACATCCGCACAGGTTCGGTTTGAGCCAGATTTGATGTCGAATAACCGTCTGAACTGGGGAAACGACCAGGGGCCTGCCACGCTGGACACGCCGTTCCCGGAGCCTCGGCAAACGAGCAGCACCCGATCTTCACGCCACTCCGCCCGTCGCGTTTCCTGCTGTCCACAGTCACCGACAGCGAACGGAGCGTGCTCATGCGGCCATCCGGCGGCATCCCCCACGGTGCCCAGGACCACCCCGGCGAGGATCTGGTCTTCCCCCCGGATCACGACCGAGGAGGCGGCGGCCTGATGGGACAGCACGCCGGCGTGATGGGAGGCGGTGACATTCGCGTACTGGTCAAGATCCTTCAGCCGGGCTCGGCCTCACGTCGCGCCCGCGCCGTGCTCCGGGAGGTGCTCAGGGAGGCCGGTCTGGACGACGAGGCCGTCTCCGACGCGGAGACCATGGTGGCGGAACTGGCCGCCAACGCCGAGAGGCACGCCCGTCCCCCGTACGAGCTGCGCGTCCTCAGTCTGGACGGCGTCCCCACCTGGTGTGAGGTCGTCGACGGCGACCCCGACCTCCACGAGGTCCGCATCATCCTCGGCCTTCTGGACTCGGTGGAGGAGATCGGCCTGCCTCTGCTCACCGAGAACGGCCGCGGCCTGCTCCTGGTCCACCGGCTCTCCCAAGGCCGGTGCCACGTCCACCCCGCCACGACCCACACCACCGGCACCCCCGGCAAGGCCGTCACCTTCGCCCTGCCCACCCGCTCGGGCGCCTGTCCGCCCTTCTCGCCCCTCCGTACCGGGGACGACCTCGACACCGGGACGAACACGATCCGTGCCACCGATCGTCCTCTGTGATGGCCGGGGGTTTCGCTTCCTCGCACGGGGTCGGCTCATCAGAACGGACCTCGCCTCGCCCGCGAAGCGAACGGAGCCCCGCGCATGCCGTCGGGTGTGGCTGGCTCCAGAGCCTGCCGACCACACCCGACGGACCACTCGTCTACTCCGAGAATCCCTTGCTTCTCAGCCGGTCGACCAGCTCGCTCATACTCTTCGGCTCCAGCCACGGTGATCGCCCGGCGACTCCCAGCGGCTCCTTGCCACCGACGAGTGCGGACTGACCCGACTTCTGCTGGGCCAGGAGAGGGTCCTCGAAGACCAGGCCCTGCGGTGGAACGCTCATCAGACGCGCACCCGCCGGAAGTCGCTCTCCCTCGTCGAGAACCTTCTGCTCGTACGCCGGCCTCTCCGTCGGGAAGATCATGACCTTCGTCCCGGCCGGAATCGACGTCGCGAAGTCCTGCACCGACCTCTCAGGCTTCCACTCCTCGGGCGGGAGGGAGTCATCCCGGATGACCGCCCCCTGGTCGAGCTCGACGAAAACCAGGTTCGCGGGAATGGACGCCCGCCCCTTCACGCCTTTGAGCGCGTCGGTCACCTTGACCTTCAGCACCACGCGGTAATCGAGAGGACCGCCCTCGTAACTTTCCAGGATGGGCCCCTGTTGCCAGCCTTCCACCACCCCGGCCGCCACAATGGGGCGGTTTCCGGCCAGAGCCTCCGGCGAGGGTGAGAAATCATAGTCCGCTTCGGATCCACGCAGAACGGACACGTCCAGCGATCCTCGGGACGACTCCCCGATGTCACCCTCATGACCATTACTCGGCGACGCCTCAGCCGCTTTTCTTTCGTTCTCGTGGACCGCACATCCGGTGAGCAGCAGAGCGGCTACCAGTAGGGCGGTAACGCCGACACGCTTTTTCATTGCTACCTTCTCCCCGGTCTAGTACGGCAGCCGCCATTCGTTAGTTGAGCTGGGCTGATGCGCCGCTGATCGATGCGGCCTTGTGACAGCGATCCCGCACAACGAGAGCAGCC
>NZ_JBIAZS010000031.1:0-58501 GCF_042899335.1 Streptosporangium sp. NPDC000095
GCCCTGTCTCGCATCGAGGGCGGCGGTGGCATTCCGGATATAGCGACACTGCTGCGCCTTGGTGCGGCAATGGGGGTTCGGTTCCGCGTCGAGCTTGTCGTCGACGACGACACCACTGAAATCGAGCCTCTAACGGTGCATCACCGACAGCTCACGAACGCATAAGCTGCAGGCGGCCACTTCCAGGCTCAGTCTGTAAGCTTCCGCTGCTCCTTCCGCAGTAGCGGTCTTCAGCTGCGACAGCCTTGCTCGGGAGTCGTCGGCGCCAGGGGAACGAGGAAAGGCCCAGCTCTAGATCACGTTCTTGAGCTGGGCTTTTGATATCAGAGCGGGTGACGGGAATCGAACCCGCGCTGTCAGCTTGGGAATCATCTACTGACCTTGCTGCTCTGAGCTGGGAAAACGGGGGTGCAGGTCAGAGCGGGGCGAGTCCCCGTGGTTCCCCGTGAGTGACCGTGGTTCCCCGCCTGTTCTGGCACGCATCTGGCACGCGATCAAGGTACCGACCTCTTCCTTATCAGGATCATCCCAGTCATGATCAGGGCCGTACGGTTGGCCGCCGACAAGTGAGGGCGGGTGTAGGTGTGGGCTATTGCAGTAGGAGGCTCAGACCGCTCGGGCGCGTTCTTCACCGCTTGCCGCCCAAGTGTTGTCGTGATGGGCTCTCCAGGTGAGTCACGATAGGTACCCCGGTGAGCTTGAGCTCCCCCTCACCTTTCCGCATCGCCGTTTCAGGATTTGGAGCTACGTGCCCACCCACAGCGGGCTCGTGCTGCGAACCGAATTCGAGCCGGACGAACTTCACGTCGAACTCCTCTTCAAGCCTGTAGGCGCGATCAAGCTTCCCACCTTCATGGACGGCGGTCTTGTCGTTGACGTGGCGGATCGCCCCACGGCGAGTGCCGTTCTGGGAGATCCTGGCGCCCACATCAGTTCCGAGAGCCGTGTCTTCACAGTCAGGGGCGATCACTTCGCGGGCCACGTTGTAGCGGATTACCTGTTTCTCCGTGAAGAACGTCGGACGCGATATAGCCCGTTCTCGCTGTTCTATGGCTACCTCAGCAGCGATTTCAACCGGTGACAACCGACAGCACCCACCCGCCGGATCTTCCCGTCTGCCTCGTCCCACCCCGAAGGGGCAACAGCTCGGGGACGGAGGGTCAAGGCCGTCTTCGCGTGTACGTCAGCCGGTAGACGTTCCTCGGTCATGGGATGTCAACGGTCACAGACGGCCTTGATCCGGAGGAGTCGAGATGTTGGGCTTGCCTGGGACGTGGCAGGCGGGAAGATCCGGCTTTCACCTCAACCATCTACGGCCTTCGTGGGGCAACGTCGATCATCCCGGAGCCGAGTACCCCCGCCGGAGGCATTCGGTCGAAAGGTAGAAGACTCTGGACTCGCGAGAGCGGCTGATGTCAGCGTGAGGTACCCGCAGAGCTTCGATCAGGAATGATCTCTATATGGTCGATGAGAGAGGACTGTCGGCAGAGGACTATGCGTCGATGGTCCATGCAGGTGAGGTGCTGCATGCGAAGGGGTGGCGCAAGGTCTTCACCGTGTCCGAGATGGCTGAGAAGTGGGCATGGCTCGTCGCTAAGGTCGAGAATGGATACGACGACATGGTGGATGAGTACACCAACGATCTTTATTGCCGGGACTGGCTGGCTGAGGCGTGGCCGATGTTGACGCACCCGGTACGGGCGGTCTGGCACTCGGAGATCCACCCGCTTGACGAGCGTTTTCGCGCGGCGACCGTTGACGACGGAGGCAGGGCGATCTCTCGATACCACCGGATTGCCCTCAAGGAGGGTTGGTGGTGGCGGAGGAAGCCGCGGAACCTGACCGGCTCCTTGGAGTCCTACTTTGTTGATGCGCTGGATGACGACTGATCTAGGCCGCCGGGGGCGGCGTAACCGAGAAGTCCCAGGGCGAACGGAGTAGATCAGCTGACGGCGATGTGGCTGGTTTTTGCGCGGTGGCGTGTCGCCGGGGCGGCGAGTGGTTTGGGTACGGCGGGTGCGCGGGTCGGTGGACGGCCCGGGGCGCCGCCGGCCGGGACCGGCGCCCACGCCGCACGCCCGGACGGCGGGCGGTGGAGGGCCGGGTACGGCGGCGCGGCGCGCCGCCGCTTGATACCTATGAGAACAATTCGGCAGTGTATCTGGCCGTTTTAGAGAATACGGGATCTTCGTAACACATCGCCTGGAATCGTATAAATATCAACATATCGTTCATACACTACGTAAAGATGCGCAAACGCGCATTAAAGGGCTGACTGTTGATCTGAAAATATCTTGCCCGAAATCCTAGTTTGCCGTGTTTGGTGACAGGCTGTCGCAAGACCTTCTATACTCCGTTACCGCTGACAACACACCTTCCATGGGAATCTAATATGAATGTTGAATTAATCTTGCTGGCCAGTGAGCCAAATGCTCGCGGCGACCTTTTAACTCGCCTAGCTGGCGATCTTTTTCACTCTCTGGGATACGAAAACTGTCAGTTCAATGTGGCCAAAACTGGGCGCGAAATTGACGTAGTTGCCACTCATCGCTATGAAAATTCCCGGCTTGTAGCTGAGTGCAAAGCTACGGCCGAAAAAATCGGAGGAGCCGATATTAACAAGTTTGCTGGAGTGTTAGATGCGGAGAGGAGGCGATGCGAGGAAACAATAGCTGGCTACTTTGTTTCTTTGAATGGATTCAAGGATTCTGCTGTAGTCCAAGAGCAAGAGATTAAACCTTCTCGCCTTATTTTGATAGACGGCGCCAAGGTGGCAAACGAGATAACGCGCGCTGGCATAGTTGTGCCAGTGAATCGGGCAGTACAATGTGCGGCTAGGATCGCACAGCGGCAAGGCTTGATTGGTAACGTCGGCTCAGATGCTTTGCTTGTTGGTTACAAATCTGGATGGGTTTGGGCGCTTTTCTTAGAACATCAACATGTTCGCACACACGTTTGTATACTGCATGCTGATGGTGCCCCTCTAGCACAGGAATTATGTCTAACCATTCAAACGAAAGCCGAGCAACATCATCAAGATCTGGCAACCCTTCCAACCCTCAATGATATGGATGCAGAGAAATATCCAAATGCAGAAGTCGTTCAGCGTAGGTATTTTCAGCACCTCCTTGCGGAGTATGGAGAAATCACTCTTGAGGGGATGCCGGCAGATCACGAAGTAGGGTCTCAGCAGTTTAAATTAGAAGATCTTTACGTCGGGCTACAGCTGATAGATACACAAGAGGAAGGGCTGGAGAGGCGGAATCATCCACTAGAAAGATCCATCGGACATGTGCTTAGCAGCCATCGGTGCATTGCGATTCTAGGCCCGCCTGGCGCAGGCAAGACAACCACACTTAAGAGGCTAGCGATTGCTTATGCAGATCCGAGGAGAAAAGAAAATATCGATGATGGTTTGCCTAACGAAAAGTGGTTTCCGCTTGTTCTGAGATGTCGCCAACTCAGCGATCGCGCAGGCCTGCCGATAATGGATTTAATCGGCGATCTAGCTGGGCGCGCAGAAATGCCTGAACTTCGTCAGGCGTTCCAAAACCTTATTAGAGTTACTCTTCGGCGCGGGAACTTGCTCCTGCTCGTTGATGGTTTAGATGAAATACCGGACCCCTCAAAGCGTCAGACATTTGTTGCGCAGCTTCGTACATTTTTGGCCACGTACCCTCAAGCGCGCCTAGTGCTCACTTCTCGCGAGACAGGGTATCGTTACGTAGCTACTTCGGTTATGTCTGTGTGTCGACCATTTAAAGTCGCGCCACTCTCCAAGTATGCAATTGAAAAATTAACGATACATTGGCATCGCCATGTAATAGGTGACTCTCCGGTTGTTGAACGGGCCGCCATTGAACTTTCTAGATCTATCATCGCTAGCGATCGGGTGTTTAGGTTAGCAACTAACCCTTTACTCCTCACCACCCTTCTACTGGTACGCCGTTGGGTTGGCCAGCTTCCGCGCCGAAGAAGTGTTCTTTATTCAAAGGCGATCGAAGTTCTACTTATGACTTGGAATGTAGAAGGTCACGCGCCGATCGAACAAGACGAAGCAGTACCTCAGCTGGCTTATGCCGCTTATAGAATGATGGCGTCCGGAAAATCCAATGTCTCTTCTCGCCAGTTAGCTGAGTACTTTGCGGACGCTCGTAGAGATCTTCCGGAGATGCTCTCCTACACTGCATTATCTGTAAGTGATTTTCTTAGGCGGGTCGAAGAGCGGAGCAGCTTGCTTACTCTGAGCGGTTATGCTATTGAAGATGGCGAACTTAGAGAAATGTACGAATTTAAGCATCTGACCTTTCAGGAATACCTTGCTGCTACGGCAATAGCGAACGGTTACTTGCCGCCAAACCTAGCCGAAGCCTCCATTTTGGAAGTGTTGGAAGATCGCTTTTATTCAGATGATTGGCGAGAGGTAGTAGCTCTAACCGCAGTTCTTGCACGTCGAGGCGGATCCGCTATTGTTCAAAACCTTGTGAAGCTTATAGAGAACTTGGAGGAGGATGTATCTAATTCCAAAGACAGATCACGTCAGGTGCCCTATGAAAGCCTTGTTGCTTGCCTGGAGGACGAAGTCGCGATTGCTCCTCCTCTAGTACGGGAAGCTCTGGAAAGGTGTATTAGGTTTTCCAGAGGACCCCGGAACCTATCTCATGCATGTTTCGGAGGTCGCTACGAAAATGAACTCTATGAGGTAGTCACTACAGGATTGCGTCAGCTTGACAAATATGCAGCATCTTGCGGCTCCGAACTCGGTTCCCTTATGGAAATGCGATTAAAGGCTCAGTTTGGTGATGAAACGGCTGTCGCGCAAAGTCTCTTGGAGCGGCTGGAATCTGAAAATGAAGTTTCTCATCTTGAAGTAGCAGCATATTTAATGAAATCCGCGTTTCTGGCGTCCAGAGTTAGTAGAACTAGACGTAGCGCACGTCCGTTTGCATATAGTGAGATCGTTCGAAAAGTTGCAGAAAGAATAATTCGATGCGATGATCTATCCCCAACGCTTTTGTTTATGTATTTGTGGTCTATGTGCTGGGCCATAAGCGTAGTCAACCTCGAGCCAGATCTTCTTATGGATTTAAAGAAGAAAGCTTTTGAGATATGGAGGACCGCTAGAAGCAAATATTTAAGTCGGGAGGCATCCTGGCTTTTGTGGACAGGACCAATAACGGATCGCTGGATAATTGAAGGCGAAGCATTCGAGGCGGATTTAATTGTCGGATTTCTAAATTCTGAATTGCAGTCAATCCATTACCGACCAATCGATCGACAGCGTGCAGCGATGATTGCTGGTTACTATACTGGGGTTTGGTCGGAGGAGGAGCTAACTGCTTTGCTCTCGGCGCATATTGAGAGACAGGAAAATTTGCGTGGTAAAGATCTGGAATTTTACATAAATCTTCTCGAAAGGCTGGGCTCTCAGGGTTTGGAGGTTGCTAAGCCCTTGAAGGAACGCCTGCACGCGGATCAATCATCGAGAGGTGTGCGCCATGTCACCCGAAACACTGAGGTGTAAGGTTTTTCTTAATCTAGAAGCTCTATTTTTCGATTAGTGAGTGCATTACGGGCGGTGCGGTAACGCTCATGGAAATTATTGGCCAGGCGCTCCCGTCGGTATAGTTGACGTAGGATACGGTCGAGATCTGCTGCGCGGTTGACTAGGTCGGTAAGAGATTTGCGTTCAATGTCGAAGGCAGCGAGACCTTGGTCTACTGCGGCGTCAAGGTTGCCACGGCGAGCTTGGATGATGCCGAGGTCGATATGGGCGTCGGCGACGCGCATTGGGGCGTTAGAGGTGCCGTCTGGACGGGTGTGCATCTGGATTGTTTCAAGGGCGTGTTCTTCGGCGCGGTCGTTGTCTTCGAGCCAGGTGTAGGCAGTGGCGGCGTAGAAGACCCACTTGGCGTGGTCAAACACGAAGTGGTGGTCAGGATTGCCAGGAAGCGGGAGTTTCGCCAGGGCATCGGCTCCTCGGGTGAGGGCCTTGTCTGCTTCGCGGCGGTCGCCGATTCGGGCCAGTCCGCGGGCCTCTTGCAGGGTGAGTTGAACCTGGGCGCTGGATTGGCCGGCGACGGCCTGGCCCATGCGGGCGGCGGTGACAACGTCTTCGTAGCGGCCCTCGACCAGGGCGAACCATGCGGACATCTCGTAGGCCCATCCCATGAGTTCGCCGTGGCCGACCTGGCGGCCCATCTCGTAGGCGGCACGGCGGGCGGTCTCGGCTTCCTCACGTTCTCCCAGGTCGTAGTGAACGCACCCAAGTAAGGCCGTCAGCCATCCGGTGATGACGAGGAGTTCGCGGTGCTGGGCGAGGGTGATCCGTCCGCCGAGTAGACCGTTGACCTGGGAAAGGCGCTTCTGGGTCCGGTCGCGCAACGTGGCGGCTGAAACGACGGGGTAGGCGCGGCAGAGTAGATCGACGGCTTCGGCGAGGGCTTCGAGCGTGCCGGTTCCGACGTCGGACGCCTGGAGCTGCTGGGCGAGTTCCATGGTGCCGTACAGGTCGGCCTCGGCTCGCAACGCGTCCATGGGAATGATGCCGGTGGCCTCGATGAGCTGGCCGGCCCCGCGTCTGTTCGGCCGAAATCCCAGGTCTTCGGGTTGAAGTCCGGTCAGCTGGGTGATGGCGATCCGGTACGGAGAATGGGGCCACCTGACCTCTCCGGCCTCCCAGCGTCGAATGCGTTCCTCATCGCATGCCAGGGATTCCTTGATGCCGATCGGTGTCGCGTTGATCCGGTCGGCCAGTTCGGCGCGTGTCAGGCGGTGCTCATTGCGCCACGCTCGGAGCTGGACGTTAGGGATGTTGTCGGGCATCTAGGGCCTTCCTCCCGGCTGGGGGCTCAAGAGGGGGAATTCAGGGGGGCCGTTTGGGGGTCCTGACGATCTTGGATTGCCGGTGGACTTGCCATCAAGCAACACGGTACGTCAGCCCGCCTTCCGCCGCAGGGAGTGCGGATCAATCCGAGGAGATGGCGACGGTGACCCGGCCAGACGAGACCAGCGAGACACGCCCCTGCCCCGCGTGCCGGGGACGTGGAACTAAGCTGCGCAGCTCGCGCCGTGCCCTTCTCTTCGGCGAGAGCAGCGGTGATCAAGAGATGCAGGGAGAACAGGAATGTCTCGACTGCCTCGCAACCGGCCGGGTCGAAAGGAACGTGAGATGAATCCGATCATGCAGGCTGCTGCGGATCACCTCCAGCAGGAACACCAGCAGGACGAGGCCCTTGCCCTCACCCTCCTGCGAGATGAGTTGCTCCGGCTCGGTGTCCGCGCTGAGCTACGCGACAACGACAGTGCGCTGATGGTGCATCGTCCGCGGGTGGGCCTGCCGGTGTGGGTGTTCGTCGGCTACGGCGGCGCTTACTACTCCTGGCAGTTGGCCGAGAAGCGCCACCCGATCAACGACGTGGCGGGCGCGGCCAAGGTTCTGGCCGATTACGCCGGTCGATAGGCGGGCGCGGCGGGGCGGTGTCCTCCGGTACGGAGGGGTGCTGGAGAGCGTCACCACTGCTCCGTCGCGCTCCTCGACACCCGGCAGGCAGCAGAGCGACGCGCGGCCATCCCCACGCAGCCGCCGCGTCCTTCTTCCCTCTCTCTGCCTGCCGGGATCTTCTTTGCCGCCGTACGAATGAGGTCGGGTCGACTCCCGGTTTCATATCGGCCGGGTGGACACAGGACCCTTTGGCTTCCCACTGGCTGCCCTGTGAACGGGCACGACATGCTGTAAGCGACGATCAGTCGCACCAGACCACTTGGATGATCTCTACCAGGCGTCGGTACTCGACAATCAGATATGTGATCATCCCGGCTCCGCCTTCACCGAAGGTACGTGTCCTCACCGGGGCGTCGGGCCGTTCCCTCATGAAAGGGTTACCGTTCCAGGGAGCGACCTGTAGAAACACGGTTGCCTCGTGGAACGCGACGAGCGCCTCGGCTGGAAGGGCCATGATCTGCTCGTCGACCTGCTTGTCCTTGCCGACCGTGTATATCTACACGTCCAGCTTCACGCCGAGTTCGGCGGCCCGCTCGGCCAAGACGTCATGCAGCGGCCGATCCGAGACGTACTCACCGCTCTCGATCTGCTCCTGGACGCGAACGGCCTGCTCAAGAACCTCTTCGTACTCCCCGGTCGCCTTCATCCTGGCCATATGCCACCAGTGAGCGAGTAGATCGTTGACGGGGGAGAGGTCCAGTTCCTCGGTGGCCTTTGTCATGGCCTGGCGGTAGTCCCTGTCGAAGTAGCCGCGATCCTCAGGAGGTAGGCAGGTACGGATGTTGCGGGGGCTCCGGTCTGCTTTCAGGGACTCCACGATCTGCTTGGGGGTGCGTGTGGTGACCAGCTCGTTCATGCTGCCACCTCCTTGGGCTGAAAGCGCTCCAGCCACTGGGGCAACCGGGCGCGATGCGTGTCTTCGAGCTTAGCCGCGCATCAGCCTCTGGTCGGGGTGAAGTGCGGTGATCCAGGCGGTGACCTTGGGGCGGCTTCCGGCCCGGAGGCGAATCGGTGGACAGCCCGAAGTTTGATCTTTGAATTCGGTGATTCGTCGGCATTGTCCAACGCGCAGCCGCTCCGGCCCCGTCGGGCCGGACCTCCATGGTGCGAGGGGTGATCGGCCTCGGCGGTTACCGGAGAACGGCTAAGGCCCCGGTCCGGATCCATGTCCTGACGAGGGCGTTGAAGAGTGGAGCGGGTGACGGGAATCGAACCCGCGCTGCCAGCTTAGGAAGTCTTTCAAGATCATGCGGTTTGAGCCGGGGAAACGGTGACCTGGGCGTATATGTGTCGAGTGACCGTGAGTCCCTGCAGGTTGCTGACCGTACGGGCGTGCGAGCCCTCTCGCGGTCTCGCCGGCCACTCGTTAGGATACGACTGTATCCATTCGAGAGATGGGGTCACCATGCGCATTCCTGACCGGCCGTCCGCCTTCACCAGCGCCTCTGCCCGTGACAAGTACTACGCCGTCTACGACCGGTTGCTCGGCGAGCTGTGGCCGGTGCCGGTAGACGCCATCGACGTGGAGACCCGCGCCGGCACTGTGCGGACCTACCGGGCCGGGCCCGCCGAGGGGGACCCCGTGGTCCTCTTGGCTGGTGCCGGTGCGAACGCGTTGGCCTGGTACCGCTACATTGAGCCGCTGGCGCGCACGCGCCCGGTCCTTGCCGTCGACCCTCTGGGCGAGCCAGGCCGCTCGGTTCAGAGGCGACTGCTCGCGACCGGTGCCGACGTCGGTGGCTGGGTCACCGACGTACTGGCCGCGGTCGGAGCCGAGCGCGCACACGTGGCGGGCTTCTCTGCCGGCGGCTGGGCCGCAGTGGAACAGCAACTCGGCGGGGGCGGCCGGGTCGCGGCGCTGACGCTGGTGGACCCGGGCGGCTTCGCGCCGTTGCCCAGGCGGTTCATCCGCTGGGCCCTTGCCGGGGCCCTTGCCTCCATCCTTCCTCGCACGTTGCGACACCGCATGGCCGGCGTGGTGGACAACGGGGTGCTGCGCGAGGATGGGCTGGTGGAGTTGATGCGGGCCGGCTGGTCCTTCCGCCGGCGCGTGCTTATCCCGCCCGCCTACACCGACGAGCAGATACGCGAGGTGTCCGTACCCGTGCAGGTGTTGCTGGGCGCCCGCAGCGCGCTGCTCGACGCGCAGGCGCTGGCTGCGCGGCTGGCCGATATCGCGCCGTCCTGGCGCGTGGAGATCGTGCCCGGCACCGGACATTCGCTGCCCGTCGAAGCTCCGGACCTGGTCGCCGAGCGGATCCTCACCTTTCCCGGCCAGGCGCGGCCCGAGACCGCAACGCCGAAGCGCAGCACGAACAGGTAGGAAACGGGCATGCCTCGACAAGTGGATCATGACGAGCGGCGGCGCCAGTTGACCGAGGCGCTGCTGCGCATCGCCAGCACCCGCGGCCTGCAGGCAGTATCGATGCGTGAGATCGCCGCCGAGGCCGGGGTCTCGCTGCGCGTCGTCCAGTACTACTTCAACAACAAGCAGGCCCTGCTCGAGTCCGGCCTCACCGAGTTGGGCGCCCGCATGGACCGCCGGGTCAAGCAGCGGGCCGCCGCTGCCGCGGGCGAGCTGACACCGCGAGGCGTTTTCGCCGCCGTCCTCGGCGTGATCGTGCCCTTCGACGAGCAGAGCCGCCTGGATTCCATGGCCTGGACCGCCTACTACACCGCCGCCCTCACTGACCCGGCGCTCGCCGCGGTCGGGCTCACTCTGCCCAACGCACTGGAGAACTTTCTCACCGTACGGTTGACCGCCGCGCAGCAGGCCGGGGACATTGCCCCCGATCGTGACCCGCGTACCGAAGTCGCGGGCCTTCTGGCGCTCGCCAACGGCTTGACCTCGAGTGTCCTCAGCGGGCAGCGCAGCCACGAGGCCGCCACCAAGGTCATCGACTACTGTCTGGACCGCCTGTTCGGGCCGGGCCTTGCTCCTCGGAGCCTGGCCCACGAGATTCGGGCAGGTGCAGACGCGGCCACGAGCCGCAGCGACGATTGACTGGGTTCCGAACGACAGGTTCGCACCTTGCCTACTAAGCGGCGGCGGGTCGGCGACAGAGGTGCAAGCCCGGAATGATGTATTCCTGTCTATCTACACATGCCGCCAAGGACAGAGATCGTGCGATCGCCGACGCCATGGGCGCGATCGTCAAGCAAGGGCTCGGCACGTTTCCGGGCGCTGGTGCTCCTGGCGACGTTCGGCAGTCTGCGGTGGGGTGAGCTCGCTGCGCTCCGGCGCAAGAACCTCGACCTGGACGCCTGGACGGTCCGGGTGGTGGCCTCCACCACCGAACTCAAGGACGGATCGGTGACCGTCGGCCTTCCCAAGTCCGTTGCCGGTATGCGGACGGTCGCTCTTCCCGAGGTGGTCGTCTCGGAGCTCCGCGTACACCGAGGAGCATGACGAGGCGTTCGTCTTCCTCGGTGCGAAGGGTGCGATGCTGCGGCGGCCGGCCTTCAGCCGGATCTGGGCCAAGACTCTGAAGGAGGCGAACCTTTCCGGCGTCCACTTCCACGACCTTCGCCATACGGGCAACACGTTCGCCTCGCAGTCGGGCGCGACGCTGCGGGAGCTGATGAACCGGATGGGGCACTCGACCACCCGGGCCGCGCTGATCTATCTGCACACCGAGAACGGGCGGGATCAGATGATCGCCGACGGCATGGGGAAGCTCGCCGAAGCGGCCCTCAGGAAAGAGGATCCACCGGGATCGGGCACGTAACGGGCACGGAAGATCGAAGAGGCTCGGAAAACAACTAAGGCCCCGGTTCGGATTTGCATCCTGACCTGGGCCTTCAGTCTTGGAGCGGGTGACGGGAATCGAACCCGCGCTGTCAGCTTGGGAAGCTGATGTTCTGCCATTGAACTACACCCGCGTGCGGCGTACCGCGCGTCACCACTCTAGCGGAAAGTTGGGCGGCTCTCGCCCCTGAAGGGGAGCAAGATTCGCAGGACGGGCTTCACGGCTCCGGCGTCGGTGGGTTCCGAGTTGGTAGGTTCCAACACGTGCTGCTTTCCGATCGTGACATCACCGCTGAGATCAAGGCCGGGAGGGTGAGGATCGATCCCTTCCAGTCTGAGATGATCCAGCCGTCCAGCGTCGACGTGCGCCTGGACCGCTACTTCCGGGTCTTCGAGAACCATCGATACCCGCACATCGATCCGGCGGTCGAGCAGCCCGATCTGACGCGGATGGTCGAGCCGGACAAGGACGAGCCGTTCATCCTGCATCCGGGGGAGTTCGTGCTGGCGAGCACGTACGAGGTCGTCACGCTGCCGGACGACATCGCCTCGCGGCTGGAGGGCAAGAGCTCGCTGGGCAGGCTCGGGCTGCTGACACACTCGACGGCCGGGTTCATCGACCCGGGGTTCAGCGGGCACGTCACGCTGGAACTCTCCAATGTCGCGACACTGCCGATCAAGCTCTGGCCCGGTATGAAGATCGGTCAGCTCTGCATGTTCAGGCTCAGCTCTCCGGCCGAGTATCCCTACGGGTCGGAGAAGTACGGATCCCGCTACCAGGGTCAGCGGGGCCCGACTCCGAGCCGTTCCTACCTCAACTTCCACCGGACACCGATCTGAGGCCTCGGGACGGACTCCCGACAAAGATGAACTAACAGTGAATTCAAAATGAACTTTCCTGCCGGTCCGGGCTGCCCTGACGGGGTGAACCTGTCGGGAGGTGGACAGCCCCGGGGCTCGCGACGGCGAGAGGCCGAGGGGGCGGACACACGAGCGAGATTGCCGTGACCAGCGACGACGCGGTTCGTCGGGGGGCCGTGACGGAAATCACTCCGGGGTTTCTCGACGGGGCGACGGCCTCTGGTGATCTCGGTGAACCGCCCGGGAAGTACGTCAGAAGCGGAGGTTTCCGACGTGAACCTGGGGAAGATGCCAGATGGCGTTCAGAGGCGGAGAAGTCCCATACTTGGCCTGTCTTCGTCATACTGTGGCCGAAAACCAGTAAAAACGGTCATCGGAAAGATGCCCTCAAGGCTGCCTCAAGCCGCGTGTCGCTGGGTAGCGACATCGGGAAGAGTGCATGTCTAGCGGGTGAAGTTCGTATTTCCGCTGGTAACCCTTACCCTTCTCTGCGGACCATCCCCGCACATCTGGAGAACGACGTGCGTCTGCGTCTCACACCTAGTGAGGACAGCTACTACGACTTGTTCGCCGACTCGGCGAACAACCTCGTCACAGCGTCCCGCCTGCTGGTAGAGATCATCAGTGACGGATCGGACAGGGAAGCCCTGGCTGAGAAGATGCGCGCATGTGAGCACGCCGGCGACGAGCGTACTCACGCGATCATGAATCGACTCAACGAGAGCTTCATCACCCCCTTCGACCGCGAGGACATCTATCGCCTCGCCTCGAACCTCGACGACGTCATGGACTACATGGAGGCGGCCGCCGACCTCATCGTCCTGTACCAGATCGACCACCTCCCCAAGGAGGTCGTCCGGCAGGTCGAGGTGCTGGAGCGCGCCGCGGAGCTCACCGCCGAGGCGATGCCGCGGCTGCGTTCGATGAAGAACCTCAACGAGTACTGGATCGAGATCAACCGGCTGGAGAACCAGGCCGACCAGGTCTACCGCCGTCTTCTCGCCAAGCTCTTCGGCGGGGAGTACGACGCGTTGACCGTCCTCAAGATGAAGGAGGTCATCGATCAGCTCGAGATGGCCGCCGACGCCTTCGAGCACGTGGCCAACACGATCGAGTCGATCGCGGTCAAGGAAAGCTAAGTGGATCTCACGCTCGCACTCGTCATCAGCGTGGTGGTCGTGGCGTTGGTGTTCGACTACACCAACGGCTTTCACGACGCCGCGAACGCGATCGCGACCTCCGTCTCGACGCGTGCGCTGACGCCGAGGGCCGCGCTGTTCATGGCCGCGGCGATGAACTTCCTGGGTGCGCATCTCGGTACGCAGGTGGCCGCGACCGTCGGCAAGGGCATCATCGACGCCCCACAGGGGAGCCACGGTCTCGTCATCGTCGGTTCCGGTCTGATCGGCGCGATCACCTGGAACATGGTCACGTGGTACTTCGGCCTTCCCTCCTCGAGCAGTCACGCGCTGATCGGCGGTCTCGTCGGTGCCGCGCTCGCCTCGGCGAGCGTCGTCCACTGGGACGGGGTGGTGGAGAAGGTCGTCATTCCGATGATCCTGTCTCCGCTGGTCGGCTTCAGCCTCGCCGGGCTGATCATGATCGGGATTCTGTGGGGGTTCCGGCGTGCCCAGCCCACGAAGGCGAACCGGGGCTTCCGGCACGCGCAGACCGTGTCCGCGGCGGCGATGGCGCTGGGCCACGGCCTCCAGGACGCACAGAAGACCATGGGGGTCATCTTCCTCGCCCTCGTGGTCGGCGGCTACCAGAACGACGGTGACCCGATCCCCCAGTGGGTCATCCTCGCCGCCGCCACGGCCATCTCGCTCGGCACGTACGCGGGCGGCTGGCGGATCATGCGGACGCTGGGGCGCCGGATCATCGCGCTCGACCCGCCGCAGGGGTTCGCCGCGGAGGCGGCCGCCGCGACCGTGCTCTACACGGCGGCCATCGGCTTCGGCGCCCCGATCTCGACCACCCACACGATCACCAGCGCGATCATGGGCGTCGGCGCCACCAAGCGCCTGTCGGCCGTGCGCTGGGGCGTCGCCGGCAACATCGTGACCGCCTGGGTCCTCACGATCCCGGCCGCCGCGTTCGTCGCCGCGCTGTCCTACTTCGTGCTCCACTGGATGATCGAGTAGTTCTCGGGCGACCGCGCCGGACCGGGGTGCCCCCGGTCCGGCGCGTCCTGCCTCCGGGGTCACCTCTCAGCCACAGGGCTTCCGAGGTCACCCTCAGGTACAGGGTCTCCGAGGTCACCCTCAGCCACAGGGCCTCCGGGGTCACTCTCAGGTACCCGGGGGATGTCTCCGTCCCCCGGGGGTCACGCGAGGGATGTCCCTACTTCCGGTACATCACGTCGACGTCCCAGCGGGTGAAGCCCAGCCCTTCGTACAGGCGGATCGCCGCGGGGTTGCTCTCGTCCACGTACAGCATCACCTGGCTCAGGCCCCGCGACCGCAGGTAGGCCAGGCCCGCGACGGTGAGCGATCTGCCCAGGCCGCCTCCCCGCTCCGCGGGGTCGACGCCGACGACGTACACCTCGCCGAGCGGGTCGTGCGCGTGGTCGCCGTCGCCGTGGACCTTGGTCCAGTGAAAGCCCACCAGCCGGTCGCCGTCGCCGGTCGGACGTACGGCGAGGAAGAATCCGGCCGGGTCGAACCAGGGTTCCCGCTCGCGCCGCTCCAGATCCTCGATCGTCCACGCTCCCTGCTCGGGGTGCTGGGCGAACGCCCTGGCGTTGAGCGCCACCCACGCCTCCCGGTCGGAGGTGCCGGGCTCGAACGTGCGCAGCCGCACCCCCTCGGGAAGCTCGAAGCCGGGGATGTCGGAGGACAGGGAGCGGCGCATCCGCCACAGGGACCTGATCCTGTCGAAACCCGCCGACCGGGCGAGGGCCTCGGCGGCCGGATGCCCGCCGTGCGCCCACAGACGCAGGTGCCCGCCGGTGTGGTCGAGCACGGACTCCAGCAGCCGGCGCCCGTATCCCCTCCCGCGGAACGCCGGGTGGACGACCAGCTCCCCGCTGGGTCCCTCCACGGGGTCGGTCGGGTCGACGTGGGCATAGCCCGCGAGGTCGTCCCCGACGTACAGCAGCACGGCTCCGGCCCGCTCGTCGCCGCCGTAGCGCAGGTGCAGCATGACATGTTCGTTGAGCGGTCTGACCTTGTCGGCCTCGGTGGCCGCCTCCACCATCGCGAGAACGTCGGACACCTCCTGGTCGCCGAGCGCTCCCCGGTACTCCACACGCACGTTCATGCTGTGGACTCTAAGCGGGCAGGTCCCTCCCGAGCTCACTGGGGACTGGCAAAAGGCGCCATGCGCTCGCCGGGTGAATCGTTACCTCTAGGCCATTCCTTGCACAGATAGTCCCTTTAGTGTCGTGGTCCATGACGTCTCGTTCCTTCCAGCGGTTGGTCATGGCGGGTGTGCTCGCCGGGACCAGTCTCGTGCTCGCGATTGGACCGGCAGAGGCGGGCAACAAGCCCGCCAAGCCCGCCAAGACGGTGCCGGTCCGCCTGCTCTCCCTCAACGACTTCCACGGCAACCTTGAGCCACCGACCGGTTCATCCGGCCGCATGGTCGACGAGACCGGTGCGACGGTCGACGCGGGTGGTGCCGCGTACGTCGCCACCCACCTCAAGCAGCTCTCCGACAAGAACACGCTGAAGGTCGCCCAGGGCGACCTGATCGGCGCCACCCCCCTGATCTCCGCGGCCTATCACGACGAGCCTTCCGTGGAGTTCCTCGGCAAGGTCGGCGTCACCGCCTCCGCGGTGGGCAACCACGAGTTCGACGAGGGGTACGCCGAGCTCAAGCGCATCATGAACGGTGGCTGCCACCCGGTGGACGGCTGTTCGCCCGCCGGTAGGTGGAAGGGCGCGAAGTACAGCTACATCGGTGCGAACGTCATCTTCAAGCGGCCGGAGAAGGGCGCGGAGAAGCAGGCGCTGGAGGCGCTCGGCGGGACGAACAGCGCCTCGCTGCGCAACCTCCTCAAGGACTACGGCATCCCCGCGCTGCCCCCGGTCGCGATCCGCTGGATGAACGGCGTGCCGATCGGCTTCATCGGCCTCGTCACCAAGACCACCCCGGACATCGTCACCTCCGAGGGCATCAAGGATCTTGAGTTCATCGACGAGGTGAAGGCCGCGAACGTCGCGTCCAAGCTTCTCCAGATCGTCGGCATCAAGGCCCAGGTCGTGCTCGTGCACGAGGGCGACCAGGTCACCGCGGGCCAGTCGCCCGACGCGTGCAGCGCCCAGCCCGGCTCGGGCAACCGGATCGCCACGCAGGTCGACGCCGAGATCGACATGATCCTCAGCGGTCACTCCCACCAGGCGTACCTGTGCAATGTGACCGACCCCAAGGGCGGCACCCGTCTCTACAGCCAGGGCGGCTCCTTCGGACGGGTCATCACCAAGGTCGACTTCCAGGTGGACGTCAAGACCCGCGACGTCGTGCGCTCCACGGTCGTGGCCGACAACCAGGTCGTGACCAGGACCGTCACCCCCGACCCGGAGATCGCCACGTTCGTCCAGACGTGGAAGGACCGCGTCGCGACGGTGGCGAACAGGCCGATCGGCAGGATCACCGCGGACATCACCAACACCGCCGTGGCGTCGGGGGAGTCCTCCCTCGGCAACCTCATCGCGGACGCCCAGCTCGTCTCGACCAGGACCGGCGGCAACGCCGAGATCGCGCTGATGAACCCGGGCGGCGTGCGGGCCAGCCTCAACTACGCGGGCTCGCCCGCGGGTGAGGGAGACGGCGTGGTGACGTACGGCGAGGCGTTCACCGTCCAGCCGTTCAACAACCTCATGCAGGTGGTCACGCTCACCGGCGCGCAGCTCAAGACCGTTCTGGAGCAGCAGTTCGTCGGCGGTCCCAACGCCCAGGCGTTCACCAAGATCCTGCAGCCGTCGTCGAACTTCACCTACACCTACAGCGCGAGCGCGCCGTGGGGTTCGAAGGTCTCCGACATGAAGATCGACGGTGTCGCGGTGACGGACACCCAGACGATCAGGGTCGCGGCCAACAACTTCCTCGTCGGCGGCGGTGACGCGTTCCTCGCCTTCAGGGACGGCACCGACCTGTGGAGCGGCCCGCTGGACATCGACGCCTTCGCCGCCTACTTCGCGGCGAACCCGTCGATCACGCCCCCGGTGCCCAACCACATCACGGTCGTTCCCTGACGCGGGTGCGAACCGTAACGCGGGTGAAAGGTGCGCCGCGCCGCGGAGGTCGCGGTACGTCGTGACGCGTGACGCATCCGCGAGGGTGTGACGCGAGGGAGAGGCCCACCGGACGCGTCCGGTGGGCCTCTCGTTCGAGGTGCACGACTCGTTCGGGGCTACCCGCGACGTCCCGTGTACCCGACTCGTTCGGGTGCCCGACGGCCTCCGCGTGCCCGGTCCGTTCGAGGTGCCCGACCGTGCCCCGCCTCATGTCACGCCGCCTCGGCGGTGTCGCCGTACACCTGCCTCCGCAGGAGCGGTCTCCGCGCTCGTGCGTCAGGCCGGCGTACGTCAGGGGATGTACGGGGGACCTCCTCCTCGCGGGGGTCGGCGAGGCGGATGCGGTGACCTACCGTGTCAGGGTGAGAAGCAGGAGGACCGACGCGCTGACGGCGGCCGGGGTGCTGGCCGGGATCGTCGGGGGCACCTACGGCGGGCTGTCCAGTTCGGGGTCCCCCGAGCGCCCGCTGGACACGTTCGGCCTGGCGTTGATCACGGTGGCGTCGCTGGCGCTCGCGTTCCGGCGGAGCGCGCCGACGCAGGCGGGAGCGATCACGGTGGCCTGCGTCGTGGCCTACTACGCCGGGCGGTATCCGGGGATCTTCGCCGCGGCGCCCGCCCTGATGTCGATCTACACGGCGGCGTCGCTCGGACGGCGTCGCCTCGCGATCTGGCTCGCCGTCGCGATGGGCGTGGGGGTCTACGGCCTCATCGCGCTGTCCGACGTCGACCCCGCCCCCGACGGCGGTTTCACCCTGCTCAGCGGCTGGCTGGTCGCGACGGTCATCCTGGGCGAGACGACCAGGAGCCGCCGCGCGTACCTCGACGAGGTCGAGAGGCGGGCGGTCGAGGCCGAGCGCACCCGCGAGGAGGCGGCGCTGCGCCGGGCCGACGAGGAGCGGCTGTGGATCGCCCAGGAACTGCACGACACCCTCACCCACAACATCTCGGTCATCAACGTCCAGGCGTCCGTCGCGATGCACCTGCTCGACCGGGACCCCGGGCTGTCCCGTGAGGCACTGGCCGTGATCAAGGAGTCGGGACGCGAGGCGATGCGGGAACTGCGTGCCTCGCTGGGCGTGCTGAGGCAGTCCGATCCCGACGGCCCGGAGGCGGGGCTGGACCGGCTGCCCCGGCTGGTCGCGAGGGCGGAGGCGGTGGGGCTGCCGGTGAAGGTCCTCGTCGTCGGAGAGCGCGGGGAACTCGCCCCGGACGTCGACCGGGCGGCCTACCGCATCGCGCAGGAGGCGTTCACCAACGTGCTCCGTCACGCCGGGCCCGCGTCGATCACGCTGACGACCGAGTACCGGCCTGAGACGATCGTGTTGCGCGTCGAGGACGACGGGGAGTCGTCCGCCGAGGTCACGAGGTACGGAATGGGACTGATCGGGATGCGTGAGCGCGCGGTCGCCGCGGGAGGATCGCTCACCGCGGGACCGCGCCCGCAGGGCGGGTTCGCCGTACGGGCCGAGCTGCCCCTGGCGGGGCGGCCGTGATCAGGGTGCTGCTCGCCGACGACCAGGCGTTGATCCGCGCGGGCTTCCGCGCCCTGCTCGACCTGGCCGGCGACATCACCGTCGTCGGTGAGGCGGGCAACGGCGTCGAGGCCGTCGAGATGTCCCGCGCGCTGCGGCCCGACGTGGCGCTGCTGGACGTGAGGATGCCGCTGCTCGACGGGATCCAGGCCACCAGGAGGATCGGCGCCGACCCCGAGCTCGACGCGGTGCGCGTGGTGATCCTGACCAACTACGCCCTCGACGAGTACGTCTTCGCCGCGCTGCGCGCCGGGGCCGGGGGATTCCTGCTCAAGGACATCGAACCGGCCGAGCTGCTGAGGTCGGTGCGGGTGGCCGCCGCCGGTGACGCGCTGCTCTCACCCTCGGTGACCCGGCGGCTGATCGAGGAGTACGTGTCCACCCCGCCCAGGCCCGTGGCGGGACCGGGCCTGGAACGCCTCACCGGCCGTGAGCTGGAGATCCTCGCCCTCGTCGCCACCGGCATGTCCAACGCGGAGATGGCCGATCACCTGGCCATCAGCCACGCCACCGTGAAGACACACGTCAGCCGGTCGATGACCAAGCTCGGGGCGCGTGACCGCGCGCAACTCGTCGTCTTCGCCTACGAGTCCGGACTCGTCACACCGGGCAAGGCCGGGACAGCCGGGCGCGGGGACACCTGAATCCCGCCCTCGCGAGAGCCGTCGCGGGGGCGGGAACGTGCCGGCGCCGTTCCCGGTGACTCCTGGAAGTCCTGGGAGCTCCAGGGGAGAGCGGGATCCCTAGTGGCGGACGGGCTCGCGCTCCTCGACGGCCTCGTTGCCGCGCTCGGGGACGAACCGGTAGCCGACGTTGCGTACCGTGCCGATCAGCGCCTCGTACTCGGCGCCGAGCTTGGCGCGGAGCCGCCGGACGTGGACGTCCACGGTGCGGGTGCCGCCGAAGTAGTCGTATCCCCAGACCTCCTGGAGGAGCTGGGCGCGGGTGAACACCCTGCCGGGGTGCTGCGCCAGATACTTCAGGAGCTCGAACTCCTTGAAGGTCAGATCCAGCGCGCGGCCGCGGAGCCTCGCGGTGTAGGTGGCCTCGTCGATCGACAGGTCACCGTTACGGATCTCGTCCGGCACCTCCTCGGCGGCGGACAGGTTGAGCTTGCCCACGGCCATCCTGAGCCGCGCCTCGACCTCGGCGGGTCCGGCGGTGTCGAGGATGACGTCGTCGGCGCCCCACTCCGCGGTCAGCCCGGCGAGACCGCCCTCTGTGACGATCACCACCAGGGGGCAGGCGACGCCCGTGGTGCGCAGCAGCCGGCACAGGCTTTTGGCCTGGACGAGCTCGCGGCGCGCGTCCACCAGAATCGCGTCGGCGGGCGGGGCGTCGAGCAGGGCGGATGCCTCCGCGGGCGCGACCCGTACCGAGTGCAGCAGTAGCCCCAGCGCCGGAAGCACCTCAGTCGAGGGCTCAAGGGCGTTGGTGAGCAGCAGGAGATTGCTCACGATGCCTCCTTCCCGCGTCATGTCGGCGATAGCCGTACAAACACGTAAGGACCCGGGGGCTACGTTGCCCAGGTCCCGTAGTAGGTGAGGATAACCCACAAGGCCGTAGCGTCCAGCGAACGTCCACCTGGTGAACACCCGTTCTCCAGGTGAATTCGCCGTAATGGTGCGGTAACCCTACGTGTGTTTGGGGAGTTGATTCACAGATGGCGTCGGTCGTTGTCAGATATTGGGCCGCGGCAAAGGAAGCGGCGGGGGTCGCCGAGGAGCGTTCCGAGGCCGCGAACCTTGCCGAGTTGATGACGAAAATCACATCTAACCGTGACAGGTTGGCTCGTGTGCTGAATCTGTCATCGTTCCTGGTGAACGGGGATCCGGTGGGCAGGAGAGCCCATGAGACGATCATCCTGACGGACGGGGCGACGGTCGAGGTGCTCCCCCCGTTCGCGGGCGGCTGAGGAGGACGGAAGCTACCGCCGGCGCGGCGTTTCGGACAGGATTGCCGGGGGAGGTCACGCCAATGGCCCCTCCTGGGCCGGAGAACGAAAAGGGAGTCGAATGCGGAAGCTGATCGGTTTTCTCCTCGTACTTCTCGTTCTCGTGGTGATCCTCGACAGGGTCGCCGTCGCGGGTGTCCAGCGCGAGATCGCCACGCAGGCGACGGCCAAGTACGACCTCTCGGCCCCGCCCGAGGTCACGATCGAGGGCATCCCCTTTCTCACCCAGGCGATCGCCGGGCGCTACGAGGAGGTGAACGTCGCCGCGGGCGCGATGACCGTCTCGGGTATCCGCCTGTCGAGCGTCGACTTCACCCTGCACGGCGTCACGGCCCCGCTGGAGGACCTGGTGCTCCGTCCACGGCAGGTGGACATGCGCGCCGAGCGCGTGGAGGGGGTGGTCGTCGTCCCGGTGGAGACGATCAACCAGAAGGCGCCTCGCGGGATCAAGGCCGAGGTCGCGGGTGACGCGCTCAACATCAGCGGGGAGATCACCGTACTGGGGCAGAAGGTGCCCGTGAAGGCGGATCTCAAGGTCGAGATCGCCGAGGGCGGCCTGCAACTCACCCCGGGGAAGGTGACCCTGGGCGGCGGCATCCCCGTCCCCAACCCCGAGCGGTTCATCAACTACCGCATCCCGATCGGGAAGCTGCCGTACAACCTCAAGCTGACCGAGGTGAAGGTCGTTCCGGAAGGGCTGCGCATCTCGGGCGAGGCCTCCGACGTACCCCTCCGAGGCTGAACGTGGCCCGTGCCTGAACCGGATCGTCCCGCCGTACGTCGTGAGGATGTGAGCCAAGCCGGAACCGCCGACGAGCAACTCGTGAGGGCGCTCTTCGACGAGCACGGCGGGCCACTGTACGGCTACGTGTTGCGGCTGACGGGCGACTCGGGGAGAGCGGAGGATGTCGTGCAGGAAACGCTGTTGCGGGCCTGGCGCCATCCCGACGCGTTCGCCGGCCGCTCCATCCGCGCGTGGCTGTTCACGGTGGCACGCAACCTCGTCGTCGACCAGCACCGCGCGCGCAAGGCGCGCCCCCCGGAGACGGGTGACGAGGCGCTCGCCGTGGTGCCCGCCGACGACGAGCTGGAGCGGGCCGTCGAGTCGTGGGCGATCGCCGAGGCGCTGGCCGCGCTGAGGCCCGAGCACCGCGAGGTGCTGGCCGAGGTCTACTACCAGGGGAAATCCGTGAAGGAGGCCGCAGAGTCGCTCGGCATTCCCGCCGGGACGGTTAAATCGCGCACGTATTACGCGCTTCGGGCGCTCAAGCTGGCGCTGGAGGAGCGGGGGCTCGCGCCATGATGATGACCTGTGAAGAAGTACGGATATCGCTCGGCGTCTACACGCTCGGTGCCCTGGAGCCGGACGAGCGGGTGCTCGTCGAGGCCCATCTCGCCGAGTGCGCCGAGTGCCGGGCCGAGCTGGAGGAGCTGGCCGGGGTGGCGACGTTCCTCGGCAGGGTGTCCGAGGGCGACGTGGCGCAGGTGGCGAGCCCGCCCACGGTGGTGCTCGACCGGCTGCTCAGCGCGAAGGTCAGACGGCACCGTACGAACCGCCTGATGCTCTCGCTCGCCGCCTCGGTCCTGGTGGTCGGGCTCGGCGGCGGGACCCTGTGGGCCGTCACCCAGTCACCTCCGGAGGCCACCACCGCGTCGGCGCCCAAGTCGTCGGCCGAGGACACCGGGGACGCCGGAGCCGCCCGGGACGCCGAGGGCAGGGCTCCGTCCGACGCCGCCGGCAACCAGGAGAGCGCCCAATCCTTCTCGGACTCGGCCGCGCCCGACGGCAACGCCAGGGCGAAGGCCTCCCGTTCCCCGGTGTCCAGTCCCGCGCCGGAGATCCTGCTCGCCCCGAGCGAGCTGCGGTTCAAGGGGACGGACGACACGGGGACGGTCCGGGCGGTGGTGACCGCGTCCGCGGGCGAGGGGGCGACCACGATCAAGGTCGTGCTCACCGGGGTGGCCAAGGGGACGCGCTGCCGGCTGGAGGTGATCGGGGAAGGCGGACTGAGGGAGACGGCGGGCAACTGGGTCGTCAACCGGGCCGCCTATGACAGGTCGGGCTCTTTCTCGGCCACCACCACGATCCCGCCGGAACGGATCACGGCGTTCGAGATCACCACCGCCGACGGACGGGTGCTGCTCACGATCCCCACCCGCTGAACGTGCCGGGGTCGCGTTCGGGATCTCCACCCGCCGAGCCTGCCGGGGGTCGCGCTCGCGATCCCCGTCGCCGTCGAGCCCGTTGGCGTGCTGCTCACGGTTTCCGCCCGCCGAGCCCGCCGGGGCGGCGCTCACGGCCCCCACCGGCCGAAACCGTTGGGGCGGCGAGGGAATGGCCTGGGACGTGCGTCTGTTGTCGTGTTCCGTGACAGGTTTGACGGTGGTGGTCGTCACCCTCGCCCTCGGCACGCTCACGGGCGTGGCGATGCGGCGGCGAGACGGCGTGGCGCGAGAGGTGAAGGGCGAGGTGGAGCGGCTCACGTCCGGCGACATCCACGCGGAGCTGGGGGAGCGGGCCACGCTCGTGCAGTTCTCCACCTCCTTCTGCCAGCCGTGCCGGGCGACCCGGCGGATCCTCGGCGAGGTGGCCGAGATGGTGCCCGGCGTCGCGCACGTGGAGATCGACGCGGAGTCCCGCCTCGACCTGGTCCGATCACTGAACATCCTGCGCACCCCCACCGTCCTCGTCCTCGACGCGTCCGGTCAGGTCGTCAAGCGTGCCTCGGGCCAGCCCAGGAAAGCCGACGTCATCGGCGCCCTCGGTCTGGCGGTGGGCGAATGAGCGGGGCACCCTATCGGCCATTGAACGATCATGTCTCAGAAATTGGACAGGGATGTGACAGATGGCGGGACGCCGGGGTAATGTCATGGACATGAACTCCACGACAGAGCTGCTCACGAAGCGGCGCGCGGTTGATTTCTGCCGCGTGACCACCGCGCTCTGTCGCATTTCCTAAGGGCGATCTCAAGCGGCCGTCGAGCCGCACCGATCTGCACAACCCTTCAGGAGCATCAAGCGATGCAGGTTGATTCCCGAGCTCTCCGTTTCTCCGCGGCCGTGACCACCGTTGTGCTCGCACTCGTCCTTGTGACGGGGAACGCATGGCTGCTGGTCGCGCAGGCCGTCGTGTTCGCGCAGGGCGTTCTCGGCACCTCGCCGTACGGGATGATTTTCAAAGGGATAGTGAAGAGTCCGCCGAAGGAACTCGAGGACGCAGCCCCACCGCGCTTCGCGCAGGGGATCGGCCTCGCTTTCGCACTGGTGGGCTTGGTCGGATACGTCGCACAGATAACGCCGCTGGCCCTCGGCGCCGTCGCAGTGGCACTTTTCGCCGCTTTTCTCAATGCCGGTTTTGGTTTCTGTCTCGGCTGCGAGATGTTTTTGATCATTCGCCGTTTACTACCCGCCGCACGATGATCCTGGAGGATCACCATGAGCCGCTCCGCCGTCCTGGTCGACGCCGACTGGGTCGAGGCCAACCTCGACACCCCCGGTGTCGTTCTCGTTGAAGTGGACGAGGACGCCAGCGCATATGACAAGGGCCACATCCGTGGCGCCGTGAAGGTCGACTGGAAGCAGGACCTGCAGGACCCGGTCCGTCGTGACTTCGTCGACCGCGAGGGCTTCGAGGCGCTGCTGTCCGCCCGGGGCATCGCGAACGACGACACCGTGGTTCTCTACGGTGGCAACAACAACTGGTTCGCCGCCTACGCGTACTGGTACTTCAAGCTGTACGGCCACGAGAACATCAGGCTTCTCGACGGTGGCCGCAAGAAGTGGGAGCTTGAGTCCCGCGAGCTGGTCAAGGAGGTGCCGAGCCGCCCCGCCACGACCTACAAGGCCAAGGAGCAGGACCGGTCCCTGCGTGCCTCCCGCGACGAGGTCGTCGCCGCGATCGGCAAGCTCAGCCTGGTCGACGTGCGCTCGCCCGACGAGTTCACCGGCAAGCTGCTCGCCCCCGCGCACCTTCCGCAGGAGCAGGCGCAGCGTGTCGGCCACGTGCCCACCGCCCGCAACATCCCGTGGTCCAAGGCTGCCAACGACGACGGCACCTTCAAGTCCGACGAGGAGCTCAAGTCCCTCTACGAGGGCGCGGGCGTCGACTTCAGCAAGGACATCATCGCCTACTGCCGCATCGGGGAGCGCTCGGCTCACACGTGGTTCGTGCTGCACGAGCTCCTCGACCAGGCCGGTGTCAAGAACTACGACGGTTCATGGGTTGAGTACGGCTCGCTGGTCGGCGTGCCGATCGAACTGGGAGAGGCCCGATAATGACTCAGGGATGCGCTGCTCCGGAACAGACGGTTGCCCTTCCGGCCGGGATCGATCTTGCGAACCAGGCCGTCATCCAGGGTGTGGTCACGGGCGCGGGCACGGCCTACGCCCGTCTGCTCGACAACGCCGGTGAGTTCACCGGTGAGGTCGTGGTGTCCGAGGAGGGAGTCTTCCGCTTCTTCGCCGCCCCCGGTGACTGGACCGTCCGCATCATCGCGGGCGGCGGGGTCACCAAGGACATCCCGGCCCAGGCCCGCCTGGGTGAGGTCACCCAGCTCGCCGTGGCCGTCTGACCCTTCGGGTCCGGCCTCACCACAGCGAGAACCAGTACGTTGCTCCACCAGCGAGAACAGTAAGAACCAGCACGTTGAAAGGACCGGCGTTCCCTCGGGAGGGCCGGTCCTTTTCGCTGCGCCGGACGCACGGAAGGCCCGCCGTCCCCGGCGGTCCGCGGGTTCCGCGGACCGGCTGTTCCGGAGGGGCGCCTGTTCCGGGGCCGATGTTCCCGGGGATCGCGTCAGGTGGTTGTTCCCGGAGGTTCGTCCCCGGGGATCGTGTCGGGCGGTTGTTCCCGGAGGTTCGCCCTCGGGGAAGAGGGCGAACCTCCGCTTTTTCGCGTCAGACGGTGAGGCGGCTCTCGACACGGTCGACGGCGTCGACGTAGTCGGGATCCGGGGACATGGCCGCGGCCAGACGCAGGTGCGGCAGGGCCTCGGGGTGCCGGTTGGCGCGTTCGAGGGTCCTGCCGAGCAGGAACCGGGCGTAGTGGTCACCGGGGGTGCGCTCCAGCAGCGCCTCCAGCGTCTCCCTCGCCCTGCCCAACTGGGCGGAGCCGAAGTAGGCGCGGGCCGCCAGCAGCCGGACGGCGGGGTCGTCGCCGTGATCGGCCAGCAGCGGGCGCAGGGTTC
This sequence comes from Streptosporangium sp. NPDC000095, assembly GCF_042899335.1. Classification (NCBI taxonomy): domain Bacteria; kingdom Bacillati; phylum Actinomycetota; class Actinomycetes; order Streptosporangiales; family Streptosporangiaceae; genus Streptosporangium; species Streptosporangium sp. NPDC000095. Next base: position 26,030 of record NZ_JBIAZS010000031.1, read on the forward strand.
GCAGGGCGCCGAGGGGGTCCCGCGCATCCAGCAGGGTCTCGGCCTGGCGCAGCCACCTGACCTCGTCGGGGAGTTCCCGCCGGGGAGCGGCGTGCCGTACCAGATCGGCGAGGACCTCCGGCGGCTGCGCGCCCGTGACCGCCGTGTCGCCGACCACGAAGGTCGGCGAGGTGGTGACGCCCTCGGCCTTTCCGCGCAGCAGCCAGGAACGAACCTCGTCCGCGCCGTCGCCGCGGTCGAGGGCCTCGGCCATACCGTCCAGACCGGCCTCGGCGGCGAGCGCCGCCAGGGTGGCGCGGTCCCCGATGTCGGAACCCTCGACGAAGTGGGCGCGCAGGATCCGCTCCACGACCGTGTCCTGGAGTGCGGCGCCGCCCCGCCCGTAGGCGAGGGCGACCACCCGGTGGGCGTCGAACGTGTTCGCCCGCCACACGGCGCCCCGTCGCCCGCCGTCACCGGGCCGGTTCCCTGCCAGGACCGGAGTCGGTGTCGCGGTCGGGGCGGAGGCCGGAGTCGGGGTGGAAGCCGAGGTCAGGGGCGAGAGCGAGGGCGGGGTCGGGTTCGAGGGCGGGGTGAGGGCTCGCAGGGCGCCCTCGGCGACCTGGTCGCGAAGCTCCTCCTCCAGCGGCTCCGACGGCACCGGGGCCATCGGATCGATGACGTACGGGCGCCAGACGATCTCCACGTCCTCGCCGAGTCGCGCCTGCTCCAGGCGTCGCTTGCCGATGTAGGCCCACGCGCAGGCCATGTCGGCCCAGACTTCCATGCGCTTCATTGCCGCTGCAACAAACGGGGGCGGTCGTTTATTCGACCGGCCTCTCGGCCTCGCCGGCCGGGCTGCGTTCCGACAGGGGAGTCGTTAGCATGCCTCGGTGCCTGAAACGCCTGTCATGCCCACACAGTCGCCGGCAGTCGACCGGAGGCCCGCCTCGCTCTCCGCGGCCTCGCTGCCCCTGCACACACTCAAGATCTTCGGTGCCTGTGCCCTCACGTTGATCCTCTGGTTCTCGGTGGGCAGGGTGGTCAGGGAACTGCTGATGGTGGCCGCCAGCGAGGTCTCCCACGGGGACCACCGGCAGGTGCGGCTCGTCGTCACGATGTTCGTCTTCACGTTGATCGTGCTGACCGAACTCGTGGTGATGGTCGGCATGCTGCACTCGGTGCGCGGCGCGCTCCGGGAGATCCGGGCGCGGCGGGAGGCGGGCGAGGCGGACGAGAGCATGTTCGGCGCGCTGAACCGCGCCACCCTGGTCTTCGCCACCATCTACCTCGCCTGGGGTTTCCACACCGCGGACGCCAGGGAGTTCATCGCTGTCGACACCGCGAGGCGGGTCGACCAGGACTTCGCGTCGAGCCTCGCGGGGAACGAGATAGAGGGCGGCACCGGGCTCTCCACGCTGGACGTTCGGGTCTCCATCGGGGTCGCCGTGGTCGCGTACCTGCTCAGGATGCTGTTCGCCCGGTGGCACCTCAACGGCAGGGGCAGGGGCAGTGGCGTGCTCGCGACCTTCTTCGAGCTGGCCTTCGCCTTCTACAGCATCAACGCCCTCCTCGCCTTCGCGGAGGCGCGGGCGGACTGGCTGGACCAGCGGGTCGTCGTGGTGACGTTCAAGGAATGGGCCGAGGCGGCGGGTGAGGCCCTGCCGTGGTGGAAGCCCTTCTGGAACGCGGTCGGGGACACCTGGCCCCACGTGGTCGACGGGCTGATCGTCCCGCTCACCTGGCTCACGGTCGCCTCGCTCGTCTACGGCGCGTTCGCCGAGGACACCCGGGCCGTCGTACGGGGAACCAGGCTCGACGGCGTGGCCACCAGGGTGGAGCGGGCCCACGATCTCACCCGGAGCACGATGACCCACGCCACGGCCGGATTCCAGGAGCGCTGGGTTCCCCCGGCGAACGCCTTCCGGCTCGCGGCGAAGGGCGGTCCCGTGCTGTTCGGCGCCCTGTGCCTCTGCTACGTCGCGATCCGCGTGGTGACCGACTACGCGGATCGGGGGGTGCGGATGCTGATCGGCAACGAGGACCCGTTCGTCTGGGTGGCGCTGGCCGGGCCGGTCGAGTTCGTCAGGGAGCTGGTGGTGCTGACGCTGACCGTCTGCCTGCTGGCGGCCACGTTCGACATCGCGGCCACGCGCGGCCGTGAGGCGGGGAGGACGCTCACCGCCTGAAGCGCAGCACCTGGTCCCGGACGGGGTCCTTCTGTGCCGCCGCCTTCTTGAGGATGTCCTCCACGGGCTGGTTCTCCACCACGTGGAACGTGGCGGGACGGACGTGCACCTCGACCTGCCCGGCCAGATGCCGGGGCACCACGCTGATCATGTCGTAGGAGTAGGCGGTGCCGACCCGGTGGTCCTTGACCTCGTCGGGGATGTCGTCGCTCTCGGGGAGGACCTTCCACACGCGACCGTCGGAATGCCGCATCTCGACCTCGGGATCACCCCGCAGGCTGACGCCCTCGGCGTCCAGCGCGGTCCTCGTCACCTTGATCTTCAGCCACTGGCGGTCGGGCGGGAGGGGCTTCTGGCCGGGCAGGTCGTCCACCTGCTCGACCGAGGCCTTCCACGACACGTGCATCAGCGTCATGGCACCCCCGGCGGCGACGGTGTGGATCCTGTCGGCGGGGTTGCCGGTCCGGTAGACGGTGTAACCGCTCCACGTGGAGGCCGCGATGCCGAGCCCGACGGCCACGATCGCCCCACCGACCCGCAGCGCCGTACGGCGGCCCCGCCTCGGCGGGGTCTTCGGTGCGGACGGTTCTTGGGCGGGCACGTCGTCGGCCGGTACGGCGACGGCTGCAGCCTTTCCCGTTCCCGTTCCCGTTCCCGTGACGGAGGGGCGGGGGAGCGGAAGAGCGGAGATGGAGGGGAACGGCTGGGTCGAGACCTCCGCAGGCTCTTCCTCGGGTGGCTTGGGAGGCCAGACCTGTTCGTCAGGAAATATCCGCAGGGGAGCGGGAGTCCACTGGCCGTCGCCCGGAGGTTGCCGACGCTGAGGTGGGGTGGGACGGCTCCGGGCGGGGGCCGGGGGTGTGGCCGGAGGTTCCTGGGTCTGTCCGGTACGCGCTTGCCGGTCGGCGGGGGACACCGGCCAGGTGCCGAGGGCGGTGGGCCAGGGGTTGCCTCGGTAGGGATCGTGAGACGGTGCGGAAGGGCGACCTTCCTGGGCGGGCCGCTCCTGTCGTACGGGCCGGTTCTCCCGTGCGGGCCGGTTGTCCATCATGGGCGGGTTTCCCGTCGCGGGGTTCTCCCGCGCGTGCCGATCTTCTCGCGCGTGCCGTTCCTCGTGCGCGGGCCGCTCCTCCCGTGAGGTGGACCAGGCGCGGTCCTGGTCGTCCTCGGGGCCTCCCCGGTGTGGCGTCCTCATCAGGTCCTGCTCGCCAACTCGTAGACGTCCTTCGCGGTGAAGGTGAGTTGCCGCGCGGCCGTCTCGTCCAGGCCCAGGTCTATCTCGATCTGGGGTCCGTTCGGCTCGACGATGAAACCCGATGAGGGGGCGAGCAGGATCCGGGAGTCAGGGAGTTCCCCGGGCGGGATCTCGAAGACCGTCACGCCCTCGGTCCACCAGCCCGGCTGGAGGTAGGGGTGGGTGACGGTCAGCGTCTGGTCCACCCTGTCGGAGGCCACGTAACGGCGCCCGCCGGCCGTGAGCAGCCGGGGAGGCCCGAACCGCTGCGGCTCCCAGGTCGCGGTGGCGCCCACCTCGACGATGACGAAGATCCCCTTGGCGGTCACGCGTTCCTGCTCGCCGCTCGCCTTCCTGGTCGCGATGGCCTTGGCCGCGTAGACCGCCTTGACCCGCGCGGAGATCCGGGAGCCGGTGACCTCCTCGTTGAAGGCGCCGGTCGAGGTGAGGGGCGCGTCGTGGTCGGCGGCCTCCGAGCCGAAGGCCTGCAGTCCCACGGCGGAGGCCGCGAGCGTGATCCCGGCCAGTACGGCACCGGCGGTGCGCCACCGGCTCGGCCGCGCGGTGGCCCGGTGGGGGGTTGGCGCCCCGGGCAGGGAGTGTGTTTCCGACTGCGGAGAGGTCTCGGGCCGGTGCTGGAAGGAGACGTTCACGAGCGCGTTCCCCCGGGCATGACGGGCAGCGTGACCTGGGCCGTCACCACGGGCTTCTCCCCGCCCTCGTCACCCTCGCCGTCCTTCGTGACCAGGAACCAGCCCGGCGCGAGGGTGATCCCTTCGCGCCACTCGTACGTGCCGACGTCGATCGTGAGCTGCCTGGGAGGCCGCTGTCCGTCCTCCAGTTCGTACCGGACCACGACGCTGGTCGGCAGGGCCGGGTGCAGTTGACTGCTTTCGCCCCCTCCCGTGGGGGTGAACACCGACGCGCCGTACTTGCCCTTTATCTCCGGGCTGACCTTGAGCAGGGACGTCCCGAAGGACCCACCACCATGACCTTCCTGGTAGGGCACTCCCGTACCGGCGGTCTCCTCGCCCTTGTTGACGACGAGGAGCTCGATCTCCAGGAGGCGCTTGGCCGGGCCGCCGAACAGGCCGGGCTCGCTCACGGTGCGGGAGCCGACGAACGTGGTCGTGAACTGTTCCTGATCCACGGTCGAGCCCTGGCCCAGCCGCTTGGGAGGCTTCTCCGGGGCGGTGGCGAAGCCGCCGAGGACGGTGGTGACTGCCAGACCGGTGACCGTCACCAGAGCGGCGAGCGGGACCGCGATGGGGCGCCGTCCGGTGGGACCCTCGGGAGGGGCAGTCATGAGAAACGATGTTAAACGCTGATGTCCGCCCCATCTGCCCCATCTGTCCCTTAAGTACAGGTAAACCTGGGGAAAATGGAGCGGATTGACGGGAACGCTGCCCGAATACGATGGCGAACTCTTACGCTGTCTCCGAGGCTTTCGATGAGCCCGATGGCGGAGGTTCCGTGGCGGACGTGCATCCCGAGCATGCGCAGCTCCAGGCGGACCGGATCTACCTGGGCTGGCAGTACGCCTTGTTACACCCTGATCCGGGTCCGGCTCCTAAGCGACCCTCGCCCGTCGAGAATCCTCCCGAGCCGCTCGACCCCGAGTGGGTGCGCAGGGAACGCCTCAACGAGGACCTGCTGAACCGGCCGGTCAAGATCGTCCGTGGGTTCATGGCCGCGCTCGCCACCCTGATCCTCGTCCTCGGACTCACCGAGATGCTCAGCTGGTCGTTCGCCGCCGTCGGGGTGATCGCCGCCGGTGGCATCGCGGCGTTCTGCAGCTACGCCGTCTACCAGGGCGACCGGGCGGTACGCCAGCGCATCAAGGAGCGCGAGGTGGCGGGTGACCGGCTGCGGGAGGAACGTGAGCGGGAGCTCTTCCTCGCCCAGGAGGAGCACGCCGCCCGATACCGGGAGTGGGCGGAGAAGAAGGAGCGCCACGATCGCCAGCTGACCTGGTACGCCGTGGCCGTGCCCGACGAGATCGACCGGATCGACGTGGCCGGAGGCACCCTGCCCGGCTGGTCGGCGTTGATCACCCTGCTCGGCGCGACCCGTCTCTACAGCGGCGGCCACCTGACCGTGCTCGACCTGTCCGAGGGCGCGATCGCCAAGGACCTGATCGAACTCGCGCGCAGGGGTGGCGACGACCCGCTGGTCTGGGTGCTGCCGGTCGACCTGCCCCGGCTCGACCTGGGCGCCACGCTCGCCCCGGAGGCCTTCGCCGACGTTCTCGCCCACGTCGTGAGCGTGAGCGAGGAGCACCGTACGACGAGGGATCTGTCGTTCGACAACGCCATCCTGGAGCGGGTCCTGGAGGTCCTCGGCGAGAGCGCCACGATCAACCAGGTCACCGCCGCCCTGCGTGCCCTCGCCCAGGTCGGCGACCCCCGCGAGGACCTGCGGTTCGGCCTGATCACCGCCACCCAGCTGGAGCGGATCGGCACGCTGTTCGGCCGGGGCGTGAGCGACCGGGTGGTGATCGAGCGGGCGTGGGCGCTGGAGTCGCAGCTGCGCAAGCTGGAGACCCTCGGCTCCGAGGCGGTGCGCCTGCCGCCCGCGCGCCTGCGGGTCGTGTCGATGGACCGGCAGGCGGGCGTGTTCGGCAACCGTGTCCTCGGCACGTACGTCGCGACCGCGCTCACCCACATCCTGCGCCAGTCGCCCGCCTCCGAGCGGCCGTGGTACCACACGATCATCGTCGCCGGCGCGGACAAACTCCGTGGCGACGTGCTCGACCGGCTGATGGACGCCTGCGAGACCTCAAGGACCGGCCTCGTGCTCACCTACCGCGCGCTCACCCCGACCGTACGGGAGCGGCTCGGGCGCGGGCACGCGGCGGTGACGTTCATGCGGCTCGGCAACGCCGAGGACGCCCGGATCGCCAGCGAGCACGTCGGCACCGAGCACCGCCTGGAGCTCGCCCAGCTCACCGAGACGATCAGTGCCGCGGGGGCGGGGATGGACGGCGGTTACGTCTCCACGGTCGGCCAGGCGGACGAGGGCGACGAGGAGCGCGACGTGAACCACACGGACCTCAAGGAGGACATCACCTCCTCCACCGAGTGGGGCCGCCGTGCGACCAAGGCGATGGGGGAGACCGAGCGGGTGTTGCACCGCTCCAGGGAGTTCCTCGTCGAGCCCCATCAGCTCCAGCAGCTCCCCACCACCTCGGTGATCGTCACCGACGCCACCGCCGAGGGCCGCAGGGTCCGCCTCGCCGACGCCAACCCGGCCATACTGACCTTCCCCAAGACGACGCTGGGCGAGTTCGACGAGATCAAGGAGGCCGCGCTGGAACAGGCGCAGGAGAAGAAGCCGGAGCCGCGCGCGTCGAGCGCGTTCGAGGACGCGCCGCCCAACCTCGGTCCGCCTCCGGCGCGGCTCGACTGGCGCCGTCGCTGATGAGATTCCGGTCCACGCCGAGGGGCCCGCTCAGGGGGGTGGGAACTCGGGTGAGGATCGTTCGGGCGGCGATGTTTTCGCCGGGTGCGTCAACGAGGCGTCCGTATGTCGTAATGGGATGGTCAATGCCAGGGTGCGAGCCCCGAGTCAGGTTCGACCGTGGTCGCGGGGGTGACCTACCCTCGATCTCGATCATGCGTCGGCCGGTACAACGGAGCGATCCGTGAAGCGTCAACCCTCCGGCCTGGAGCCGGGTCCCCCGGGTGGAGACCAAATGCAGCCAAGTGTGTCCCGTCCGCCCAACGCCCTGACAGGGCCCTGGTACAGAATCCAGGCGATCACGGCGCCCTCGCGCAGTTCCTCCGCGGAGTGGGACTTCGTCACCGTCCTGCCCGCGGTGCTCTCCACGGCCCAGCGCAACCGTCCCTTCGTGGTCGGCTGGCTCTCGCGAGGGTCGGGCGCCCCGCTGGAGCTGATCACCAATGCGGGGCCGCTCACCCCGCCACGCCCGCCCCGCAGGGCCGCCACCGAGGCCGAGCAGGTCCCGGGCGGTCCGGAACCGCTGCTCTTCCCCAGCGGTGCCCGTGGCGTCCGGATCGGTGACGAGTGGCTCCGCGACCTGTCCGACCTCGCCTGGACCGTCTGCCCGGGACGTCAGGCACCTCCGCTCGGCGGACGCAGAGAGCCGGACGCCGACGAGATCAGGCGGCCCACGCTTTTCGAGTCGACGCTGGTCACGCTCATGTCCCGGCCGTTCGCCTGGCTGGTGGTGGCCGAGCAGACCGACCTGCTCGACGCCGAGGTCGCGCACCTGCGCACCCAGCTCAACGTGCTGCGGCAGTACGGTGACGCCTCCGAGCGTTCCCGCTACGACGCGGAACGGGCCGAGCGGCGCATGCAGGAGCTGGACGCCTTTCGCGAGGCCGGGCTCTGGAACGTCCGGGTGCTCGCCGGCGCCGCGGGTCCCGAGGAACTGCGCCAGATCGCCCCGGTGCTCGTCGGCTCCGCCGAGATGAGCCACCACCCCTACCGCCTGCGCAGCGCGCTGTCCGGTCCCGTCTACGGTTTCGCCGAGGCGCTCGCGACCACCCTGCAGGACCCGGCGGACGGCGCGGCCTCCCCGTTCGCGGCCACCGCCGGGGCGCTCGCCGCTCTCGCCGGGCTGCCGCACCGGGAGGTGCCGGGGGTACGGGTCCTCGACGCGGGCTTCTTCGACGTGACCAGCGAGGCGGACACCGTGCCCGGCGAGCTCACCGTCGAGCTCGGGTCCATCCTCGACGGCCAGGACAGGCCGGTCGGCTCGTTCAAGGTCCCGCTGGCCACCCTCAACCGGCACGCGTTCATCACCGGCGCCACCGGCTCCGGCAAGTCGCAGACCGTCAGGCATCTGCTGGAACAGCTCACCGGCGCGGGCATCCCGTGGCTCGCGATCGAGCCCGCCAAGTCCGAGTACGCCTCGATGGGCGGCAGGATCGAGCACCTCGCCCCGGTGACCGTGATCAACCCGTCGGCACCGGAGAGCGTGCCGTTCAGCGTCAACCCGCTCGCCCCCGAGCCCGGATACCCGGTCCAGGCGCACATCGACATGGTCCGAGCCCTGTTCATGGCGGCCTTCGACGCCGAGGAGCCGTTCCCGCAGATCATGTCGCTCGCCCTGCAGCGGGTGTACGAGGCCAACGGCTGGGACGTGGTCACCGGCTGGGCCGCCCCCGGCGCCGCCGTCCGGCCCGCCGTGCCGACCCTCGAACAGCTCCAGCAGCACGCGATGGACGTGATCAAGGAGATCGGCTACGGCAAGGAGGTCCAGGCCGACGTGGAGGGCTTCATCTCGCTGCGGCTGCGGTCGCTGCGGGTGGGCTCCGCGGGCCGGTTCTTCGAGGGCGGGCACCCCGCCGACATCGGCGACCTGCTCCAGCGCAACGTGGTGCTCGCGATCGAGGACGTCGCGAACGACGAGGACAAGGCGTTCCTGATGGGCACCTTGATCATCCGGATCGTGGAGCATCTGCGGATGCGGGCCAGGAAGGAGCGCAGCAGCGGGCTCAAGCACGTCATCGTGATCGAGGAGGCACACCGGCTGCTGCGCGACCGGGGCGCGGGGCGGGCCAGCACGCACGCCGTCGAACTCCTGGCGGGCATGCTCGCCGAGATCCGCGCGTACGGCGAGGGCATCGTGGTCGCCGAGCAGATCCCCACGAAGCTCGTCTCCGACGTGGTGAAGAACACCGCGCTGAAGGTGATCCACCGGCTCCCCGCCGAGGACGACCGCCAGCTGGTCGGCGCGGCGACGAACCTGAGCGAGGAGCAGTCCCGGCAGGTCGTCTCGCTCCCTCCCGGTGTCGCCGCGGTCTTCGCCGACGGCATGGACCGGCCGTTGCGCGTCCAGGTGCCGCTGGGCGAGGACCGCGAGCGTCCGGTTCCCGGCCAGATGCCGCCCATCTGTGGTCGTCGCTCGGCGGCCTGCGGGCAGGAGTGCCGCACCGGCCGGGCGTGCACGCTGGTCGAGCTGCGCGAGGCGGACCTGCTCGCCGCGGCCTCCGACTGGGCGTGGCTGCGGATCTGGGCCGACACGCTGGTGCTGGCGTTCTGCACCAACCGGCCGCTGCCGGGAGTGCCCAGGGCGCTCGCCGGCCTCTGGGCGGATCTCCCGCCGCGACGGCGCGAGTGCCTGCTGGCCACGGCGGTGGAACGCTGCGTGGGCCGTCGCGCGTGGTCGCTGCGGACCGTGAACGACCCGACCACGCTGACCGAGCAGGTCGCCGTGGTCGGGACCAGGCTGCTCGGCCCCGACCGCGACCCCGGCGAGCGGCCGGGACCCGCCTGGGTGATCCCGCAGGTGCGGTGGCTGCATGAGGTGGACAGGCTCTTCCCGTACGGCCAGCCCGCGCCCAACCCGCGCGGCTCCGCGCCGGTTATGGAGTACGCGCTGTTCAACCGTCCGGCCGGGGGCACCGAGCTGCTCGGCCACCGGGCCAAGGCGCTGCGCCACCACCCGCTGTCCATGGAGGTGGAGAGGAACCGGGAGCTGGCCTGGCGGGTGATCCTCGGTGACGACGACCGCGAGAGCGTGGAGCGTGACATCCTCACGGTCACCATCGGCCTCGACCCGGCGGAGCGGCTCCGGCACGTGTCCCAGGCCATGGGGGCCGGCTGGCTGGAGAGTGTGCTGTCGTGGCCAGGCCGGTTCGTGCAGCCCTTCGACGAGGATTCGCCGGAGTCGGCGGAACTCGTCTTCACCGAGGGGTGAGGACGGTGTTGTTTGTCGGCTTTTTTCGGTGCTTTCTCACCGGGTGCGAAGGCTTCCCCATTTCACCGTCACCGAGGGGTGCGTGTGACGTGCCTCCGGGGGTGACGGTGCCGAAGCAGGGCTAAGATCTGCGGCATGAACGATTCGGTGATTCCGGTCCCGCGGCCGGGCCGGTCGGCCGCCGGGTCGTCCCGTGACGGGTCGCCAAGCGAGGAGACGGTATGACTCAGCTTCCGCTGCGGGCGCAGCTCGCCACCGCTCTCGGCCGGACGGCCGCGACCCTGTCCCGGGTCACCGGGCGTGGGGACGGATCGGTGATCGGGGGCAGGGTCAGCCTGGTCCTGGAGCCCGATCTTCTGCGCAAGCTCGCGCACGACCGCAAGCTCGCGCTGGTGAGCGCGACCAACGGCAAGACGACGACGACCCGCCTGATCACCTCCGCGCTGTCGGAGCTCGGCGACGTCGCCACCAACGCCTTCGGCGCCAACATGCCCGCCGGGCACGTCTCGGCGCTGTCGTCGGCCAAGCACGCCCCGTACGGCGTGCTGGAGGTCGACGAGAAATACCTGCCCGAGGTGATCGACACCACCGGGGCCGGGGTCGTCTGCCTGATGAACCTCAGCCGCGACCAGATGGACCGGGCGGGCGAGATCTGGCTGCTCGCCCAGAAGTGGCGGCGGGCGCTCGCCGGCAAGAACACCCATGTGATCGCCAACGCGGACGACCCGCTGGTGACCTGGGGCGCCTCCACCGCGGCCTCGGTCACCTGGGTGTCGGCGGGACAGCCGTGGAAGGAGGACTCCTGGTGCTGCCCCGAGTGCGGCGGCCCCCTCGACCGCAAGGGCATGGAGTACGTCCCGCCCGGCAGCATCGGCGCCGGTGCCACCTCGACGGCGGGGGAGAACGACTGGGCCTGCCGCGAGTGCACCTTCCGGCGGCCCGAGCCGTCCTGGGTCCTCGACGACGACGCGGTGATCGACCCGCGCGGGCAGCGCTGGGTGCTCGACATCCAGCTTCCCGGGCGCGCCAACCGGGCCAACGCGGCGATCGCGCTCGCCACCGCGGAGGTGTTCGGCCTGCCGGTCGAGCGGGCGCTGCCCCGGCTGCGCGAGGTGAAGTCGGTCGCCGGCCGATACACCACGGTGGAACGCGACGGCCGGCACGCCCGGCTGCTGCTCGCCAAGAACCCGGCCGGATGGCTGGAGGCCTTCGACGTGCTCGACGCCTCGCTTCCGGTGATCCTCTCGGTGAACGCCCAGGGGCCCGACGGTCGCGACACCTCATGGCTGTGGGACGTCGACTACCGCGTGCTGCGCGGCAGGCCGGTCTTCGTGACCGGCGAACGGCGGCTCGACCTCGCGCTCCGGCTGGACGTGGCCGACGTGCCGTTCCAACTGGCGAACTCGTTCGAGCAGGCGCTCGCCGCGCAACCGTCGGGCAAGGTCGACGTGATCGCCAACTACACCGCCTTCCAGCAGATCCGATCGGAGTTCGGTCGTGCAGTCTGACAGCGCTCTGCGCCTTGTCTGGATTTATCCGGACCTACTGAGCACGTACGGCGACCAGGGCAACGTCCTGGTCCTGGAGCAGCGCGCCAAGCGCCGGGGCATCCCGGTCGAGACCGTGCACGTACGCTCGGCCGACCCGGTTCCCGAGAGCGGCGACATCTACCTCATCGGCGGCGGTGAGGACCGGCCGCAGATCCTCGCCTCCGAGCGGCTCCAGCGCGACGGCGGCCTGCACCGGGCCATCCAGCGGGGCGCGGCCCTGCTCGCCGTGTGCGCGGGCTACCAGATCATCGGCACCACGTTCGGTGGTGAGGAGGGCCAGCCGGTCGACGGCATCGGCCTGATCGACATCTCCAGCGGGCGCGGTCAGGGCCGGGCCGTCGGGGAGCTGGCGGGGGAGGCGGACCCGGCACTGGGCATCTCCACGCTCACCGGCTTCGAGAACCACATGGGCGTCACCAGGCTCGGGGCAGGGATCCGGCCGCTGGCCCGGACGGCGGTCGGTACGGGCAACGGCGACGGCACCGAGGGCTGCTACACCGGCAAGATCGTCGGCACCTATCTGCACGGTCCCGCGCTCGCCCGCAACCCCGGCCTCGCCGACCTGCTGCTCACCTGGGCGGTGGGCGCCCAGCTGCCGCCGATCGACGACTCCTGGTTCGACCGGCTTCGCGAGGAGCGCCTCACCGCGGTGCTGCCCCGCTGATCAGGCGTCGCTCCTGCCGGCGGGGCGTCTCCGCCGGCAGCGGGTGCTCCGGTGCTCTCAGTAGACGAGGGCCTGGACGCCCTCCTCCAGGACCTCCTCCACGAAGGTGGAGGCGCCCGCGATGCGTATGCCCTCGATCACGTCGTCGACCGTGATGTCCCGTCGGGTCGCGCACTGCGTGCACAGGGTCACCCTGCCGCCCGCGAGCACCGCGTCGAGCAGGTCGCCGAGCTGGGCCGCGTGCGGGAGGGTGAACTCCTTCGCCCGTCCGGGGAGGGCGAACCAGGCGGACTCGCCCGTCAGCCAGAGCGAGACGGGAACGCCGCTCGCCAACGCCGCCGCGGCCACGGTGAAGGCCTGATTGCAGCGCTCAGGCGAGTCTTCGCCCGCGGTAACCTTGATCACCAGTGATCGTGCCATGTTCGCAGCCTATGTGGCCCGGCATCACCGGCGCGAACCATATCGCAGCGGCTCTAGGCTCGTTTCCATGGACGTTCCCGAACTGCATCCCGATCTTGAGCCGATCTCCTTCCTCGTGGGTCGATGGGAAGGCGCCGGGGTCGGTGGATATCCGACGATCGAGAGTTTCAACTTCGGCCAGGAGATCGTCTTCGGTCACAACGGCAAGCCGTTCCTGACCTACAGCAGCCGCACCTGGCTGCTCGACGAGGAGGGCGGCAAGGTCCGCCCGCTGGGCACCGAGACCGGCTTCTGGCGCCAGCTCCCCGGTCGTCAGATTGAGGTGTGCCTGTCACACCCCACGGGCATCGTGGAGATCTACGTCGGCGAGGTGGTCTTCAACAAGATCGAGCTTCAGACCGACGTGGTGGCCCGCACCGCGACCGCGAAGGAGTACACCGCGGGCCACCGCCTCTACGGCCTGGTCAACGGCAACCTGATGTGGGCGTACGACATGGCCTCCATGGGGCAGCCGCTCCAGTCCCACATCTCGGCCGAGCTCAAGAGGGTCGGCGACTTCGTGCCCGACGAGGTGTGAGGTCGGCCCGATGGGGCCCGCTCGGTGGGGCCACCCGGTGGGATTCGTCCCGACGGCGCGTGAGGCGGGGCGCCCGGCACCCGCGCTCGGGTGAGTGTCCGGCACCCGCGCTCGGGTGAGGCGGGGCGCTGGTTACGCTCTGGAACATGAGCACTCCCTTCACCCCCGACGTGGTCGAGGCGATCAAGCGCCACATGAACGACGACCACGCCGATGACGCGCTGCTGATCTGCAGGGGCCTCGGCGGGCAACCCGAGGCCACCGGCGCGACGACGACCGGTGTCGACGCCGAGGCGATCGAGTTCGCCGCTGTGGTCGACGGGCGGGACATCACGGTTCGGGTTCCCTGGAGCACCACGCTGACCGAACGCGCCCAGGTCCGTACGGAGGTCGTCCGCCTCTACCGTGACGCCTGCACCGCCCTCGGCGTCCCCGCACGCGGCGAGCACTAAGGGAACACGATGGGAACGCTGAGGCAGCACTGACCGGCGAATCCCCGCCGTACGAGGTGGCGCCGCCGGTCGGACCTCGCCCACAGGCTCCTCCCGGCCGGGAGAGGGTGATCGAGAAGGAGGAGCGCGGGAAGCCCGGGAAAGGGAAGAACCCCGGGCCACTTCCCCCTGCTCGGCAGGAGGGCCGGTGGACTACAGGCGGGATCGCCCGCCTCCGGCGGCCCGGGGTTCCGGTGATTGTCGTGGATTCGCCGAACGTCGCCTGACGCCCGGACAGAGTCCGGTCGCGGCGTCCTAGCGGACAGCCACCTCGCTAGCCCAACTATGATCAACCATCGTTCGGACCACCTCCTTTCGGCGTGCCTGTACGTTATGAAACTCCGCGCCCTCGAGGCAAATGAATTTTCCAAACCGCCTCTGCCCTCCAGCGCCCGCCCTCTGAGCAGCCCTGATGCGGCTCGGCGAGGGGGTTGGCGGGACGCCACGGCGGCCGGAGCCGATCGTTCGACCGCCGCCGACGCCCTGTGCGAATATCGCCACGATAGGTGTTCGAACGGTCGCCCAAAGTGAACTACTTGCTATAGGTGGACGGCGGTATTCATCTATGAGGGCAATGCCACCTCTACTCCGTTCCAACGTCACAAGGGAGTTGCTCGCCTGGCTGTATTTGCATCCGGAGAACGAGTATTCGACAACCGACCTCACCGCACGAACAGGCTCGTCCCGGGCGACGGTGAGTCGTGAGGTGGACCGGCTCATGGATGCCGGGCCGACGTCGGAGAGGCGACACGGCAACCTTCGTCTTGTCCGCGCCGATCCTGACATGATCGTCGCGCGGCCACTGACCGATCCACTGGCGGTGACCTTCGGTCCGGCAGCCGTCCTGCCGCCTCTTCTTGAGCCGATCTCCGGCATCGACGAGGCGTACATTTACGGCTCCTGGGCTGCTCGATACGTGAATCAGGCCGGACCGCCGCCACGTGATATCGACGCCCTCGTCGTGGGATCCGCGGACGAGCTCTACGACGCGGCGCGAGCGGCCGAACGAATTCTCGGTCGCGAGGTGAACATCAGCCGCATCCCCTTGGCGACGTGGACCGACGACAGCTTGAACCCAAGCGGCTTTTCCCGGTAAATGTGAGTGGCGAAAAGCCGCTACGACATTATTGTGCATTTGGGTTTAATGTAATATAAGGTAAAATTGTGAGTTTCCTGCGAGGGAGACCTGTGTGTCGCTGTGGGCTCATCTGGTTGCGGCCGACCGGCACCCGTCTTGCTCCGCGGACGGCGAGCTGCAAGGTAAGCGCTTACTCGGTGCGCTGATCGCTCCCACCGCTGAGGCAAGGGCTTTCCTGAGTGGCTATTCTGGGTGAAACCGCACGGGGAGGGATTGGATCTGTGGCGACACTGGCTGATGTCGCACGTCTGGCTGGCGTATCGTCAGCCACCGTGTCGCGGATCATCAACGGCAACCCCAAGCCCGTGGCCGAAGCTCTGCGTGAGCGGGTGCTGGCCGCCGTCGAGGAGTTGCAGTACGTGCCCAACGCGCACGCTCAGCTCCTCGCCCGCTCGCATCGCAGCACGATCGGCGTCATCGTGCACGACGTCTCAGACCCGTACTTCGCCGAGATCATCCGTGGGCTGCAACGTGTCGCTACCGAAAACGGGCGACTCGTCATCACCTGCAACAGCTACCGCAACCCGGACAGAGAACTCGAATACGTCGAGCTGCTGCGTGCCCATCAGGTCGCGGCGATCATTCTCGCCGGCTCCGGTTACCACGACGACGCCTTCACCGCCAAGATGAACAGCAAGCTGCGCGTCTACCAGGCCACCGGCGGCCGAACCGTGGTCATCGGCCGCCATGACCACGTCGGCGACGCCGTCTTGCCCGACAACGAGAAGGGCGGCTACCTGCTGGCCGCTGAGCTGTACACCCTGGGCCACCGGCGGTTCGGGGTCATCGCCGGTCCTGAGCAGATGACCACCACCACGGACCGGCTCGCCGGGCTGCGCCGCGCTGTGCGGGAGCATGGACGAAGGTTGCCGGCCCGGCGTATCGCATACGGCGACTTCGACCGCACCAGCGGAATGGCCGCCGCCGCGGCGCTGCTCGACGCTGAGCCGAAGCTGACCGCCATGGCCGCGCTCAACGACTCGATGGCCATCGGCGCCCTCGCGCTGCTGCGTTCGCGTGGCATCGCCGTTCCCGACGAGGTCAGCGTGATCGGCTTTGACGACATGCCTATCGCGTCGGATGTCACCCCCGCGCTCACCACCATCCGTCTCCCGCTCGCCGACATGGGCGCCCGCGCCGTGATCCTCGCCCTGCAGCCGGCCGAAGGCGATGACGTGCTGCGTATCGTGCGGGTGGGAGCGGAGCTCATCCGCCGGGAGAGCGCCGGCCCGGCGCGGCGGTAGCACCTCTTCCCTGTGCCGGGCGCCTTGTCCGGTGGGAGGCGGGTCTCCCCGTCGGTGGTGCGTGAAGGGTGACCCTCGCGACGCCGGGCGTCGCGAGGGTCACCATCGCGGGGTCAGCGGCTCGGTGGTGTCAGAGCCGTTCGATCCAGACGTTGCGGAATCGTGGGTTGTCGCCGGGGTCGCCGTGGTCCTGTAGCTTGATCTTGCCCGGGGCCGGGTCCTCCGCTCTGCCCGCGCCGGTCGGGCCGTTGATGGCCACGTTGTCGTGCACCAGTTGTCCGTTCCACTTCACGGTTATCCGCGCGTCCTCCACCTTCTTGGCCGCGTTGTCGAAGCGCGCCGCACGGAACTCGATGTCGTACGTCTGCCACTCGCCGGTCGGCCGCGCCGCGTTCACGTCCGGCGCCTTCTTCAGATAGAGAGAGCCGGCGCCGTTGAGCTCCGGGGGTCGCCCGTAGGACTCCAGCACCTGCAGTTCGTAGCTCTCGAAGATGTACACGCCGCTGTTGCCGCGGGCCTGCCCGGTGACCTCCGGCGGGTAGTGCGGCTGGTACCACTCGACGTGCATGCGGAAGTCGCCGAACCGTTCCTTCGTGCGGATGTCACCGCCGAGCGACTCCATCGTCCCGTCCGCCACGGGCCACGTCGCCGGGGCGCCGGACGTCGTCTCCCACGCGTCGAGGTTGGTGCCGTCGAACAGCGTGATCCGCTTCTTCGACGGCGTCACCGTGATCTTGTCCAGGTTGACGCGTCCAAAGTCGGTTGCTTCGTAGACGTAGGCGATGGTGTTCGCACCGGGGCGCAGCGTCACCGTCTCCGTCTGGGTCGCCCAGTTGGCCCAGGCCCCGGTGGGGGCGAGCCAGATCTGCTTCTCCTTCTTGCCGTTGACGTACAGGCTCATCGACTTCGAAGGCGGGTTGGTGGGGATCGAGTTGGGGCCGTTCGCGTACCGCAGTTCGATGTCGTGGCGGCCAGCCTTGTCGGCGCGGACGGCGAACGTGGTGCTGGCGCCCGGTTCCCAGTTGCGGTCGACGAAACCGGCGCCCGAGTAGCCGGCGTGGTTGGTGTTCCAGCCGGTCCCACCGGCCAGCTTGGCGGACTCCGCCTCGTACTCGGCCGGCGCCGTCGTGCCGTCGGCCAGCCGGTTGAGCGTGTACCACGCCTCGGTGCTCCACAGTTCCTGACCGGACGCCGAGTCGAACGGGCGCGGGGAGTGCACGTGCACCACGTGGCCCGGCTTCAGGCCCGTGATCTTCAGCGTCACCTTCTTGCGGTCCTTCGACAGGGTCGCCGAGGTGACCTCAAGGGTCTGCTCACCGATCTTCGGGCCGCCGTACTGGGGCGTCGCCACGTACCGCCACTGCTTGACCTTGTACTTGGCGGCGAGGTTCTGCGCGGTCTCGTCGGACAGCGGCTGCGTGTACTCGAGTTCGAAGCCGCCCTTGACGGCCCGCATCTTGCGGATGTCGAACGCCTCGGCGCCGTTGAGGCTGAGCTTCTGCAGGCCGTAGCTGAGCTTGCCCGCCTGGCCCCAGTTGCCCGCCCAGCCGATGCCGCCGGTGTAGATCGCGTTGTCCGGGCCGAGGCCGATCCGGCTCACCCCGGACTCGAGCCCCTGGGTCATGCGGAACACGGCGCCCTGGTACTCGCCCGCGACCTTCTCCAGGTACGCGCGCTGCAGACCGCCGTAGGTCACGTCGCCGAACACCATCTGGCCCTTGAACACGCCGTCGGGCAGCACGATCGGGTTGCTCGGCGAGTTGGAGATCTCGTTGTGCGGCAACCAGAGCACGGGTTCGGTCACCGGCTGGTCGTCGTACGTGCCACTCGGGTTGACGTAGTGGTTGTAGAAGGCGCCCTCCTTGATCCGCACCAGCTTCGACGCCGGCACCCACATGCCCTGGTTGTCGGTGACGAAGATGTCGTTCCCCGGCCCCCAGCCGATGCCGTTGGGCGTGCGCAGCCCACTGGCGATATAGGTCACTTCGCCCGTCTTCTTGTTGATCTTGAGGGTGCTGCCGCGGTGGGGAACGGGCTGCGGGTTGGCGGTCGCGCCGCCGGGGACCATCGAGATGCCCGTGGTGACGTAGAAGTACCCGCCCTTGTACAGCAGGCCGAACGCGAACTCGTGGTAGTTGCCGCTGAACGGCCAGGTCGCGATCCTGCGGTACTCGTCGGTGACCTCGTCGCCTGTCTTGTCCACGAGCGCGGTCAGCTGGTGCTTCTCCGACACGTAGATGGTGCCGTCGACGTACTTGAGGCCCATCGGTTCCTGCAGGCCTTGGGCGATCTTCTTAATGGTCACCTTGCTCGGGTCGGTGTTGCCGGTGACGCCGTCGAGCAGGTAGACCTCGCCGAGCACGGTCACCCGGTCACCGCCCCAGGTGGAGATGGCCAGCCGGCCGTCCGGCAGCCAGTCCATGCCGGTGACCTGCGGCTGGAAGCCGTCCGGGCGCAGGTTCGTCAGCGTGTAGGCCGGGTGCACACCGGTCAGCGGCAGCCCGTCGCCGGGGGCGTCGGTGACGCCCTCACACTGCTTGCGGCCGGGTGAGGTGACCCGTACGACCTCGGAGTCGGTGCTCAGCACCGAGGTCGGCACGAGGGTGTAGCCGGTCGCGCCCGGTGGCCGCCACTCGAGCCGCAGCCGCTTGGTGGACTGGGCGTCGAAGTGCTCGATGCGCAGCGCGTGGTAGCCCGCGGTCAGGTCGATCGAGCCGTCCTTCGGGGTGGCGCCGTGGCGGCCGGGGTGGTCGATCACCTGGGTGCCGTCGAGGAAGAACCGTGCGCCGTCGTCGCTGATGAGCCGGAAGTCGTGGGTCCCGGCGGTGGTGATGTTGAGGTTGCCGCTCACTTCGGTGACGAACTGGTTCGCGAACCCGAAGTCCGCGGTGGTCGTCCAGTCGATCGTCGGCATCACCTTGTCGATGTTGGGTGTCTGGCCTGGTTTGAGCACGCAGTAGTCGAACAGGGCGACCTGCACGTCGTACACGCGCATCGTCACGCCCGGTTCCTGGGGCGGGATGTCGGTCTGGGAGACGGCGTGGACGGGGAGTGGCGTCGACAGGAACGGCAGGAGCAACGCAGCGGCGGCTGTGGCGGCCGCGCCGAACCACCGTCGCCTGCGTCTGGGCCGGCTGGTGGTCGGGGGCGTGCTGTGATCCATCTTCCCTCACAGTGGCTGGGGGGTGGACGTGCGGTCAGGATCAGCGGACAGGTAAGCGTTTTCCTAGGAAAGCGCTTTCGACCGTAAACAGAAGACAGGGTGGCGGTCAAGAGGTCCCTCGAAGGGTGGTTCGCGAGTGAATGTCCCTTTTGTCGCCCAGGGTTGGCGGAGGCGGGCCGGGCAAGGGATTGGATGCTCACATCCAGCACATTTCGGAAACTGTGCCCCTTTTCGGGCGAGTCGAGTGAAAAGAACCGTTGACGGGTACGTGTCCGGCTGGTTACGGTCGTGGCAATCGGACTAGGAAAGCCCTTTCCTGGCTCTGCGAGGCGGTCGCGCCCAGCTTCCGCCCTCACGGTGATCCGACCCGGAGAAGGAGTGCCTGTGCAGAACCAAGCGGCTGACCACGGCATTGACCTGGATGCGAAGAACCAGTCCGCGTCGACGACGACTCCGACAGGGGCACGGGCCGGGACGTCCACCGAGGTAACCGCTCCGGCGAATCGCCCACCCGTCCCGACAGGGCGAGCCGACCATCCTGGCATTCGCCTGCTGCGCTTCGCCGGGGCGCTCTGGCGACCCGCGCTTCTGCTCGCCGCCGTCTTCGCCGTCTGGTGGCTCGTCGCCGAGCTCGGATTGATGCCGAACTACCTGCTGCCCACCCCGGGCCAGGTCTGGGAGACCATGATCGAAGACTGGGCGTTTCTGATGCGGAACACGTATGTGACGCTGTATGAGACGGTCATCGGCTTCATCCTGGCCGGCCTGCTGGGTCTGGGTACCGCTGTCCTGATCGCCTACTCACCCACGATGGAGAAGGCCATCTACCCCATCGTGCTCTTCGCCCAGGTGATTCCGAAGATCGCGATCGCCCCGCTGCTCGTGGTCTGGTTCGGCGTCGGGCTCACGCCGAAGATCGTCCTGGCCGTTCTCATCGCGTTCTTCCCGGTTGTCATCTCCGGGGTGGCCGGTCTGCGATCGACGGATCCGGAGCTGATCGACCTGTCCGCGACCATGGGCGCCGGCCGGTGGAAGACGTTCCGCAAGATCCAATTCCCGAACGCGCTCCCGCATCTGATGGCCGGGTTGAAGGTCGCCGTGACCCTGGCGGTGGTCGGCGCCGTCGTCGGCGAGTTCGTCGGTGCCGACGAGGGTCTCGGCTACGTACTGCTGCTGGCCAACGGCAATCTGGACGCCCCGTTGCTCTTCGCCGACCTGTTCCTGATGTCGTTGATCGGCATCGTCCTCTTCGTCATCGTCGAGGTGGCGGAGGCCCTGCTCATCCCGTGGCACGCCAGCCGTCGTACCGGCGTACCGCTGACCACGTCCTGAATCGCTCCACACACCCCCACCCCCCCGCCGGATGCTTCGGGAGGCATCGCCAATGAGAAGTCTTGGGTATACCGCCGCCGTGCTCCTGCTGGCGGGAACGATGGCCGCCTGCGGCGGCAGCGACGCCGAACAGCCAGGCGCCGCCGACGGCGCCAGAACGGTGAACCTGACCCTGAACTGGGTTCCCTACGGCGAGCACGCTCCGTTCTACTACGGGGTCAAGAAGGGCTTCTACGATGCCGAGGGCATCAAGCTGACGATCAAACCCGGCGGAGGGTCCGGGAAGACCATCCAGGCGGTGGCCCAGGAGCAGACCGACTTCGGCTGGGCGGACACTCCGCCACTGCTCAAGGGCATCACCTCGGGCATGAAGGTCAAGAGCGTGGGGGTGTTCCTCCAGAAGGGCCCGGCTTCCATCGAATCCCTCGCCGAGACCGGAATCAAGGCACCCGCCGATCTCAAGGGAAAGACCGTGGGCGGCACCCCGGGCGATGCCATCTACGCCACCTTCCCCGCCTGGCTCAAGGCCAATGGGCTCTCCGAGCAGGACGTCAAGGTGGTCAACCTCGACGCGGCCGGGAAGATCGCCGCTCTCGCCGAGGGCAAGGTCGACGCCATCCAGGGCTTCTTCCACGATCAGGCGCCGACCATCGAGGCCAAAACCGGCAAGGACGTCGATTACCTGCTCTACGCCGACTGGGGGATGAACATGTTGGGCACCGGCCTGGTGGTCAACGAGAACACGCTGAGCAAGGACCCGGACATGGTGAAGGCGTTCGTCCGGGCCACCCAGAGGTCCTGGAGCGAGGCGGCCAAGGACATCCCCGGCGCCGTCGACGCGATGGCCGAACTGGCCGAGAACGAGCCTGAGAAGGACGTGCTGGTCAAGCAGCTGACGCTGGCCGTGCCGCTGCTCGACGTCGCCGCCGGCGGCACGCCCGGGGTCAACGCCGAGGCGAAGTGGACCGAAACCATCAATCTGATGACCCAGTACGCCGAGCTGGGAGACCCCGGCGCCCCGTCGAAGTACTGGGACGGCTCCTACGGCAGCAACGGGTGAGGCGGCGATGACCACAGCCGCAGCGACGCTGACCGACACCGCGATCGACATCACCGACCTGACCGTCCAGTTCCAGTCGAAACGATCCCAGACCCTGGCGGTCGACAACGTCACCCTACGGGTTGACGCGGGCGAGTTCATCACGATCGTGGGACCGTCCGGGTGCGGGAAATCCACCGTGCTCAAAATCATCGCCGGTCTGGTCAAGCCCACCAGCGGTACGGTCGCCCTCCTCGGCCGGCCGGTCACCCAGCCGCAGAAGGACATCGGCTTCGTCTTCCAGCGGGCGGCCCTGCTTGAGTGGCGAGGTGTGCGGAAGAACATCCTGCTGCAGGCCGAGATGCGTGGGCTGGACCGGGCATGGGCTGCCCGCCGGGCCGACGAACTGATCGAGCTCACCGGCCTGACCGGCTTCGAGAACGCGCTCCCGCACGAGTTGTCGGGCGGCATGCAGCAGCGGGTGGCCCTCTGCCGGGCGCTGCTGCACCAACCGCCGGTGCTCCTCATGGACGAGCCGTTCGGAGCGCTCGACGCGTTGACCCGCGAGCAGCTCAACACCGAGTTGAACCGGATCTGGCAGGAGACCGGGACCACCATCGTCCTGGTCACCCACTCCATCGCCGAGGCGGTGTTCCTCGGCACCCGGGTCGAGGTGATGAGCCCGCGTCCGGGCCGCATCGTGCGCACTCTCCCCGTCGACCTGCCCCTCGACCGGGACTACGCGCAGGTGATGTCCGACGAACGGTTCGACCGGTTGGCCACGCAGATCCGCGAACTCCTCGGCTCGGGAGCCAACCACTGACCGACAGCCACGCGCCGAGGCGGTGGACCGACGCCGCCGGGGCGTGGCTCGGACTCGGTGCGGCGCCCGCCGCGCTGATCCTGGGCGCCGGGATCGCGCACCGGCACGGCGGCGCCGTGCCGGTGCTCGGCCTGGCCGGGGGCGCCGCGCTGATGGCGCTGTTGCTCTTCGGCCAGGGGGCCCTGGGGGTACGGCCGCCGTACGGGGAAGGCGGGACGCTGACCGAGGTCGCGCCCCGGTATCTGCCGGCGGCCGGGCGGCTCCTGCTCGGCTGGGTGCTCGGCGCCGCGATGATCGGGTGGAATGGTTTCAACGTCGGGCTGGGCGGCGCCTCCCTGGCCGCGGTGTTCGGCATCCCCGGACCGATGGGCGCGCTACTGCTCGCGGCAGCCGTCCTGGCCGTGTCCTACGCCTCGCCCGCGGCCGGCAACCGGATCGCCGTGCTCACCACGCTGGCGGCACTCGCCCTGGTCACCGTATGCGTGGCGCTGCTGCGGCCGGCGACGCCGCCGGTGACCCTGTCGATGGGCGGTCCAGGTGGGCTGGGCGGCCTGGGCGTGGCCGCCGACATCGCCGTCATCGGCGGCTACGTGTCGGTCTTCGCGCTGCGCGCACCCGACTTCAGCCGTGGTCTCTCCACCCGCCGGGACCTCGTCCGGTGCGTCCTGTTGCTGGTCGCCCCGGCGGTCGTGGTCATCGCGGCGGGCGCCGGGGTCTGGTTGCACACCGGCTCCACCGACGTGGTCTCGGCGCTGGCAGACGCCGACGGTCTTTCGTCGTACGCCAATCTGTTCGTCACGGCCGGGGTCTTCGCGCCCGCGCTGACCACCACCTACTCGGGCGCCCTGGCGCTGCGCGCGGTCCGTCCGACGATGTCGAACTCGGCCGCCATGCTGATGGTGACCGTACCCGGTGCGCTGTTGGCCACGGTCCGCTTCGACCTTCTGCTGCTGCCCTGGTTGTCGGTGCTCGGGGCGATCCTGCCGCCACTGATCATCCCGATGGCGACGGAGGCGTGGCGGCGTCGGCGCGGCCGGTCGCCCCGGCCGGTCGCGACCTGGACCTGGCTGCCGGCCGGCCTGGTCGCGACCGCGTTGACCGTGGCGGGGTCCCCGGTCGCGGGGGTGGCCGGCCTGGCGCTGGCGTCGTTGGCCACCGTGTCGCACCTCTGGCGTGGCCGTCGGTGACCGATGGCCGGGCAGCGACCTTGACCGGCTCGATGAGCGACCCGGTGCGGCCCGGGGGAGTGGGCGGCCGGTGTTGACGGTGCCGGTGCGTGGTATTAGCGTCGAGCCATAACTGGAAAGCCCTTTCCTGAGAAATTTCTCCCCGAGAAAGGTGATGCCGATGAGCATGTCGACGGAGCGAGTCACACCGCTGCCGGGCGGGGTCGGAGTCTCCCGGCTCTGTGTTTACGATTCGATCGCTCCGGACGGCGAGATCGGCGGTACCCCTCACCTGCACCTGGCCTGCGCCGAGGCGTACGTGGTGATATCCGGATCGGGGCTCGTGCAGACGCTCACGCTTTCCGGATACCGGGAGACCCGGTTGCGTCCGGGGGCCGTTGTCTGGTTCGCTCCGGGCACGATTCACCGGCTGGTCAACAACGGCGGCCTGGAGATCGTCGTCCTCATGCAGAACAGCGGTCTTCCCGAGGCAGGCGACGCCGTGCTGACCCTTCCGCCGGACCTGCTCGCCGACCCCGCGACGTACGCTGCCGCCGTGGCGCTGCCCGGCGGCGGCGCGCCAGGCGCGGACGTGACCGCCGCCTATGCTCGGCGTGACCTCGCCGTACGCGGGTTCGAGCGGCTGCGGGCCGCCGCGCTGGCCGACGATCTCACCCCGTTGCGCGAGTTCCATGCCGCGGCGATCCGCCTCGTCCGGCCGCACGTGGACGACTGGCGGCGGAAATGGCGCGACGGCGCGTTGCGGGCGGCCGACGAGACCGGACATCAGCTCGACGCGCTCGCTCGCGGCGAAGCGCCACACCTGGCCGAGGCGCAGGTCCACCAGATGGCAGAGCCACGCGACCGTGGCCGACTGGGCATGTGCGGCCTGCTCGACACCTATCCGGTGAGTTGACCGCCTCCACAGCGGCGAATCCACCGGTACAGGCGGTCGGGCCGTGGGAGGACGAGGGGAGCCTCGGTGCTCATAGACTCTGTATATGACCGAGACGTCGTGGCATGAGGAACTCCGGGCGCGCGGTTACCGGGTCACTCCGCAGCGCCAGCTGGTGCTTGAGGCGGTCAAGGCCTGCGAGCACGCCACCCCGGAGGAGATCTGCAACCGGGTGCGGGAGACCGCTCGCGGGGTGAACATATCCACCGTCTACCGGACCCTTGAGCTCCTTGAGGAGCTCGGCATGGTCACCCACTCCCATCTCGGGCACGGCGCCCCCACCTACCACCTGACGTCCGAGGCCGATCATGTTCATCTGGTCTGCCGCGGTTGCGGGGAGATCAGTGAAGTGAGCCCCGACCTGGTGGAGGACTTCGTCGCCAACCTCGACCAGAAGCTCGGGTTCCTCACCGATGTGCACCATCTGACGGTCTTCGGCCGCTGCCGCAAGTGCCGTTGAGCCGCCGGGGAGATCGTCGCCGGACCGGCGGGACCCCGGGGCCGGGACTCGTCGCGCTTCGGCCGCCGAGCCACTGAGCCGAGCCGCCGAGCCGCCGGGGTGTGTCGCGCAGGCCGGGACCCGTCTGTGGGAAGAGTCGCCGCCGTGCTCTTTGGCGGAGCCTCGTAGGCTGTGTTCATGCGAAGCCCTCTGCTGGACACTCCCGGCGCGGTCGCGGCCGAGAGCCCCGACGCCGACGTCGCCGGACACTACGGCGACCCGTTCGCCGAGCAGCGCGCGCTGCTCGCCGGGGAGGCGATGGTCGACCGGAGCAACCGCGAGGTCGTCCGGATCTCCGGACCCGATCGTCTGAGCTGGCTCAACAGCCTCAGCTCGCAGAAACTCGACGACCTGAAACCGGGGCGGCCCACCGAGACGCTGCTGCTGGACGCCCAGGGCAGGGTGGAGCACCACCTCGTCCTCGTCGACGACGGCGAGGCGGTGTGGGCGCACGTCGAGCCGGGCACCGGCGCGGAGGTGGCCGCGTTCCTCGACAAGATGCGGTTCATGCTCAGGGTCGAGGTCGCCGACGTGACGGATCGCTACGCCGTGGTCTCCGTGGCCGGGGAGGCGCGCCCCGACCTGCCCGAGGGCGCCGTCGCCGTGGGGCAGGACATCCTGCTCCCGCGCGACCTGCTCGCCGGGCGGCTCGGGCTGGGCCTCGCCGGGCTCTGGGCGTACGAGGCGCTGCGGATCGAGGGGCACCGTCCCCGCCTGGGCTTCGAGACCGACCACAAGACGATCCCGCACGAGGTGGGCTGGATCGGCTCGGCCCTGCACCTCAACAAGGGCTGCTACAAGGGTCAGGAGACCGTGGCCCGCGTCCACAACCTGGGCCACCCGCCCCGCCGCCTGGTCTTCCTGCACCTGGACGGCAGCGTCGACACCCTGCCCAAGCACGGTGCGCCGGTGACCCTGGACGGGGCGGAGATCGGTTTCGTGGGGAGTTCGGCGCGCCATCACGAGCTGGGGCCGGTCGCGCTCGCCGTGGTCAAGCGGACCGTGCCGGTGGACGCCACGCTGGAGGCCGCGGGGGTGGCCGCGTCCCAGGAGGTCATCGTGCCGCCGGACGCCGGACGCAACGTCCAGATCGACCCGAGCCTGCGCCGCCGCATCCGCTGATCTCCCGACGGTGTCGCGTCCCGGGTGGGCTCCTCCGGCCCGCCCGGATGTCGCGGTACGGTCCTCGGCCGCTCCCGTACTCGAATGCCGGCGCCGCGGTCCCGGGCCCCGGGTGCCGTGACACCGTCCTTTCCTCGGCTGTGGCCTCCGGGGCGCGCGGGGTCAGATGTCCAGAATCAGGGTGATCGGGCCGTCGTTGGTGAGCCCGACCTTCATGTCGGCACCGAACACCCCGGTCTCCACGCGGGCGCCCAGCGCGCGCAGTTCGGCGCAGACCGCCTCCACCAGCGGCTCGGCGACCGGTCCAGGGGCGGCGGCCTGCCAGGTGGGACGGCGGCCCTTGCGGGCGTCGCCGTACAGGGTGAACTGGCTGACCACCAGCAGTGGCGCGCCGATGTCGGAGCAGGACTTCTCGCCGGAGAGGATCCGCAGGCCCCAGAGCTTGGCGGCGAGCCTGGCCGCCTCGGCGCGCGTGTCGGTATGGGTCACGCCGACCAGGACGAGCAGCCCCGGCTCGTCGATCGCCCCGACCGTCGCGCCGTCCACCACCACCGACGCGGAACTCACCCGCTGTACGACCGCACGCATACCCCCATCATCCCGTGTCCCCGGGCGTCCCTAGACTTCGGGCGAAAGGAGACAAAGGTGTCTGCTGAGTCGTTGTTCGTCGAGGTTGTCCGCTCGGGGTTCGTGGAGTCCACCCATCGGGCGCGGATGCTCGCGGTGGCCGCCGACGGGTCGCTGGTGAGGGTTCACGGGGCGGTGGACGCCCTGGTGTCGCCGCGTTCGTCCATGAAGCCCCTGCAGGCGCTCGGGATGGTCCGCGCCGGGCTCCCCCTGGAGGGGGAGTTGCTCGCGCTGGCGTGCGCGAGTCACGTGGGGGAGCCGTTCCACGTGGACGGGGTACGGAGGATCCTGGCCGGGGCGGGGCTGCAGGAGAGCGCGCTCGGCTGTCCCGCGGACCTGCCGGAGGACGTCGCCTCCCGCGAGGAGGTGCTGCGTTCAGGAGGGGGCCGGGCCAGGGTCTACATGAACTGCTCGGGCAAGCACGCGGCGATGCTGGCCACCTGCGTGGCCAACGGCTGGCCCCTGGAGACCTACCTCGACCCGGCGCATCCGCTGCAGCGGGCCGTGCGCGCCACGATCGAGGAACTGACCGGCGAGCGCGTCGCCGCGAGCGGGGTGGACGGTTGCGGCGCACCGCTGTTCTTCGTCTCGATGCTGGGTGTGACCCGGGCGTTCCGCGCCCTCGTCCTCGCCGATCCCGACTCCCCGGAGCGTCGCGTCGCCGACGCGTTCCGCGCCCACCCCGAGTGGACGTCGGGGACCACCCGCCCCGAGGCCCGGCTGATGCGGGCGGTTCCCGGGCTGCTGGTCAAGGCCGGCGCGGAGGCTTTCGACGCGTTCGTCTTCGCCGACGGGCGCTCGGGAACCGTCAAGATCGAGGACGGTGGCCAGCGTGCCCGCGTCCCGGTCACCGTCGCGGCCCTGACCGCCCTCGGCTTCGAGGCCCCGGGACTCGACGAGCTCGCCACCGGGGTCGTGCTCGGCGGAGGGCGTCCGGTGGGCGAGGTCCGCGTGCGATAGCCGCCCGGGGCTCGCGTACGGGCTCGTGTAAGGGGGCTCTCAGAGGGAGCGGAACTGGCGGGTGGTGGAGATCGCCCCCGAGGTGGTCATGGTGAAGGTCCGCATCGAGTCGGCGAACCTGGACAGGTCCCACTCGGCCGGGCCGTGATACCAGTACAGGTTGTCGGCCTGCTGTCCGTTGCCGGTGACCGAGGAGACCACGCGGGCCCAGCGGTCGACGTTGTCGAAGATGACGGCGTAGGGCAGGTAGCGGGAGAACAGCTCCACCCGCTGGGCCTCGGGGACGTCCCCGCCGAGGTCGGCGCTGGACAGATACTCCCTGAAACCGATGGTGTGGGCGAGGGCGCCCGCGCCCTTGGCGGTCTTGGCGGGCATGTACTGGCCGCCCACCGCGAGGGCGGCACCGGCGATGATCAGGGCCAGGCCGAGCACCCCGTACGTGGTGAGCCAGGCGAGCCCGACGGTGGCGAGGACGCCGAGCCCGGTGAGGACCACCCCGAGGGTCGTCCAGCGGGTGCGGACGGTGTCGGGGCGGCGGGCGAACCAGCCCTGCGTGACCACGTCGCGGTAGAGCGCCTCGCGGACCCTGCCCAGCTTGGCGCCGAACGATCCCTGGAGCTCCGAGAGCAGCACCGCGTCACGGCCGTCGAAGATGGCGTCGTAGAGCTCCCGCTCGTAGGGCAGCAGCGAGGTGACCTGGGCGGCGGGCATCCGCACGAGCCTCCAGTCGGGGGTCTCGTACGTCTGCCGGGGCTGTTCGTCGATCCTGAGGTAGCCCCGCACGGCCAGGTCGACGATCGTGGCGGTCACGTCGATCACGTCGGCCTGCTCGTCCATGAGGGTGCCGATCTGGCCGGGGCGGACACCGTCCGGCGGGGCGAAGTGACCGTTCTCGACGCCGCTGAGCGAGCCCGACTCGTGGCCGACCACGCGGGCGTCGCGGCCCCTGGTCCAGTAGAGGAGGCCGAGGCCGCCGAGCAGCAGCAGGAGCAGGCCGGCCAGCGCGCCGCCGGTGACGGCGTTCAGGGTGAAGGCGTTGGACAGCTCGAAGCGGCGCTCCAGGACCGGTGCCCCCTTGGTGGCGCCGGCGGGGTAACCGACGACCACGGTGAGCACCTCACCGGCGCCGAGGTCCTGCTGCCCGAACTCGGCGGCGACGCCCGTGTGGTCCATGGACGCCTCGGTGCAGGCGATCGCCGAGGTGAGGGGGCCGGCGAAGCACGACAGGTTCTGCGTCGTGGCCGGCCCGCTCACGCTGACCCTGGCCTGCTCCACGGGAACGGACCAGGCGCCCACCGCGTACCAGCGCAGTTCCTGGGCGTCGGCGAGCGGTGTGACGGCGCCCAGGACGTCGTACTCCAGGGTGGCGCTTCCCGATCCTTTCAGGGTGATGGTCTCGCCGGTCAGCGTGGCGTCGCCCTTGAGGCCGGTGACCTGGTAGAGGCGATCGCTGCGATCGTCGTAGCGGGTCCGGGCGACGAGGTCGCGCGACGGCGCGTCACCCTCGAAGACGACCTCCTCCCTGACGTGGAGCACACCGTCCTGCCGGAGCTCCAGCTGGACGGTCGTGCTGGTCACCTTGCCGTCCTGCGTGGAGCGGACGGCCTGCGCGGAACGTGCGGCACGGATGCTCCGTCCGGTCCGAGAGGAGTGGGGCTCCGCCTCGGTCCGCCAGGCCTTGGGGGGTGCCGCCTCGGTTCGCACGGTCCGGGAGGACTCCGCTCCGGTCGGGCCGCTCGCCAGGGCGGGGGACGCGAGGGCGAGGGACGTGCCGAGCGTGAGCGCGAGGATCGCCGTCGCGGCCAGGGTTCCGGCTGCTCGGTGCGAGAAAGATGCCGCCATGTGCCGGGAGCTTAGCGAGATCCACCGGCCTGTGACGGACCACCCCGTATCCATTTTTTCCCGCTTATAAACCCATATGTGGTTACATCCGCTAGATTGCCGCCCGTAGATCAACTCTTTGGAGGGGCGGTCGCATGCGCTCACGGGGGGCGAACCCGCTGGCCTTCGGCGTGCTCGGGGTGCTCGCCACGGCGTTCACCGCGGTCGTGGTGATCGCGAGTCTGGCCGGTGAGAAGGATGTCGAGCTTCCCGCCGCGCCGGGGACCGCCCCGGTGGCGACGAGGAGCGCCGCCCCCCAGCAGACGGGTGACAGCGAGGTCACCACGCCGGACTTCACCCCGCCGGAGAAGCTGAACCTCGGCTCGCTGGGCGACGCCGAGATCACGCCGGTCGCCGCGAAACGGAACGCCGCGGGAAGGAGCACCGCCGTCGACCTCCGCCAGATGCGGCGCTCGGACACCGCGGCCCGGCTCAAGCGCAACCCGCTGTACGGCACGGGCCTGATGCGTCCCACCTCGTGCCGTGCCCCGCGGCCCTCGACCCGGCCCCGCGAGATGCTCTCCTATCTCAACGCCGTCACCGACTGCCTGGACCGGGCGTGGTCGGCGAAGTTCTCCCAGGCCGGCGCGCTCTTCCTCCCGGCCCGCAGGGTCTACTGGTCCCGTCAGGGGCGAGGACCCTGCGGGACGTACCCCGACGCCAACGCCTCCGCCTACTACTGCCCGTCCAACCGGGGCATGTACATCGGTCTGAGCCATGTGATCGAGCAGAGTGGCGACCTCGACCCCGCCGCCAACCACGTGCCCTACATGACCGTGCTCGCCCACGAGTACGCGCACCACGTGCAGAGCATGGCGGGCATCGGCGGAGCCTGGTGGTGGGAGGTCTCCGACAGGTCCCGTGCCGCCCAGGACTCCCACTCCCGCCGCAGCGAACTCCAGGCGCAGTGCCTCGCCGGAGCCTTCGCCCGCACCGTACGGGTCCCGCTGGGAGTCACCAACGCCCGCTGGCAGGAGGTCCTGCGCACCGAGTACGGGCGCGGTGACGACCAGAACGGCGGTGCCCGGCGCGACCACGGCAGCGGCGAGCGCTACGCCGCCTGGCTCGACCACGGCTGGAAGTACGCCAGGATCGCCTACTGCAACACCTGGTCCGTCGGCCCTTCCGATGTCAGTTGACCCCTCCCCACCACCGGTGGACATCTGCAATCATGTCGGGAGCCTGACGTTTCCTGAGGTGGTATGCGCGCGCCCGTACGTAGCCGACCGTGGGCGTTCGCGGCCGCATTCCTTGTAGCGATTTCTTCCCTTATTTCGGGATGTAGCGCCGGAAGCGGTCTGGCCACGCCGATGACCGCCGGTACGAAATCCCCGCCCGCCTGGGCGTCCCGGGCTCCGCTCGTCATGATCGTCGGTGACAGCTTCACGGTCGGGTCGGGTCCGGTACGAGGATGGGACGGCTACGCGGCCCGGGTCGCGCGGGAGCTGGGCTGGCAACTGATCACCGCGGGCGCCGCGGGGACGGGCTTCGTCAACCCCGGCAGGGTGGGCCGGACCTTCCAGGACTCCTTCGTCAAGGAGCTCTCCTGGCGTCCCGAACCCGACATGCTCATCATCTCCGGCGGGCGCAACGACCGCCGGGTCGAGGCCGCGAGGATCGAGAACGCGGCCGTCCGGCTGGTGGAGCTGGCCAGGCGGAGGTGGCCGCATACCAGGATCGTGCTGGTCGGTCCGATCTGGATGACGAAGGCACCCCGGTGGGCCTACGGCGTGCGGGAGGCCGTCGCGCTCGCCGCCGACCGGCAGGAGGTGTCCTTCCTCGACCCGTTCGAGGCCCTCGGCCCGCACGGCCGGGGCTGGGGGCGCGGGGCGGTGCTGCCCGACGGCGTCCACCCCACCCTCGTCGGCCACGTACGCCTCTCGCGCTGGATGGTCTCCGCGCTGCACGCCTACGGCATCGACGCGCGCCCTTCCTGAGAGAGGAGGGGGCCCGGCCGACCGTGAGCCGGGAGGCCCGGCAGCGGAGGGGCGTTGAATCCCTCGTGGGACATAAAGGACATTTCGCCATAAAGCAATCCGTCAGAGTTTAATGACCGCCATAAACGGACAATCGATGCGTAAAAGGATTGAATTACCGTTTATGGGCAGACGTGGCAGGAAAGTATGACAAGCGGGATGGCTTACATGTCTCCATCTCTAGTGATTTCCGACTGATCAAGAAATGTCGGTAATCGGGGTAATTGAACCTTTCGAGGGGAAAAGCAATGCCCAAGTTCAAGAGTGTCATCACCGGGATCGCCTTCAGCGTGGCGCTGACCGGAGGGGTCGTCGGCGCAGGGGCGGCGACCACCGCCGCGAGCGCCTCCGCGTCGACCGCCGCGGTCACCGCGGCGGCCTTCCCGACCTGGGGCGGCGGTGGCTGTGGCCGCCGCTGCGGCTGCGGCGGCGGCGGTTGCGGCGGCTGGGGAGGTTGGGGCCACCGCGGCGGCCACCAGCGCTTCAAGCTACGGATCAACAACCACAACAACAACCACAACTTCCTGTCGAACAGGAACACCAACGGCCGCTTCGTGTTCGACGACGACTGATCGGACTCCCGATCGCCGGACCCGCGCCCGCGACCTCGTCTCGGGCGCGGCACGGGAAACCCCGTGGCCGGTGTGAACCGGCCACGGGGCCGCGGGGGGGGGCCCCCCCCCCGCGGGGGCCCCCCCCCCGCCCCGCCCGGGGGGGGGCGGCGCGCGGGGGGGGGGGGAGGGGGTGCGCGGGGGGTCGGTGGGAGGGCTGGTGGG
>NZ_JBIAZS010000032.1:0-48661 GCF_042899335.1 Streptosporangium sp. NPDC000095
AAAGACACTCACTGTCGAGGCCAGGGTTTGATTGAGTCAGACCCCACCAGGAACGCCTGCCCTTCTAGTCTCACTGGGTCTGATGGAGGCTCTGGCCTGGCCTGGAGCGCTTCACCGTCCGCACATGCAGAATCGGTTCCCAATCATCGGCACCCTCCCATTCGTGATCAAGATGCTTCATGCTGCTGACTTCGTTGGTCCGGTGGTGAGCGGTTGGGAGTGATGGCGCATGAAGAGGAAGAGCACGGCCTTGTTGCTGATCATGGCATTGGTGGCTGTGCCGACGCTCAGCACCGCCGCCCCGCTGGATTGTCGAGTGCGGCCACTCACAGATGCCGAGTACCTCGCGCTGGATGAGTCGTTCCTTGAATGGCAAGAGGAAGAGCTGCGAGCAGAGGAAGTCCTCCCGACCAGCTCCCCCTTGCCCTGGATGACGGCCGACGGTTACACGCCTGATGTAAAGATGGGGGTTGTGGCGCCCTTCGGCGTTGAGATCGCGGAGCCGCCAGGCTGTCCCGAGATCAGCGGTTCACATTGAGCTGGGCAAGTTGGTGTTTCTCGCACACTGCGCGCACCGCGCCCGCCGGATCTTCCCGTCTGCCTCGTCCCACCCCGGAGGGGCAACAGCTCAGGGACGGAGGATCAAGGCCGTCTTCGCGTGTACGTCAGCCGGTAGACGTTCCTCGGCCATGGGATGCCAACGGTCACAGACGGTCTTGATCCGGAGGGGTCGAGATGTTGGGCTTGCCTGGGACGTGGCAGGCGGGAAGATCCGGCTTCCACCTCAACCACCTATGGCCTTCGTGGTGCAACGTCGATCATCCCGGAGCCGAGTGCCCCCGCCGGAGGCATTTGGTCGAAAGGTAGAAGGCTCTGGACTCGCGAGAGCGATTGATGTCAGCGTGAGGTACGCGCAGAGCTTCGATCAGGAATGATCTCTATATGGTCGATGAGAGAGGACTGTCGGCTGAGGATTGTGCGTCGATGGTCCATGCAGGTGAGGTGCTGCATGCGAAGGGGTGGCGCAAGGTCTTCACCGTGTCCGAGATGGCTGAGAAGTGGGCATGGCTCGTCGCCGAGATCGAGAGTGGATACGACGACATGGTGGATGAGTACACCAACGATCTTTATTGCCGGGACTGGCTGGCTGAGGCGTGGCCGATGTTGACGCACCCGGTACGGGCGATCTGGCACTCGGAGATCCACCCGCTCGACGAGCGTTTTCGCGCGGCGACCGTTGACGACGGAGGCAAGGCGATCTCTCGATATCACCGGACTGTCCTCAAGGAGGGTTGGTGGTGGCGGAGGAAACCACGAAACTTGACCGGCTCCTTGGGGACCTACTTCGTTGATGCGCTGGATGATGAATGACTCAGGGAGCCGGGAACGGCGTGGCTGGGAAACCCCGAGCGCGAGCGGAGTAGATCGGCTGGCGATGATGTGGCTAGCTTTGTGCGGTGGCGTGTCGCCGGGGCGGCGAGTGGATTGGGTACGGCGGGTGCGTGGGTCGGTGACGGCTCGGGCCGCCGCCGTTCGGGACCGGCGCCCACGCCGCACGCCCGGACGGCGGGCGGCGGAGGGCCGGGTACGGCGGCGCGGCGCGCCGCCGCTTGAGGATCTGGAAGCAGGCCCGGTCGTACGCCTTCACGCCTGACCAGGTCGCCTCACCGCTCGCATGCAGACCGTACGACCTGCGGCACGCGGCGGTCTCGCTGTGGCTGAACGCGGGGGCACGTGCCGGAGCGGCCCGATGTCGGCTGAGCGCCGTCACTTCCCCATCTGAGGGAGTGACGGCGGGGCGGCTCCCCGCGCGTACGGCTGCGTGTGGAGAGCACCCGAACAATTTTTGATCTTGTTGCCACGGGCTGCAACAGCCCAGGTGCCACACCCCTGCAACGGCAGGCGCCATGGGGGTGCAACGCCCCCGTGGCCCCGCTCTGATCTGTAATGGGGCACCCCAACCCCTGCGCGAGGGGCCACACCCGCCAGAACCATGTTCGTTCAAGCAACCCCGGAGACGCTCTCAGCCGTCCCACAAGGCCCGCGTATCCCACTCTTCCCCGAAGGACCCCGCCCGTGCGTCTTTCCCTCGCCCTCACAGCCGCCGCAATCCTGCTGATTTCCCTCACCGCATGCGGCGGGCCGACCACCGACCTCGACGCCGCTGGCGTCATCAAGGCGATCGCCGGGCAGGGGTTGCCGGTTACGCTCACCGTGACGTACACGGCGGAGACCGACCCGAACAAGCAGTTGGGGCGGCCGAACGGCTACACGTCCAAGGCGTCGTTCACCGACAGCCGCATCAACGCGGCGGACGTGGCTAGCAAGGAGAAGGGGGATGTGGGGCTGGGCGGTAGCGTCGAGGTGTTCGACGAGGCAGACCAGGCGCAGCAGCGGGCCGACTACATTCAGGAGATCGGGAAGAAGCTGCCCCTGCTCAGTGAGTACGACTATGTGGCGGGGCCGGTGTTGTTGCGGGTATCGAAGGAGTTGACGCCGGATCAGGCTGAAGCGTTCGAAGCTGCTCTTGGTGAGGTCGTGCAGTAGCAGTATCTGGTTGACACCTCTGCCCTGCCCGTCGGACGGGGGCGTTGTCTTTCAGCCCGGGGACGATCAGCCTGGCCCGTGAGCATGAGCGGTATGGATTCTGAACTGAGCGCCGCGATCAGAGCCCTCGACCGGGACACCGCTTGGGCTCGACTGGTGGGCTCGACTGGAGCTCGCCACGGGCGGAAGCGAGAAGGCTGAGGTGACCACCATGGACTTAGGGGGTGAACAGAGCCAGAAATGATGAAGGAGCTTTGTCGCTTCAAAAGGTAAGACAAACCCTATTGATTACGCAATGCAACGTTCATCGCACAAAGCGAATAAAAAATGTCCATATCCGGACATTTAGGCAACCTGGCACCATTGGCGGCCGTCTCACTAGCGTCCTACACCTACCCTTTGTGAGGGATTGTGCTCAGACGCCTACTTTCCGTTGCCCTGTTCGGCTCCGCGCTTTTCGCTCCGACCGTCGTCGCTCTACCTTCGTCCGCAGCAACCGCCGGGTCATGGACCGTGTATCAACCCCACGGCACGATCAACTTTGACGGCGGCGACGCCATCACCTACTTCAGTAACCCGGCCGCCCCAAGCAACGGGCAGATTACTCGCACACTCCTGCTGCTCCAGCCCTACTACAACGGCAGGGTCGCCGAGACGGTCGATATCTGCTACCAGGAGCCGGGTGCCACCACTGACTACAAGTGCACAGGCGCATTCGACCTCAACAGTAGCCTGGGAATGTGGATCTACACCTTCAGTGGTCTGGACCCCAGAGGCACGATCACCGTCAAGCACACCCTGCATGGAGGCGCCTATCCCACGAGCAGTGGACCTCAAGACCGCGTCACGGTGGATTACGAGTACTAGTCCTGAACTCAACAATGCCCCGCTCGCCCTTCACCACGAAGGGCGAGCGGGGCTTCTTCGTCTTAGGTCAGGTGGGAACGAGGAGGAAGCGGGGCAATCATGTAGAGCGAGCGCTGAGCCGGAGTGTTGATCAAATGTAGTTTCTTACACTACGAAGGCCCAGCAGGTATCCGGCGACAGGGGTGGCGGCGGGGGCCGCCTTCATGAAGAAGACGACCCCCGTGGTGGTGAGGTGTGCGGCGACTCTGGAGGTCAGCTCAATCTCCGCCGATCGGACGCCGGCGACCGGGCCGACCTGCTCCTCGATGGCCGCTCGGACGGGTTCGGGCAGGTCAGGACACTGCCTTCTTCGAACTGTCATGGCACTCCTAGTACATTTGCCGCCCTGGTAGTGGCGAGCTGCTTCCGGCCCAGGATTCGTTGGCCTTGTCGCCGCTAATTGCCGACATTCTCTGTCCTCCAATACGCGGGTCGGGGCGTCTCTATTGCGTTATGTAACTACTGTCTCTGGAGTCACCGTCATGCCGCTTGGGTGCAAAAGAGTCAATCTCGCCCTTATCGGCCTATTGGTTGTACCTGGTTGCGCTTTCGAAGGAACCGTCACGGTCACTGCAACGCAGACGGTGACATCACTGGCGGTACCCTCTTCGTCACCCGGAAATATAATTGCTACTGGCCCGCCACCTGCCGATGGCGGAAGCTACCTCAACGCTACGGATCTTGTTCTCACCCTTGAGAAGGCAAGCTCCAGGAAGTTGTGCGACAGAGTTACCTACGATCA
This sequence comes from Streptosporangium sp. NPDC000095, assembly GCF_042899335.1. Classification (NCBI taxonomy): domain Bacteria; kingdom Bacillati; phylum Actinomycetota; class Actinomycetes; order Streptosporangiales; family Streptosporangiaceae; genus Streptosporangium; species Streptosporangium sp. NPDC000095. The sequence continues at coordinate 4,196 of NZ_JBIAZS010000032.1, forward strand.
CCTGATCATCAACGGGCGAGACGTGGGCATGCAAGCCTATGGCGTTTGCCGAACTGGGCTCGCACGAGTAACGGTTCACGTTTTTCCGGAACCAGTCAATCCGGCACTGTGGAGTTTCGCATTGCAGCCGAACATGCGCGGCAACTACGTGATCGTTTTCGGGCGGAACTGGTTCATCAATGCGTCCGCGAACCCTAAAGTGGGAGAATTCGCTCTGAGTGTTTTGGGGGGAGATGTTCGCACATGGCAGTAGCCGATGCCTGCGCTCTACAGGATCGGATGCGAGAAGGTTCAGCACACATGGCCGTACGAGGAGATCGGCGACAACATCGCCAAAGTGCTCGGCCGAACCGGAGTCACGGATGAACAACTTGCATGCTCCCAGCCGCCTTGAATACGTAGATAGAGGCCGTCCATGAAAACAGTTCTCATCATCCTCGTGACCGCGACCATCACTGCTGCTGCGACTATCGGCATCTTCATCATTGTTGGCTTCTCTGCTGGTAAGCCGCCCGCTGACCTTGTCGATGCCTGCCGCTCCTTCATCACGGCTCACGACGAAGCTGCCACCCGCGCCAAGAAGCAGAACGACGCTACCCTCCAAACCGAGCTCGCTCACCCGATTCGGGTATCTGATGTCTGGGAAGCTCGCAATCAGGCACCGCTTGAGGCCGCAGCTCTCAAGGTTCAGAACTTCAACGGCGTCGGCGACGATCAGAAGTGGGCAGGCATTGCCTGGCAGCTCGTCCAGGCCGTCACCGTCATGGATCCCACCAGCCTGGACGGCGCTGTGCAGAAGGAGAGCGCGCTGTCCGCCGCGCACGCCGGATGCGTTGGCCGGTGACATGTAGGAGCCCCCGCCTACGAAGTCAGCGGCTCCGCGCCGGACCTACTCCTCGTCCGGCCGTCCCTCTCCGGAGCCTCGACATGGTTCCGAACCCCGCACCGGCAGGCGAACAACACCGCCGCCTTCACCGGCTTGGGAACTATGGCGACCGAGTACAGGCCGCCCCCGCCAACCCGGATCTCCTCAAAGAGACCGAAAGGCCTGGTCTGGACACAGGAACGAGTCACTGTGTGGACCGCCGAGTACGAGCGGGCGCTGGAGCTGGCCTGTAAGGAGGCAGGGGACAAGAAGGTCGTCAACGTGTTGCAGGTGTGGGCGTCGGTCAAGCGGCCGAGTCCGGTCATGGTGTGGTCCCTGCTCAACTCGGCGTGTTCCTTGACCGTGCCGTGCTGCAACGGCTACACGCCCTGTTTCACCTCGTCGGGTTCCGGGCGCTGCGCCGCGGTGAGGCGTGCGGGATCCGCTGGGTCGACATCGACATCGACCTTGACGCCGGTCTCCTGACCGTCCAGACGCAGCTCGTCCAGGTCGGCTGGAAGGTCGAGGAGGCCGACCCCAAGACGGACTCCGAGGCGCCGATCGCGTTGGACAAGCTCACCGTGCCCGACAGAACAAGAAACGGTTGGCGTGGGGCGAGGCATGGCAGGAGACGGGTCGGGTGTTCACCCGCGAGTACGGTTCGGAGTTGCATCCCGCGTGGGTGAGTGAGCAGTTCGGGTGACTGGCTTTCGAGGCGGGCTTGCCGTCGATCAGGCTGCATGACCTGCGGCACGGCGCGGCCACCATGGGCCTGTCGGCTGGCGTGGAGGTGAAGACCATTCAGGTGATGCTGCGGTACTCGTCGATCATGATCACGTCAGACACCTAAACGTCGATCATGCCGGAGGTGTTCCGAGAGGCGGCCGAGGCTATCGCCGCACTGGTCCCCCGGAAGGTCGCCGTGGGGGAGTCGTCCGAAACCGTCGGTCTCCCTTTGGTCTCCCGTGGGAGGTCTGCTGCACCTATGGATTCCCAGAGAAAGAGAAACCCCCACGTCGGTGGGGGTTCTGCGAGTAGGGCGCCTGGGACTCGAACCCAGAACCTACGGATTAAAAGATCGATCTTGCGCTGTTCCAGACAGTTCAATGCAGGTCAGCGGGCCTGCGCGGTCCATCCTGAACGGCTTTGAACGCCCCTGTATTGCAACCCGAAGTGCAACCCTGGTACCCGCCGGCCCCCAGTGGTGAGAACCACCCCCAGCGCTTGGGAACCTCGACTGTGTAGCCGTCCGGAAGCTCGGCCTTCTGGAGCTCGTCGGTAAGCTCTGAGCCTTGATCGCCGACCTCGCCCCAATAAGAGTGAAAGCGCTTCTTGTCCCTCGTAGTGATCTCGATTCTCCGCTCGGCCTCGATGAGCTTGGCGGTTAAGACCTCGCCCGAACGGATCTGGTTGAGCACGGTGGACATGTCTGTCCGCTGAGAATCGTCACGATTAAGAAAGAGCAGGCCGCCGATGAGCACCAAGCTTGCGATGGCGGAGCACACGAGGAACATCGTGAGCCACGAGGCTTTTTTCTGATGCTGGCGAGGGGGCGCGGACTGCTTCTCGATCATGCCTACAGCATGCCAGTCCAGGCGTTGAGCTTGGAGGTTTTGGCTTCATTTCTATAAACGGACACGGCCAACGTGAGAGCAATCCCAATCGCCGTAGGACATCACCAGTTTGGAAGATTGCGGCGCGCGTCTCTGTGGCCTGCTACTGCCCAGGTAGGAGACGGTTTCGCCTTATCCGTGAATCCCGGTGAGTCCCCCTTGTTGACCCTCCTGACGGGCACGCAACGGGCACGCCGGGCACGGCCCCCAGCTCTGCCGCTCGGTGGGCCGGGGGAAACCTCGGACCGTCGATCGCCCCCAGCCCTGTATGAAGATCAGCCACCGCCAGGCGATCGTGAGGCCGGTATAGTCCACGATCTCGCATCACCGGTCGGAGGGCTTCAGCTTTGCCTTCCAGCCGGGACGTCATACCCAGCTTCGCTGAAAGGATCTCGGCATGTCTCTCGAAGTGATCGCCCGCTACCGCGACATGCTCAACCGTTGGGTGTTGGACCCACAAACCCTGTGCTGGACTGTCACTCTTCCACTGTCGGAGACGCTGACTTCCCATGAGGTCATTATGCGTATGGGTATGCATCCTTCTGACTTGCGCATGTCCACTGATGACGACGACCCGCTGGAGGAAGGACGCTTTCGCATCGAGCAGGCGGCCTCGGGAGTCATCACTTACGACCTGCATGGCTATGCGAAGTTTTCCGGCCCGATCCGCGACGCGCTCACTCAGAAGACTCGCCACTGGTGTGTCCAATGGGACTCCCACAACCTTGGGCTTAGCTACTCCTTGAGTGGTGGAAGCGGTGGGGCTTGGGATATCGAATATTTCGAAGCACATTCACCGGATGAGGTGACTGTGGCTCTCGGGCCACTGGCGAAGTACGACTCCCTCTTCCGCCAATACGAACTCGATGATGATGAGTACGGAGCTGGCTATATCAAGGCGTTGTGCCTGGCGGTCGTCGAGCTGGAGAGCGGGATCAGCCTGGATCGTGAATGGCTGTACCGCCCCCATCCCGTACTGGATCTTCCTACACGCTTCTTGTAAGGGGGAGTCGGTTACTTCTCCGATGAGGGTCCCGGCCGACCTCACCTCAGATTCGGACCGTTGACCAAGCCTGATAATGGAGGGTCTACCTGAGCGGACGCACATTCTGACTCGCCTGGTCATTCTGGAGCCTGGTCCCCTATCCGGGGCATAAACATCTTGGCTCGCGTAGAGCATCGACTTCGTCGACATCGCCAGCATCTATGGCTGGCCTGGGCGGCGGCGTGTCGCTGGGGTCGGCGCGTTCGTTGGACACGGCGGGTGCGCGGGTCGGTGGACGGCCCGGGGCGCCGCTGGCCGGGACCGGCGCCCACGCCGCACGCCCGGTCGGCGGGCGGCAGAGGGCCGGGTACGGCGGCGCGGCGCGCCGCCGCTTGATTGACCGTGGTCAAGGATCGCCGGAACGGTACGCGCTGGTCGGTGGCGCTCGCGCTGGGACTTCGGCAATCGGAGTCGTTGGGCCTGCGGTGGAAGTACGTGGACCTGGACAAGGGCGTGATCCGGGTGTTCTGGCAGATCAAGCGACTTCGCTACCGGCACGGCTGTGAGGACCCGCACGCCTGCGCTGCCCGCCTCCACCGCTACCCCTGCCGAAGGACTGCCCCAAGGCTAAGCGCACCTCTGGACGTCGGCACGTCTGCCTCACCGCGTGCCGCAAGAACTGCGCCAAACACGGGGGCGCGTGTCCGAAGTTCTGCGCCGCCGACTGCGCCAAGCACGCTCTTGCCTGCCCGGATCGTGCCGGGGGCTGGACGTTCACCAAGCCGAAGGGCAAGGGCAAACGGTCCATCGCTCTGCCTCCTCCTCTGATCGTTCTCCTCAAGCTCCACAGGGAGGCTCAGAGGCTCGAACGGGAAGCGGCGGGGGACAGGTGGCAAGACTGGGATCTCGTGTGGTGCACGCCGGACGGAAACCCGATCGATGCCGGGGAGGACTGGGAAGATTGGAAGGAACTCCTGCGACTCGCCGAGATCGACAAGGACGCCCGCGTTCACGACGCGCGCCACACCGCCGCGACGCTCCTGCTTGAACAAGGGGTGGACATCCGAGTGATTCAGGCGGTTCTCGGCCACTCCCAGCTCACCACGACCAAGCGGTACACCCACATCACGGAGACACTGGCGATCGAGGCAGCGGGCCGGATGGGACGGGCGCTTTGAGATGGCTGACCGCAACCTGACGGCGACCATTGCAACCCTGGGCAGACTTCCCGAGTAGGAAATGGGAGGTCTGCCCAGGTCATTGGGGTAGGGCGCCTGGGACTCGAACCCAGAACCTACAGATTAAAAGTGGACGGCTCTTATTGGCATTCGCAACGCTCTGACCTGGTGTTTCGGATGTCGCCTCCCGCTTGCCCGGGGAAGGGAATCCGTGCATGGTCCGGATCTTGATGGCGCTTCCGAAGAGAGGGCTGGGAGACTGTGTGACATGAGCAGGATCGAACGGCCGCTCGTACGTGAGTTGTTCCCCGATCTCGTCACGGATCTCATCGCGTGCCTGGGAGAAGAAGGGGAGGAGGACCTCGCCGTCTCCGCCCAGGACATTCGGTTCTACGAGGAGTGCGGATGTGATGATGACTTCTGCCAGAGCTTCTATACGGCCGAGCGGACGGACGGAGCGTACGGTCCCGGGCACAGATGCGTGCCACTGCTTCCGCCGAGAGGTGATCTGATCCTTGACGTCGTTGAGGGACGGATCATGTACGTGGAGGTCCTGCACTACCCGAAGCTGCCACGTCCGGTGAGTTGAAGCTGTCAGCTTGGGAAGTGCATCGAGTACGGCAGGTGGGGCGGCTGAGCTGGGCGTGAGACCGGTCGTGAGTGACCGTGGTTGCCCCCTCGTCACCCTGGTTAATGGCCCGCTAATGGCCCGAAAAGCGAAGCTCTTTCAGTTGTCGGCGGAGCGCGTCACGCTCGGCGATCAGCTTCTCTACGTCATCCAGGGTGAAGAGCGTTTTGGAAGGGCCGTTTACGGTCCAGCCGTGTTGGCCGGGTTCCCAGAAGATCTCAACCTCGGTGCCTTCGTGGGGGTCTCCGCCCGCTGTGGCGTCTTGGGCAGTCGTGACACTGACCTCCTCCACACGGAGGTACCAATCCCCGGCATTGACGTCGATCACGACTGGGGTTTCGTCGGGTAAGCCGGTGAGGTAGTCGAGGAGTCGGCGGACGGTGAGCATAGGTGCAGAGTGGCATGGATTGCGCACCTGCGCCCGCCCCGCCCGCCGGATCTTCCCGTCTGCCTCGTCCCACCCCGGAGGGGCAACAGCTCAGGGACGGAGGATCAAGGCCGTCTTCGCGTGTACGTCAGCCGGTAGACGTTCCTCGGTCATTGGATGCCAACGGTCACAGACGGCCTTGATCCGGAGGAGTCGAGATGTTGGGCTTGCCTGGGACGTGGCAGGCGGGAAGATCAGGCCCCACCGCAGCCAACTACGGCTCTGCGATCGGCAGTCTCGATCATCCCGGAGCGGAGTCCCCCGCCGGAGGCATAGGTTGTACGGTCACGTGCATGGACCCCCAGTACGCCGCTGACGCTCGCCATATCTGGAAGACCTACGTACCGCGCCGAGGGCAGGCGGACACCGTCCAAGGTGAGTTACTGCGGGCAGTGGAGAAACTCCGGGATGAGGCCCAGCGCAACGGCAACGTCAACTGGGGTGAACACTTTGAGCAGCTCCTGGCCTACCTATGCGAGAAGCTCACCGCGTCGGGGTTGTTCGATGCGGAGACCTTGAAAGAGCTGTCTGCGGATCTGGATCGCCTCGCTGACTTCGAGCGTCCACTTACTGACGATGAGCCCTTCGATCGCATCACTTACCGCGTCGTCGACTGGTACCGCGCTCATCCTGAGCCGGTACCGCATGAGCACGTCTGAAGTTGACCGGCGGCGGTGCGGCCCCGGTGCGGCGGGTTGGTTGGGTGCGGCGCGCGGGCGGTGCGGCGGGCGGCCCGATTTCCGCCGCCGTTCGGGACCGGCGCCCACGCCGCACGCCCGGACGGCGGGCGGGGGGAGGGCCGTGCGGCGGCGCGCCGCGGCGCCGCCTTGACCTACCGGCGTAAGCGGGCGGTCTTCCATCACGTTCTGGAGTACGCCGTGGAGCTGGGGGAGCTTTCGGCAAATCCGATCCACAAGGTCAAGTTCCGCAAGGTCAAAACCGGCGGCGAGATCGATCGTCGGTCGGTGGTCAATCCTGAGCAGGCCCGTCAGCTGTTGATCGCGGTGACCTATGCGGGCCGTACCCGTGGCCAGATAATGGCGGCCATGTTCGCCTGCATGTACTTCGCCGGTCTTCGCCCGGCTGAGGCGGCCGGTCTGCGCAAGGCGAACTGTGAGCTTCCGGAGACCGGATGGGGCACACTCACTCTGGAGAAGACGCGGCCGGAGAGCAACAAGCGTTACACCGACTCGGGGGAGTCCAACGACGAACGAGGGCTTAAGCACCGCGACGAGAAAGCCACGCGGACAGTGCCGGTCCCCTCGGAGCTGGTGGCCATCCTGCGTGAGCACATCGAGCGGTACGGCGTCGCCGAGGATGGCCGGCTGTTTCGGACCCGTACCGGCCAGAGCTTCCCCGGCTCCACGGTCTCGATGGTCTGGAAGCAGGCCCGGTCGTACGCCTTCACGCCTGACCAGGTCGCCTCACCGCTCGCACGCAGACCGTACGACCTGCGGCACGCGGCGGTCTCGCTGTGGCTGAACGCGGGGGTCCACGCGCCGGAGGTGGCGGAGAGGGCGGGGCACGGGGTGGATGTGCTGCTCAAGGTCTACGCCAAGTGCATCGACGGCCAACACGAGGTGGCCAACAAGCGGATCTTGGAAGTGCTCACGACGTGACATTCTCAACAGCGGGACACGAAGGACTCCGGGTAGCCCTCGGGGTCCTTCGTCGTGTCGGCCCCCATGGTCCCGGAATCGTTCCGCGAGCTTCCGGGACTCTTGGGCTGACCTGGGGAAACAGCGGCGGTCCCATTCCGCGTATATTCCGGGACTCCTGGCAGACGGCTGCATTCGACTGCATCCGGCTGCATGGGCGGAGAAAGATCGCTAGGGACGTAGGCCCAGGTCAGAGCCTACGTTCCTGCTCGCGAGTGGTAGGGCGCCTGGGACTCGAACCCAGAACCTACGGATTAAAAGTCCGCAGCTCTAACCATTGAGCTAACGCCCCGCAGGTGACAGCGTACCGAGGATAGTGTCCACTAACGTCCGTCGCCAGGCCTATTCATGGTCATCGGTTTGCGGAACACCCGGTGAGGGGCGGGATCGGCTCCTAGAGTGGCAGGCATGACGAGCTCGGGGCTTGAGCCCGCCTTCGCCTCCCAGGTCTCCACGCGCCCAGGGTATGTCGTGGTCGATGTCGAGACCACCGGTTTCTCGCCGTCGAGGGGAGACCGGATCTGCGAGATCGCGCTCGTCTCGCTGGACACCCGGGGCGAGATCGTCGACGAGTGGCACTCGCTGGTCGACCCCCGGCGCGGCACCGGGGCCGTCCACGTCCACGGCATCACCAACGCGATGGTCCAGGGCGCGCCGGTGATAGAGGAGTTGCTGGACGAGATCTGGCGGCGGATCGCCGGCCGGGTCCTGGTGGCGCACAACGCCTCCTTCGACCTGCGCTTCCTGCGGAGCCTTCCCGGCAGTGAGTGGGTGACCGAGACCCTGTGTACGCAGCGGCTGGCGCCCGCCTTCATCCCCGAGGGCAGGTGGACGCTCGCCGCGTGCTGCGAGCGCGCCGGAATCCCGCTCCTCGGGGCCCACGCCGCGCTGGCCGACGCCCGCGCGGGCGCCGAACTGCTCCGCCACTACCTGCGTACGGGCGTCTCCTGGCAGGAAGAGCTCACCAGGGCGGCCCAGGCCCCCGAGTGGCGGCCCTCCGGGCTTCCCCAGCGGCCTCCACGGCGCCGGTGAGCCCGGGAAGCCGTCGAAGTCAGGGAGTCAGGGAAGAGGAGTCCGGGAAACCGATGGATCCCGGAGATGGTCAGCGGTAGGCGGGGATGCCGGTCAGGGCCTCGCCGAGCACGAGGGTGTGAATCTCCTGGGTGCCCTCGTACGTCAGCACGCTCTCCAGGTTGTTCATGTGCCGGATCACCGGATACTCCAGTGTGATGCCGTTGCCGCCCAGGATGGAGCGCGCCTGGCGGGCGATGTCCAGGGCGGCGCGGACGTTGGCGAGCTTGCCGAAGCTGACCTGGTGCGGGGTGAGGGTGCCCTCGTCCTTGAGGCGGCCCAGGTGGAGGGCGGTGAGCTGCGACTGCCCCACACCGACGTACATCCAGGCGAGTTTCTCCTGGGTCAGCTGGAAACCGCCGATGGGCCTGCCGAACTGGACGCGGGAGGTGGAGTAGTCGACGGCCGACTCCAGGCAGGCGCGGGCGGCGCCCACCACGCCCCACACGATGCCGAAACGGGCCTCGGACAGGCATGACAGCGGGCCCTTCAGACCGCGCACCCCGGGCAGTACGGCGGAGGCGGGCAGGCGTACGTCGTCGAAGTAGAGCGACGAGGTCACCGAGGCCCGCAGGGACATCTTCCTGTGGATCTCCGGGGCGCTGAACCCCGGGGTGTCCGTGGGCACCACGAAACCGCGGACGCCGTCCTCGGTCCGCGCCCAGACCACGGCGACGTCGGCGACGGAGCCGTTGGTGATCCACATCTTGGAGCCGTTGAGTATCCAGTCGCCCGAGGGGTCCTGCTTGGCGTGGGTGCGCATGCCGGCGGGGTCGGAGCCCTGGTCGGGCTCGGTCAGGCCGAAGCAGCCGATCGCCTCGCCCGCGGCCATCCGGGGGAGCCACTCGTCCTTCTGCTCGTCGGAGCCGTACTTCCAGATCGGGAACATCGCGAGCGAGCCCTGCACGGACACGAACGACCGCAGCCCGGAGTCTCCCGCCTCCAGCTCACGGCAGGCCAGGCCGTACGAGACGGCGTCGAGGCCCGCGCAGCCGTACCCCTCCAGATGCATGCCCAGCACGCCGAGCGAGCCGAGGGCCGGGGCGAGCTCGCGTGCGGGGAAGACGGCTTCTTCGAACCAGTCGCCGACGTGGGGGAGGATCCGGTCCGCGACGAACTCTCGCACGGTGTCGCGGATGAGGCGCTGCTCCTCTACGAGCGCGTCGTCGATGCGCAGGAGATCGTCCATGGGATTTCCCTCTCTCTCGGCCCTGCCAGGGTATTACCGGTGCCGGTGGGACGGAGGTCAGGGTCGTGACCGGCCTCGGGAGGGGTGAGAGTCAGGGTCGTGCCAGGGGGAATCCCGATGTGAGGAAAGCTCACTCTCGGGCAGTCTGTGGATATGAACGAAAACGACTTCACCGGCGTCAAGAAGCTTCAGAGGACCAAGGACGGGCGCATCATCGCGGGTGTGGCCTCCGGCCTCGGACGCTACATCGGAGTGGACCCCAACATCATCCGCGCGGCCCTCGCGATCGCCACCTTCTTCGGTGGCCTCGGTATCGCGGTCTACGCGATCGGCTGGGTGCTCCTGCCCGACGAGAGGAAGGACAGGTCGCTCCTGCAGGACATGGTCGAAAAGAACAAGGACAATCCGATCTGGGTGGACGCCAAGACCAAGGCCGAGCAGGGCTGGGCCAAGGCCACCAACCAGCACCGCGCGCCGCACCAGCCGGGTTCGGAGTACCCCACCCACCAGGCCCCCTTCCCGCCCGCCGCTCCCCAGGCCCCGTACGGTACGCCCACTCAGGCCCCGTACGGCACGGAGCCGCGGCAGGACGACACCCGTCCCCAGGTGTGAGTCAGGAGGTCGCCTCCGCGCGAACCCTCTCGATGATCTCCTTACGGGAACCTCTCCAGAACACGGCCAGCGCGGCCGCCACGGCGAGCCCGGCCGCGCCGGCCAGCGCGACCACCAGCTCGGGGCCGAGGTGGTCGGCGGCGGCTCCGCCGATCAGGATGCCGACGCCCTGGGAGGCGAGCAGGCCGGACTGGACGAGACCGAAGGCCTGTCCCCGCCGCTCGGAGGGGACACACTGCACGAACGCGGCGTTGGCCGCGAGCTGGTAGGCCCCACCCAGGCCCGAGACGAACCACAACAGCAGCACCACAGGAAGCGGTGGCTGCGCGGCGCACAGGATCAGCGGCGCGCAGGTGAGCATCGCCATCCGGCCCATCGATCGCAACCGGTTCGATGGGCTGACGTAGCGGCTGAAAAGGAACGCGCCGACGACGGTGCCGGTGGGCATGGCGCCCATCAGCAGACCGGTGACCAGCGAGAGCTGCTGGGGATTTCCGGTCAGCTCCGCGGCGTACGGGGCAGCGATCCCCTCGGGCAGCACGTAGAAGCCACAGAGCCAGGCGAAGAGCACCAGCGTACGCAGCCGGGGGTCGCCGAAGACCAGCCTGGCGCCGGCGCGGGTCATCGTCCACATCGAGGGCCGGTTCTCGTCGGCGGGGAGGGGCGCGGGGCGCCGCCGTACCCCGGAGACGATGATGAGCGCGGAGGCGAGGAAGGTCGACGCGTCCAGCGCCAGCGCGCGGTACGGACCCATTCCCATGATCAGGAAGCCGCCGACGGCGAAGCCGAGCATCTGCGCGCCCTGGTTTGTCATGTTCTGCAGGGCAGAGCCCGCCACGTAGCGATCGCCCTTGAGCAGCTCCGGCAGCAGGGCCGCCCGCGCCGCTGAGAACGGCGCGCTGAGCAGCACCACGCAGAAGACCAGCACGCAGAGCGTGGCGAACGAGACGCCGGGCACCGCCATGAGCGCGACGAGTAGGGCCCGGAGCAGGTCGCAGGCGATCATGATGCCCCGGCGGGCGTAGCGGTCGGCGAGTCCCGCGAGGAGCGGCCCGCCGATGATCGGCGGCAGGTAGGTCAGGGCGTAGACCGAGGCCGTCGCGAGGGGCGAGTCCGTCCGTTCGAAGACGAGAATGGACAGTGCCACCCGTGAGAGCTGGTCACCGAGGAGGGAAAGCCCTTGGCCCAGCCAGAGCGCACGGAACTCTCTGATGGCGATGACCTCGCCGTAGGTCGCTTGGCGTTCCGCCGGACGGCGGTGCCGCCCGGGTAGTCGGCCGGACTTTGTCGCCGCCATAGGACTCCGCTGAGCTCGCAGGCACACTGACTGTGGGTGTTCACTGTGTAACCTACGGTGCCTGTTGCGGGGCCGCTGCGCAACCGAAAGCGATTAAGCGCATGCAAACTGTGATGATAAGCCGCGACATTCCGGAAAGAAGGCCTTTGACGTGCAGTGTGGGCTGCTTACCAGCCCAGCTCGTGCAACCGGTCATCGTCGATGCCGAAATGGTGGGCGATCTCATGAACGACGGTTATCTGAACCTCTTCGATGACCTGGTCCTCGGTCTCGCAGATCGAGCAGATCGGGTTGCGGTAGATCTCGATCCGGTCGGGTAACACTCCTGCGTACCAGTCGCCCCGCTCGGTGAGCGGAATACCCGTGTAGAGGCCCAGAAGATTCGGTTCAGGGGGGTCGTCCACGACGACGAGCACCACGTTGTCCATGACTTTCGTCAGCTCGGGGGGAATGGTGTCCAGGGCTTCGGCCACTAGCTCCTCAAACTTCTCCCGCGAGATCTCGATCACACCCGTCATTCTGCCCCGTGATCCCGGGTAGAGGTGGAGGCGCATGAAATTCGCTGATTGGACCCAGGGAGCCCGCCGTTTCGTCACCGGTCTCGCCACCGGGCGAATCGCCCGCGGCGTGGCCGTCGCCGCCGTCGCCCTGGCCGGTGCGTGGCTCGGCGTCATGCTGGGCGGTGCCGTACGGGCCAACGTCGGCCCGGTGGAGCTCGGCATGTCGGCGGAGCCCTCGTGGACCGGGGAGACCGTCGTCGACGCACACCCCTTCGGCACACTTCTGTTCGACACCCACGACGCCCCCGTCGGCCTCCGCGTGACCCTGGAGAACATCAACCCCGAGCGGGCCCGCGGATTCCTGGACGACCCGCGCTTCTCCGCCGACCGCCTCCCAGCGCTCCTGGAGGAGGAGCTGAGCGCCGGAGTCAGGACACTGGTCCTGCGCGCTGCGCTCAGCGGCCTGGTGGGCGCCCTGGTGACGTCCCTGATCGTCTTCCGCAGGCCGGGACCGGCCCTGGCGGGCCTGCTGGGCATCACCGTCGCGATCGCCGGTACGGGTGCCGCCGTCGCCCTCACCTTCAGGCCCGACTCGGTGGTGGAGCCCAAGTACACCGGTCTGCTCGCCGGCGCGCCGTCCCTCGTCGGCGACGCCGAGTCGATCGTGACCAGGTTCGAGTCCTACCGGGTCCAGCTCGCCAAGCTCGTCAACAACGTCTCACAGCTCTACGACGCCGTCTCCGCCCTGCCGGTCTACGACGCCGACCCCACCTCGATCCGGGTGCTGCACGTCTCCGACATCCATCTCAGCCCCATCGCCTGGAACCTCATCCGTTCCATCACCGCCCAGTTCAAGATCGATGCGATCATCGACACCGGCGACCTGACCGATCACGGCACGGGCCCCGAGGACAGGTTCACCGAGGAGATCAGCACCTTCGGGGTTCCGTACGTCTTCGTCAGGGGCAACCACGACTCCATGGCCACCCAGCGGGCCGTGGCCAAACAGAAGGGCGCGGTCGTCCTCGACGGCGAGGCCAAGACCGTGGCGGGGCTGCGCATCTACGGCATCGGCGACCCCCGGTTCACCCCGGACAAATCCGTCCCCGTCGACTCGAACCTCGAATCGCTCGACGCCCTCGGCCGCTCGCACGCCGCCGAACTGGCGAAGCTGCCCAAGCAGGTCGATCTTGTCGCCGTCCACGACCCGACGATCGCCAAGGGGCTCTCCGGAGCGGCCCCGATGGTCCTCGCCGGCCACTCCCACGCGCGGTCCACCGAGCTGCTGCCCTCCGGCACCCGCGTCCTGGTCCAGGGATCCACCGGCGGAGCCGGCCTGCGGGCCCTCGAACACGACGAGCCGACCCCCGTCGAGGCCTCCGTTCTGTACTTCGACGCCCACACGAACCGCCTGCGGGCCTGGGACGACATCACCCTGGGCGGGCTGGGCGAGCAGTCGGTTCAGATCCAGCGTCACGTTGAGACCGACCCTGGCCGTACAATTTCTCCTGTGCCGACGACCGCCCCGTCTCCAACGGGGTCCGTCACCGTCACACCGTCGCCGTAGGTCGCAAACCGCTTTGGCAACAGGGCAAAAGTCCCCTATGCTTCAGAGGTCTCCAACGGAAGACGGCAACGGAACGAGACGAGAGTCTTGAGCCCCCATCGTCTAGTGGCCTAGGACACCGCCCTTTCAAGGCGGCGACACGGGTTCGAATCCCGTTGGGGGCACGGCCGAGCCAAGGCTCGCCAGGGAAACGGCAGGTCGAAGACCTCCGGAAAACTGGTAAGCTAAGCGAGGCAAGAACGACCGGGACAAAAGCCCCGGAAGCAAGGTCCTGTAGAGCAGTTTGGAGTGCTCGCCACCCTGTCAAGGTGGAGGTCGCGGGTTCAAGTCCCGTCAGGACCGCTCTGGTAGGTGTTCGATCCACCACCGAGGTCAGGTAGCTCAGTCGGTACGAGCGTCCGCCTGAAAAGCGGAAGGTCGGCGGTTCGACCCCGCCCCTGACCACAGCAACTGAGCAGCACAAACGCCCCGAACCATTTATGGTCGGGGCGCTTTTCGTTGTGCTTGACGACAACGTTGACGACAACGCGCCTATCAGCGGCGGTTCGTGCGTATGGACTTGTATGAGTTCATGTCGGCGGAGAGACGACGAGCTCTGGCTGCGAGGAAGTCATCTAGGTCGGCTACTCCCAGGTACATCTGGTAACCCCTGACGGTCCGGTAACCGCGGCTCTTACCCCTGCCCCCCTTGCGACCTAGATCGGCAATGCCCTCTAAGGCGGCTAAGAGCATCCCTGCCAGGGTTTCATCCGGGACGTGCCGAAGATCATCTGAAGTTAGTCGCTTCCCGTGGCTGTGACTGCTGAGGGCGAGCAGCGCTCTTACGAGGGCGTCGCGATCCGAGCTGTCTACTTGGAGGCGGAGAGGCATAGCAACTTACCTTTCGTTAACTGCCGGGTATTTATTGCGGGCATTACGCGGCTCGGCAATAGCGGTTATTTTATGAGAAAATTCATAGGATGATCCTATGAATGATTGAGGGTACTCCCTGGTACCCCTTCAGCGCAACGCCAACGCAGAGGTTGCTTGGCCCTGAAAATGGATACGCCCCGAGTCGTGAATTCGGGGCGTATCTGAGGTCAGCAGAGGTCAACCGAGAGCATTTCCAAGCTTGCTAAGGGCGGCACGCTTGTCGTCGAGCGACGAATGCGCGTATACGGTCATCGTGACCTCGATGTCGGAGTGGCCGGCGATCTCCCGGACAATGTGCGGAGGCACCCCGAGGTCGAGGAGCAGGCTGACGCAGGTGTGTCGGAGGTCGTGAAGCCGTACGGCTCCGAGTCCGGCCGCGGTGCGGATCTCCGCCCAGCTCCGTCGCAGGTTGTCCGGCTCCATAGGCGTACCGCGGCGGGAGGGGAAGACGAGCCCGTGATCCTCCCAGTCCGGCCAGCGGTCCGCGCGTTCTGCGAACTGCCGCTTACGGTGCTCTTTGAGAGCGTCGAGGCAGATCGGCGGGAGCGGAATGGTGCGCTCGGAATCTTCGGTCTTGGGCTTCACGAACTGGAGTCGACCGCCGACCCGCTGAAGGGTCTGGATCACTTCGAGTGTTCCGGTCTCCAGGTCGAGGTCTTGCCAGCGGAGCCCGAGAAGTTCCCCACGTCGCAGGCCGAGGCAGACGGCCAGGACGTACAGCGCGCCGAGGCGATGACCGGGGGCCGCCTTGAGAATCGCTCTGGCCTGGGGAACCGTCAGACCCCTGTTGACCTTGTACTTGGGCGGCGAGACCTTCACGAGCTTGGCGACATTCCGATGAATGACCTCCTCGCGGACCGCGCTCTCCAGAGCGTTACGAAGAACGGCGTGGATTGACTGGACCATCCGAGGCTGAATCTTGTACTCGCAGCAGGTGCTGGCCTTTTTCGCGCAGCACTCGGCGGGCTTGCGCGCCTTGTCCCATCCCCGCTGGCAGCACTGGCAGCCGTTGCGCAGCGACGTGACGAACTGGCGGACCTCGGCCGCATTCAGCTTGTCGAGCCGTTTCCGGCCGAGGGCAGGAATGAGATAGCGCCGGATCACCCCCTCATAGCCCTGCACGGTCTTGGGGCGCCGTTCGGCCCGGACGACATGCTCAAGCCAGTACGTCAGGTAGTCGCCGACCGTCCAGCTTTCGGAGGCCACCGGAATGCCCTGATCGGCTTGCGCCTTGAGTTCGATGAACTTGCCGTGGCATTCCTCGCGGGTCTTGCCGTAGACGCTGACGCGCTTGATCGTTCCTGCCGTGGTGGGGACGAAGACCTTCGCCTCATATCGTCCGTCCTTGCGTTGGACGATCGTTCCCTCCCCGTTGGACCGCTTGCGGGTCTTGCGATTCTTGTTGCCCTTCGGCTCTTCCTCAGGAGTGCCGAGTTTCGTCCTGGTCATCACGCCACCGCCTTGAGGTTGTCGACACATTCGGCCAGCGCGTCGACCGGGACGAGCCGACGACGACCGATCTTGATGGTCCTGAGCTGGTTCGAGCGGATCAGGGTGTAGAGGGTCCACCGGCTGACGCGGAGCTTCTGAGCGGCTTCGTCGACGGTGATCACAAGGTCATCCATGGGCAGCCTCCGGCCGACTCGCGTGGTCAGGTGGTTGGACACCGGTCAAGGCGGCGACCAGGAGCGCTTCACCGGCCGACAGGCCCTGTCCGGCGTAGTCCCAGTGGGAGGTGATGAGCACGGTGTCCTCCTCGAAGAGGGGGAGTCGGCCGGTGCTGACGGCCTCGTCGCGCATGTGGTCGGCCCGATCGGCGCGGAGGTCGCCGAGGGTGGTGGAGTAGCGCCGTGACTTTGTGGAGAAGTGGCCGCGGAAGCCGAGCATGTGAGCCCACTGCACGAGCCGGAATTCGGTCAGCTCGTCGAGCACGCCCAGGCGCATGCACTCGGCGATGAGCCGTCGAGGGTGGTCGCGGATGGGCAGGGCGGCCAGGTCATCGAGGAGGTTGATGCGCCGGTCCAGCGTGCCGACGCACTCGGCGGCTTTGGTCGCGTATTTGGCGATGTAGGCGGCGACGGCCTGTTCGGAGAGGTCGCCGTCCATGGTGATCTGTCGGACGTCGAGCTGCGCACCCCACCGGAAGACCCGCGTTGGTTCACCGGGAACCTTCGGCACGGTCACCGCGACCGCCGAGGCGGCATGCCGTACGGCGTCCGTCATCAGGTCGGCCGTCGCCCAGGCCGGGGGAGCCGTGACCGGTCCCTCCGAGCCGTCGAGGCGGACCACGGCATGGAAGTGGACGACCCCGCGTCGCTGGTACTCGGCCACCTTGGCGAAGGAGATGACGGCCTGTTCCCGTAGTTCCCGTTGGGTCAGTCCGGCGTTCTTGGCGATGCGTCGGCGCAGTGCCTCGGTGAAGCGTCGCCACAGCTCCGGGGACATCGCATTGAACAGCACCGAGCCCGCGTAGTCGTAGCACTCCGGGCACAGCGGCTCACCAAGGCACGGTTCGTCGGCCCCATGCCGGAAGGTGCAGGACATGACCCGCCCGTGCGGGCATGTCTCGGCGTCGCGACGGGCGCGACACGGCAGGACCTTGCTGTTCTTCTCCCGTCGTACGTGCACCGGCCCGAAGGACGGCGCAGTGAGTGTGACGAACAAGCACGGGTGCGCGCTCACCGAGGCCGGGACACCCTTGCCGCCGACCAGGCCCGCGCGCACCAGCTGGTAGGTGTCGGCCCGGTAGGTCTCGGCGCAGGACGGGCAGCGGGTCGCGCGGCGAGTCTTGCAGGCCACCCGCAGTACGCCGTCCGGTTCCAGGTGGGTGCTGTAGCGGTGCAGGAGGGTGCCGGTCGCGCGGTCCCAGTATTCGACCTTTCCGCGCAGGTGGATCGGCTGTCGGCAGCCGCCGGTCCGGCGGATCTGGGAGGCCCAGCGCTCATAGTGGGGATCACGGAGCCGGGAGATCATTCCGGCTACCGCGTGTGGATCGGTCAGGGTGGGCAAGATGGGTTCCGTCCTGTGCAGAGTGATCTGTGAGGGATGGCCCCCGGCGTGGCGCGGAACTTGGCGGTTGTGTGGCCACGCGGGGGGCGCTCATGGCTATGCGCCGTGGTTGTCGATCCCGATGCCGTCGCAGTCGGGGCAGGTCTCGCCGTCACCGGTGACGCCGGTCCCGTTGCAGGTGCAGCAGCGGTAACGAACCACCGGAAGTAGCTCGGTCTCGGCGGGCATGGAGAACTCCCTTCACGCCGTGCGCAGGTGGCGCAGTAGGTCGGAGGCGAGTTGACCGGACACGCCCAGGCGGGCGCGCAGCAGGTCGAGGGTGATGGGCTTGCCGTGCTTGGCGTGATGCTCGTCGGCCACGCGGCGGGCGTAGTCGAGGAGCGCGGAAGATGGTTCGGCGCCGTCGCCCTGGTCGTCGTCGGAGACGGAGAGGAGAACCGGAAGCGCGGTGACCGACTCGGGTACGGCCGGGGAGGGTTCGGGGCGGGGGCCGGTTGCCCGGCGTTCCAGTATTGAGACGGCGATCAGGAACGCCGCGGCGGGAATCCCCGCGGTCAGCCAGCCCCATACGGAGGGTTCGGCTTGGTGGAGGTTGGCGGCCAGGGACAGGACGATTCCGGCGACGAGGACGAAGGTCGGCCAGGAGAGCGGGCCGGTTCGCTTGCGGCCGATCTCCTTGTCGCGTTGGCGCTCGCGGGCGGCCATGACGCAGGTCAGATCGACGCACACGGCCACCGCCCAGGCCATCCAGCCCGTCTGCCCGTGCTCCACCGCTGTCTTGCGTACGTGGGAGAAAGAGCCGGCACCGGCGATGAGCGCCAAGACGATGACGGGACCGGAGTCCAGCAGCCAGGAGGCGAGGCGTCGCATGGTGGTCAGCCCTTCCGGAGTTCCGGGAGTACGGGGTCAGGGGTGAGGAACTCGGCGAGGTCGGCATCGGTCACCTCGGCGCAACGGGTACCGGCCGTGATCTCCGCCCAGGACGGAGTGAGATTGGCGTAGGTGTGAGTGGCGTCTTCGGCGGCCTGCTCGGAGACGTAGAAGGAGCGCGCCCGGTACCACTGGCCGTCCTGTCCGGCCACGATCGCGACGCCGGGTGTCTCGGAGGCGATGGCCCGAGCGGAGACGAGCGCCGCGGGGGCGAGGTCGCCGAGGGTCATGGTCGCGGTTTCAGGATCGTTGACGCGATGGCAGATCCGTCCCGAGCACTGAGCGCGCAGCGCGGTGACGCCGGGACCGAGGTCGGAGCCGATGCGCTGGCCGCAGCAGAAGAGATAGATCCCGAAGGCCCGCCCGAGCTGGGCGACCCGCAGCAGTGCTGTTGAGGTCTTGGCGATCTCGTCTTTCTCGGACTTGTCGGCCATCAGATACAGCTCGGCCAGCTCGTCGACCAGGACCACGACGGGAACCGGCCGCCGGTCGCTGGACAGCTGCCAGATGTTGCGTGCTCCGGCCGTACGGCACGCGGCCATCCGGTCAGCCATCAGCGCGACGAGGTCATCCAGCAGTTCCACACATTCGGCGCGGGAGGTGGCCAGCGCTGAGAGGCGAGGTTCGTACGGCGTGAACTCGACCCCGCCTTTGAGGTCGAAGCCGACGAGCGCGACCGGTTGCGGGGACAGTCCGATGATCAGGGCGTTGGCCAGGTTCGACTTGCCCGATTGGGTGGCGCCCGCGTTGAGCCAGTGCGGGACCGTCCGGAAGTCGATGACCCAGGGGGAGCCGGTCTCCAACCGGCCGACGGTGACTTTGAGGAGTTCGGTCGAGACGGGGACCTGACTGATCCGGACCAGCGGGTCTCGGATGGTCGCGGCGAGGGTGACGCGGCCCCGCCTTGTCGAGGAGACGCGTACGGCGTGCACGCGCCAGGAGTGCGCGAGCCGGTCGGCGACCTGGGCGTAGTCCTCGGGGATCTGTCCCTCCAGGAGACGGATGGTGACGCGCCAGCCGTGACGGGTCGGCATGGGCAGCCACATCCACGGCTTGGTGTCGACCGCGACCCGCTGCAGGCGCCGCTTGACGCGGACGAGGCCGGTCGAGGAGATCAGGCCGGGGACGGTGGTGAACCAGAAGCGCTGCCGCTTCTTGGTCAGTCCGCAGCCCAAGGCGACCTTGCGCCAGGTGAAGCGGACCGTGACGGCGGTCAGTGGGTAGCCGAGGCACATCCAGAAGGACCGGTAGTGCCAGCGGTGCCAGGTCCAGAGCCCGGCCACCGAGGTGGCCAGGACTCCGAGCGTGAGGAGGAGACCGTCAGACACCGCGTGCCTCCACGGTGGTGGCGGCCAGGAGTGCAGAGGCCCGGTAGGCGATGCCCCAGCGGCCGGACAGTTCCCAGACGTAGCCGACCAGGCCGACAGGCTTGACCTCGTTGCCGGGGAAGACCGAGGGCTCCCCGACGACGCCGATCTTGACCAGCTCGATCTTGCCGAAGGCGTCCTCAACGGAGAACAGCACCTCGTAGACGGTCTGGCCGCTGGCCTTGTCGGTCTTCAACTCGCCGGTCTCCTTGTTCACGATGCGCGGGCACGGAGCCTTCACGCAGATGAACTGGAGCCGGGAGACGTCGACCGGGATGGGGATGTTGCGCATGCTGAAAACACCTCTCGTCGCCTGCTGAGCAGGGCATGGGGGACGAGGGAGATCGCACGCCGTCAGAACCGAACGCGATAGCATCGAAGCGCCAACTAGGGTGCTGACCGCATCCGGCCTGGGCGGGTCTCCCGCTCAGGCCACTTTCATGTGTGGCCTGTCTCCGCTCTTCGAGAGCGGTCTTTCGCTTTTTGCCCCTGAAACGCAGAAGAGCGTTTGCGTTGGGCTGTCACCTCCTGTTGGGGAGAGCTTCAGCGTCAACACAAACGCTACCTCGCACCGCGAGTACCTGCTAGTACTTTTAGTATTAGTGCACGTACTTTTTCTACACTCCAACTCGGTCGGCGAGTTCCCGCAGCTCAGGCGAGGGCGGGTCCTGCATGGTCAGCAAATCGGACACCAGCTGGTAGGTAATTCGGTGGTTCCGTATCTGCTCCGGCGTGATGGCTTCCGCCTCCAGCAGCGCGGACACGGCCTCTGCGACCTGACGACGCTGGGCATGAGCGCGAGCAAGGTCTATCTGGAGCCGAGCGCGCCGCTCGCTCGAAAGCGGCGAGGTGTCGACCGCCGTCCCGACCCGCAGCGCATGACCGGCGTCTCCCAACTCGACCGCCACCGCCACCTCGTGAAGCGCGACGTTGGCCGGACCGAACTCGGTGTTGTAGTCGTTGCGTCCCTCTTCCAACCGCTCCGCGACCTCACGAGCCCGCGCCAGATGCTGGTACGCGGTATCCGCCTCGTTCAGCCGGGAAGCGGCCACGGCCCGCTGCAAGGTAAGACCACCCCACAGCGACATGGCCTCGGGCTCGCCCTCGTCGACCATGAACCACAAAGCCTCGGCGGCTGTGCGAGCCGTCTCCTCCACCTGGTCGAAGTGACGAGCGCCCAGGAAGACGAAGCCGAGCCGGAAAGCGCCGGCCGCCATCATCAGCGGGTTGCCCGCCCGTTCCGCGGCGACGATCGCCCGATCGGCGGCGATCCACGCGGCCTCGGGTTCGCCGAGCTTGGCGAGCGCGGCCGAGCACGCCTGGTAGGTCACCGCGAGCAGTTCGAACAGCTCCGCCCGCCGCTCCTCGGGAGCCGATCGAGCGGCCGACTCCAGCGCGGGCACCAGGCCCCGCAGCAGGTCGGCCAGTTCCACGTATCGGCTCTCGTGCGTCAGCTCCCAGGCCCGATCGACCCGCGGTTTGATCTCCGACGTGGCCGGGACGGGGGCCGAGTGCAGCATGGCCCGCAGGGAGTGCGCTCCCGACAGCACCAGGCGCAGACCGGCCGTTCCCGGGATCTCCTCGGCGGAGGCGGCGACCACCGGTGCCTCTGCGGCCAGTTCTGAGAGCGGGATGTCGAGGGCCTCGGCGACCTTCTCCAGGACCGACATGCGATCGACCTTGCGGACCCCGCGCTCCACCTGGGAGATCCACGCCACCGACCGATCGACCAGCCGCGCCAGCTCCGGCTGTGACAGGCCGCGCCGCTTGCGTTCCTGGGCGATGCGTCGCCCCAGGGCTCTTTGGTACTCGGTGCTCACCCCGCCGTTCCCTTACCGCTCTGGAGGGTCAGCCAGTCGACCTCGACCGAGGACAGCAGCTCTTCCCGAGCGCCCAGGAACCGCTTGGTGTGCTCCTGCTCCTCGTGGGTGTCGAAGGCCGCGCGGTCCCGGTAGAGCTCGTAGAAGATCCGCTGGAGCGGCTGGCCGTCGACCCGGTGCGAGGCGTACACCAGCGTTCCCGGCTCACCGTCGCGGATCTTCTCGATGGTCTCGCCGACCAGCTGATCGAACGCCTCGGCGGTTGCCTCGTCCTTACAGGTGAATCGGACCATCAGACCGAACATGGGTGTCCTCCTTCGTCGGAGCCTCTACGAGATCAGTACTTATTGTGCGGCGCAAGTACCCCAAGTGGCTTGCACTATAAGTATGGTACTCGTACTTTAAGTATCAGTCACATGGTGAGTGCCCCTGACCTGCTTGATCGCGAGGTGAGCCGACGATGACCCCACCCCCAGACAGCCGTGAAGGCGCTGGAAGATGGCACCGAACCTTCCTGGGAGAGAAGGAACAGGTACGCGCGGCCCGCCTCTTCGTGAAGACCCACCTTCCCGACCACCTGGACGCCGAGCTCATCATCAGCGAACTCGCGACCAACGCCGTCGAGCACACGCGCACAGGACAACCGGGGGGACTCTTCACCACCACCGTCAAGCGCAACCCCGACGGCACCGCCTACATAGAGATCGCAGACCAGGGCGGCCCCGCCGTGTTCGGCCTCCCTACCCCCAACCGCGAAGGCGGCCGAGGGCTCTACCTCGTGACGGCTCTCGCCACCGCATGGGGATTCAAGGGCGACGCCGCCGGCCGAACGGTCTGGGTCGAGCTACCTCCACCCGCTCCATGAGCACCACGCCCCCAGCGCTACACGCTCTCCGTGAGCGGTTCCCCGCCTGGGCGTTCCTCTACAACCCGTTCGCGTATCGGTGGTTCGCCCTCCAAGGCCGTACGACCACGCTCACCGCCGACACCGCCGAGGAACTCGCGACCCGTGTCGAGAGCTTCCAGTCCCGCCGCCCCATGACCAGACCCCAACCGCGGCGATGACCCTTACCTCTCATGTGATTACACCGGCCTGCCCGATCGAGTGCCTCAAGTCCGTACTGTCTGCCAGGGCATACAGCCCGCTCACTCAAGCATGCGGAGCCTCGTTCGACCGACCCGACACGGTCGCGGACGTGATCGCGCTGTTGCGCACACGCCGACTCGATCAGATCTGGGGGTTGGGTCCACGGCGTATCGGCGAGATCGAAGTAGCCCTGGTGTTCGTCGGCTTGACCCGCGACCACGGCAGCCCGCTCAGCGACAACCCGTGAAGTACCAGGTGAGACCGTCGTGAGCCACTATGTGTTCAAGGCCACCGGAGTTTGCCTACTCCGGATGAGAACTTTCTCTACGTCTTCAAGCCGCCGCCCGATGGGCGGCGGGCGGCCGGGCGGTCCGGGCGGGCGTGCGGCCTCTCCGGGCCGGTCCCGCCCGGCCACCCCGCCGCATCATCAGACGCTGGCAGAACCGCATAGAGAAGATGAGCGGTAGCAGCAGCACTTTTGGAGAACGCTCGATCACCTAAGAGCCGAAACGAAGCCTCTGCATTTCACGAGAACGTACGACAGCACTCGGTGATCTCCCAACCCTCTACGGAACTGCCGCGAAGCTGGCGACTGGCTGAGGCCGTGACGATCGCCGACTCCGGGACTCACCGCACGTGGCTAGGGCGATCGGCTGCCGCAGACCGACTTCGTCGGCCCTTGCCATCGAGTGAGAAGGGTGGCCGCATGAACCGCCCCGACTTCAGTGGAGACGCGTTTCTGGATTCTTATGCCACGGTGGACGCGTTCTTGACTGTATCGGGGTGGGGTAGGCCCAGACGGCTATGCCGTTGCTGTCGATTGGGCCAGATCGCCAGGTACTCGAAGATCGCGTTGGTCAACTCGATCCGGGTATTCCAGCAGCGACGGTCCAGCACCTCGACCGGCATCCGCGACCAAAAGACTCCATCATGGCGATGTCGAAGCAGTCCCCACGCTGCCCATCGACGGCAGCAGACCGGAGTCCCTTGCCTGCTAGGTGAAGGCCCAGGAGCCAAACTGCCCCCTGATTGGAGTGGATGATCGTCCCGGCAGGGGGCGTGCGGCTGTCGATGGCCATGCAGGATCCCTTATAACTCAGATCTGTGCGAGATGACCTCATCTTGCTTCACAATAAAGATGTGGATCCTCTACCGACGCCGAGCAGGACTGGCGCCCGCATCGCTGGGGACATGTACCAGTGGCACGTTGCTTGGCAGGGATGCATCACTGCGCTACTAGAGCATGCCCTACTGAAACAGAATCCGGTAGTGGCCGTAGGCATCGAGGTGGATGGAGCAGGAAATCTCGACGACGTTGTGCTCTATCGCACGAGAGCTCCGCACTCCTATCTGCAAGTCAAGTATGCAGTCGATGCAACTAAGTTGATTAACAATGATTACTTGCTTGCACCGAGCCGTTCGGGCGGTCCATCGATTCTCGGAAAGATAGCAACGGCATGGCGGCGACTAGCTGCGCATGGAAATAAAGTTGACTTGGCGTTGGTAACTACACGCGCCATCGATCCGCAAGATCCTTTGCTGTCCAAGTGCGACACACGTACTTCGCTCCTCATGCCACACGCCGGGACAGGTTCGCCTCAATCTTCGCGAGGGAGGCAGCGTGCTAGCTGGGCTGCAGCAACTGGACTGACAGAAGCCGAACTGTTGTCTATGCTTTCGGTGCTCCGATTTGACACCGCTCTTACCCCGCTGCGTATTCGGGACGTTCTTACTTCGCAGCTGCGTAATCTTGGGTTGCCGGATGACGACGAAGCACTCGCACTTGGGGCAGATTGGATCGCCCGTAATGTGCGGAATGGGCGCAAGTATCTCGAATTGGATGAAATCAAGGAAGCTGTCACGACACTTTGGCCTCAGTGGCACGCTGCACAGCCGTTAGATCTCCGATCGTTTTACGTTGCGGACATCGAGTCCATTGCACCAAGCTCCCTCCTAGAGCGTGAAAAAGAGCTCGCGGAAGTCAACAGGTTTATTGATAGCCCGGAAAATTACTTGTGGTGGCGAGCAGACCCATGGGCCGGCAAGACGGCGTTGGCGTCTTGGTTGGCGCTGAATCCGCCACATCAGGTGAATGTAGCCGCATTCTATATCACTCAAAGACTATCAGCGCAGTCTGATTCGAACGCCTACCTGACAACAATCAGTGAGCAGCTGGCTTATATCGCGAACAGGCAGCCATACAGTAGTGATGGTTCGATTGGCCGGCGCGGTGTATATAGGAGGCTCCTAAAAGAAGCTGTTGCTGCGTCTGCTCGCGTCGGAAAAAAATTGCTGCTGATTATTGACGGGCTTGATGAGGATTTAGGCGCCCGTCCTGGGGCGGGACTAGAAAGTATCGCAAGCCTGCTCCCTTCGGCGCGCGATTTGAGCAGCCAGATCAAAGTTATTATTACCAGCAGACATTATCCGGGTTTGCCGGACGATGTTCCAACTGAGCATCCTATAAGGCAAGCTACAGTGAGACACCTCTCTCCTTCCTCACTGGCAAAAGACATCAAAAAGGCTGCGATCGCTGAGCTACGTGATGCGCTTAGGGGTGGAGATCTCCAAGCAGATATAATTGGATTTATCGCTGGAGCCAATAGTGGTTTAACTCTACACGATCTTGCAGACCTTACCGGTCGACCCCGGTATCAAGTGCGCGATGCACTAGAAAACACAATCGCCCGCAGTCTCCGGACTCGACGGGTCCTTCATATAGCAACAACTCGGGATATACTTGTCTTAGCACACCAGGCCCTTCAAGAAATCGCTCTACATGAGCTATCCGATATGATGCTGAGCTACTATTCACGTCTAAGTGAATGGGCGGAGCGTGAAATCGAAAGGGGCTGGAACGATACCAGCTCCGAGTTTTCACTATTCGGATATTCGAAGCTCTTGCTAACACAGGTAGAGAAAGATTTTGAAGGAAATGCTGCCAGCTTGCGACCGCTAGTAAAGCTTGTCGCGGACACGTCCCGAGGGGACCTGCTGGCGCGCAGAACCGGAGGGGATGATCGCGCGCTTCAAGAAATCCTTTCTACCGCAGAACTTATCCTGCATGTGAGTGGTGAGCCTGAGCGGTATCTGGCGGAGCTGGTTTGTTTGGCCGCACGCCGTGATTTGATCCGAGGACGCAATGTGCTCGTGCCACTTCTCCTCCCTTCCCTCTACGCTCAACTGGGGGACGTGGGGCGTGCATTGTCCA
The DNA here is from genome assembly GCF_042899335.1 of Streptosporangium sp. NPDC000095. Classification (NCBI taxonomy): domain Bacteria; kingdom Bacillati; phylum Actinomycetota; class Actinomycetes; order Streptosporangiales; family Streptosporangiaceae; genus Streptosporangium; species Streptosporangium sp. NPDC000095. The sequence goes on from NZ_JBIAZS010000032.1 coordinate 30,122, forward strand.
TGGTGAGAAGTCTCAATTCGGAAAATAGTAATCTGCCCGTGCGACGCTTGGCATCAGTTCTTGTTCATAAAGGTCAGACCAAACAAGCGGTTGACCTCATCGAAGCCACCGAAGGAACTGCGGCTAGAGCAGAGGCTTTTGGATCAGTTATCGTTGCCTTGGTGAACGTCGGGAAGATTGATGATGCGACGAGGCTCGCTAAGCGAGCGCAACTGGAATGTAGAAGCGATGCTCCGATGGCGCGACTTGCTGAAGCCCTCGCAAATCAGGGCTATACCAGACAGTCACGTAATGCTGAGTCCAAAATTAAGAACAACTATCTACGCGCACGAGTACGGGTTAGTCGAGCTGCTGCCTTGGCTCACGAAGGGAGACATGAGCAGGCTGAAGTGATAGCGCGAAAGCTTTCTGGGATTCAGCGGGCAGAAGCGTATCTAGGTATTTTGAAACATTGCGACAAAGGTACACTTGATTTCGAGCGAACAGCCCTAAAGATCGTCGATATACTGAATGATGTGAGGGCGAGGGGGGGTAAAAGTGAGCGTAGAGGTAGAGATGAAGTTCTGATAGATCTGGCCTGTTTGTGTGCTCAGCATGGTGAGCTTGATAGGGCTATCGATTTGGCGCATCAAATCACTGGTATCTCGCCTAAGGCGTCGGCGCTGAAGGCTTTAGCGCTAACGATCGAATCAAGTGCGCCATCTACTGCAGCGGCGCTTCGTTCGGAGGTCCAAGGACTACGCCAGAGTCTGTCACGTACTTCACCGAACGGTGAGCGTCAGCTTTCGATGCGGCTCGCTAGGATTATGGCGAGAGCAGGTGCTGTGAACGAGGCTCTGGAAGAAGCAGCAAGAGCGAAGCACTTAAGCACGCAAGCAACGATACTTGTTGATGTGGCATTTTCAATAGCTCTCTCCGATCCTATGGAGGCTATGCGGTTGGCGCTCCAAGCGGAGAGACTTACGCGAAGAGACTCAAAAGCTCTCTCATTAGCTTCTGCTGACATTGCAATTGCAATATGCGGTGCCTATGGGGCGAGCGCTGCCCTCAAATACTTCGAAACGGTTGAAAACGACTCACGGGACTTCGGTCACGTGTCTATGCGTGCTTCGCTTCTCGCAAAAGCTGGACGCGCTGCTGAAGCCATTAGGTTCCTCGATCAAGTTATGCCTCCTATCAAACGGGCGGTGATCCATGGGCGTATGGTTGAAGCGTTAGCAGCAAATGACCGCGCTAGTGCAGAAGGCTTAGCGAGAGAGGTGATCGAGCTTGCGATCTCGATTGAGTCTGTGAAATCAAGGACGTACGCATTAAATGCGATAAGGGCTGCTCTTCTAAGAGCGGGGTTGGACGAACTCGGCGCCAACCTTGACATGCACCTAGCGACTTTGACGCAGGGGCCTCTGCCGAAGCGATCGGTCTCTGTCAAAGACTATGTTCTTGCTGGCAATCTCGATCAGGCGTTGGCTCATGCGAATGCCATAGGAGATCTGTCTATCCGAGCTGAGTCTTTAGTGATAATCCTGCGGTCATGTGCTACTTCCAAGCCTTCCCTAGCGAAAGAGCTTTTCGCGGACATTGAAAGAATAGCGCTGGCGGAGCAATCGCAGGAATCGCGACAGATAGCGATGTCGGCTCTCGCGATTGCAAGGTCGATTATGGGCGACATGGTTAAAGCCGTGCAATTAGCTTCCATGTTGCGCCAAACGAAATATTTTGCGGTCACGGTCCGCGGTGTTGCCTCCTCAATGATTGAACAGGGGCGATGGGAAGATTTTTCGGCTTTTTCTGGCCGACTGGGCACGCGCAGCGGAGAAAACGTAATACTGCTGTCGGACTTGGCATGTGAATTGGCGTTGCTTGGCCATGTGGAACGCGCCGAGACGCTTGTCGATCTGATTTCTGATTTCGGTCAACGGGCGGCTGCTTGGTCTCGATTGGCGCAAGTTTTGGCTTCCAGCGATATCTGCAAGAGTCGTTATTATATTGCTACTGCTTTGCATCTAGGGCCTCTTGGCAAGAGCACGGAGACACTTGCTGCTGTTGCTCCCAAAGATATAGTTGACGGACTTATTTGGGCGGACATACTAGCGGAGCCGGTGAAGAGTAGATCCGTCCCTGAGATGTAGCGGCAAGTCCGGCCGCCTGACTCGATGAGAGCCCTTTTCCTTAGGTCAGGTCTCCACGCTAGAAGGGGAAGTCCATGCCTCAGTCTGAGCGTTTCCAGTGAAGGTCGCCCTATCGAACCAAGCCTCCTTGGCGAAGGTCGCCTCGTTGAAGCGAGCGTCTCCGGTGAAGGTCGCCCCGTCGAACTGAGCGTTTCCAGTGAAGGTCGTCCCGACAAACCTCGCGTCGACAAGGTAGCAGTTACGGAAGTCGAGATCGGTAAGGGTAGCACCGGTCAGGTCGATGCGCATGCCCTCCCAAAAACGGGAATCGGCGGTGGTTCCACCCTCATGCTGCTCAGGAGTGCGTTCGTCGCGTAGGTGGTCAGTCAGGATGTGCTCGGCGGTGATCCGGACTTGCCATTCGCCCTCCGCGTCGTGCATGAAGGGTTTCTGCTCCGCATTAACTGGGAGGACGGGGGATGGGTTTCTGATTAGAGATGACCAGAAATGGCGGGCGGTGCATACGGTCTCAGGTCGGGCCTGTGGTTGGTCGACCGATGAGGGTGGTGCAGGCATACGTAGGTAGGCGCATATGACCTTGACAATGGTCTGGCGATGGTTGGGATTGTCTTGGGCAAGGCGCTCCAGCGCGTACAGACCAGCTAGGCGGACGGCGGCCTTGTCATGGCCGAGCTGTTCGGCGGCCTTGGTGTACAGCTCGGTCACCCGACGCTCGGTCGCGTCCTGCTTGTTGTGCTCGGCGACGCGTTCGGCCAGCTCGGCGACGCGATCGGCTTGCTGGCTGGTGATTAGTGCGTTGAGTTCCTGATGGCGCTGACGGCGGAAGGTCAGCATCACCGTAATGGCGGCGCCAATTCCTGCGCCGGCAGCCAGGGCAATCTGTAGCGCGCCCTGCCGTGCGGTAACCTCCTCCGCTGTCTTCGGCAGCGCGGGCAGGCTACTGAGCAGCCACCAGGCCACCACAGTAACGGTGCAGCCAACCAAGAGGGTGGCAGGAATGATCCACCACGCGGCGGGTCGCGGCGTGGGCAACACTAACGGCACTGGCGGCGTCGACGGGGACGATGAAGCCCCGCGAGAGCGGCGGAGCTTCACGGGCAGACGCATACTGGCCATACCAGCCGACAGTCCCTGTCCTCGTCGGCGAGTCTCCTGATCGTTATGATGCATTGATGAAGGGGTCCGATGTCTATTGATCTTGTCGAGAAAACATTAGTTTCTCATGCAAGATCACGGCGACTCGGCCGGCTAGTTTGCCTCTGATCATCTGATTCCTGCGGATCTGGCTGCTGATGTCGTGCTCACCGATTGCCTCCCGCCAAGCAGAGAGAGGCCCCTGAGCTTGCGCTGAACAAGATCAGGGGCCTCTTTGGGAGACCGGTTTATCTCCTATTTGAGAGCTTTGGCGAAGATATCAGCGGCGGTCTCTGCTGAGCGGATCGCATGGGCATGGACACGGAGAGTGATTGCCGGATCAGCGTGTCCAAGTCGAGTCGCGACTATGTGCATAGGAACGCTGGCCAGGAGGGGCGTGGTTGCGTGGATGTGCCGAAGGTCGTGCAGTCGGACGTAAGGCAGCGGTTGGGTCGAGGCTTGATCTTCGCCTTCGGCTCGTTGTACGCCTTGATGAGCTTGCTCGGCCGTGGCGTCACGGTGGTCGGGTAGATGGCTCCGCCCCTAGGCCGTCGTGAAGACATGTCTGTTCTCTTCCCCCATTCCAAGACTCGCCGCCGCGGAGCTTCTCAGCGTCCTGCGATTCTCTGTGCTTCTGGAGGACAGCAACTGTGCCATCGCCGATGGTTACCCCGCGAGTCCGTCCGCTCTTCGTGGTGCCCGCCGATGAGCGGACGGATCCACTTGACGACAACAGTGACGACAACATCGGCCACCACAGGCACACGTCGGCAGCTGTCCACAGCCTTCTGACCTCGTGTCCGTCGAGAGGAGCAGGGTGATCGCTCCGCCTGAAAAGCGGAAGGTCGGCGGTTCGACCCCGCCCCTGACCACACTGATTGAGCAGGAAAAACGCCCCGAGCGATTATCGTTCGGGGCTTTTTTGATCTCCAGTGACAGCAACGTCACTCGCGGTCCATCTCAGACTCATACTCTGATCGAAAATCGAGCATGTCGCAGATCCCGGTTTCTGCTGCGTCCAGGAAAGAGGCCACCTCTTCCGTAGCCTCCTGGAAGCGCCTTATATGAACTCGGTTCACCCTGTTAAGGGTTGTTACTCCCTGGGGGGCACCGGATAGCGGAAGTGCTGAGACGTTGGGTCAAGGTCGTGTAGCTGTAACAGCACTCGCTGCACATGTTCTAGCTCATCCGCTTCACTCACATAGTCAGCTTCCTTGAGGAGGTCGCGTGCAGTGCGCCAGAGCTCATCGATGCTGTGTGTGGTCCAGATGGCCGGTGGGTGATAGCCGCGGGCGGGGTCGAGTATTTCAGCCTCAGCAAGCGTATGACGGTCACCCATTATGCCTACCGAGGCAACAAGATTCCCAGCCCATGGCCTCCTGCGAACCCCGCCTGACGGCAGAAACCGTGGAGAGCCCGTTGCCGAGAGATCGGCACGGGGGGTTCGGCGAGCGGCCTGGGGAAACGGACCGAGAGCAATCCCGGCACCGCGCCTCAGGCCGACTCAACAAGCGCATGTCGCCGAGGCCGGAGGCCTTGCGAATCGCTCCCCGGCTTCGCCGGAGGTTGTCCGGCTCCATGGGCGTCCCGCGCCGGGACGGGAAGACCAGGCCGTGTTCCTCCCAGTCGTCCCAGCGGTCGGAGCGTTCGGCGAACTGTCGCCTACGGTGCTCCCGAAGCGCTTCCACGCAGATCGAGGGAAGCGGGACGGTTCGCTCGGAGATCAGGTGACGCAGCCCGGCCTTGCGAGGCTTGCGTAGCGCCGCCCCACTTGGAGACCGTGTCGCGGTGGATCCGCAAAGCGGCGGCGATCTCGATGTTGTCCAGGCCGTTCGCACACGCCAGCACGATCTTCGACCGCATCGCCAGGACCTGCGAGGACTTCGCCCGCCGTGCCCAGCGTGGCCCGCTCATCGGCGGAAAGCGTCACCGGGGTCTTGGGCCGTCCCGCCATCTTGGACTTAGCCCACGAACTTTAGACGCGGCACACTAGCTGTTGTGCGTCGAGTGTTACGCGATGGTGGGGCGACCAAGTGGAGAGGTGCGGGTCCGCCAAAGGGAGACCGCAAGCCACCCGCATCCGGCGGCCATGAGTACGCCGTGCGCGATTCGCCCCGCCTCGCCGACGAAGAACTGTGGGATGAACAGGGCGAAGCCGAGGCCGAAGAGCACTGCGCTGAATCGAGGCAGTACGCCGGAGCGCCAGATCGCGACGGCGGCGGTGAGTGCGCCGGCGCCCAGCAGGATCAGCCCAATGAGGAACGTGGTGGCCGCTGCCGGGTGGTAGCGGATGCTCTCCGCGAGGCCGAGCAGGTCTAACTGCTGTCCGTCGCTCACCTTGATGGCGAGTGTGTTCAGCGCGAAGTTCTCCGCGCCGTAGTAGGGCAGGGTCAGCCCCGCGCCGATCCACATGATGACGGCGGCGATACGGTTGATCGGCAGCAGCGCCAGCGGGACGAGGATGAACCCGATCATCGCAAAGAGGTGGGTCGCCACCCACCATGGCGAGGACAGCGCGTGCAGGGCACCGTCGGCTGTGGACTCATCTGCCCACGGGCGAAGCGCCGGGTAGAGGAAGAACAACACACCGGCCGCGGTCAGAGCGGCGGCAGCGAGTCGGGTGTGGGTGAGGGGCACGGCGATCTCCTAAAGCGGGGGGAGGGTGGCGAGGAACAGCCGGATCAGGCGCTCGTAGGTTTCGTCGAGGTCGTGTGGCAGGCCGAAGCCACCCGCCGCCTCCAGTGACGCGAAGCCGTGGACGATTACTCTGGCGGCCCGGATCGTGTGGATCAATTCGTTCTCGTCGAGCTGCCAGGGGCGCAGCGCAGCTTGCATGATCTCGAGCATGCGGCGCCCGGAGGCGGCGTATTCCTGCTGGTGCAGCGGGTCGATGGGGACGGCCGCGTAGCGGGCGGGGTGTGCGGTCACGTAGGCGCGGTAGGCCCGCATGAGCGAGGTTATGGCGTCGGTGCCGCTGCGGCCGAGCACGGTGGCCGTGAAACTGTCCGTCATCTCCTCCATCACACGTATGCCGACCAGAGTGCGCAGGTCCGCGATGTTGCTCACGTGCTTGTAGAGAGACGGGGCCGCGACGCCGCAGTGCTCGGCGACGGCGGCGAGAGTCAGCGCTGGAAGGCCGTGCTTGTCAACGAGTTCGATGGCGGCGTCGACGACCCGGCTGCGGGTGAGCCCGGCCCTAGGCATGGTCGGTGTCCCCGCTCCCGTAGCTACGTTGCATATCTTAAAAGCTATTTGACATAGCCAGCAGATGTCAATCAGTACGCGCCGCGGCCTAATCGTCAGGCGAACCAGGCTGCGGGCCGCGTGTCCGGTGCCAGAACTGGTACCGAGCGGTTGACCTGGCCTTCTAGCCTCGGCTGTACGTGCTGTTCGTCATGGAGATCCAGACGCGGCGCGTGCACATCCTCCACATCACCGCCTATCCGACCGGCGCGTGGACGGCGCAGCAGGCCCGCAATCTGCTCGTGAAACTGGGCGAACGGGCCGACGGATTCCGGATCCGGGACCGGGGTGGCAAGTTGGGCGGAGGCTTTGACGAGGTGCTCGCCGCGGAGGGCGTGCGGGTCCTGAAGACCCCGCCGCGCTCACCATAGGCGAATGCTCTCGCGGAGCGGTTCGTCGCCACGCTCCGGAGCCGTCCACCGCCTTCTGACCTCGTGTCCGTCGAGAGGAGCAGGGTGATCGCTCCGCCTGAAAGCGGAAGGGCGGCGGTTCGACCCCACCCCTGAACGCAGCAACTGAGCAGCACAAACGCCCCAAGCCAATCATGGCCGGGGCGCTTTTCGTTGTGCTTGACGACAACGGGTTCTGACGTTCCAGGTCGAGGTCGGCTTCGGCTACGTGGGCCCCGACATCTACAAGGCCGCCCCGGCAGCCTGACCACCACACCAAGGGCGTTCGCCGAAGCGGAACAAGCTCAGGCATCCCGCTACAAGATCGTAATGAGACGCGAGTCATCGGAGTGATGTCCAGCCCGGATAATGCTGCGATGGTGTTTCGTGCGTTATATGTACTGATCATCTCGTTTGTGGTTGTGGGGGTTTCCGCGTGCCCGGTCATCCCTGAGCCATTGATTTCCAAGGCGACAGGAAGAGAGTCCTACCGCGAATCGAGCGAGGCGATGATGCCTACGCTCAAGGAGGGTGCCGTGGTAACCGGTACGGTGACCGACGGGACGTACACCCCCAAGACGGGTGACGTCATTGCCTTTCTGCCCCCGAAGTCGTGGGGCGGAAGTGGCGGCTACATGATCAAACGAATCATCGGCGTTCCAGGGAACACGGTCAGTTGCTGCGACCCGCAGCATCGGATGGTCATTGACGGCAAGCCGGTGGATGAACCATATGTGACCAACGAGCGGGCTTCGCAGATCATCTTCGAACCGATAGTCGTCCCGGAGGGGCGTATCTGGGTCCAAGGCGACAATCGCGATGTCTCTCTTGACTCGCGTAACCACCATCGCGTGGGGGTTGACGGCACCGTCCCTGTGTCCAACGTCCTCGGAGTCATCGACGTCAGCACCGCGAAGTAGAACTCGCTCATGAAGCGTTCGACGATCGCGGTGCTCGTGGCCGCTGCTGTGCGGGGCGGTGCCCTGATCGTTCCCGTCGCTTTCTTCGTGCTGAACTATGGGTGCGATGCTGACGATGGCCGGCTCGTCGACTCTCTCGGCATCCTCGATGTTCGCCCGGCAAGCGCCACACCGCAGGAGGGACGCGACAGCTCTTGCGATGAGAGAGCGTTTCACACGGTTCGGGCGGTCAATACCGCCACCATGACTGAATTGCTGCTGGAAACCTCAAATGGTGACGCCATGCTGTGAGCCGCCGGGGTTGTGGCTGCTCATCTTGCCCTGGTTGGAACTGAGGGACCACGGTGATTCCGGGCAGCCATCTTATGGGCCTAGCCTATGCGGCTGCTTGGGAGGAAAGGGATGACTTTGTCGGCAGGTGCAAGATCGCTCGATCGTGCAGTCTCATCCGAGCGAAGCCGCACTCGCCCGCATACTGCAGTATGCTTCTGCTATGGCGGATACGACGCGTATCACGGTTACCTTGCCGAGCGATCAGGTCGCCGAGCTCAGGAAGCTCACGGACAACATCTCCGGCTTTGTCGCCGAGGCGGTGGCGCGCCGGCTTCGCCACCAACTCCTCGGCGAGGACCTGCTACGTCATCAGGAGGAGCACGGGGAGTTCAGCCAGGAGGAACTGGCTGAGGCTCATTCCAGGATCTTCGGGGAGGCGCCCCCTGGGGGTTCGGCGAGCGCGGCGTGATCGAGCACGTTGAAACCGTCGTGCTCGACTCCCAGGGAGTCTCCGCCTGGATCGCACAGGACCGCAAGATTCTCGCGATGTTCCAGGTGTTCCACAGTATGGGGGCCGATTTCGTCATCGGTGCCAACACCATTGTGGAAGTCAGCCATACGCGGGTGAATCTGCCTCGACTGCAGTGGGTACTCTCCCGGGTCAAGGTCGAGCCGTTGACCGAGGCGGCGGCGAAGGCGTCCGCGGGACTGCTCAAGACCGCAGGTCTGCACGGCCATAAATACGCGATCGATGCGACGGTCGCCGAGGTGGCACTGCGCCAGCCGGGCCCGGTGGTCATGCTGACCTCTGATGTCGATGACATGGCCCGGCTCTGTGGTCACCGTGTCCGGCTCATCGGCATTTGAGCAAACATCATCGAGGTCGGGCCGATCATGCACTATCTGGGCGGCGCGGTGCTGGTCATGTTCTTGTCGCTGCTTCGGCGTGATGAGACGGACCGTCATGCCTTGGTGCGGAGGAGGATGCGTCCGATTGGATGGGGCTCATGACTGCTCATGACGTGGCCCGGCTGTTGCCCGATACTCGGGTGCTTCGCGACGTGTGCCGGTCCATGGCGGTGCTGGAGGCAATCCTGAGCCCGGACTGGTCCAGCCGCTATCACTCCTTCGACGCAGGCTGGAGCCCCGGGGAGGAGATGGCCTCGATGCGGAACGGGTCGGGGGACGAATACTCCATCGTCTTCTCGGCAGCGGGCGCGTACATCCGTGGTTTCGACCATGAGGCGGTGATGAGCCCGTACGGCAACGACGGGCCGTGGTCAGGGGTGCTCGACTCCGTTCCCGAGGTCTTCCGCCACTGCGTGGCCGAGCCCGCGTTCTGCGACGAGGAGGGCATGCCGGTCGTGACCGCCTGCCTGTGGCGCGAGGCCGGCGACGACCGCTGGCAGGTGGGCGAGATTGACTACCCAGACGATGTCGGCGACCCCGACGGTGCGACGCACCTGTTCGGGCGGCTCGCCGATCCGTCCGCGGAGGCGTTTCAGCGGTTCGCCGAGGACTACTACGAGGTCCCCGTGGACCTCGATGCGGTGCGGCACGTCTACGCCCTCCGCCCGTTGACACAGGCGGTGGTCACCGCGCTGAACGCCGACCTCACCATGACCGACCTCGCCGACGACCTCATGGCGGCCCGGTACCCATCGGTCGCCGGTTGAGAAGACGGTTTGGTGATCGTGCAACGGCTCGCGCTCTTCGATCCGGACAACACGCTCGTGAACCTGGACGGGGCGTTCCAGACATGGGCTGCGGAGTTCACCGACGGGTACGGCCTCGGTCGCGAGGCGGTTGAGGGATCACGCTGACACCGCAACTAGCTGGAGGAGTCCACCTACCTGGGCGGAGCTGTTCCCGGACCCCGGTCCTGGAAGATGCCCTGGCCGCAATGAGCCGGATGCGGCAGGATCAGCCCTAACCGGTCAAGATCATCAAAGCCCGTGTGAAAGTGCTGCACGATGAGCACTGACCGAAAGATCGCGTCGTGGCTCGATGGGAAACGGCTCTGATTTTTCTCCGGTGTGGTGCGGTGACAGACCCGGCATCGCCTCTGTACCGCGTGCCGGGGCGTCGTAGGGTGTCGCTCCCAGGGCGAAAGGAGCATCGTGCCGGAGCTCTCCCGATTATCGCTGTCGGCGTGGGTGGCGGCTGCGGTCGTCGCCGCCTTGCCGACCTGGGCGTTGTGGCGCGAGCGACTCGCTTCTGAGGAGTTTCCCCAGACCCATGTGGGGTCCGACCTGATCTACGGGGTCGTGGGTCTGTACGAGAGCGGATTGACGCTGTCACCGTTCGCTCCGTTGCGCCGTGATCTCGAAGTGGTCATGGAGACCGCGGAGGAGTGGGCGGTTCCGGCTCTCATGGTGCTGCTCGGCCTCATGGCGTGTCTCGGTCGCCGGGATCCCGGGGTGACGGGCCGACGGGTGGCGGGGCTCCTTGTCCTGATCGCGGCCGTCGAACTTCTCGCCTGGTCATACGGCGGGTGGGGAATCTACGGCGAGACGGTCTCACTGTTCGGCGCCGGCGGGTTCGGTGCGGTGGTCGGTGGGTGGTGGATCACCGAGCTGTGTCTCCTGGGGGCCGCGGCGCTGGTGTTCGCCGCGTCGCGCGAGATGCGGCCCGTCACCGGGAACAAGCCGGGCGCATCACAGGCCGGGATCGTGTGGCGACGGTCGATGGCGACCCTGGCCGACTATCTGATCGTTGTTACCGTCCTGGGTGTCGTCGTATGGCCGGTCTGGTCCTTGATCGGCCTCGGTTCCGAGTTCCGGATGGGGTACGGGTTTCTGGGGCGAGTCGACATGCTTCACAGCAGCGCGGAGCCTGTGGAGCTGGCTATCTTGTCCGTGTTATTCCTCTACTTCTGGGCGCAGCATGCTCTGTGGGGGCGGACGCTTGGCAAGCGGCTACTGGGTGTCCGGGTCATCGCGGCGAGTACGGGCGGACGGCTGGGCGCGGGCCGGGCTGTGCTCCGCACGCTGGTCTTTCTCCTGCTCGTCCTCGTCCCCGACGTCGGGCTGTTCTGTCTTTTCGTGGACGGGCTCTGGATGCTCCTTGACGCCGAAGGCCGGGTGCTTCATGACCGCTTGCTGGGCACCGCGGTGGTGTGCGACCGGGTGAGGGACGCCCAACCTCAGTCGTAACAGGCCGCCACTGACATGATCTTGTTAGTGCGGGGCCGACAACGGCTCTGGACGGTCTTGGCCGACCACGGACCGAGGGCTCCGTAACGCTGTCCGACCAGGCGCGAAAGACGGCGCTGAACGATCCCGGGCGATCGCCCCTGTGCCACGCATTCGACTCGCTGATGTGCAAGTTCTTCAGGCGCGGTGCCGGACACCGCGGACGGCAAGGCAGGTCAGCCGGTGCCCGACGGGCCGCTTGGGGAGATCAGTCCGGTTTCGTAGGCCAGCACGACGGCCTGGACACGGTCGCGGAGGCTGAGTTTGGACAGGATGCGGGCGACGTGGGTTTTCACCGTCGTCGCGCTGAGAGTCAGCCGATCGGCCAGTTCGGCATTGCTCAGGCCGGTGGCGAGCAGGCGTAGCACCTCCAGTTCTCGTGGCGTCAGTTCGGACAGATCGCGGTGGAGGTCGGCCTTCGCCTCGTCACGGGGAGCGAAACGTTCGATGAGGCGGCGGGTGATGGTCGGCGCGAGCAGGGCGTCGCCGGAACGCACCAGGCGTACTGCAGCCACCAGGTGCTCGGGGCTGACGTCTTTGAGCAGGAAGCCGCTGGCGCCGGCGGTGAGAGCGGCGTAGACGTAGTGGTCGAGATCGTAAGTGGTCAGGATGACGACGCGGGTCTCGTTCGCTCCGCCGCTCATGATCTGGCGGGTGGCTTCGATCCCGTCCATCTGCGGCATCCGGATGTCCATGAGCACGACGTCCGGCCTGGTGCTCCGTACGGCGGCGATCGCTTCGGCACCGTCCGCCGCCTCCGCCGTCACCTCGATGCCGTCGGCGGCGAGGATCATCCGGAACCCGGTGCGGACCAGAGCCTGGTCGTCGGCGATGACTGCGCGCAGCGGTCCGCTCATGCGGCGGTCCACGGAATGCGGGCCGCGACCCGATACCCGCCCCCGGTTCTGGGTCCGGCGACCAGGGTTCCGCCGTAGACGGCCAGCCGCTCACGTAGCCCGATCAGTCCACGACCGTTGCCTGCCCGTGACTGAGGACCCGGCGCGCCACCGGTATCGGTGACCTCGATCTCCAGCCAGTCGCCGCTGTGGCCGATCGCGACGGACGCCGCCGCGCCGGACGCGTGCTTCATCGTGTTGGTCAGGGCCTCCTGCACGACGCGGTAGACAGTGAGGCCGACTCCGTCGGGCAGGAGGCGCGGCGGCGAAAGCGCCATGTCCACCGACACCCCCGCGGCGCGTACCCGCTCGACGAGGCCGTCGAGTTGGTCGAGTCCGGGTTGCGGTTCGAGCCCGTCGCTCCGGCTGTCCGCACGTCCGCCTTCCGGCCCGGCAAGCAGTCCCATGACGTTGCGCAGTTCGGCCATGGCGGCTCGACCACTGCTTTCGATCGCGAGCAGTGCCTGTTTGGACAGTTCCGGCTCAGCGTCCATCACCTTGCGCGCCGCGCCAGCTTGGATCACCATCACGCTCACATTGTGGGTCACCACATCGTGGAGTTCGGCGGCGATCCGGGAACGTTCGGCCTCGACGGCCTTCCGCATGGCGTCCTCCTGGGCCTGCTGAAGTTCGGTGAGCCGATCCCGGCTCCGCCGCAAGAACCGGATGATGCTCGCGCAGGCCCCGGCGCTCAGCAGGACGACGTAGGGTCCCAGCCAACCGGGAAGACCGGGGAGGCCGGCCCCGATGTCCCGGTTCACGGCGCCGGCGAGCACGGCCGCGAGCAGGAGGCCGGCCACCGCGGGCACTCGGTTGCGGCTGTGGGCGATGGCACTGTAGCCGGCGATCGCGCAGGTCAGAACGGTGATCCATGTCTCGCCGCCGTTCGTGGCCAACGCCGCGGACACTACCGCCCAGAAGGTGGTGAGCGGATACCTGCGCCGGGTCGCCAACGGCAAGGCGGTCAGCGCCACCAGGAGCATGGGCGGCCCGTACGCCTCGGAGCCGACGTCGGCGTCGGCGTCGGGAGGTGAGTGGATCCGTGCCGGGACGGGCGGCCGGACGCCGATGCTCGCGTCCGGTAATGCCGGAGGAGACGGAACCGCCGGGAGAAGCGGAACCGCCGGGGGAGACAGAACCACCGGGGAAGGCCGCAGTTGCAGCAACTCGATCAGAGGGTGCGACTGCACGTCGACGCGATGAACCCGGCTGTGGAGTCCTCCCGCCGCCATCAGCGCGATGACGGTCAGAAAGACCGCGAGCAGTGCGTCGGCGGCGAGAGCCCTGTGAGACGGACGGGCGATTCGCGGTTCCGGCCGCAACATGTCCAGTACGTACTGCCGCCAAAGCCGTCGTTCGTCTGCTGCCACCGGCACATTGTCGCGTTCGCGTGACCTGCCACACATCGTCACCAGTGACCATGGCGGTGTCCGTTGGGAGTACATCGCAGGGATGACACCGCAAGTGGGTCGTTCCCCGGAGGTATCCGATATAGGTACGACGACCGACGCGCATGGACACGGCCACTTCTAGCCTCGTCCCTGACATCAGGCCGTCGCGGGGACTTCCCGCCTCTAAACGGCCGTTTCGATCGAAGGACGGGCACGTTCATGGGTCATGTGACAGAGCCGGTGGACACGGGCAGACGGTACGGCGGCGCGGGTGCCTTGGCACACACCGCGCAGGGAGGGATGGCCGCCACCGGGCGGGGCATCTCCCGGAGCGGAAGGGGCCGGATCCTGCGCGGCGGTGTGGCCGCCGCCGGGCTGCTCGCCTTCGTGGCGACCACATCGGCCGCGTCCGCGCAGTCAGGGGCCGCCTCGGCCGCGTCCGCGCCTGCCTCGGCCGGCCTTTCGCCGACATTGAGCAGCACGCCCTACCTGCCCAAGCCAACCGGTTCGCATCCGATCGGCACCACGTCCCTGTACTTGAAAGACGCCTCCCGACCTGACCCCTGGGTCTCTTCGGTGAAAGCCAGGGAGCTCATGGCCTCCCTGTGGTATCCGGCCAAGCCGCCGGGCCGTAAGCGGGCCCCGTACATGACACCGAAGGAGTCCGAGCTCCTGCTGAGGAGCGGGGGGATCACCAGCGTGTCGGCCGACACTCTGAGCAGGACGCGGACCAACGCCTTCACCGATGCTGAACCAGCGGGTCGCAAGCACGGTCTGCCCCTCATCGTGCTCTCCCCCGGCTACACCAAGCCCCGGACCGAACTTACGGCGCTGGCCGAGGATCTGGCGAGCCGAGGCTACGTGGTGGCCGCGATCGACCACACCTACGAGAATGTCGCCACCACCTTTCCCGATGGGCGGGTCGCCACCTGCGTCACATGTGAGATCGATAAGAACCCGGCGTGGTGGGAGAAGCTGGCGAAGGGCCGGGCGACCGACGTCTCCTTCGTGCTCGACCAGTTGGCCGGGTCACACTCGAAATGGAAGGGTGCCCGCCTGATCGACACATCCAGGATCGCGATGGCCGGCCACTCCGCCGGAGGAGCGAGCACCATCGCGGCCATGCTCAAGGACTCCCGGATACGCGCCGGCATCGACATCGACGGCACCACAGAGGTCCGGATCCCGGACAGTGGGCTGTCGCGGCCGTTCCTGTTCCTGGGCAAGCCGGCCACCTACACCCCGGGAAAGGGAGATGCGGCCGCCACCTGGGAGCGCGACTGGAAAAAGCTCAACGGCTGGAAGCGCTGGCTCCTGGTGACCGGGGCGGAGCACACGTCCTTCACCGACCTCGGCGTGCTGGTCGACCAACTCGGCATCGACGACGGTGCCGACATACCCGGTGTCCGGGCCATGGACATCACCCGCAGATACGTTGCGGCCTTCTTCGACCTGCACCTGCGAAAGAAGCCCCAGCCCTTGCTGGACAAGCCGTCTGCCCGCTACCCCGAGGTCAAGCACTGCTCGGTCAAGACGAAAACCTGCCGGTAGGACACTGCCCGGTGCGGGCCGGGACCGGGCAGTCTCCTACCGGCCTCTGCGATCTGACGGTACTGGGCACGCGCACGAGCGAGGTCCGGGGCGACGAGAGCTCGGGGCGTTGACTTTGTCGCAATATTTGTCGCATCCTATTGATGCAAAGCTTGCGACAAAGGAGATGTCATGACCCGTGAACCGTTACCGGACGACGGCCCGTCGGCGCGTACGACCGATCTGCGGCTGGCAGGCGCGTGGCTGACCCGGCACGGCCTGACCGACACCCACCCCACCCCGCTGCTCGCCAGTCGGCTGGCGGTCCGTGAACGCGCCCGCCTGGCCACCTACCTCATCCTGGCCGCGCTGATCATCGTGAGCGCGCTCGCCGCCGTCTCCGCGTTCGGCAACCCCCAGCCCCATCGCCCGCTACCGCTACTGGCCCTGGCCGCGTCGGTCGCCGGGTTGCTGCTGGCACAGTCACTGCTCGACCGGTGGGTGCGACGCGTCGACCTGCGGGCGGCCGCGACGCTGTCCCGCAGGGCCGCCCACCCGATCCAGCCCGGCTGGCGGACCGTGCTCGGCGGGCCCTACGCCGTTTTCGCCGCCGCCACGTTCGCCGGCGCGATAGCGCTGGCCGCCAGCGCCTTGGCCGTTGCCGATCCCACCGTGCGACAGCTGGCCGTCGTCGTGCTGATCGGCCTGCTCGGCGCGACGGGCATCACCGCCCTGCAGCTGCGCCACCTGCTACGCCACCCGGTCGTGGCGCAGGACGAGGAGTCGCTCACCGCCGACGTCATCATGCGCGTCGAGGACGCCCGCGAGCTCACCACGCCGAACGTGCAGTGGTCGCTGCCCATGGTGCTGCTGTTCGGCACCGCGCCCACCTGGTGGGGCGCCACCGCGATCACCTACCTGATCCTGAGCATGATCGCCCTCATCGCGCTCCGCTTCAAAACGCCGTCGTGCGCGACGGTGGCCCGACAGGTCATGAGCGTCCGATGATCGTCATCGATGCGGCCTCGCCGGTACCGCCGTTCGAGCAGCTACGATCCCAGCTCGCCCGGCAGATCCAGGACCGCACGCTGACCGTGGGCGCCCGGCTGCCGACCATCCGCCACCTCGCGGCCGACCTCGGCCTGGCCGCCAACACCGTCGGCCGCGCCTACCGGGAACTGGAGGAGGCCGGACTGATCGAGACACGCGGACGAGCGGGCTCGTTCGTCTCGGCCACCGGCCAGGAAGGCCGGGAGCGAGCCCACCGGGCCGCCGCCGACTACGCCGCCGTGATCGCCAGCGTCGGCATCGACGAGGACGAGGCGATCCGCATCGTACGAGCGGCCCTGACATCCGGCACGGCAGCACCGACCTCGTCATGACCACGACCCGGCCGCAGGTGTCACGTCGTCGAACGCACGACGTCGGTGTAGTGGCCGATCAAGCCCGGTGACCTGCTGAGAGCTGTCGAATCACGGACCTGTTTCTCCGCGTGATCAAGCGAAGAGTCTCACGTACCCGGCGGTGCCGATTTAACGGTCATCGAGAAAGCATCTGTTCCTTGTGAAAAGGAGTATCAGTGCGATTAAAACTGACATTGTTCATCGCCGTGGCGACGGTGGCCATCACGGTGGCAGGCGTGCCCACGTCGGCCGGGGCCCGGATCGGTACGCCGGAGCCGGCGGTGGCCGAAGCCAGAGAAGCGGCTCCGATGTGGGGCGAGTGCTTGGCGGTGGAATCCGGCGGCGTCTCGCGCGACCCACGCCAGCGGTGCGCGACGTTGAGGGTGCCGCTGGACTACCGCGCCCCGGGCGGGCGGAGCATCGAGATCGCGATCTCCCGGATCGGCACGGCGCGTCCCGGGGCGCGCCGCGGGATCCTGCTGTCCAACCCGGGAGGCCCGGGCGGTAGCGGCCTGGACCTGCCCAGCCGGCTGGCGGACGTACTACCGCGCGAGGTCCTGGATCGGTACGACCTGATCGGCTTCGATCCGCGCGGGGTCGGCCACAGCACCCCGGTCACCTGTGGCCTCGATCTCATGAGGCAGTTCACGCTGCTGTTGCCCTACCCGGGGCCGGATGGCGGCATCGGGCGCAACGTCGCCTTCGCGCGGGACACCGCGGCCGCGTGCGCCGAGCATTCCGGCGATCTGCTTCCGTTCATCACCACGGCCAACACGGCCCGGGACATGGACCGCATCCGAGCCGCACTCGGTGAGCCGAAACTGTCCTACTTCGGTCTCTCCTACGGCACCTATCTGGGAGCCGTCTACGTCTCGATGTTCCCGGGACGCGCCGATCGGATCGTGCTGGACAGCGCCGTCGACCCGGACCTGGTGTGGCGGGACATGTGGCGAACCTGGAGTCAGTCGATCGCGATGCGCCTGCCCGACCTGCTGGCCTTCGTAGCCGAGCGGGACGCCGTCTACCACCTCGGTGCGACACCGGAGGAGGTGCGGCGCACCTATGACCGGCTGCTCGCGGCCCTCGACAGTCGGCCCCTGCCGATCCCGGGCGGTCCCGTGCTCGACGGCAACGCACTGCGCGAGATCACCCGAGGGGGGCTTTACTTCGACGGCGACTTCCCTTTCATCGCCGGGTTCTGGCAGGAGCTCACGGCCGCCGTCTCAGGATCCACCGTGGACCCCGCCATCCTGAGGCGACCGGACCGGCTGGGCTCTGTCGGCAGGGCCGACGACGGCGCGGTCGGTGGCAATGGCACCGGGACGGCGCGGATACCGGCGGACAACCGCATCGCCGCGCTCTACGCGGTGCTCTGCGACGACGTCGCCTGGCCGCGCAGCGCGGCGTTGTACGCCCGGCAGGTCGCAGCCGACCGGCAGGTGTGGCCGGTGACGGCGGGTATGCCCGCGAACATCTGGCCGTGCGCGGCGTGGCCCACCCGACCGGTGGAGCCGCCGGTGACGGTCACCGGGCACGGGCCGCGCAACGTGCTGATCCTGCAGAACACCCGTGACCCGGCCACGCCCCTGGCGAGTGCGCGCGGCCTGCGCGCCGCTCTCGGACGGCGGGCCGCCATGATCACGGTCGACCAGGGCGGCCACGGCGTCGTCGGGCTGGGCAGCTGCGCCGACGAGGCGATGAGCTCCTTCCTCGCCACCGGGGCACTGCCTGGGCGGGACCGCTTCTGCCCGGCTCCGGGGACGCGACCACCGGCCGACGCCGCCGCCCGCTCCACGGCCCTGCCGTACATTCCCCCTGTGGGTCCGTTGTAGGGCCGCTGCCTGTGGACTGCCGTGTGCCGGTAGATACCGAACGAGTGACCCGTTTCCCGCTGTCACCCTCGCGACCGGGCCTGTAGGCCCTCCCCGTTGGTCTCCACCGACCCCAGTGAGACTAGAAGGGCAGGCGTTCCTGGTGGGGTCTGACTCAATCAAACCCTGGCCTCGACAGTGAGTGTCTTTGCTCCGATCTGTCGGCT
>NZ_JBIAZS010000033.1:0-35630 GCF_042899335.1 Streptosporangium sp. NPDC000095
CCTGAGTGGGGTGGGGTGCGGCGGGCGGGGGTGTCGTCGTTCGGGATCAGTGGGACCAACGCGCATGTCATCCTCGAACAGGCACCCGACGACCCGGAACCCGAGGACCTCCCGGACGATGAAGGCCCGGTGCCGCTCGTCCTGTCGGCGAAGACCGGGACGGCGCTGCGGGCGCAGGCCGGGGCACTGCACGATGTCCTCACCTCGGGCACGGCGCCCGGCCTGCGCGACATCGGCCTCACCCTCGCCAGGCGCCCCAGGTTCGAGCACCGGGCCGTCGTCGACGCCGACGAGGAGAACGCGGCGGCCGCGCTGGCGGCGCTCCGCGACGGCGAACACCATCCCCGAGTCGAGGCAGGACGCGCACTTCCCGACCAGCGCCTCGCGTTCCTCTTCTCCGGGCAGGGCACCCAGCGGACCGGGATGGGCGCGGAACTGCTGGAGACATCCGCACCCTACGCGAAGGCGTTCGACGAGATCTCCGCGTCGATGGAGCCGCACCTGCGTGTCGGCCTGCGGGAACTGGTCATCGGCGACGCGGACCGGCTGCGGCGGACCCGGTACGCACAGCCCGTGCTGTTCGCCCTGGAAGTCGCCCTGTACCGGTTGGCCGAGTCCCATGGGCTGCGGCCGGACTTCCTGATCGGCCACTCCGTCGGCGAGCTCGCCGCGGCCCACGTCGCGGGCGTCCTGGACCTGGACGACGCCTGCGCGCTGGTCACCGCGCGGGGCAGGCTCATGCAGTCCGGCAGGGAGGGCGGGGCGATGGCCGCCTTCTCCGCCACCGAGGCCGAGGCGGCGGAGCTGGCCGCCACCTCCGGCGGCAGGGTGGAGATCGCCGCGGTCAACGGCCCCGCGGCGGTGGTGCTGTCCGGTGACGCGGACGAGATCGACCGCCTGGTCGGGCGATGGAAGGAGGCCGGGCACAAGGCCGCGCGGCTGAAGGTCGATCACGCCTTCCACTCCGCGCACATGGACGGAGTCCTCGACGAGTTCCGCCGGGTGGTGTCCGGACTCTCCTTCCACACCCCCCACCTCCCCGTCATCTCGACGGTGACCGGAACGCTCGCCGGCGAGGGGGAGATGTCGGCGCCGGACTACTGGGTCGCCCAGCTTCGCGGAGCGGTACGGTTCGCCGACGCGGTGCGCGCCGCACACCGGTCAGGGGTGACCCGGTTCGCCGAGCTGGGGCCGGACGGATCGCTCGCCGCGATGGCGCGGGAGAGTACCGACGGGGTGCTCGCCGTACCCCTGCTACGGCCAGGCCGACCGGAGGCGGCCACCTTCGGGGCCGCGCTGGGCGCGTTGCACGCGGCGGGGGTTCCGGTCGACTTCGGTCCGTTGCTGGCCGGTGGCCGGCTGGTGGACCTGCCCACCTACCCGTTCGAGACACGGCACTACTGGCTCCTGCCGACCGAGGACGACGGGCGGCCCGCCACCTATGGGCTGGACGCCTCCCCGCACCCGCTGCTCACGGCCTCGACCGAGCTGCCGGACGGCGCACGGCTCTTCACCGGCGCGCTGTCCGCGCGCAGACAACCGTGGCTGGCCGAGCACCGCGTCGACGGACGGCTGCTCGTCCCGGCCGCGGCACTGGCCGAGCTGGCTCTGGCGATCGGTGCGAGCATCGGCCGCCCCGCGCTGGGCGATTTCGTGATGCGCACGCCGCTGGAGCTGGACGGTGCCGCGGAGACCCAGCTCCAGGTGAGCGTGTCCCCGGCAGGGGAGCTCACCGTGCGCGGCCGCGCGGCGGGCACGGAATGGACCTCCCACGTCACCGCGATGCTCACCGACGCGGAGATCACCCCCGGCCGCGCGGCAACGCCCTTCGAGTCCGGCACCCGCCTCGACGAGGGCGGCCTTGAGGCGACCTACCGGCTGCTGGCCGGGCACGGCTACGAGTACGGGCCGGCGTTCCAGGGGTTGGGCGCGGCCTGGCTGAACGGGGCGGATCTCTACGCCGAGGCGGAGCTTCCCGCGCCGCTCCGGAGCGAGGCCACCCGGTACGGTCTGCACCCGGCTCTTCTCGACGCCGTCCTGCACACGATCTCGCTGCATGGGATCGACGGGCCGCGGCGCGTCCCCTACGCCCTGGACGGGGTACGGCTGCACGCCGCGCACGCGACCAGGGTGCGGGCCCATCTGACCCCGGTGGACCCGGACACCTACCGGATCGACCTGACCGGCGACGACGGGCAGCCCGTGCTGACCGTGGAACGGCTGCGGCTGCGCCCGCTGCCGTCCGCGGCGGGGCTGTATCGCCTCCGCTGGGAGGCCGTGGCGCCGCCGGTGCCCACGACTGGTGACCTCACGGTGAACAGATCTCTCCCCGAGCGGCTCACCGGCACCGTGCTGCTCGCCCTCACCGACGACGGCGACGATCCGTACGCCGAGGTGGAGAGGGCGCGCCAGGCCGTCCGGCGTTGGCTGGCCGAGGCGGAGGACGGACTGCTGGTCTTCCTCACCCGAGGTCTCGCCGTCGACGACGGCGAGACCTCGCGCCCCTCGGCCGCCGCGTTGTGGGGCCTGGTACGGGCGGCACGGGCCGAGCATCCCGGCAGGTTCGCGCTGCTGGACATCGGCGACGACGAGGCAGCCGATCCCGCGCTGCTCGCGGCGATCGGTACCGAACAGCCCGAGGCAGCGCTCCGTGACGGCGTACCGCGGGTCCCCAGACTGTCGCCCGAGCCCGAGCCCGAGCCCGAGCCCGGAGCGGGAGCGGGAGCCGAGCCCGAGTCCGGAGCCGAGCTCTACTCCGGACTCAGGACCATGACCGAGTTCGGATCCGAGCCCGAGCCTGGAACCGAGTCCGGGGCCGCGGCGGACGGAGCGGCCTGGCCGCGCAGCGCCGCGGGTGGCACCGTGCTCATCACCGGCGGCCTCGGCGCGCTCGGCCGCCGGATCGCGCGCCATCTCGTCACCCGGCACGGCGTGAGAAACCTCCTGCTGGTCAGCCGTCGCGGCGAGGGACACCCCGACGCCGCCCACGTCGAGGCCGAACTGGCCGCACTCGGCGCCCGCGTCGCCATCCGGGCCTGCGACCCGTCCGACCGGGACGCCCTCGCCGATCTGCTGACCGCGCCGGACACCCCGCTGACCGGTGTGGTGCACGCCGCGGGCGTCGTCGAGGACGCGGCCGTCGAACGGCTTCCCGCCGACGCGCTCCGCCGGATGATCGAGGCCAAGGCCGTGGCAGCCGGCAACCTGGACGAGGCCACGCGCGGTACGGAACTCGACGCGTTCGTGCTGTTCGGATCGGTCGCCGGCGTCGTCGGCACCGCGGGGCAGGGCGGCTACTGCGCGGCCAACGCGGCGCTGGAGGCGATCACCCACCGCAGGCGGCTGGCCGGCGGGCACGGAGTGACCGTCCACTGGGGGCTGTGGGACATCGGCACCGGCATGGGCGCCGGGCTCACCGAACGCGACGTCGCCCGCCTCGGCAGGGCGGGCATCAAGCCGATGGGCGAGGCCGAGGGGATCGCGCTGTTCGACCGTGCCCTGCGGCTGGACACCGCCGCGGTGGTCGCGGCGCACCTCGACCCTCGGGCGGTGGAACGGCACCGCGGCCCCGTCGCCGTCCGGCGGGCACCGGACACAGCAAACACAGCGAACACGACGGACGCGTCGGCCACGCCGACGCGGGACACCTCCCACCTGGTGCTCGACGCGGTCGCGGCGGTGCTCGGACACGCCGGCGGCGCGGAGGTCGACCCGGAACGCTCCTTCAGCGACCTCGGTTTCGACTCCCTGACGGCGGTGGAGCTGCGCGACCGGCTCAGTGGCGAGCTCGGTGTCCGCCTGCCGGGAACGATCGTCTTCGACCATCCGAACCCGGTCGCCCTGATCCGTTTCCTCGACGAGGTGACGGGCGCCGGAACGAGGGACGAGCCGAAGGACCCGGCCGTGCCGCGCGGTGCCGCCGACGACGCGATCGCGATCGTCGGCATGGCGTGCCGGTTCCCCGGCGGGGTGCGTACCCCGGCAGAGCTGTGGGAGTTGCTCGTCTCGGGGGGTGACGCCATCTCGGAGTTCCCCGCCGACCGTGGCTGGGACCCGGATCTGTTCGACCCCGATCCCGAGCGCTCGGGGACCTCCTCCACCCGGCACGGCGGTTTCCTGCGCGACGCCGCCGAGTTCGATCCCGGGTTCTTCGGGATCAGCCCGCGCGAGGCACTCGCCGTCGACCCACAGCAGCGACTGCTGCTGCAGACAGCGTGGGAGGCGGTGGAGGACGCGGGGATCGACCCGGCCGCCCTGCGCGGCACGCAGAGCGGCGTCTTCGTCGGCGTCATGTACTCCGACTACGGCGCGCGGGTGCACCAGCGCCGCGGTACCGCCGGGGATCTGGAGGGATACCTGGTGAGCGGCAGCGCGGGCAGCGTCGCCTCCGGCCGCATCTCCTTCACCCTCGGTCTGGAGGGGCCGGCGGTGACCGTGGACACCGCCTGCTCCTCGTCGCTGGTCGCGGTCCACCAGGCGGCTCAGGCGCTCAGGTTGGGCGAGTGCACGCTCGCCCTGGCCGGCGGCGTGACCGTCATGGCGAGCCCGGCCACGTTCATCGAGTTCAGCCGGCAGCGCGGCCTGGCACCCGACGGCCGCTGCAAGCCGTTCTCGGCCGACGCGGACGGTACCGCGTGGGGTGAGGGCGTCGGGCTGCTCGTCCTGGAGCGGCTCTCGGACGCCCGCCGCAACGGGCACCGGGTGCTGGCCGTCGTCCGCGGTTCCGCGGTCAACCAGGACGGCGCCAGCAACGGCCTCACGGCGCCGAACGGACCCTCCCAGGAGCGGGTCATCCGCGGTGCCCTGCGCAGCGCGGGACTGCGGCCCGCGGACGTGGACGTGCTGGAGGCGCACGGCACGGGAACCAGGCTCGGCGACCCGATCGAGGCCGGCGCGGTGCTCAACACCTACGGTCGCGACCGCGAGGACCGGAACCCGCTGCTCATGGGCTCGGTGAAGTCAAACATCGGGCACACGCAGGCCGCCGCGGGGGTCGCCGGGATCATCAAGATGGTGCTCGCCATGCGGCACGGGCAGGTCCCGGCCACCCTGCACCGGGGAAGGCTCACCGAGCACGTCGACTGGTCGGACGGCACCGTGTCCGTGCCCGCCGAGCCGGTCGCCTGGCCGGACACGCCGGGGCCGCGCAGGGCGGCGGTCTCGTCGTTCGGGATCAGTGGCACCAACGCCCACGTCGTCCTCGAGTCGGGTGAGGAGACGCCCGTGGCGGCGGGCGACGGCGCCACCGACGGCGCCGTCGACGGAGCGGTGGTGCCGTGGGTGCTCAGCGCCCGTGACGCGGCAGGGCTGCGGGAGCAGGCGGTCCGTCTCAGGCGGCACGTGCTCGCCACCCCCGGTCTGCGGGCCATCGACGTCGCCCTGTCCCTGGCGACGACGCGGACCGCCTTCGAACGGCGTGCCGTGGTACTCGGCCGCGACCGGAGCGAGTTGCTCGCGGGCCTCGGCCACCTCATCGACGGCACCGCGACGCCGCCCGGGGCCTTCCCGGCGGTGCTCACGGGCACACCGGCGCGCGGCGGAACCGCCGTGCTGTTCACCGGCCAGGGCAGCCAGCGCGTCGGCATGGGAGCCGCGCTGTACGGCTCGTTCCCGGCGTACGCGCGGGCCTTCGACGAGGTCTGCGCCGAGTTCCGCAGGGTGGACGGCACGGACGTGGCCGGAGTGGTGTCCGGGGACATCGCCGCGGGGCCGATCGACCAGACCCGGTACACCCAGGCCACGCTGTTCGCGGTGGAGGTCGCGCTGTTCCGGCTGCTGGAGTCGTGGGGGTTGCCCGCCGACCTCCTCGCCGGGCACTCCATCGGCGAGATCACCGCCGCCCACGTCGGTGGCATGCTGAGCCTGCCCGACGCGGTGGCACTCGTCGCGACCCGCGGGCGCCTGATGCAGGAACTCCCCGCAGGAGGCGCGATGACCGCGGTCCAGGCCGACCTGCCGACCGTGGAACGGCTCGTCGCCGAGACAGGGGCGCGCGTTGACGTCGCGGCGGTGAACGCGCCCGGCTCCGTGGTGCTCTCGGGCGACACCGGAGCCGTCGAGGAACTGGCCGGCGTCCTGGCGGTGAACGGGCACCGTACCAGGTCGCTCACCGTCAGCCACGCGTTCCACTCCGCGCACATGGAGCCGATGCTCACGGCCTTCCGCGAGGAGATCGGCGACCTGCGCGCCGTACCGGGGACCCGCACCGTGGTGTCCACGCTGACCGCGCGAGAGAGCGGGGCGGACACACTCGGGTCGGCCGCGCACTGGGCCGCCCAGGTACGCGGGACCGTGCGGTTCGCCGACGCGGTCGGCCGGATGCGGGAGCTGGGCGCGGCGCGCTTCCTGGAGGTCGGGCCGGACGCCGCGCTGACCGCGATGGTCCGGCAGCACGACCTGGGAGAGGACGTCGTGGCGATCTCCGTGCTCGACCGCAGGCACGACGACGGGTTCGCGCTCTGGTCGTTCGTGGCGCGGGCCTTCATCGCGGGTGTCGCCTGGGACTGGCGGGCGCTGCTCGGCGGAAACGGCGAGAACGACAGAAACAGCGAGAACAGCGGAAACGGCAGGAATGCTGGAAACGGCGGAAATACCGTCATCGTTCCGCTGCCCACCTACCCCTTCAAGCGGGAGCGCCTGTGGCTCCTGCCGCCGGCCGAAGACGGGACCGCCGCCGGAATCGGCGCCGAGGATCCGGGCCACCCGCTGCTCACCGCCTCGATCGCCGTGCCGGACGGAGCACAGACCCTCTACACGGGAGTGCTCTCCCAGCGGCGGCAGCCGTGGCTGGCGGACCACGCGCTGGCGGGTACGCCGGTCCTCCCGGCCACCGCCCTCGTGGATCTGCTGGGATGGCTGGCGGATCGGCACGGCATGACGACGGTGCGGGAGCTCACGCTGCACGCCCCCGTCACGGTCGGTGCGGAGGAGGAGGTGCACCTGCGGGTCACGGTGGCGGACGCCACGGTGCGGATACACGCGCGCTCTGGCGGGGAACAGGCCGACGGCGAGTGGACCCTGCACGCCGAGGCCGTGCTGGACGGTGAAGGCCCCGTACCCGGCTGGTCAGGTCACCGCCCGCCCGAGGCACGCGCGGTGGACGTCACGGGGATCTACGAGGTCTTCGCCGAGCGTGGGTACGACTACGGCCCGGCGTTCCAGGGCCTGCGCGCACTGTGGACGACCGGGGACGAGCTCTACGCCGAGGTGGACACCGGCGGCGACCTCGTCCCGGGGTTGCTTGACGCCGCCCTGCACGCGTGGATCGCCGACGCGGGCGAGGCGGTGGAGGGAGGCGTCCAGGTGCCGCACACCTGGCGGGAGGTGCGCGTGCACGGCCTGCCACGAGGGCCGCTGCGGGTCAGGATCCGGCACACCGGTGAAGGGACGTTCGCCCTCGACGTAGTCGACGCGGCCGACGCGGACGGCCCGACCGGCAGGGGCGGCACCGTGGCGCGTCCGGTGCTGTCGGCCGGTGAGGTCCGGGTGCGCAGGGTCGAGGAGAGTGCCCTGTCACGCGGCGGGTTCGCGGCCCGGCCGTACGAGCTCGCCTGGATCCCCGCTCAGCCGGCCGCCACGGCACCGGCGGGCGAGGAGGGCGGCGGGCACGGCGAGGACACGATCGTGCTGACCTCCGGCGGGCACGGCCTGCACCTGCCGTTCGCCACGATCTCCTACGAGGCGGAGCAGGACGACCCGGCCGCCGCCGTCCGCGCCTGCCTTCTGGCGGTCCGCGAGAGCATCCTCACGCTGCCCGAGCGGACACACCTGGTGGTGGTGACGCGCGGGGCGGTCGCGGTGGACGGTGACGACCGGCTGACGGGGCTGGCGGAGGCCTCGCTGTGGGGCCTGGTCCGCGCCGCACGCAGGGAGTACCCCGGACGGATCAGCATCGTCGACGTCGACGGGCACGGGGAGTCGTCCGCGCTGCTGTCGCGCGCGGTGGCGGCCAGGCCCGGTGAGCTCGCCATCCGCCGGGGAGAGGCGTTCCGGCCGCGCCTGCGCGCGGTGACGGGCTCACCCGGGACCCCACCTGAGCTCGGGACGGGCACCGTGCTGGTGAGCGGCGCCGGCGGCGCGCTCGGCGCCGCGGTCGTCCGCCACCTCGTCGCCGAGTACGGCGCCCGGCATCTCCTGCTGGTCAGCAGGCGCGGCGACGCCGATCCGGCGCTGCGCGCCCTCGCCGGGGAACTCGGCGACCGGGCGCGGATCCGGACGGCCGCGTGCGACCTCGCGGACACGGCGGCCACCGAGGCACTGCTCGCCGGTGTCGACCAGGACAGGCCGCTCGGTGCCGTGTTCCATATAGCCGGCACGCTCGACGACGCGGTGCTGGAGAACACGACCGGCGAGCGGCTGGAACGGGTCCTGCGCCCCAAGGTGGACGCGGCCTGGAACCTGCACCGCCTCACCGGGGATCTGCCGCTGACGGCGTTCGTGCTGTTCTCCTCGGTCGCGGGCGTGCTGGGCAACGCCGGGCAGACGGGCTACGCGGCGGCGAACGCCTTCCTGGACGCGCTCGCCCACCACAGGCGGGCGGCGGGCCTGCCGGGCGCGTCCCTCGCCTGGGGGCTGTGGGAGACCGGATCGGACACCGGGATGGCGGCCGGGCTCGACGGAGCGGCGCGGACCAGGCTCGACAGGCTGGGCATCCGCGCGCTGCCCGTCGGCGCGGGGCTGGATCTGCTCGACAGGTCGCTGGCGAGCGGCCTGGCCGTGGTGGTACCCGCCTGGTTCGATCGGGCGGCGCTCGCCCGCAGACAGGACGACCTTCCCGACGTGCTCGGTGACCTGGTTCCCGCCCGGCCCGCCGTGGCGGCCGTGCCGCTCGCCCGGCGCCTGCACGGCATGGACGAGACCGTGTCGCGCGCCGTGGTGCGCGACACGGTCGCCGGCCGGGTCGCGGAGGTGCTCGGGCTCGCGGGACCGGCGCAGGTTCCCGACGACCGGGGACTGTTCGACCTGGGTCTCGACTCGCTGACGGCGATCGAGCTGCGCGACCGGCTGGGCGCCGAGGTCGGCGAGCGGCTTCCCGCGACCGTGCTGTTCGACCACCCGACCGTACGGGCGCTGACCGAGCACCTGCTGGAGCACCTGCTGGAGCACAGCGCCCTCGCCCGGCCCGCGTTCGACACGACGGCGCTGGACACCTGGGTCTCCTCGGCCTCGGACCTGGACCCCGGCCACCGGCGTCGCGTCGACCTGGTCCGGGCGCTGCGGGCCGCGCTGAACGCGCTGGACACCGGCGAGACCGCCGTGAACGGCGCGGGAGAGCCGCTCTTTGGTGTGGATTCAGCGTCCGATGATGAGCTGTTCGGGCTGCTGGACCGAGAACTGAGCGACTGATCCGACGTCTCTGGCACTTTCGAGGACGACCACGGGGAGCGGTTCACCGATGGCGAACGAAGACAGGTTCCGCGAGTACCTCCGGCGCACCACGGCCGACCTGATGCGCACCCGCGCGGCACTGGAACGACTGGAGCAGGCCGCCCGCGAGCCGCTGGCGATCGTCTCCATGGCCTGCAGGTACCCCGGCGGCGTCCGGTCGCCGGAGGACCTGTGGCGACTGGTGGAGGCACGGACCGACGCGATCGGCCCGTTCCCGAATGACCGCGGCTGGCCGCTGGAGGAGCTGATCGACCCCGACCCGGACAGGGAGGGCACCAGCTACGCCGCTGAGGGCGGCTTCCTGTACTCCGCCGCCGACTTCGACCCCGAGCTGTTCGGCGTCAGCCCTCGCGAGGCGCTGACGATCGACCCGCAGCAGCGGCTGCTCCTGCAGACCGCCTGGGAGGTGTTCGAGCGCGCCGGGATGGACCCGCGCTCCCTGTCGGGGGAGCGGATCGGGGTGTTCGCCGGCGTCATGTACTCCGACTACGGTTCCCGCCACGTCCGCGCGCCCGAGGGTTTCGAGGGGTTCGTCGGCACGGGAAGCGCGGGAAGCATCGCCTCGGGCCGCGTCGCCTACACCTTCGGGTTGCAGGGACCCGCGGTCACCGTGGACACCGCGTGCTCGTCCTCGCTGGTGGCGCTGCACTACGCGGCGCAGGCGGTGCGCCGGGGAGACTGCGAGATGGCCGTCGCGGGCGGGAGCACGGTCATGGCCACCCCGGCGACGTTCGTCGAGTTCAGCCGCCAGCGCGGGCTCTCGCCCGACGGCCGCTGCAAGGCGTACGCCGCTTCGGCCGACGGCACCGGCTGGGCGGAAGGGGTCGGTCTGGTGCTCGTCGAGCGCCTCTCGGAGGCCAGGCGCAGGGGACACCCGATCGTCGCGGTGCTGCGCGGCAGCGCGGTCAACTCCGACGGCGCGAGCAGCCGGCTGTCGGCGCCCAACGGGGTGGCGCAGCGGCGGGTGATCCTCGCCGCGCTGGCCGACGCCGGTCTCGACCCCGCCGAGGTGGACGCCGTCGAGGGGCACGGCACCGGCACCGGCCTGGGCGACCCGATCGAGGCGGGCGCCCTCATGGAGACCTACGGCCGGGCACACCCGGCGACGGATCCGGTGTGGCTGGGCTCGCTCAAGTCCAACATCGGGCACACCCAGGCCGCGGCGGGCATCGGCGGTGTGATGAAGATGGCGATGGCGATGCGGCACGGGGTGCTCCCGGCGAGCCTGCACATCGACGAGCCGTCACCGCACGTCGACTGGGACGCCGGAGGGCTCGCCCCACTCACCGGAGCGAGGGCGTGGCCGAAGCGGGACCGCCCGCGCCGGGCCGGGGTCTCCTCGTTCGGGATCAGCGGCACGAACGCGCACGTCGTCATCGAGGAGCCCGCGGAGGAGCCCTCGGAGAAGTCACCCGAGGAGCGGTCCGGGGCGCCGGAATCCTCCCGGACGGGCGGCACCGGGGCTCCGGCGCCGGTGGTGTGGACGGTGTCCGGGCACACCGAGCAGGCGCTGCGTGACCAGATCGGCCGGCTGCGGGCACACGTGGCGGAGAATCCGGGCCTGTCCCCGGCCGACGTCGCCCACAGCCTCCGCACCGGGCGTGCCGACCTGTCCCACCGCGCGGTCGCCGTCGGTACCGACCTCGACCGGCTCGCCGGGGAACTGGCGCTGGTGGAACAAGGGCTTCCCTCCCGGCGCGCGGTGCGGGGCGAGGCGACGGTGAACGGGCGGCCGGTCTTCGTGTTCCCCGGCCAGGGGTCGCAGTGGGCCGGGATGGCCCGCGATCTCCTCGCCGCCTCAGAACCGTTCGGCGACGAGATGCGGCGGTGCGCCGAGGCACTGGCGCCGCACGTCGGCTGGGACCTGCTGGAGGTGGTGTCCTCCGGTGAGGAGACCCTGCTCGGCCGGGTCGACGTGGTGCAGCCCGCCCTGTTCTCGATGATGGTCTCGCTCGCCGCGGTGTGGCGTTCCCTCGGGGTGGAACCGGCCGCGGTGGTGGGACATTCGCAGGGTGAGATCGCCGCCGCCCATGTCGCGGGAGCCCTGGACCTGGCCGACGCGGCGGCGCTGGTGGCCCGGCGCAGCGCCGCCCTCGCGGACATCGCGGGGAGCGGGGCGATGGCGTCGATCGGCCTGCCCGCCGGAGAAGTACGTCGCCGGCTCGGCGGCCGCGACGAGATCGTCGTCGCCGCGGTCAACGGTCCGGACGCGACCGTGGTGTCCGGGGAGGCGGGCGCGGTGCGCGACCTCGTCGCCCGCTGCGAGGCCGAGGGGGTGCGGGCGCGGCTCGTCCCCGTCGACTACGCGTCCCACTCACCGGCCGTCGAAACGCTGCGGGAGCCCCTGCTCGCCCGGTTCGCCGGTCTCCGCCCGCGGACGTCCGCCGTCGGTTTCTTCTCCACGGTCACGGCCGCCGAGATCGACACGAGCGCGCTCGGTGCCGGGTACTGGTACGACAACCTTCGCCGGCCGGTTCGCCTGGCCGAGACCGTCACCGCGCTCCTGGAGGCGGGCCACCGGTGCTTCCTCGAGGTCAGCCCTCATCCGGTGCTCGTGGCTCCGCTGCGCGACACCTTCGACGAGGCCGGTGTGGAGGCGCACGCGCTGGCCACGCTCCGTCGCGGCGACGGAGGGCTGGACCAGCTGCTCACCTCGGCAGGGAGCCTGTTCGCGGCCGGTCTCGACGTCGAGTGGGGGGCGGCCGCGCGGGGACGCCGCGTCGCCCTGCCCACCTACGCGTTCCAGGAACGACGATTCTGGCTCGACACCCGCACCGAGGGGACGCCGCTCTCGACCGGCCCCGCCGGGGCGGGGCACCCGCTCCTGGAGGTGGTCGTGGAGCCGGCGGACGGGCGGGCGGTGCTGTTCACCGGAGGTGTGCCCGGCGGGCCGGGCGGCTGGGCCCGCGAGCACCGGCTCGGAGAGCGTCCGGTGCTCGTCGGGAGCACGCTGGTCGAGCTGGCGCTCGCGGCAGGGGAGCGTCTCGGTCTGCCGAGGGTGGACGACATCGCACTCCTCGCCCCGGTGGACGTGCCGGACGGTCCCGTACAGGTCCAGGTGGAGGTGAACGCCGAGGACGGCGGCGCGGGTGCGACGTTCACGGTCCACGCCCGGCCGGGAGGCGGGGACACCGGAGACGCCGGGAACACCGGAGACCCCGGAGGCGCTGTGGAGCCGTGGAGGTTGCACGCCTCGGGCTCGCTGAGCGCGGGCGACGCCGACGTCGCCGACATCGTGGCGCGGGCGGGGATCTCGGAGGCGTGGCCGCCTGCGGACGCCGAGCCCGTCGACGTGGACGCCGGTTACGCCCGCCTGGCCGACGCGGGTGTGCGCTACGGCCCCCGCCTGCGCCGCGTGGGTGCCGCCTGGCGCTCGGCCGGCGGCGTGTTCGCCGAGGTGAGCCCGCCGGACGGGGACGGAGGCCGGACCGGCGCGGGCGAGGAGGGATTCGTGCTCCATCCCGCTCTGCTGGACGGGATGGCGCAGGTGGCCTTCCTCGACCGGGCGGTCGCTGCCTCCGAGCGGGGGGAGCGGCCCGAGGCGGTCGTGCCGTTCAGCTGGACCGGCGTACGGTCGTACGCCGCCGCGACGGGTCCGGTGCGCGTCCGTCTGACCTGGACCGGGTCTGCCACCTTCTCGCTCGCCGCGTTCGACGCCACGGGCCGGACGGTGCTGAGCGTCGAGGAGGTGCGCGTCCGCCCGGCCGCCGAGAGGTCCGGCCAGGCGCAGGCCCCCGATCCCGTCTCCGTCCCCTGGGCGCGCCGCGCGGTGCGACGTTCTCGGGAAGGGCCCGGGCGGGCCGCTCCCGAGGACGCCGGGCCGGTGGACGTGCTGGCGGGGCTTTCCGGGAGCGAGCGGGAGGAGCGGGTGCTGGACCTGGTCGGGCGGGCGGTCGCCGGCATCCTCGGCTACGAGTCCGCCCGGGACGTCCGCCCGGACCGGCCCTTCCGCGACCTCGGACTCGACTCCATGACGGGGGTGCGGCTCAGGGACCATCTGAGCCGCCTTCTGGGCCGCCGCCTGCCGAGCACGCTCGTGTTCGACCATCCGAGCCCGCGTGCCCTGGCCCGCCATCTGAGCCGTACCGCGCCGGAGGGCCCGTCCCGCGCCGTGGCCCGGCGCGGGCGGGAGGCCGAGGATCCCATCGCGATCGTCGCGATGGCCTGCCGCTACCCGGGTGGCGTCAGCACCCCCGAACAGCTGTGGGATCTCCTGGAGTCGGGCGGGGACGCGGTCGGGCCGTTTCCCGCCGACCGGGGCTGGGACCTGGGCGCCCTGTTCGACGACGACCCGGACAATCCGGGGACGTCCTACGCGCGCGACGGCGGGTTCCTCCACGAGGCCGCCGACTTCGACGCGGACTTCTTCGAGATGAATCCGCGCGAGGCCAAGGCCGCCGATCCGCAGCAGCGGCTGCTGCTGGAGACCTCGTGGGAGGCGTTCCAGCGCGCGGGCATCGACCCGGCCGGCCTGCGCGGCTCCCGGACCGGTGTCTACGTCGGCCTGATCTACACCGAGTACGGCGGCCGGGCGCAGGACGACCCGCGCGAGTACGGGGGGTATCTGGGCACCGGCAGCGCCGGGAGCGTGGCCTCGGGCCGGATCGCCTACACCTACGGCCTGCAGGGGCCCGCGATCACCGTGGACACGGCCTGCTCGTCCTCGCTGGTGGCGCTCCACCTGGCGGAGCGGGGGCTGCGCGACGGGGAGTGCGATCTCGCGCTGGTCGGCGGGGCCACGCTCATGGCGACACCCGCGACCTTCGTGGAGTTCAGCCGCCAGCGCGGGCTCTCACCCGACGGACGGTGCCGCGCGTTCGCCGACGCCGCCGACGGCACGGGCTTCAGCGAGGGCGTCGGGCTGCTGCTGGTGGAACGACTGTCGGACGCGCGGCGCAACGGGCATCCCGTGCTGGCCGTGCTCAAGGGGTCGGCGGTGAACCAGGACGGCGCCAGCAACGGGCTCACCGCGCCCAACGGACCCTCCCAGGAGCGGGTGATCGAGGAGGCCCTGCACGCCGCGCGCCTCTCACCGGCCGACGTGGACGCGGTGGAGGCGCACGGCACCGGCACCACCCTGGGCGACCCGGTGGAGGCGCGGGCGCTGCTCGCCACGTACGGGGCGGCGCGCGGGGACCGCCCGCCGCTCATGCTGGGCTCGCTCAAGTCCAACATCGGGCACACCCAGGCGGCGGCCGGCGTCGGCGGGATCATCAAGATGGTCATGGCGCTGGAGCACGGGACGCTGCCGCGCACGCTGCACGTCGACAGGCCGTCGCGCCACGTCGACTGGGAGCGGGGTGGTGTCGCGCTGCTCACCGAGAACACCCCTTGGCCCGCCGGGGAGCGTCCGCGGCGGTTCGGGGTCTCCGCCTTCGGCATGAGCGGGACCAACGCGCACGTCGTCATCGAGGAGCCGCCCGCGCCCGAGGCCGCTCCCGCACCGGAGCCTTTCGGCGGCCCGGTCCCGCTCGTCCTGTCGGCGAGGTCGGCGCGCGCGCTCGGAGGCGAGGCGCGGCGGCTGCGCGCCTACCTGGAGCGGAATCCGGGGGTCGCCCTCGCCGATGTCGCGGCGGCCCTGGTGACCACCAGGGCCGAGTTCGGCCACCGCGCGGTCGTCGTGGCCGGCGATCGCGAGGAGGCGCTGGCGGGGTTGTCCGCCGTCGCGGACGGTGCGCCGTCGGCGTCGGCGGTGAGCGGGTACGCCGGGGACTCGCGCCTGCCGGTCCTTGTCTACCCCGGCCAGGGTGCGCAGTGGGAGGGCATGGCCCGCGCGCTGCTCACCGAGTCGCCGGTCTTCGCCCGCAGGATAGGCGAATGTGCCGACGCTCTCGACCCGGTGACCGGGTGGTCGCTGCTGGACGCGCTGCGCGGCGGCGTCGGCCTGGGGCGGGTGGACGTGGTGCAGCCGGTCCTGTGGGCGGTGATGACCGGGCTCACCGCGCTCTGGGAGTCCTTCGGCGTACGGCCCGCCGCCGTCATCGGTCACTCGCAGGGCGAGATCGCCGCCGCGCTCGCCGCGGGCGCGCTGTCACTGGAGGAGTCGGCGGCGGTGGTGGCGTTGCGCAGCCGGGCCATCCGCAAGATCGCGGGCGGCGGGGCGATGCTGTCGGTCGCGGCCTCGCGGGAGCGGGTGCACGCGATCCTCGAGAATCTCGGACTCTCAGAGGATGCAGGGGGCACAGGGAACGCGGGGAACGCGGGGAACGCGGTGTCGGTCGCCGCGCTCAACGGACCGGCCTCGACCGTCGTCGCCGGCGAGGCCGGAGCGGTGCGCCGCGTGGAACGGGCACTGGAGGAGCTGGGCGTGCGGGTGCGGCCGGTGGACGTGGACTACGCCTCCCACTCGCCCCAGGTCGAGGCGCTCGAAGCCGAACTGCTGGAGATCCTGCCCTCGCCCGCGCCGGGCC
Organism: Streptosporangium sp. NPDC000095; assembly: GCF_042899335.1. Classification (NCBI taxonomy): domain Bacteria; kingdom Bacillati; phylum Actinomycetota; class Actinomycetes; order Streptosporangiales; family Streptosporangiaceae; genus Streptosporangium; species Streptosporangium sp. NPDC000095. The sequence goes on from NZ_JBIAZS010000033.1 coordinate 15,798, forward strand.
GCGCGTTCACCGCCGGCGTCTTCTCCACCGTCACCGGCGCGGCGATCGAGCCGGGTGACGGCACCGGCTTCGGGAGCCCCGGCTACTGGTACCGCAATCTCCGCCGGCCGGTGCTGCTGCGGGCCGCGGTGGAGGCGGCGGCCGAGGCAGGGCACGAGGTGTTCGTCGAGGTGAGCCCGCACCCCGTCGTCGGGACGGGAGTCCAGGAGATCCTGGAGGCGCTCCCCGGGGTGGAACGGCCCGCCGTGCTGGGCACACTGCGCAGGGACGACGGGGGCATGGCACGGGTGCTGGTCTCGGTGGCCGAGGCCTGGGTGAACGGGGTCCGGGTCGACTGGCCGGGATATCTCGGCGAGCGCCGAGGGCGGGTGCCGGTCCTGCCGACCTACGCCTTCGACCGGCACCGGTACTGGCTGGACGCGCCGGTGCCCACCGCCGGGATCCCCGCGGGCGCGCGGCCGGTCACGCATCCGCTGCTGTCCACGGCCGTGCGCGCGGCGTCCGAGGACGGCCTGCTGCTTTTCGGCAGGCTCTCCCTGGACGACCAGCCGTGGCTGGGCGATCACGTGGTGGACGGCGCGGTCCTGGTCCCCGGCGCGGTCCTCGCCGAACTGGCGGGCCACGCGGGGGAGCTGGCCGGTGTCGCGCGGGTGGACGAGCTGACCCTCCGGCGCCCGCTGGTGCTCGACGACTCCGGCGCGGTCGAGATCCAGGTGACCGTGGGCCCGGCCGAGCGGGACGGTCTGCGCCCTGTCGGGGTTCACGCGCGACCGGCGGACACCGGTGACCCGCTGGGTGCGCCGTGGACGGTGTACGCCGCCGGCTCGCTCGCCCCGCTCCCCGCACCCGCCGCCCCGCCGGCTCGTGCCGAGTGGCCGCCATCCGGCGCGGTGCCCGTCGACGTTGGCGGGCTGTACGAGGACCTGGCCGCGAGGGGCTATCACTACGGCCCGGCCTTCCGCGGCCTGCGCGGCGCGTGGCGGTCGGGGGAGGAGGTCCTCGCGGAGGTGTTCCTGGAGGGCCCGCCCGGGTACCGCGTCGCGCCCACGCTGCTTGACGCCGCGCTGCACGCTGTCGGGCTCGCGGGCCTGTTCCCCGACGACGGCGCCGTACGGTTGCCCTTCGCCTGGCGCGGCCTCACCCGGTACGCCGCCGCGCCCTCGGCGGTACGGGTACGCGTACGCCGCACCGGAGAGGAGACGGTCGCGGTCGACCTGACCACGACCGAGGGCGACCCGGTGGCGGGCATCGAGGCGGTGACGTTCCGCGCGGCCGACCCGGCGGACCTCGCCGCGGCGGGCACGGAGGACCTGCTGTACGAACTCACCTGGGACCCTGTGCGCCCCGGCGCCGGTGTGCCGCGCGAACGCGTGCGAGTCCTCGGCGCTCCCGGAAACACCGGAAACACCGAGGAGACCGCGGATGCCGAGGAGACCGCCCACCCGCGACTCGGCGCGGTGCTCGCGGCGCTGGACGCGGGAGAGCCCGCGCCCGAGGTGCTCGTCGTCTCGGCGGGCGAAGAGGCCGGGCCCGTACCGGAGGCGGTCCGAGCCGCCCTGCTGCGGGTGCTCGAAACGCTCCGGCGAGGGCTGGCCGACGACAGGCTGGCGGAAACGCTGTTCGTGGTGCGCACCTGCCGCGCCGTGGAGGCGGTTCCCGGCGAGCGCGCTGGCGCGCTCGCCGGCGCCGGAGTGTGGGGGCTGGTCCGCGGCGTGCAGGCCGAGGAGCCCGGCCGGGTGGTGATCGTGGACACCGAGACCGTCTCCACGCCGCTGTCGGAGGTCCTGGACGCCGTGGCGTCCGGCGAGCCGCAGATCGCGATCAGGGGCGGCGGGACACTGGTGCCCAGGCTCCGGCGACGCCGGCGCGACCCGGTACCGTCCGGCGCGGGCAACTGGCGGCTGGAGGCGGCCGAGAGCGGGGTGGCCGACGATCTGGCGTACCGGCCCGTCGAGGACAGGCCACTGGGCCGCGAGGAGGTCAGGGTCGCCGTCCGCGTCGCCGGCCTGAACTTCCGCGACGCGATGCTCACCCTGGGCATGTACCCGGGCGCGGCGGATCTGGGCACCGAGGGCGCCGGGGTGGTGCTCGCGGTCGGGGACGACGTGACCGGTATCGGTCCCGGCGACCGGGTGATGGGTCTCATCTCCGGGGGGATAGGGCCCGAGTCCGTCACCGACCACCGTCTGCTGGTACCGATCCCGCAGGGCATGTCGTTCGCCCAGGCGGCGACCGTGCCCGCGGTGTTCCTCACCGCCTACTACGCCCTGCGCGACCTGTCCGGCGCCCGCCGGGGGGAGTGGGTCCTGGTGCACTCCGCCGCGGGCGGCGTCGGCGGGGCGGCGATCCAGCTGGCGCGCCACTGGGGGCTGACCGTGTTCGGCACCGCGAGCCCCGCCAAGTGGCCCGCGCTCGAAGAGGCCGGACTGCCCCCCGGCAGGATCGCCGGCTCCCGGGACCTGGCGTTCGCCGGGGCGGTGCGGGAGGCGACCGGCGGGCGCGGCGTGGACATCGTGCTGAACTCGCTCGCCCGCGAGTTCGTGGACGCCTCACTCGAACTGCTCGCTCCCGGTGGGCGGTTCATCGAGATGGGCAAGACCGACGTACGAGACCCCGAGGAGGTCCGCGCCCGGCACGGTGTGCACTACCGGGCGTTCGACCTGGCCGAGGCGGGGCCGGACCGGATCGGCCGGATGCTCGCCGAGCTCGCGGACCTGTTCGAGAGCGGGATCCTCACGCCGCTCCCGGTCACCTCCTGGGACGCCGGGCGGGCGCCGGACGCCGTCCGCCATCTCGGACTCGCCCGGCACGTGGGCAAGGTGGCCCTCCGGATTCCGGAGCCGATCCGTGCCGACGGCACGGTCCTGGTCACCGGCGCGACCGGCGGTGTGGGCAGGCTTGTCGCGCTGCACCTGGCCAGGGAACACGGCGTCGGGCACCTGCTGCTGCTGAGCAGGCGGGGCGCCCTCGCGGAGGGCGCCGAACGGCTCCGTGCGGAACTCGGCGGGCTCGGCGTGAAGGTGACGATCGCCGCCGCGGACGTGGCGGACGCCGGCGCGCTGGCCCGCGTGCTCGCGGAGGTCCCCGACGAGCATCCCCTCACGGCCGTGGTGCACGCGGCCGGGGTCCTGGACGACGCGACGCTCGCCAACCTCGTCCCGGAACGGCTCGACGCGGTGCTGCGGCCCAAGGTGGACGGCGCCTGGAACCTGCACGAGCTCACCAGAGACCTCGACCTCGCCGCGTTCGTGCTGTTCTCCTCCGCCGCGGGGATCGTGGGCAGCGCCGGGCAGTCGGCCTACGCGGCGGCCAATGTCTTCCTCGACGCCCTCGCCGTGGCCAGGACCCGCGAAGGGCTCCCGGCCACCTCGATCGCCTGGGGACTGTGGCGGTCGGAGAGCACCATGACCGGCTCGCTCTCCGCCGTCGACCGGGCCAGGATGGCGCGGTCCGGGCTGCTGCCGCTGTCACCGGGACGCGGCCTGGCACTGCTGGACGCGGCGATGGCGGCGCCGGAGCCGACCCTGGCCGCGGTCCGGCTGAACCTCGCGAGGCTGGCGGGAGTCCCCGACCCGGCCCCGCCGCTGCGGTCCCTGGTGCGCGGCCGCGCACTTTCGGCGAAGGCCGACGGCTCCGGCGGGTCCGGCTCCGCCGAGCCCGCGCTGGCGCGGATGCTCGCCGACACCGAGCCGGCGCGCCGCGGGGAGCTGATGACCGAGACGGTCTTCCGGTATGTGGAGGCGGTGCTCGGGCGGGCTCCGGGGGAGGCGGCCGAGGAGGGCCGCAGCTTCAAGGAGCTCGGCTTCGACTCGCTGACCGCGGTCGAACTGCGCAACCGGCTCGGCAAGGCCACCGGGCTGCGGCTCCCGGCGACCATCGTGTTCGACCATCCGACCCCGGCCGCTCTCGCCGGCCACCTGCTCGGCCGGCTCGCCCCGGCCGAGCGGGAACCGGGCGTGCGGGAACCGGGCGCGGGGGCGGGCGAGGAGGTCCCGGCGACCGCCGAGGAGCTGTTCAGGTTCATCGACTCCGAGCTTCGATCCTAGGGATGGCGGGCGGTATGAGTGACGAGAAGAAGCTGGTCGAGTACCTCCAGTGGACGACCGGTGAGCTCGCCCGGGTGAAGAGGGAGCTGGCCGCGCTGTCGAACCCGGACCCGGTGGCCGTGGTCGCGATGGCCTGCCGCTACCCCGGCGGGGTGCGCTCGCCCGAGGACCTGTGGCGGGTGGTCGCCGACGGCGTCGACACCGTCGGCGAGCCGCCGCGGGACCGCGGCTGGGACGCGGCCCTGCGGGAGCGGGCGAGGGCCGGTGGCTTCCTGGACGACGCGGCCGGATTCGACGCCGCCTTCTTCGGGATCTCCCCCAGGGAGGCCGTGGCGATGGATCCGCAGCACCGGCAGCTGCTGGAGGTCTCCTGGGAGGCCCTGGAGCGCGCGGGGATCGTCCCGAGGTCACTGCGGGGCAGCCGGACCGGGGTGTTCACCGGGGTGATCTACCAGGACTACGCGCCCGCGATCGACGACGCGCCCCCCGAGCTCGACGGCTACCTCATGACCGGCAACGCGGCGAGTGTGGCGTCCGGGCGGGTGGCGTACACCTTCGGCTTCGAGGGGCCCGCGCTCAGCGTCGACACCGCCTGCTCGTCCTCGCTCGTGGCGATCCACCTCGCCGCCGACTCGCTGCGCCGCTCCGAGTGCGACCTCGCGCTCGCCGGAGGGGTGACGGTGATGGCCACCCCCCGGGTCTTCGTGGAGTTCGGGCTCCAGGGCGGGCTCGCCGCGGACGGCCGCTGCAAGGCGTTCGCCGACGCGGCCGACGGCACCGGCTTCGGCGAGGGCGTGGGGGTGCTGGTGCTGGAGCGGCTCGGGGACGCCCTGCGCAACGGGCACCCGGTCCTGGCGGTGATCCGCGGCTCGGCGATCAACTCCGACGGGGCGAGCAACGGGCTCACCGCGCCGAGCGGGACCGCCCAGGAGAAGGTGATCGAGGCGGCCCTGCGCGGCGCGGGGCTGTCGCCGGCCGAGGTGGACGCGGTCGAGGCGCACGGGACCGGCACCGCGCTCGGGGACCCGATCGAGGCGGGCGCCCTGATCGCGGCCTACGGCACCGCGAGGCGACGACCGCTGTGGCTGGGTTCGGTCAAGTCGAACCTGGGGCACACGCAGGCCGCGGCGGGAGTCGCCGGTGTGATCAAGATGGTGCAGGCGCTGCGGCACGGCGTGCTGCCCGCGACGCTGCACGTGGCCGATCGGTCCACCCTGGTCGACTGGGACGACGGCGGGGTGGCACCGCTGGAGCGCGCCCTTCCCTGGCCGCGCGGCGACCGTCCGCGCAGGGCGGGTGTCTCCTCGTTCGGGATCAGCGGGACCAACGCGCACCTGCTCGTCGAGGAGGCGCCGGTGGCCGAAGGGGAGTCACCGGCCGCAGGGGCCGAGGCAGGGAACCCGCCGGTGGCCGTCCCCTGGCTCCTTTCCGGCAAGACGCCCGAGGCGGTGCGGGCACAGGCCGCCCGGCTGGGTGACCTCCTGCGCTCAGGAAGGGAGACCGATCTCGCCGCCGTGGCCCGCACCCTGGCGGGACGGCGCTCGGAGTTCAGGTACCGGGCGGTGGCGCTCGGCTCCGGCGCCGCCGAGCTCATCCGCGAACTGGACGCGCTCGCCGGGCCGTCCAGCCCGATCGTCACGGCGGGTGCGGCGCCGAAGGTGGCGTTCGTGTTCAGCGGCCAGGGGACCCAGCGGGCGCGGATGGGACGCGAGCTGTACGAGAGGTTCCCGGTCTACGCCGAGGCGTTCGACGCCGCCTGCGCCGCACTGGACCTGGCCAGACGGGTCCACCACGCCGAAGGCCCGCCCCTGGGTGAGGTGGTGTCCGCCGCGGCCGACGGCCCGCTGGGAGGGCTGCTGCGGCGCACGGAGTTCGCCCAGCCCGCGCTGTTCGCCACCCAGCTCGCGCTCTGCCGGCTCGCCGAGCACCTGGGCCTGGTCGCCCACGCGCTGCTCGGCCACTCCGTCGGGGAGCTCACCGCGGCACACGTCGCCGGGGCGCTCTCGCTGGAGCAGGCCGCGCGCCTGGTCGTGGTACGGGCACTGGCGATGCAGTCCGCGCCGGAAGGCGGGGGCATGGTGTCACTGCGGGCCCCCGAGGCGGAGGTGCGGGCATCCCTGGCCGAGCTGGACGGACGGGTGTCCGTGGCGGCGGTCAACGGGCCGAGGTCGACCGTGGTCTCCGGCGACGCGGACGCGGTGCGGGGACTGGCCGCCCGATGGCGCTCCCGTGGGGTGCGTACGAAGGCGCTCGCGGTCGGCCATGCCTTCCACTCGCCGCACATGGACCCCGCGCTGCCGCGGCTGGTGGAGGCGGCGGCGGGACTGGACGTCGGCGAACCCGCGACCCCCCTGGTCTCCAACACCACGGGCCTGGTGGCGACGCGGGACGAGCTGGCCGCGCCGGACTACTGGGCCGCCCAGGTGCGCGGCACGGTCCGTTTCCACGACGGCGTGCTCACCCTGCGGGGCCTGGGCGTCGACACCTTCGTCGAGATCGGTCCCGACACCACGATGACCGGCATGATCGCGGACTGCCTGGCAGGGGAGCGGGACGGCGTGTCGGCGATCCCGCTGGTGCGAGACCCCGCAGCGGAGGCCCGGTCGGTGTTGCGCGGTGTCGCGCAGGCCCACGCGCGCGGCGTGCGGATCGACTGGGAGAAGGTGCTCGGCGAGGGGCCGGCCGCCGATCCGGCCACCGTGCCGACCTACCCGTTCCGGCACGAACGCTACTGGCTCATCCCGCCGAGAAGACACGGACGGGACCTGCCACCGTACGAGCCGCACGAGCCGACGACGGCACCGGCCGCACCGTCGCCGGTGCCGTCGTCCGGCCTGCCCGAGGGCGAGCGCCACGACCTCCTGACGTCGCTGGTGCTGACGGCGGTGGCCGACGCGCTCGGGCACTCCCACGGCGCGATCGGCCCGGCGGACGACCTGACCCAGATCGGCATCACCTCCTTCGGCGCGCTGGAGATCGCCGCCAGGCTCTCCAGGGAGATCGGCGTCGACGTGCGGGTGGGGCTGGTGCTCGACCATGGCACCGCCCGCGAACTCGCGTTCCGGCTGGAGGAACTGCTCGGCCCGCAAAACGCGCCGGCACTGCTGGAGAAGCGATGACCTCCACGAGCGCCGAGGCGCGCGCGTGCCTGCGCTCGCTGCACCGCGAGGGGGCGCTCGCGGCGCGCTACGACGAGGTCGCGGCACTGCTGGCCGCGATGGACGAGGAGGACGCCGCCCGGTCGGCGCGGCTGCTGGAGCGGGTCGACGTGGAGGCCGCCCGCGAACACCATCCGGGGCTTCCGCTCGCGGCCGTGACCGTCACCGGACACGGCACGCTCGGTGCGCTGCGCACCGCGCTCACCGGCGAGCTGGCCCGCCACGGATATCTGCCGGACGTCCGGCTCGCCGACTTCGGCTCGTACGCGTTCGAGCTGGGCGATCCCGGCAGTGCCCTGTACGCCGGACGGCCCGACGTGACCGTCTGCGTACTCGACCACGCGGCCGTGTTCGACGAGGTCGGCGTGCCGTTCACGGTGGACGACGTGGAGCGCGTGCTGGAGGAGAAGCTGGCGCTGTGGCGGCGGCTGGCGGCGCGGTTCGGTGAGAGCGGGTCCGGCGCGCTCGTGTTCAACACCGTCCCGCTGCCCCGGGTGTGGCAGGCGCAGTTGCTGGACCATCCGTCCAGGGCGCGGCTCGGCGCGGTCTGGCGGCGGGCCAACGCCGAGCTGCTGGCGTTCGGCGAGTCGGTGGAGCCGGTCGTGGTGATGGACCTCGACCCGCTGCTGACGGCGCCGATCGAGCTGTCCGATCCGCGGTTCGAGGTCTACGCGCGGGCGCACCTGTCGGACGCCCTGCTCGGCGCGTACGCCCGTGAACTGGCCCACCTGGTGCGGGCCCGGACCGGGCGTGCCAGGAAGGTGCTCGCCGTCGACCTCGACCAGACGCTGTGGGGCGGAGTCCTCGGCGACGACGGGGTGGAGGGCATCGAGGTGGCCCACGGACGGCGAGGCGAGGCCTTCCAGCGGTTCCAGAAGGTGGTGGCGCAGCTGCAGTCGCAGGGTGTCCTGCTGGCCGCGGTGAGCAAGAACGACCAGGAGACCGTGCTCGCCGCGCTGCGGGAACACCCCGACATGGTGGTGCGCGAGGACGCCTTCGTCCGCATTCTCGCCAACTGGCGGCCGAAACCGGCCAACCTGCGCGTCCTGGCGCGGGAGCTGAACCTGGGCGGGGACAGCGTGGTGTTCGCCGACGACAGCGTCCACGAGTGCGCCGCGGTCGCGGCGGAGCTGCCGGAGACGGCGGTGATCCACCTGGACGGCGACCCGGCGCTGCACGTGACGCGGCTGCTGGCCGACGGCTGGTTCACCGTGAACGAGGTGACCACGGAGGACCGCGTCCGGACGCGGCGCTACCACGAGGAGGCGGCGCGCTCGGAGTTCCTGTTCGCGGCGGGGTCGGCCGAGGAGTTCCTGAGCGGGCTGGGGGTGTCCGTACGGCTGGCGCCCGCCACCGGCGCCGACGTCGCGCGGCTGTCGCAGATCACCTTGCGCACCAACCAGTTCAACCTCACCACCGAGCGCCTCTCCCCGGAGGCGGTGCGTGAGCGGGCGGAGCGGCCAGGGGCGCGGGTGCTGACGCTGTCGGCGGCCGACCGGTTCGGGAGCAACGGGATCGTCGGAGCGGTCTTCCTGCGGGCGCTGCCGGAGGGGTTGCTGATCGAGAACCTCCTGCTGAGCTGCCGGGTGTTCGCCCGGGGGATCGAGCAGGCGTGCCTGGCCGCGGTGCTCGGCCAGGCACGCGCCGCGGGTTTTCCGGCCGTGCACGGTGACTACGTGGCGAGCGCGAGGAACGCGAAGGTCGCGGACTTCTACCCGCACTACGGGTTCACCGCGACGGAGGTGACGCCGCGGCGGTCGCGGTACGCGCACGACCTCGGCGAGATCGTCGGCGTGCCCGGCCATCTCACGCTGGAGGTCGCGGGCCGGGTGGTGCCGGCCCCGGCCGGTCCCGCGGAGGCGGCGTTGACAAGCTGAGGCATCCTCGATTTAACTTGCGGACATAACGTGAGGAAGCCTCCGTATATGTGTGAACGGGATGAGGGAGAGGGCATTGCCTGAGGGAATCGCGGTCTCGGTGCACGACACCGCGCCGGTCTGGCGAGGTGACACGGCGGGTGACGCGCTGCGCCGTTCGATCGATCTGGCCAAGGCCGTGGAGGCACTCGGTTACCGGCGTTACTGGGTGGCCGAACACCACAACACGCCGGCGCTGGCGGCGTCGAGCCCCGCGGTGCTCGCCGGGCCCATCCTGGAGGCGACCTCCAGCATCCGGGTCGGCTCGGGCGCGGTGCTGCTGCCGAACCACTCGCCCCTGGTGGTCGCCGAGCAGTTCGGAGTCCTGGCCGGCCTCTATCCGGGCCGGGTCGACCTGGGGCTCGGGCGCGCCCCGGGCGGCTCCGGCGAGATCACGGCCCGCATCGGCGACCCGCGCCGACTGGACTTCGGCGACGCGCTGCACGAGCTGCGCGAGTACTTCGCCGGAGGCAGCGGCGGCGTGCGGGCGATCCCGGAGCCGGCGATCGCGCCCGAGCTGTGGATGGTCGGCTCCAGCACCGGCAGCGCCGCCTACGCGGGCAGGGCGGGCCTGCCCTACGTCTACGCGCACGCGATCGTGGGGGGCGGCGCCCCCGAGGCGCTCGACGCCTACCGCCGGGCCTTCCGGCCCTCGCCGTGGTTGTCCGAGCCGCACGCGTGCGTGGCGGTGATCGTCGTCGCCGCCGACACCGACGAGCGGGCCCACCGGCTGGCCGCCTCCTTCGTGTTCGGCCAGATCCTGATGCGCACCGTGGATCCGGGCACCGTGCTGCCCACCGAGGAGGAGACCGCGGCGCACACGTTCACCCCGCAGGAGGAGCGCTTCCTGCGGGACCGGATCGCCCCGCAGTTCGTCGGCTCCCCGGAACGGATCACCCCCCGCCTGACCGAGCTGCTGCGCCAGACCCGCGCCGACGAGCTGTTCGTGCTCACCCAGGTGCCCGACCACGCCGCCCGGATCCGCTCGTACGAGTTGCTCGCCAAGATCGTCTCATCCCTGTAGGCCGCACGGGCCGGTGCGCCCGAGCACCGGCCACAGCTCTCCTCAGCCCGCGTTCAGCCCGGCTTTAGAACCGCCGAGCACTGTGTGTCTGTCCAGCCGGAGAACGACCTCCGGCGCACCCCGGCGTTCGAACGATGAGGATGAGGATGGCTGCTGCTACGAGGTCCCGGTCACGCAGGCCCGCCACCATGGCGGGGGCCGCCACGTTGATGCTGGCACTGGCCACCGCGTGTTCCTCCGGCGCGGACGGCGCCACGACAGGGGAGGGGAGCGCCGCCGCGCAGCCCAGGAGCGGCGGCACGCTGCGCCTGGCCGTCGAGAAGGAACCCGAGTGCCTGGACCCGCACCAGAGCCCCACCGAGTCGGCCAGGGCCCTCACCCGGCCGATCCTGGACTCGCTGGTCCACCAGGACGCGCAGGGAGCCATCGGTCCCTGGCTGGCCACGCGCTGGGAGGTCTCGCCGGACCGGCTCACCTACACCTTCGACCTCCGTCAGGGCGTGACGTTCACCGACGGGGAGAGGTTCGACGCCCAGGCGGTGGTCGCCAACCTCGACCACGTGGTGGCTCCGGAGACGAAGTCGCTGCTCGCCGGAAGCCTGCTCGCGGCCTACCGGTCGGCCAAGGCCGTCGGCCCCTCCACGGTCGAGGTCAGGCTCAAGCGGCCCGACTCGGGATTCCTCGCCGCGCTGGCCCTGCCCAACCTGGGCATCCAGTCCCCGCCCACCCTCAAGGGCTCCCCCTCCGCGCTGTGCGCGAAGATCGTCGGAACCGGCCCGTTCCGCAGTGACACGGGGCTCGTGCCGCAGAAGGGCATCGACTACGTCAGGAACCCCTCCTACGACTGGGCGCCGGAACCGCGTCGCGGCCCGGCACGGCTGGAGCGGATCGAGGTCAAGGTCGTGCCGGACAACGCCGCCCGGCTGGGCGCGCTCACCAGCGGCCAGGTCGACGCGGTCACCGGCCTGTCGCCGACGAGCCTCAACACGCTCAAGAGCACGCCCGGGTTCACCCTGCACTCGACGCCGTTCCCCGGGATCAACTACAGCTACTGGCCCAACACCGCGAGCGGCCCGCTCAGCGACGTCAACGTGCGCAAGGCGCTGCGTACCGGCATCGACTGGGGGCAGATCGTGAAGAACGTCTACTTCGGCGTGTACGAAGGCGCCCAGGGGGTGCTCTCGTCCGGCACACCGGGCTACGACGGCTCGCTCGCCCCGGCCTACGCCCACGACCCGGCCGAGGCGGAGCGGCTGCTCGACCAGGCCGGCTGGACCGGGCGCGACGCGGCCGGGTACCGCACGAAGAACGGCAAACGTCTCACCCTGCGCCACATGTGGTCCGACGGGTCCGTGGCCAACCTCGCCACGCAGATCCAGTCCGCGGCGAAGGGACTCGGCGTCGAACTGGTCGAGGAGAACCTCGACGGCGGGACCTTCGTCAAGCGTCTGCTGGACGGTGACTACGAACTGATCGACACCAGCTTCTCCGCGCCTGGGCCGGACGTGTTGCGCGTCCTGTTCGGCGCCGACAACATCCCCACGCCCAAGCGCGGGATCAGCAACAACATGGCACGCTACGACAACCCGGAGGTGGAGGCAGGCTTCCGGCGCGCGCTCGGCGCCGAGAACCAGGCCGAGCAGCACCGCGCCTACGCCGAGGTGCAGAAGCGCATCACCGAGGACGCCGCGGTCCTGCCGATCTACTCGCCCCTGTCCACGGTGACCGTACGCGAGGGCGTCCGGGAGGTCGGCTTCAACGCCGACGGCACCCCCGACCTGTACGGCGCATGGCTCGCGTCCTGAACGTGCCCGCCGCCGAGGCGGCGGACGCGGAGCCCTCACGCCGTAGAAGCGGGGCGGCGCGTCTCGTGCTGGTGCGCGTGGCCGCCTCGGTGGCCGTGCTGTGGGGAGCGGTCACGGCGACGTTCCTGCTGCTGCGGGTGATGCCGGGCGGCACCGCCGACGTGCTGCTCGCCCGCTCCGCCGTCACCCCGGAGGTGCGCGAGCGGATCATCGCCGAGTACCGGCTCGACGATCCGCTCGTGGCGCAGTACCTCGCCTACCTCACCAGGATCGCACGGGGGGAGTTCGGCGAGTCGTACGTGCTGCGCAGGCCGGTGTGGGACGCGATCGGATCCCAGCTCCCCGACACCCTGCTGCTGGTCCTGGCGACCCTGCTGGTCACGCTGGTCGCCTCCGTCCTGCTCGCCGTGGTGAGCGCGAACCGCCGGCGGTGGGTGCGTTCGTCGTTCTCCGCGACCGAGTCGCTGGTGGTGGCGCTGCCGCCCTTCTGGCTCGGGCTGCTGCTGCTGACGGTGTTCTCCTTCAACCTGCACTGGTTCCCGGCCATCGGCTCCTCCTCCCTGTCCGGCCTCGTGCTGCCGACCGCCGCGCTGGCCGCGGGGCCGGTCGCGGTGATGACGGGGGTGCTGCGCGACGGGTTGCTGCGCGCGCTGGAGGACCCGTTCGTGGTGACCGCCCGCTCGCGGGGCATCGGCGAGCTCGCGCTGCGCCTGCGGCACGTGCTGCGGCACGCGCTGCTGCCCGCCACCACGCTCCTGGGCTGGATCGCCGGCTCGCTCATCGGAGGCGCGGTGATCATCGAAATCGTCTTCTCCCGGCAGGGGATCGGACGGCTGGTGCTGTTCGCGGTGGAGAACAAGGACATGCCCGTGGTGATCGCGATCGTGCTGCTCACCGCGGTCGTGTTCGTGCTGGTCAACATCGTGGTCGACATCCTGGTCCGGGTGATCGACCCCAGGACGCGAGAGGCGGGGAGCCGGCCGTGACCAAGAGCTTCTGGCCGGGGGCGATCGTGCTGGCACTGCTGGCCGCGATGGCGCTCTTCCCGTCGCTGTTCACCGGGACGGACCCCGACGCGGCCGACCTGAACGCGACGCTGCGGCCGCCCGACGGCACGCACTGGCTCGGCACCGACCAGAACGGCAGGGACCTGTACGCCAGGATCGTTCACGGCGCCGGCCCCTCCCTGCTGATAGGCGCCGGCGCGGTCGGGCTCGCGCTGGCCGCGGGCGTCCTGGTCGGGGTCGCCGCCGCGCAGCTCGGCCGGACCATGGACCAGGTGCTCAGCAGATCGCTCGACGTGATCCTCTCCGTCCCCGGCCTGCTGCTGGTGTTCCTGGTCGTCGCGGTGCTGGGGCCCGGCGGCGGCCCGGCCAGCGTGGGCCTGGCGGTGATCTCCCTGCCGGGCTTCGCCCGGGTGACACGCGCGGAGGTGATCAGGCTGCGCACAGCGCACTACGTCGAGGCGGCCCACGGGTTCGGCTGGTCACGCGCCCAGGTGGTCCTGCGGCACATCCTGCCCAACGCGCTCGGTCCGGTCATGGTGCTGGCGACGGTGACCCTGGGAGCGATGATCGTGGCGGGCTCCTCGCTGAGCTTCGTGGGCCTGGGCCCCCAGCCGCCGACCGCCGAATGGGGCGCGATGCTCGCCGACAGCCAGGAGTTCCTCGCGATCGCCTGGTGGCCGGCGGCGTTCCCCGGAGCCGCCATCACGATCGCGGTCCTGTCCATCACCGTCGTCGGCGGGCACCTGCGGCAGCGGATCGAACGGGGGCGGACATGAGCCCGGTATCCGGCGACACGACGGACACGAGCCCGGCGCCCGGGGACACGGGGGACACGAGGGAACTGCTGCGCGTCCGGGATCTCACCGTCGGCTTCTCGACGGGCCGCGGGCACGTCGACGCGGTGCGGGGCGTGTCCTTCCGCATCGACCGCGGGCAGGTGGTGGCGATCGTCGGTGAGTCCGGCTCAGGCAAGAGCGTCACCGCGCGCAGCCTGGTGGGTCTGGCCGGCGACGGCGCCGACGTGCGGGCGGAAGAGCTCGTGTTCGACGGGCTCGACCTGCGCCGGGTGCGGGGCCGGGGCTGGCGTGCGCTGCGCGGGCGACGCGTCGGCTTCGTCCTGCAGGACGCCCTGGGCTCCCTCGACCCGCTGCGCCGCGTCGGCGCCGAGGTGGCGGAACCCCTGCGCGAGCACCGGACCGTGCCCTCGGGCGAGATCGGCGACGAGGTCGTACGGCTGCTCGACTCGGTGGGCGTCCCCCTGCCGGAGAGCCGGGCACGGCAGTACCCGCACGAGATGTCGGGCGGGCTGCGGCAACGCGCCCTGATCGCCTCGGCCCTGGCCGCGCGGCCCGACCTGCTGATCGCCGACGAGCCGACGACGGCGCTGGACGCGACGGTGCAGAGGCAGGTGCTCGCGCTGTTGCGCGAGCGCGCGGGCGACGGCACGGCGATCCTGCTCATCAGCCATGACCTCGGCGTCGTCGCGGAGATCGCCGACCACGTGTACGTGATGAAGGACGGGCGGTTCGTCGAGGACGGCCCGACGCGCGAGATGCTCCAGGCGCCCTCCCACCCCTACACCAGCACCCTGGTCGCCGCCGCGCTCGGGCAGGGGCGGGGCCTGGCGCGGGGCGCGGGCGTCGCGTCGGCCGACCCCGATCCGCGTCCCGGTCCCGGACGGGTGGTGCTGAGCGCCGAAGGGCTGGTCAAGAGGTACAGGCTGCCGGGCAAGGGCGCGTTCACCGCGGTGGACGAGGTGTCGGTCGAGGTACGGGCCGGTGAGACGCTCGGCATCGTCGGAGAGTCTGGGTCGGGGAAGACGACCGTGGGCCGGCTGCTGCTGGGCCTGGCCGCGCCGGACGCCGGCCGGGTCGAGGTGAACGGGCGGACCTGGAGCGAACTGCGCGGCCCCGAACGGCGGGCGGCCCGCCGCCGGATCCAGATGATCTACCAGCACCCGCTCGCCTCCTTCGATCCCCGCTACACCGCGAGGCGGCTTCTGGAGGAGCCCCTGCGCGCGCAGGGCACCCCCGGCGCCGAACGCGCACGACGGGTGGCGGAACTCCTGGAGCACGTGGGCCTGGACGAGGAGGTGCTCGGCCGGCGGGCACGTGAGCTGTCCGGAGGCCAGCGGCAGCGCCTCGCGATCGCGCGGGCACTCGCCCCGCGACCGGATGTCATCATCTGCGACGAACCGGTCTCGGCCTTGGACGCGGTGATCCAGGCGCAGGTGCTCGACGTCCTGACCGACGTTCAGGAAAGGCTCGGAGTGGCCTACGTATTCATTTCCCACGACCTGGGTGTCGTCCACAGGATCAGTCACGAAGTGGCGGTCATGAAAGACGGAAAAGTGGTCGAGTCCGGCGACATAAGAAAAGTATTCGAAGCTCCGGAGCATCAATACACAAAGACCCTCCTGGAAGCGGTTCCCCGGCTTCACCGGGCCGCTCGGGGCAGCGCATAAGCAATTCTTAACCAACGCTGAACCGGCCTTGCCCAATATTTCGTTCCTGCCTAATGTCGTTGTCGTCGCACGGCACCGGCGGCGCCCTTTTCTTGTCTCGCCGAAGGATGAAGGAAATGACGGAAGCTCCGCCGTATCCGCAGAAACGCACCTGCCCGTACGAGCCGCCGCCCGGATATCGGGAGATCGGTGAGCGGGGGCCGGTGCTCAAGGTGACGCTCTTCGACGGCCGCGAGGCGTGGATGGTGACGGGGTACCGGGAGTCGCGGGAGATCCTCACCCACCCGAACCTGTCCTCGCAGCGCACCCACCCCGGGTTCCCCATCGTCGCCCCCCGCTTCCGCTCGCAGATCGCCCGCACCCTCGCGCTCATCGCGATGGATCCGCCCGTCCACGACATCTACCGGCGCTACCTCAACCCGCACTTCAGCCTCAAGACGGTTCGCGGAATGCGTCCCCAGCTTGAGGAGATCGTGTCCGGATACATCGACGAGATCATCGACCACGGCCCTCCCGCCGACCTGGTGCCGCTGCTCGCGGTGCCGCTCCCGTCCCTGGTGATCTGCCGGCATCTCGGCGTCCCCTACACCGACCACGACTTCTTCCAGGACGCCAGCGGCAAGGTGATGCTGGGCACCGAGCAGGAGTCGGCGACGGCGGCCCAGGACCTGGTCGACTACATCGACCGGCTGGTGGCCGCACAGATCAAGGAACCCACCGACGGCCTGCTCGGCACGCTGGTGAGGGAGCGGGTCATCCCCGGCGACGTCGGGCACGACGAGCTGGTCTCGATCGCGCTGGTGCTCCTGATCGCCGCTCACGAGACGACCTCCTCCTCTCTCGCCCTGGGCGTCATCACGCTGCTGGAGCACCCGGACCAGCTGGCGCTGGTGCTTCAGGACCCCTCCCGCCTGCCCGGCGCGATCGAGGAACTCCTGCGCTACATCGCGACCACGGACCTCGTCGCGACCAGGGTCGCCAAGGGGGACATCGAGATCGCGGGCCATCTCATCCGGGAGGGGGAGGGGGTGCTCGTCTCGGGCACCCTGGCCAACCGGGACGAGCAGGTGCACCGGCGGGCCCACGAGTTCGACGTCCTGCGCGAGGACACCCACCACCTCACCTTCGGGTTCGGCATCCACCAGTGCCTCGGCCAGAACCTGGCCCGGCTCGAACTGGAGGTCGCCCTGCACCAGCTACTCACCCGGATCCCGGGGATACGGCTGGCCGTACCCGTGGACGAACTACCCATCCTCGGCGCGGGCACCGTGCAGCGGGTGCTCCAGCTGCCGGTCGAATGGTGACGCCGGATGTGGGTGCGGGCGGATCGGGAGCGCTGCATCAGTGGCGGGCGCTGCATGGCCGCCACCTCCGAGGTCTTCGATCAGGACGATGACGGCCTGGTCGTCGTGCTCACCCCGCGGCCCGAGCCGCAGCAGGAGGAACGGGTCCGCAGGGCCGCCTTCCTCTGCCCGGCGCAGGCCATCCGGATCAGCGAGAAATCACCGGGGGACTGACCTCCCCACAGGTTCGGGCCGGCCCCGTACAAAGGCCGGCCGAAGAAAGCAGAAAAGATGACTCATTCGACGCACCCGTCGAAGGAGGCCGCGCGGCTCCCCTCGCTCACCGGGTTGAGATTCGTGGCGGCGTTCCTGGTGTTCGTGTGCCACGCCTGTGTCCTGGGTTTCTTCCACCGGGAGACCGCGGCCTCCCTGCAGACCTTCGCCTTCGCCTCGGGCTGGCTCGGTGTGGAGTTCTTCTTCGTGCTGAGCGGGTTCGTGCTGACCTGGTCGGTGCGGGAGGGACAGTCCAGGACGAGCTTCTGGCGCCGGCGCCTGGTCAAGGTCTACCCGGTCCACGTGGTGACCTGGCTGGCCGCGCTCGGCCTGGCCGTGTGGGCGGGCCAGGCCGTGGACCTGCCCAAGCTGCTGCCGAGCCTGCTGCTCGTGCACACCTGGTATCCCCGGATGGACGTGATCATCACGATCAACGTCGTCACCTGGTCCCTCGCCTGCGACCTGCTCTTCTATCTGGCCTTCCCCTTCCTGCACGCGCTCGTCCGCAGGATCTCCGCCAGGCGGCTGTGGTGGGCGGCCGGCGCCGTCGCCACCGTGATCGCACTGCTGCCCGCCGTCGCCCTCCTCGCCCTGCCGGGGACACCCCGGCTTCCCGGCCAGGACATGTCGTTCGTGCAGAACTGGTTCCTGGTCTCCTTCCCGCCGATCAGGGCGCTGGACTTCGTCCTCGGCATCATCATGGCCCGCATCGTGCTGACGGGCCGGCGGGTCCCGCTGGGCGTGGGCCGGGCGCTGCTGGTCCTGGCAGTGGGGTTCGCCCTGCAGATGTACCTGTGGCCGAGCGTCTACGGGCTCACCGCGACGATCGCGCTGCCGCTGGCGCTGCTGATCGCGGCCGTGGCCGCCGCGGACGAGCGAGGCGCCCCCACGCCGTTTCGCGGCCGGATCCTGCGCTGGCTGGGCGGGGTCTCGTACGCCTCCTACCTGGCGCACTTCCTGGTCC
Organism: Streptosporangium sp. NPDC000095; assembly: GCF_042899335.1. NCBI lineage: Bacteria > Bacillati > Actinomycetota > Actinomycetes > Streptosporangiales > Streptosporangiaceae > Streptosporangium > Streptosporangium sp. NPDC000095. Next base: position 33,738 of record NZ_JBIAZS010000033.1, read on the forward strand.
TGCACTTCGGGCACCTCGCGATCGGCGCGGAGCGGACATGGGACGTGCCGGCCGCCCTCGGCGTCATCGCGGTTCTGTTCGGGGTCACCACGGCGGCGGCGTGGGCACTGAACCGCCTCGTCGAGGAACCCGCCATGCGCGCGTGGGCACAGCCGCGCCCCCACCCCCTGTCGCCCGGCGGCGCGCTACGACCGGAGACCCCCGCCCCGGAACCGGCGAGCTGACCGCCCCCTCACACCCGCGACGACGGACGGAAAAAACGACAGGAGGCACCACATCGTGAACACTCCCATCCCGGCCGAGGACGAGCGGCTCTTCGCCTACCCCCAGGACCGGAGCTGCCCCTGGCAACCCTCCCCTGGATACCGGGGACTGGGGGAGCAGGGGCCGCTGCACCGGGTACGGCTGTGGGACGGCAAGTCCATCTGGATGGTGACCGGGCACGCGCAGGCACGGCGGTTGCTCGCCGACCCGCGCATGTCGGCCGACCGTTCCCGCGACGACTTCCCCGCGGTCCTGCCCCGGCTGGACGCCCCCATCTTCAAGCCCATCGCCATCATCGGGTTCGACCCGCCCGTGCACGACATCCACCGCCGCCTGCTCGCCCCCGACTTCAGCCTCAAGCAGGTGCGCGCTCTGCGCGCGAGCGTCGAGGAGCTTGCGGGCAGGCTGGTGGACGAACTGCTCCGTAAGGGGCCGCCCGCGGAGTTGGTCGAGGACTACGCGCTGCCGATCCCGTCCATGGTGATCTCGGAGCTGCTCGGCGTGCCGTACGACGACCACGCGTTCTTCGAGGCGATGACGAACGGGCTGCTCCAGGCCAAGAGCGCGCAGGACGCCGAGGCGGCGGGCCAGGCGCTCTGGGACTACCTGGACGGGCTGATCACCACCAAGGAACGTGAGCCCGGTGGGGCGGGGGTGCTGAGCAGACTGGTGGGTCAGGTCGACGAGGACGGCGACCTGACCCGGGAGGACCTGGTGCGCATCGCGCTGGCGCTGCTGATCGGAGGGCACGACACGACGTCCCAGATGATCGCGCTCGGGGTGGTCACCCTGCTGGAACACCCGGACCAGCTGGCGGCGCTGCGCGCGGACCCGGGCGTGCTGCCCGCCGCGGTGGACGAGTTGCTGCGGATGGTGTCGGTGACGGACGTCTCGGGAGTGCGGGTGGCGACCGAGGACATCGAGATCGACGGACACGTCATCCGGGCCGGAGAAGGGGTCCTGGTCTCCTCCTCGATGACCAACCGCGACCCCGCGGTCTTCTCCGAACCGTACCGGTTCGACATCCGCCGCGCCGGCGGGCACAACGCCGCCTCCGGCCGCCACCACCTCACGTTCGGGTTCGGCATCCACCAGTGCCTCGGCCAGAACCTGGCGCGGATGGAGCTGGAGGTCGCGTTCTCCGTCCTCTTCGACCGGATCCCGGACCTGCGGCTCGCCGTGCCGCTGGACAGGCTGCCCACGCGCGGCGGCGGCACGATGCAGGGCGTGCACACCCTGCCCGTCGAGTGGTGAGAGGAGAAACATGAAGGTGACCGCCGACCGGCGTCGCTGTATGGCCGCCGGCCACTGCGCGATCAGCGCGCCCGCGGTGTTCGACCACGGAGAGGACGGCCTGGTCGTCGTCCTGGACGCGGATCCGGGGGAGGACGCCCGGGAGGCCGTGGAGACGGCCGAGGACCTGTGCCCGTCCCGGGCGATCGCCGTCGCGCCCGCGGGCGCCGAGCGGATACCGAGCGGGTGACGCCGGGATCGGTGCGCCGGTGTGGGGGGGGGGGGCGCGCGGGGGCGGGGGCCCCGCCCCCCCCCCCGCCCGCCCCCCGCCGGGGGCCCCCCCCCCGGGGGGGGGGGGTGGGGGGCCGCCCGGGAGCCCAACACAGTGGTCGGCGC
>NZ_JBIAZS010000033.1:35637-48442 GCF_042899335.1 Streptosporangium sp. NPDC000095
CGGGGGGGGGGGGGGGGGCGGCGGGGGGGGGGGGGGGGGGGGGGGGGGGGGGGGGGGGGCCGGGGGCCCCCGGCCCCGGCCCCCCCCCCCCCCCCACACCGGTCCCGTCCCTCAGCGGTCGACGAACCGCATGCTCTGCTCGTTCCAGCGCTCCCCGTAGACCTCATCGGAGGGAACGGCCGCCTCCACGGCGGCCAGGTCGGCCGGGGTGAGGCTCAGGAAGGCGGCGTCGACGTTCTCCTCCAGATGGGCGCGACGCCTCGTTCCCGGAATGGGGATCACGTCCGGCCCCCGGTGGTGCAACCACGCCAGCGCCAGTTGCGCCGCCGTGACCCGCAGTGAGGCGGCGAGCTCGACGAGACGGTCGGCCAGGGCGAGGTTGCGCGGCAGGTTGTCCGGGGCGAACCGGGGCAGCCCGAAACGCCGGAAGTCGCCCTCCTCCAGCTGCTCGGGGGAACGGATGGCGCCGCTGAGGAAGCCCCGGCCCAGCGGGGAGTACGGCACCAGCGCGATGCCCAGCTCCCGGCACGTCGCCACGATCCGGCGCTCGATGTCTCGCGACCACAGCGACCATTCGGTCTGCAGCGCGGCGATCGGGGCCACCGCGTGGGCGCGCCGGATGGTCTCGGGCCCCGCCTCGCACAGTCCGATCTCGCGGATCTTGCCCGCGGCGGCGAGTTCGGCCATCGCGCCGACGGTCTCCTCGACACCGACCTCGGTGTCGACGCGGGTGAGGTAGAACAGGTCGATGTGGTCGACGCCGAGCCGCCGCAGCGAGGCCTCACAGCTTCGCCGGACGTAGCGGGCGTCCCCTCGGACGGCGGCGCCGACGCCCGGTCCGGGGCGCACCACGCCGAACTTGGTCGCCACGATCGCCGTCTCCCGCCGCCCGGCGACGGCCTTGCCGACGAGCTCCTCACCGGCGCCGTGGCCGTAGACGTCGGCGGTGTCCAGCAGTGTCGCCCCGAGATCGAGGGCACGCCGGATGGTCGCGATCGACTCGGCCTCCACCGTGGCGCCGTAGAACTCCGACATGCCGAGGCAGCCGAGGCCCTGCGCGCCCACGGTGAGGGATCCGATCCTGCGCGTGGGAAGTCGTGTCAGGGTCATCTGCGTTCTCCGTCCCGTTACCGCAGGTAGACGACGATCGACGACTCGTAGGTGTCATGGGCGTCCTTGACCAGCGGCCGGAACTGGCGAAACCCGATGGCGCCGCGCAGCGGCCCCGCGACGACGACGGCGGGGAAGGTGGCGGCCTCGCCGGCGGTCAGCCGGGCGTCGTCGACCAGTCCTCCCGAGCGGATGACGTTGCCGTCGTTCAGCCGGATCTCCTCCCCGAAGTAGGCGATGAAATGGCCGTCGTGCTCCTGGCGGTAGAGCATGCGGCCCGCCCCTCTGGTGTGGCCGAGCGGCTCGCCGTCCGAGCCGAATATCTCAAGCCGCACGGTGGCGAAATCCTTCTCCGTGGGCGTCGTCCCGGTGGGGTCGGGATTACTGGAGTGGTATTCGACGACCTTCTCGGTGAGATCGCGCAGAATCAGCGACCGGCCCGGCCGGCCGAGGGCGCCGACCCTTTCCGAGGTGGTTTCCGGTGGCGCCGCCACGAGTGGCAGGGCCCAGGAGTTCACGGTGTCGAGCACCGGTGAGATCCGAGCGGAAAGCACGCGGAAATCCATGGTCGCCTCCTGGGCGGAATTCCGAGCCGCCGTCCGGAACGCGGAGGCTCGCAGGAACCGACATTAGAAAGAACGGCTCAAGTGGTCCTAAAAGCGCGTGGCGTAGTCGCGGCCGGCCGCTTTCCGCCGGGTCGCCAGGGCGAGTTCCATCCGGGAGCTGACACCGGTCTTCCGGTAGATCCGGGTCAGGTGAACGTCGACGGTCCGCATGCTGATGGTGAGCCGGTCGGCGATCTCGCGGCGCTTCATGCCCGTGCAGATGAGCAGCGCGATCTCACGCTCGCGGTGCGTGAGCCGGCCGAACATCTCCACGGGGCCGGTCTCGGGTTCGAGTTCCGCGGCGGACGGCCCGCTCGTCTGCCTGCCGAGCCAGTCGAGCATGGTCGCCGCCCCTGACCGGCGTGCCATCTCGGCGGCGAGCCTGGCCGTCCGGGACGACCGTTCGGCGTGTCCCAGCTCGCCGAGCACGCGTGCGGCCTGCCCCAGCGCGTAGCACTGCTCGATTCCCATTCCCGCCGACGCGAAGCGATCGGCCGCGTCCTGGTAGCACCTCGCCGCCTCGGCGAGCGAGCCCCGCACGCGGTGCAGATGCCCTCGGGTGAGGTCCGCGTAGGCGAGGTTGTGCGGCATCGGAACGGCCCGGGCGTGTTCCTGGCTGTTGTGCACCCAGCCGTCCAGGGGCATGCCGGCGTCCATTCCGGCGGCGCACAGCATCTCCCAGGCGGTGTTGCGGTAGGCCATGGGAATGGTCCGCAGCTCGGACCCCTTGCCCTCGTTGAGCAGGAGGGCGACGCAGTGCGCGGGGTCGTCGTCGAGCCACGCGCATCTGGCGAGGGTCAGCGCGGCGATCGAGGCGCTGCCGTTGACGTTGGCCTGCGACGGTGACTGCCTGGCCAGTGCCTGCTGGGCGAGGGACCTGGCCTTCCCGCTGCCCACCGGCTGCATCCAGACCTCGGCCGCGGACTTGAGCGCGACCGCCTGGGTGTGCCGCAGGGAGTTGTCAGGGCCGGACTCGATGATGGCGGCGTTGGCGGCCTCGCGGGCCTGTTCGAGCTGCCCGAGGTGGCGCTCGGCCTCACTGAGCAGCACCAGGAGCGCCGGGAGCAGGAAGATCCGCTGGCGGTGGCGGGCGACGTCGACGCCCCGCCGCACCTGCCGCTGGGCCTCCACGTAGCGGCCCAGATAGAGATGGGCGAGGACGACCACGAACAGGCTCTCCACGTGACACGCCACCAGGTGCTCCGGGGCGCGGTCCAGCGTCTCGCCCGCGGCGGTCGCGTCGGCCAGTGCCCGGTCCACCTCACCGGAGAAGGTCGCCTCCAGCGCCCGAAGACCGAGCAGGCCCGCGGCGGTGAGGTCGTCGCGGCCGGTACGGGCGACCTGAAGGGCCTGCTCCAGCTCGGCCCTGCCCGGTATCCGGCCGAGCATGGTCGTGCGGAAACCCCGCGCGAACACCAGACGCGGCCAGACCGGTGAGCGTCGCAGGTCCTGCCGGGCGAGATACTCGTTGAGCAGGCCGAGGGTCTGCGCGTCCTGGCTCAGCACCGCCTCGACCATCGACACGGAGGCGACCTGCCCGGCCAGCGTGAGCGGGTCCACCGAGCCACCGGACTCGTGCACCAGGAAGAGCAGGTCCCGGCTCTCGGTCATCCGCCCGATCCGCCCGAACGCGGTGCTCAGTGCCAGCCGGGCGCGCATCCCGATCTCGCTGGAGACGGGTGCCTCGGCGATCACCGGTGTGAGCCAGGAGACGCACTCGGCGACGTCCGTCTCCATGATCTCGTAGGACGCGTCCACGATCCGCGCCAGCTCGCTCGCGCGGACCCGTGACAGCGAGCTGACCAGGTGGAAGCCGAGCTGCTTGCCGGCCTGGCCACGGGCGGAGAGCAGGCCCAGGGCGCGCTGGTGGGCGCGGGTGGCCCAGCAGGGGTCGATCGTCCTGCGCAGCAGCGTGCCGAAGACCTCGTCGCGGACGGAGAACAGCGTGCCGATCGGCTCGACCCGCACCAGGTCACGCCGGACCAGGCCGCGCAGGGCGGCGGAGACCACCAGCGCGTCCAGTTCGGCGATCTCGGCGAGCAGTTCGACGTCGAACCGCGAGCGCAGGATCGCCGCGGCGTTCAGCACGTAGCGCTCGTTCAGCGTGAGGCCCCGGACCTCGGTGAGCACGGTGAACTCGAACGGGGCGACGGCGGTGTCGCTTCCGGACCACGTGCTGTGGTCGAGGGCCTGCAGGGCGCGGAGGCTGAACGGGTTGCCGCGGCTACGACGGCGAAGATCGTACGGAGCGGGGACGGGCGTCATGGCGAGCATCTGCTCGTCGCCGAGCGGCGCCAGCTCGATGCGCGCGGTGCGGCCGAAGGCCACGCCGAGGGAGACGGCCTCGGCCAGCGCCTCGGGCGTCTGCCGGGGACGCAGCGATACGACCACGTCCACCAGCGGCGGGGAGGCGCCTTCGGCGATCTCGGCCAGTTCGTGGATGGTTCGCTCGTCGGCGAGGTGGGCGTCCTCGATCACCACCAGCTCGCGGTCCGGCTGCCGCCGGTGCCGTGACAGGCCGGCCACCCCCGGCGGCTGATGGCGTTCCGCGGACAGCCGGGCACGCCGCAGCATCTTCCTGACGCTGTTCATCGTGCCCTCTCGGTCGCCGCGCGAGCAGCGGTAGACGGCGGCGGGCAGGACGGTCCACTGCCGGTCCCGCACGAGCGCGGAGAGCAGGTGCGTCTTGCCGGCCCCCGGTTCGCCGAACACGGCGACGAGACGCCCCTCGCCTCCTGGTTCCCAGGTCAGGTGCTGCAGTCTGTCCAGTTCGGCGGTGCGTACCACGGCGACGGAAGCGGTGTCGGAGAAGCTCTCTTCGTGCGAACTCATCTCTGTGAAGACCCCAGGCGTTCGTGAAAGAAAGACGGCGGGTGGCCCTGGCCGCGCTCCCTGGTGCGTACGGGCCGGTGTTTGCTGTGGTGACGGTTTGCGAGGTTCTGCTGCCGGTCCCCTGATCCGGCGATAACCACTATTAGCCTACCTAATTAGTTGGTTTTTATCACCACCTGTCGCCGATGGGGCGTGCGGGAGGCCGGTCGCCCGCCGTCGAGGGGATGGGTGGTCCGGTTGCGGGCCCGCTCAGGACCGGTGGTCGCGTGTGGTGATCCCCTCCAGGACGAGGAGCAGGAGGCGAGGGCTGTCGTCCCTGTCCGGCAGGGACTGCTCGCGCACCCAGGCGGCACCGCTGAGCAGGTCGAACAGTTCGCCGGGAGTCAGATCGGCGCGTACCAGGCCGGCGGCCTGCGCGGCGCGAAGCAGGTCCGCGCCGCCGTGATGCATCGCGTTGCACATGGCGTACGAGGGGGTCCCCTCGTCGTACATGCTCTGCGCGAGGATGCCGACCAGTCCTCGGAAGGTGCTGAAGTGCCGCACCGCCCGCTCCATCCACTCCGCCAGGGCCCCCAGCGGGTCGGGGGAGGAGAGCAGTCGCTCGGCGTGGGCGACGAGATCGGCCAGCCCGTCCCTGGTGGCGGCCTCCACCAGGGAGGCGCGGACGGGGAAGTGCCGGTACAGCGTGCCGATCGCCACGCCGGCCTGGGCGGCGATGTTCTCCAGGGACGCCTCGGAGCCGTCGGCCTCGAACGCCTTGCGGGCCGCGGCCAGGATCGCGTCGTAGTTGCGCCGGCCGTCGGCGCGTTTGGGGCGCTGGGCGATGTGGGGCGTGCCGGTCGTCATCGAACCTCCCGCTTGACATCCTGAGGCAGCCTCAGCTTGACTCTTCTCATCCAAGCTGAGACGTCCTCAGTATAGTTCCGGCCTCTAACCTGAGGATGCCTCAGTATGTGTCCGGGCGATCGGTATTGGAGGTTCCATGAGTACCGACAGCGTCTCCGACGGGATTCCGGCCAGGGAGGCCCCTGCCCGGCCGTGGGCGCTCACGCTCACCGCGATCGTCGGCGCGGAGTTCATGTTGCAGCTCGACGGCACCATCGTGAACGTCGCGCTGCCGACCCTGCAGTCCGACCTGGGACTCTCGATCACCGGTGGGTCGTGGGTGCCGAACGGTTTCCTCCTCGCCTTCGGCGGGCTCCTGTTGCTCGCGGGCCGGCTCGGTGACGTGCTCGGCCACCGCCGGGTCTTCCTCGCCGGAATCGGGCTGGTCGTCGTGGCCTCGCTGCTCGCCGGTCTCGCGCCCAACCTGGAGGTCCTGCTGGTCGGCCGGGTCCTGCAGGGGGCCGGCGCGGCGATCGCCGGCCCGACCGGCCTGGCGCTGCTCGCGATCGTCTTCGAAGGAGAGCGCCGCCAGCGCGCCTTCGGCCTGTACTCCACCGTCACCGGCCTGGGGGCCTCCGCCGGCATGGTCCTGGGCGGTGTGCTGACCTGGGCGGGGGACTGGCGCTGGAGCCTGCTGGTCAACGTGCCCATCGGCCTGCTCATCATCGCCGTCTCCGTCAAGGTGCTGGGTCTGCGTGACGAGGCCACCCGGCCGCGCCCGCTCGGCCTGCCGAGCGCCCTGCTGGGCACCGCAGCCGTCACCGCCGCCGTCTACGGGCTGGTGCGCGCCGCCGAGAGCGGCTGGGGCGACACCGGCGCGCTGAGCTCACTCGCGGCGGCGGTCCTGCTGGCGGCGGCGCTGCTGATATGGGACCGGCGCACCGAGGAGCCGCTTCTGCCGCTGGTGGTCTTCGCCGGCAGGCAGAGGGCGGGAGCCCTCCTGTGCCTGCTGCTGCTCGCGGCGGTGCTCACCGGTTTCCTGATCTATCTGGTCCAGTACCTGCAGGGTGTGCTCGGGCTGGACGCCCTGCGCAGCGGGCTGGCCATCCTCCCCTTCGGCCTGGCGCTGCTCGTCGTCACCCAGCTGCTCACCAAGCACATCGCGAGCGTGAGCCTGCAGACCCGAGCGGTGCTCGGCCTGGTCGTGGTGCTGGCCGGGGTGGCCTGGCTGACCCGCCTCGACGCCGACGGCACCTACCTGACCGGCGTGCTCCCGGCGCTCGTCGTCATGGGACTCGGCGTCGGAGTCGCCATCATCCCGTTCAACATGATCATTCTGACCACCGCACCGCCCGAGTACGCGGGCGTCACCGCCGGCCTGCTGCAGACGGCGCTGACCGTCGGAGGGTCACTGGGCCTGGCGGCCCTGCTGATCCCGTTCACCGCGGGCGGCGCCGACATCGCGGCGAACATCTCGTCGGTGTTCGTCTGGGCCTGCGCGGCGATAGCGCTGGCACTGGCGGTGGCGCTGCTCTTCTGGTTCGGTCCCGGGGCGCGCCGGGCCGCGGCGGCCCAGGGCTGAGCGGGAGGTGAGCTCCGGCACCGTCCCGCGCGGGGGACGGTGCCGGAGGCATCAGCCCGCGATCGCGTAGTCGGTGTCCGCCTCGAGGATCGCGAACTGCAGCCTGCGCATCGTCCTGCGCGGATCGAGGCCGAGTTCCTCCCGCAGCGCCTGCCGGGCGGACTGGAAGACCTCCAGCGCCTCGGCCCTCCGGCCGGAGCGGTAGAGGGCCAGCATGAGGTGCTCGCGGAGGTTCTCGTTCAGCGGGTACTCCTCGACCCACGCCGACAGGTCACCGATCAGCTCCCGGTGCCTGCCGAGCCGCAGCGAGCAGCGCGCGACCGTCTCCAGGCACTCCAGTCGCACCTCCTCCGCCCACCGGGCGAAGGTGCCCACGATGAGCCCGTTGTTGATCCCCGCCAGGACCGGCCCGCGAAACAGGCCGGCCGCTGCGGCGGAGACCTCCAGCGCCCGCTCGGGCTCGCTCTCCGGTACGGCCCGCGCCTCGGCGTGCAGGGCCCGCAGGAGGAACACGTCGACCGACGACCTCTCGACCTCCAGCAGGTATCCCTGCGCGTGGGTCCGGATCGTCGCGCCCTCGACCGCCGGCTGGACGAAATTCTTGCGCAGGTGGGAGATGTAGACGTGCAGCGCGGCACGAGCCCGCCGGGGCGGCTCGTTCCCCCACAACTCGTCGATCAGCTCATCCGTCGAGACCGGCTGGTTCGCGCGGATCAGCAGGGTGGCCAGCAAGGTCTCCACCTTGGGCGCGTTGACCGTGCGCGTTCTCTCGTCCACCAGTTGCAGCGGCCCGAGCAGTTCGTATCTCATCTGTCTCCCGAGTGGCTTGAGCCTGGCATCAAGTGGTGATCGACCCTTTTTTGCCGGGTAGCGCCATTCTTGCGACGGATGAGCGGGTTGCCATCAGCGGAAGTGCGTACGAACCCACCGGCGAGTGCGTAGTCACCGCCCCCGCCGGAACACGCCCGGCTCCCGCCCCGGGTGGCCGATCTCCCGCACCGGTCACCCGGGGCGGGAGCCGGCCGCGACGCCGTGGCCGACTCCCGGTGAGAACGGAACTCGGGAGCCGAGCCGGTTGTCCCGGGCGCCGGGACCGCACGCTCAGCCGGCGGCGCCGAACCACCTGGACAGCCCGCCGAGCAGTTCCTGCTGGTCCTCGCCGACCCACGCCACGTGGCCGTCCGGCCGCAGCAGCACGGCGGGCACGTCCAGCTCCTCGCCGCCGTCGACGACGTGGTCGACCCGGCCCTCCCAGCCCGCCACCGAGAGCCGGCCGGTCTGGTCGAGCAGCAACCCGCGACCTTCGTGCGTCAACTCGTAGAGACGACCGTTCTTCAGCGCCACGTCCCGCATCCGCCGGCCGAGCAGTTCGTGCCCCCCGCCGAAGTCGTAGCGAACCCCGATCGCGACGATTTTTTCGATGAGATACCGGTTCACCTCCTCGAAGTCCATCAGTTCCGACAACAGGCGGCGCACAGAGCGAGGGCCAGGCTCGGTGGACAACAGCTCCATCTGGGCGCGGGTGTTGTCCAGCACGTCGGCGGCCACCGGATGCCGTTCGGTGTGGTAGCTGTCCAGCAGTCCTTCCGGTGCCCAGCCGCCGACCTCGGCGGCCAGCTTCCAGCCGAGGTTGAACGCGTCCTGGATGCCGAGGTTGAGCCCCTGTCCGCCGACCGGGGGGTGGATGTGCGCCGCGTCACCGGCCAGCAGCACCCGGCCGGTCCGGTAACGCTCCGCCTGCCGGGTGGCGTCACCGAAGCGAGACAGCCAGCGCGGTGAGTGCACGCCGAAGTCGGTGCCGGAGAAGACCCGCAGCTGTCGCTTGAACTCCTCCAGCGACGGCGGGGCCGAGCGGTCCTCGACCACTCCCTCGGCCGGAACGACGACGCGGTACACGCCTTCCCCGAAGGGGCCGAGGCCGAACCGCAGGTTGGTCTTGCGGACCTCGGCGACCACGGCGGCGACCGTCTCCGGCGGCACGCCCACCTCCATCTCGCCCAGCAGCGTGTCGTTCCTGGAGGGCTCGCCGGGGAAGGCGACACCGAGCAGCCTGCGCACCGTGCTGCGGCCACCGTCGCAGCCGACGAGGTAGCGCGAGCGCAGCCGCGTGCCGTCGGCCAGCTCGGCGGTCACCCCGTCCTCGTCCTGGCTCAGCCCGACCAGCTCGTGGCCGCGCCGGATCTCCGCGCCGAGCTCGGTGGCACGCTCGGCCAGCAGACGATCGGTGACGGGCTGCGGGATGCCGAGGACGTAGGGATGCGTGGTGTCCAGCCGGTCGGGCGCGGGCTTGGCGAGGCCTGCGAAGAAACCGCCGAGCGGGTGCTTCCTGCCGTTCGCGAGAAACCTCTCCAGCAGGCCACGCTGGTCCATCACCTCGATGCTGCGCACGTGCAGGCCGAGCGCGCGGACATACCCGGCCGGCTCCGCCTCCTTCTCCAGCACGAGCACGCGCACCCCGTGCAGCCGCAACTCGGCGGCGAGCATCAGGCCGGTCGGCCCGCCGCCGACGATGATCACGTCGATCATGAAGATCCCCCATTCGACAGAGTTCGCTTTCCGGCCGGCTGCTCCGCGTGGTCCGGCGGCGCGCACACCCGCGTCCTCGCGCCGGGTGCCCGCGACCGCACCGCGAGTTCCACCGGTGGTCCGGCGTCTCGCATGACCCGTACGTCGATCGGCGAAGAACGCGTACTTCGCGGACCCCTGATCTCCCCAGGTTCCGGCCTCGGGCCATGATTCTGCGGCAAGACCCGGGTCTTGCCGCAAGCCCCCCGGTGCGCTATACGTTGAGAGTGGCAGGTAGTGGGTGATTTCCCGAACTTCGCCGTTTGTCGATTTCACCGGTCGCCGTTCGTCGCGGCCGCGCGGTCTTCTCCCGAAGCGATGACGCGTCGCGTACGACGCCCGTCCAGCCGAGCCCGTTCGCCCAGGTCGTTGACGCCATCGTCCTCCGACCTCGTCTCCCGCCCGTTGCCGCAACCCGCCGATCCGGCCGGGCGCCGAACCGGGCGCCGCGAGATTCACGGCGGTGTCGTCGGAGAGTCCTTCTCAGGGGGCGGCCCCGTCGGCGGAGCGGCGCGGGGCGGGGGCGGTCGTGAAGCGCAGGGAGATCGGGGGAGCGAGGAGAAGGTGCCGGACCGGGGTTTCGGGGTTGGCGATGCGCTGGATGAGCAGGTCGACGGCGTGGGCGCCGAGCTGGTCGGCGGGGACGTCGGCCGCGGTGAGGGGCGGGTGGAGGTTCTCGGCCCAGTGCTGGGCCGCGACGCCGGTGATGGAGAAGTCCCGGGGGATCTCCAGACCGGCGTGACGCAGGGCCCGGTAGACGCCGGGGAGCGCGGCCTCGTTGATGGTGGCCAGAGCGGTCACCTCGGGGTGGTCGGCCAAAAGCCGCTCCACGCACGTGTGCCCCGCTGAGGCGTCGTCGGCACAGCACAGTTCGACGCCTGTCAGGCCACGTTCGGCGATGGTCCTGGCGAAGCCCGCCTGGGCGCGGTGGCCCGGCCCGTAACCGGCGGCGACGAGTTCGGCGGAGCGGTTGACCAGCGCGATGTGCCGGTGCCCGAGATCGGCCAGATGCTGCACGCATCGGGAGATCAGCGTCTCGTAGTCGACGTCCACCCAGCACATGTCCTCGGGCTCGGCGGTACGGCCGATGCCGACGAACGGCAGGCCGGTCTGCTGGAGCCGGGTGACCCTGTCGTCCCGCAACCGGATCTCCATCAGGATGATCCCGTCCACCCGGCTGCCGGTGACGACCCGCTCGAAGGAGCGGTCGTGCTCGCCGCCGGACGGCGAGAGCAGGACGTCGAGGTCGGCCCGGGCCGCGGCGTCGACCACGCTGGCCACGAATCCCAGCTGCATGTCGGTGAGCCGCTGGCTGGCCGGCGGGATGACCAGGCCCAGCGTGCGGGTGCGGCCCTCCTTCAGCGCCCGGGCGCTGGCGTTGGGCCGGTAACCGAGCTCGTCGATGACGTCCTGGATGCGTCGCCGGGTCTGTTCCGACAGCGAGCGTTTGCCGCTGAGCGCGTAGGACACCGTGCTCCGCGATACCCCTGCCCGCCGGGCGATCTCCCCGATGTTCATCGAGACTCCTCAAAAATCCGGGTCGACACAGACACATGATAGGTCGAATCGGTTCACCCGGGGAAAGCGGCCGGACACGCCATGTGAACGACGTGGCGTACGGGCCTCCGAGGTCCCGCCCTGAGGGGCGGGCGGAGGCGGGCAGAAACCCTCGGGGGCCATGCATGTCGGTCCAGGCACCCCATTGACCTTCGTCCCGGCGGGGCCTATGTTCATCGAATCGGTTCGACAAATCGATTCGACACGAGATCGAAACAATCCGGAAAAGTCCGTTGGCGGAAGGAAGACCCGATGAGATCAGCGGAATGGGGGCGGCGCGGCGCCGGAATGAGCCTGGTGATCTTCGTGCTCACGAGCGGTCTGGCCGCGTGTTCGTCCTCCGACGCCCCTTCCGGCGGAACCTCCGCCGACGCCTCCGGTGGCACCTACACGATCTGGGATCCGTATCCGCAGTTCGACGGCACCTCCGAGTGGGTGAAACTGCTCACCAAGTGCGGCACCGACGCGGGAGTCTCGGTCACCAGGACCGGTTACGACACCAGCGACCTGACGAACAAGGCCCTCCTCGCCGCCCAGCAGGGCAACTCCCCGGACGTGCTGATCGTGGACAACCCGGTGGTCTCGACGCTGGCCGAGGCCGGAGTGCTTAGCACGACCGAGGAGGCGAAGATCGACACCTCGGCGATCGACCCCAACCTCCTCGCGGCGGGCCAGAGCGGCGGCAAGACCTACGGGATCCCCATCGGGGCGAACACCCTCGCGCTCTACTACAACAAGGCGGTGCTGAAAGAGGCCGACGTCGACATCGCCACCGTGAAGGACTGGGCCTCGCTCACCGCCGCGCTGGACAAGGTGAAGGACGCCGGCAAGAAGGGCATCACCTTCTCCGCCATCGGCACCGAGGAGGGCAGCTTCCAGTTCCTGCCCTGGTTCTGGGGCTCCGGCGCGAACCTCACCCAGCTCGACTCCCCGCAGGCCGTCTCCGCCCTGGCGCTGTGGACCGACTGGCTGAAGAAGGGCTACGCCCCCAACTCGGTCATCAACAACACCCAGACCACCAGCTGGCAGGAGTTCGCGACCGGGGACTACGCCTTCGCCGAGAACGGCACCTGGCAGCTGGCCAACGCCAAGGAGGCCGGCTTCGAGTACGGCATCATCCCGATCCCGGCCGCCGACGGCGCCACCGCGCCCGCACCGACCGGTGGCGAGTTCGTCAGCGTGCCGGTGCAGAAGGACGCCGGCCGCTACACCGTCTCCCAGAAGCTGGTGAGCTGCCTGACCAGCGCCGACAACTCGCTCACCACGACCACCACGCTGTCCTACATCGCCCCCACGGCGGAGGTTCAGGCCAAGCAGGTGGCCGCGACGGCCGACCTGAAGGTGTGGGTCGACGCGGTGAAGGCGGCGAAGGGCCGCACGAGCGACGACCTCGGCACCAAGTACCCCAAGATCTCGCAGCCGATGTGGACCGGGGTGCAGAGCGCCCTCAGCGGTTCGAAGACCCCGCAGGAGGCGTTCGCGGAGGCCCAGAAGGCAGCGTCCGCCGCCACGAACTGACCGCGTCGGAGACTCGGCGAAGGACGTCATGAACAACCCCACACAGACCGCGGCCTCCCGCTCTGTGCCCGAGCGTGGGGGGGGGGGGGGGGGCGGCCCCCCCCCCCCCCCCGGGGGGCCCCGCGGCCCCGCCCCCCCCAAGGGGGGGGGGGGGGGGGCCGTGTGGCTTTGGCGGGGGGGTTGCGGGCGGGGCGGGCCCGCGCTGGAGGAG
>NZ_JBIAZS010000034.1:0-41915 GCF_042899335.1 Streptosporangium sp. NPDC000095
AGACATCGACGACCTCCTCCGGCGCGTGTTCACGAAGGCGAGCGCGAGCGAAGAACGACTGCCTCCCACCGCGACGGAGGAAGAGGTCGCGCGGGTGACCCCCGCCAGGCAGCCCGAGGCGAGCGTGGGGGTGAGCAGCCTCCCGTCGCGTACGACGAAGACGTTGCTGCCGGTGCCCTCGCAGAGGTCGCCCGCGAGGTTCTCGAAGATCGCCTCGCCTCCGCCCCTGGCCTTGGCGTAGAACAGCGCCTTGGCGTTGTCTCCGTAGGAGGTGCTCTTCACCCCGGCGAGCGCGCCGCGCTCGTTGCGCGGCCAGGGCACGACGGTGACGTCGGCGGTGGCCGGGAACGGCTTCTGCTCGTCGACGATCACCACGGTCGTGCAGCCCTGGTCGCCCCGGTCGGAGCCGAGCGGTCCCGGGCCGCTGGTGTAGGTGACGCGGACGCGGCCGAGCTTCCAGGGCGGGGCCTCGGCCAGGCAGGCGCGGACCCCGTCGGCGATCGCCTCCACGTCGGGGTCGGGCAGATCCATCCGCCGCGCCGAGAGCGTGAGCCGGTCGAGGTGGCGGGTGAGCGCGAACGTGGTGCCGTTCACGCACTTGATGGTCTCGAACACCCCGTCACCGACCATCAAGCCGTGATCGAACACCGAGACGGTGGCCTGATCCGGAGCGACAAGTGCCCCGTTAAGCCATATAGGTACGTTCATCCGACTCCTTCTGAACCTGATGTTGATGCCAGCGCGATGAGCCGGGAGGCCTTCAACTCGGTCTCGTCCCATTCGCGTCGCGGGTCGCTCCCCCAGGTTATGCCCGCGCCCGTACCGAAACGGATCTCGTCGGACGACAACCAGAACGTGCGGATTCCCACGGCCAGGCAGGCCCGCCGCCGGTCGGCGTCGACCCAGCCCACGGTTCCACAGTAGGGCCCGCGCGGCTCGGGTTCGAGCTCATCGATGATCCTCAGAGCCGAGGATTTCGGGGCTCCGGTCACCGAGCCCGGCGGGAAGGTCGCGGAGAACAGGTCCGGCCACCCGTACTCCGGCGCGAGCCGCGCCCGGACCGTGGAGACCAGGTGCACGAGCCCGGGGTGCTCCTCCACCTCGCACAGGGCGGGCACGCTCACCGAACCGACCACGGCGACCTTGCCCAGGTCGTTGCGGACGAGATCGACGATCATCACGTTCTCCGCGTAATCCTTCTCCAGCAGGTCCCCCGCGGTGACCCCGGTTCCCTTGATCGGCCCGGACTCGACCACGTCGCCGTTCCTGGACAGGAAGAGCTCCGGGGAGGCCGACACGACGGCCAGTCCCGGCAGGCTCACCGTGGCGGCATAGGGGGCGGGGTTGCCCTCCGCCAGCCGTACGGCCAGGGCGAGCGGGTCGGGCTCCTCCCCCGCCGGGAGCGGCGCGGTCAGCACCCGGCAGAGGTTGGCCTGGTAGACCTCGCCCCGCTCGATGTAGGCGCGGATGCGCCGCACGCCGTCCTCGTAGGCGGCCCGGTCCAGGGAGGTGCGCCACGACGACGGGTGCGGGCCCCGCCAGGGGCCGCGCGGCGCGGGCAGCGGTGCCCTGCGGACGTCGCCGAACCGGGCGCACGTCACCTTGCCCTCGTAGTCGACCACGACGGCCCACCATCCCTCGCCGTCCAGCGCGGCGAGATCGGTGGTGAGGTCCCGGAGACCGGTCGCCAGATATCCGGTGACATGCGCAAAAGAATCATGCACTTCCCTATTGTCCCGCCGCTCCGGCCAGCAGCCGTACCAGGGTGCGGGCGGCGGGCAGGGGGTTGGGCGGCAGGGCCGCGTAGACGGTCCTGCGCGGGGCGAGGTCGCCCAGGGAGCGGAGCACCAGATCGGGCGGCACGGCGGAGGCCGCGATGGAGGGCACGAGCGTGACGCCGAGCCCTGCCGCGACGAACCCGAACTTGCCCGTCCACTCACCGATCCTGACCGTGGCACGAGGCGCGAACCCGGCGCGGGCGCAGGCCGCGACGAGCGCGGTGGCCCGGCCGGGCGAGGGCGCCTCGATCCAGGCCTCCTCCCGCAGCTCACGCAGGTCGACGATCTCCTCCGCCGCCAGCCGGTGGTCGCGGGGCAGCGCGACGAGCAGCTCGTCGCCGACCAGCTCGACCAGCTCCATCTCCTCCTCGCCCCCTTCACGGGGCGGCTCGGCCAGGTAGTCGCTGATCACCGCGACGTCCAGGTCACCCTCGCGCATGCGCCGCAGCAGACTCCCGCTCGGCCCTTCGATCGGGACGAGCTCGACCCGGGGGAAGTCCTCCCGGAACGCGCGCAGGGCGCCCGGCACGAGCGCGACGTTCGCGGTGGCGAACGCCCCCACCCGCAGCCGCCCCCGGTAGCCGCCGTAGATCCCGGCCAGCTCCTCCTCCGCCCTGGTCAGCCGGTTCAGAACCACCTGGGCGTGGTGGTGCAGAGCCTCACCGGCGGGCGTGAGCCGCACCCCGCGCGAAAGCCGCTCGAACAGCGGGCCGCCCGCCCGGTTTTCGAGCGCGGCGATGCGGCGGGACACGGCGGACTGGGTGTAGTTGAGCCTGACGGCCGCCGCGGTGAACGATCCGGTGCGGGCCACGGTGTCCAGCAGGCGCAACGCCTCGACGTCGAACACATTCCTCCCTTGCATGGCTTACATGCAATCTAGTCATTTGTGGAATGCCTCGCCGGTTCGTAGCGTGGAGCGCATGATCTCCTTTCTCGGACTGGGGCGCATGGGCGCCCCGATGGCCCGGCGACTGGTGAAGGCCGGGTACGAGGTGACGACGTGGAACCGCACCCCCCGCACGGTCGAGGGCGCCGCCTCGGCGGCGTCACCCGCCGAGGCCGTGGCCGGGGCGGAGCTGGTCGTCACGATGCTCAGCGACCCCACGGCGGTGCGGCGGGTCCTCACGGACGCGGCACCGGGACTGCGGGCCGGGACGGTGGTCGCGGAGATGTCGACGATCGGGCCTGAGGCGCTGGCCGGGCTGCGCGACCTGCTTCCCACGGGGGTGGGGCTGGTCGACGCGCCGGTCCTGGGCAGCGTGCGACCGGCCGAGCACGGAACTTTGACGGTGCTGGCCGGGGGCCTGCCCGAGGACCTTGCCCGCTGCCGGAAGGTGCTGGGAGTGTTCGGCCGGGTGCGTGAGGTCGGCGGTCCCGGCGCGGGCGCGGCGATGAAGCTCGCCGTCATGAGCGCGCTGGTGCCCGCCCAGGTGCTGCTCGCCGAGACCCTCGCGTACGCGAGGGCGACCGGGGTGGACACCGCGGACCTCCTGGAGGTGCTCGGCGGCACGCCGCTGAGTGCCCTCGTCGAACGGGTCCGCCCGGCCGTCGAGGGCGGCCCGCATGAGACGCGCTACGCCCTCGGCCTGGCGGCCAAGGACGTGGGGCTGGCCGCGCACGGGACCCAGACGCTCGCCGCCGCGGCCGGGAGGAGACTGGCGGACGCTGCCGCGGCCGGGCTCGCCGAGGCGGACCTGACAGCGATCTTCGCGCACGTCGCCACGACCGGTCCCACAGGGGCGGAGCGGACGGACGACGCGAGCCAGGCGCTACCGGTGGAACGGGAGGTGGCGGAGGGACCGGTCGGGGATACCGGGGACATCGGGGCCACCGAAAACGTCGGGGACGTCAGGGAGGGGGATCCGGGCCGTGTCGGCGTGCGGAAACTGAACCCGGCCACGGTGCCTCCCACCAACGGGCTCTACTCCCACGCCACCGAGGCCGCAGGCCTGCTGTTCGTCTCGGGGCAGGTGGCGCTGGACGAGGAGGGGAAGGTCGTCGGCGAGGGGGACATGACGCGTCAGTCCGAATACGTGATGGACCTGCTGTCACGCGTCCTCGCCGATCGGGGCTGCACGTTCGACGACGTGACTCACATCCGGAGCCATCTGACCGATATATCGCTGTTGCGGGAGTACGCGGCCGTGCGCGAGCGCCACATCACCGGCGAACCCCCGGCCAGCACCACCGTGGAGGTCTCACGGCTGTTCCGGCCGGGGCTGCTCATCGAGGTGGAGGTGATCGCCGCCATCCCCACGAGCCGCTGACGGCGGCCGCGCCCACCCGCCGCGTCGGCGGGCCGGGAGCCACCGGCCCGTGGCAGCTCCCGGCCCGGCTCCGTACCGGCTCTACGACAGAGGGCCGGTGACCGTCTCCGCCGCGGCGACGATCGCGTTGGCCGCGACGAGCCGGACCACCGTCTCGATCTCCGGAGCGAGGAAGCGGTCGGGACCCGGCCCGGGAACGGACTGGCGCACGACGTCCACGACGGCCGCGGTCGCCGCGGCCGGCCGCAGCGGGGCACGCAGATCCAGGGCCCGCGCGGCGGTGAAGACCTCCACCGCCAGCACCCGGGTGAGGCCGTCCACCGAACGGCGCAGCTTGCGCGCGGCCGACCAGCCCATGGAGACGTGGTCCTCCTGCATCGCGGAGCTCGGGATGGAGTCGACGCTCGCGGGCGCGGCCAGGCGCTTGAGCTCGGAGACCACCGCCGCCTGGGTGTACTGGGCGATCATGTGGCCGGAGTCGACGCCGGGGTCGTCCGCGAGGAAGGCGGGCAGGCCGTGGTTGCGGGCCACGTCCAGCATGCGGTCGGTGCGGCGCTCGGAGATGCTCGCCATGTCCGCGACCGCGATGGCCAGGAAGTCGAGCACGTAGCCGACGGGGGCCCCGTGGAAGTTGCCGTTGGACTCCACCCGGCCGTCGGCGAGGACCACCGGATTGTCGATCGCGGAGGCCAGCTCCCGCCCGGCGACCAGGGCGGCGTGCGCCAGGGTGTCGCGGGCGGCCCCCGCGACCTGCGGGGCACACCTGAGGGAGTACGCGTCCTGGACGCGGGTGCAGGTGCCGTCCCGATGGGAATCCATGATCTGCGAGCCGTCGAGCAGTGCCCTGAGGTTGGCGGCACTGGCCGCCTGCCCGGGATGCGGGCGCAGGGCCTGCAGGTCGGCGGCGAAGACGCGGTCGGTGCCCAGCAGCGCCTCCACGCTCATGGCCGCGCTCACGTCGGCGGTCCTGAACAGGCGGGTGAGGTCGTCCATCGCCAGGATGAGCATGCCGAGCATGCCGTCGGTGCCGTTGACGAGCGCGAGCCCTTCCTTCGCCGCGAGCTCCACGGGCTCGATCCCCGCCTGCTTGAGCGCCTCCGCGGCGTCGGCCCGCTCCCCCGCGGCGTCGCGGACGACACCTTCGCCCATGATCGTGAGGGCCACGTGGGAGAGCGGCGCGAGGTCGCCGGAGCAGCCGAGGCTTCCGTACTCGTGCACGACGGGGGTGATCCGCGCGTTGAGCAGGCCCTCCAGCACCCTGGCCGTCTTCGGGCGCACGCCGGTGCGGCCGGTGGCCAGGGTGTGCAGGCGCAGCAGCATCATCGCCCGGGTGACCTCGATCTCGACCTCGGGACCCGAGCCGGCGGCGTGCGAGCGTACGAGGGATCGCTGCAGCTGGGCGCGGAGCGAGGGGTCGATGTGCCGGGTGGCCAGCGCGCCGAACCCGGTGGAGACGCCGTAGGCGGGGGTGGGGCTCTCGGCCAGCTCGTCCACCCGGGTGCGGGCCGCCGCCATGGCGGCCAGGGCGTCGTCGCCGAGGCGTACCGGGGCACCGTGCCTGGCGACCCTGACGACCTCCTCGAAGCTCAGCGGCTCCGGCCCGATGGTCACGACATCGTTGTCGCGCATACTGCCAACTCTCTCGCGTAGGGTGAGTCGTGGTAACTGGTGAAACCATAGCTGGCTCCTTACATCTCACGATAGCGGCCGTATTCGGTTTGGGGAGTCGCCGGGTATTCGCTAGAGTTCTCACAGTGAGTCCGGGCCGGTCCCGGAAGCACGCGGAAGTGGCTCAGTGGTAGAGCATCACCTTGCCAAGGTGAGGGTCGCGGGTTCGAATCCCGTCTTCCGCTCGGAAAAGGGGCATCCGCCCCCCACTCGGTGGAGTGGCCGAGAGGCGAGGCAACGGCCTGCAAAGCCGTCTACACGGGTTCAAATCCCGTCTCCACCTCTGGTTTTCAGCGAGGACGATTAGCTCAGCGGGAGAGCGCTTCCCTGACACGGAAGAGGTCACAGGTTCAATCCCTGTATCGTCCACCATCCGCCACGGAACACGGCGAAACGGCCGTCGACACCCCCGCTCGGGGTCGTCGACGGCCTTCTTTTCGTTCCAGGTCGAGCTTCCTTTTCCGGGCCTGTTCCGGGCCGACCTCCATCGGCCCGGCCGGGTTTCCTGTTCCTGCCCCCGCCGCCATCGGCCCGGACGGGCCACCGGCCGCCCGCTTCGCCCGGCGAGCACCCGGCCCGGCTCGTCCGAGCGGTTACGGGCCGCCCACGGATCGGGGTGTGATCAGGCCCGACTCGTAGGCGAGGACGACGAGCTGGGCACGGTCGCGGGCACCGGTTTTGGTCATGGCGCGGCTGACATGGGTCTTGGCGGTGAACGGGCTGATCACCATGTGCGCGGCGATCTCGTCGTTGCTGAGGCCCCGGCCGACCAGTGCCACAACCTCCCGCTCGCGCCTGGTGAGGACCTTCATCGCGCCGTCCGTGCTCACGTCGGGGCGCCGGGAGACGTACTGGTCGATCAACTTGCGGGTGATGGCGGGCGAGAGCAGGGCGTCGCCCCGCGCGGCCACGCGGACACCGTGCAGCAGGTCCTCGGGTTCGGTGTCCTTGACCATGAATCCGGCCGCGCCCGCGCGCAGGGCGTCGAAGACGTACTCGTCGAGCCCGTAGTTGGTGAGGATGACGACGTGCACACCGGCCAGGTCCGGGTCGGCGGCGATCCGCCTGGTCGCCTCGATACCGTCGAGCACGGGCATCTGGATGTCGAGAAGCACGACGTCGGGAACGTACCGGGCGGCCAGTTCGACCCCCCGCAACCCGTCGGCCGCCTCGGCCACCACCTCGATGTCGTCCTCGGCGTCGAGCAGGGCGCGAAATCCGGCGCGGATCAGCGCCTGGTCGTCGACGAGCAGCATGCGGATCACCGGGCCCCCTCCGGCGAAAGCCCGGCGCGGGCGCGCGTCACGCGGAACCGTCCACGGGAAGTTCGGCGCGGACGCTGAAACCGCCCTCGCTGCGGGGGCCGGCGCGCAGCCTCCCGCCGAGCGCGGTGACCCTCTCGCGCATGCCGCTCAGCCCGACCCCGGGCGTCGGTACGGCACCGGGATCCGCCCTCCCGTCGTCGTCGATCTGCACGGTCAGCTCCTTCGGGCCGTAGGTGATGCGCACCGACGCCGCCGCGGGACCCGCGTGCCTGGCGGCGTTGGTGAGCGCCTCCTGAATGATCCGGTACGCGGTGCGGTCGACGTCCACCGAGAGCGGCCGCCGCTCCCCGTCCACGACCACGGTCGCGGGCAGGCCCGTCGCCCGCGACCGTTCGACCAGCTCGGTGAGGCGGTCGAGCCCGCTGACGGGCGGCTCGTCGTCGCGCAGTACCTCCAGGGTGGCGCGCAGCTCTCTCATCGCCTCCCCGCCGGCCTCCTGGATGGCGAGCAGCGGCGCGGACACCTCCTCACCTCGCTTGCGGGCGAGGTGGACCGCGACCCCGGCCTGTACCTTGATCACGGAGATGCTGTGGGTGAGCGAGTCGTGCAGTTCCCTGGCGATCCTCAGCCGTTCCTCGTCCGCGCGGCGGCGGGCCGTCTCCTCTCGGGTGCGCTCGGCCTCGGCGGCGCGTTCCTCCGCCCGCCTCAGGTCGTCCCGGCGGTGGCGGGAGACCACGCCCATGACGCCGGCGGCGACGAACCAGCCGACCAGCAGGCCGGTGGACTGCTGTGGGAGTCCCCCGGACCCGGTCCCCGACGACAGGCCGGCCACCAGATCACCGCTCAGGAAGACGACGCTCGCGGCCACCGCGGCGGCACGGTGACCGGTCAGTACCGCAGTGTGGACGGCCACCAGCACCGGGAAGGCCGTCGGAGGCCCGACACCGGTCCTTACCGAGTAGGCCGTCATGCACACCGCGGTGACCAGCGCGACCACGACGGGAAGGCGGCGGCGGACGGCGAGCGGCAGGGTGCCGGCGAGCAGCAGCGCGTACTCGACCGGCCCCGGCCCATGCGGACCGCCCTGCTCCGGCCCGACCAGCGTCGCGACCACCAGCAGCAGGGCGATCCCCCCGGCGAGTGCCGCGTCGGGCACCTGATCGCCCTCACCGCGCACCCCGCCGCCCCAGGTGCGTACGCGATCGCGCCATCCGTACGCGTGCCCCCGCGGTCCGCGCACGTGCCCGCGCCATTCGCGTATGCGACCCATGCCCGAACAGTAGACCGGGCGCCGCCTCCTCCGCCTCCTCCGCGGAGAGGGGACCGGAGCTACTCCCGCTGGAGTAGGCCCGGGATCGCTACGCCCCCGGTGGCGGGCGCGAGAGCATCCGCCGATGCGACGCCCGGGATCGGGCCGGTCGGCGACCATCGACTCACCGACCGGCCGACGACCACCGGCCTGACCATCGGCCATCGCCCCGGCGCGGGCCGGCCGGAGGCAGAACCCGGCCGCTGGAACCACCTCGCTCCGGAACACAGCCGCCGGATTTTCTGACGGCGGCATTCCGGCCGACCATCACGAAGGGAACGACGGTAGATGGCGAACACCTTCCGATACGTGACTCCCGTTACGCCCGAGGCCGCGACCGGCCGGATCGCCGCCGTCTACGGCCAGGCGACCACCGACTTCGGCCTCGCCAGGATGCCGGTCCTCATGACGCTCTCCCCCGTCCCCGGCCTGCTCGCCGCGACCTGGGCGCTGCTGCGCGAGTCGCTCGTGGCCGGACCCGCCTCCAGGACCGGCAGGGAGGTGGTCGCGCTCGGCGTGTCCATGGCCAACCGGTGCCCGTACTGCGTGGCCGCGCACACCACCCTGTTGCACGCCACCGGCGACCACCGGCTGGCCGAGGACATCTCACGCGGCGACACGCCCGCCGACCCCGGACACGCCGCGCTCCTCGGCTGGGCGACGGCCACCCGAACACCCGGCGCGGTGGGCCCGGAGCCGGCGCCGTTCCCGGCTGAGCACACCGCCGAGTACGCCGGCACCGCCCTGACCTTCCACTTCATCAACCGCATCGCCTCTGCCCTGCTGACCGACAGCATGCTGCCCGGCAGGCTGCAGGATTCCCGACTGGTCCGCAACCTGAGCGGCAGGGTGCTGGCCCGCACCGTACGCAGGCGACTGCCGGCCGGTGAGAGCCTCCCCTTTCTGGCGGAACCACCCGCGCTCCCGGAACCTGTCTGGGCGGCGGGCACACCGGTGGGTACCGCCTTCGCCGCGCTTCGGGAGGCGGCGGGCGCGGGCGGGGCGCTGCTCGGCGAGCGGGCCCGCGCGGCCGTGCTGGAGACGGTCGGCGCATGGGACGGCGAGCATCCCGCGATGGGTGGCGGGTGGCTGGACGGGCCGTCGGCGGACCTGACCGGCTCCGACCTTCCCGGGGCGAGGCTCGCCCTGCTCACCGCGCTGGCACCGTACCGCGTCACCGACGCCGATGTCGCGGCCTGGCGAGTCACCCACCCCGACGACGCGGACCTGGTACGGCTCATCGCGTACGGCGCGATCACCGCTGTCGAAGGCGTCGAGGCGTCGATCCGCCGGGATCTGCCCGAGCCGTCCGGAACAAGATCGCGGACCGCGCCGCCGTCGCCGTGACAACGGCGCACGACGACGTGATCGGCCTCGAAGGGTGGTTCGAGCCCTTCGGCCCGTTCACCTGTGCACCACTCTCTCGCCGGTACCCGAGAGGCCGCCGATGCACCCCGGGCGCCGCCGGGCCGGGTGAGCCCGGCGGCGCGGTTCTCAGCGGTCGGCGGGCGGCGACTCCAGCGACTCCAGCCAGCCCTCGATGGCACGGGCCATCGAGGGCGACCTGTCCTCCAGCATGGTGTAGTGGTCACCCTCGACCTCACGGAGGACGTGGTCGGTGTGCCAGGAGGCGCGCCAGTCGTCGGTGACGGGTATCTCGCCGTCGAAGCCGGTCAGCGGGGTGTCCGGGTGCAGGAACAGGATGGGCGCGCGTACCTCGCCCACCGTGCTCTCACGGAACAGCCGGTAGTAGCGACCCATCGCCGCCAGCCGTGCGCTGGTGAACGGGCCGAACGACGCCTCCCTGTCGAACATGCCCCGCACCAGTTGCATGCCGATGTCGTCGATGACCTTGTCGTCGGGCATGAAGGTGTCCAGCAGGACCAGTCCTCGCGGGTTGATCCCGATACTCTCCAGGTAGCCGACGGCGGCGTGCGCGAAGATACCGCCCGCGCAGTAGCCGAGGACCACGAACGGCTCGTCCCCCGCGGCCCGGCGTACGGACTCCGCCCACACCCGCACCGCGGCGTCGACCGTACCGGGAAGCCTCTCCTCCTTGGCGAAACCGGGCACCGTGAGCGCGAAGAGGTCCCGGACACCGCGGAAGTTCGCGGCGAGCCGGGCGAACTGGGTCGCCCCGCCCAGCGCCATGGGGGTGCTGAAGCAGAACAGCGCGGGTGTGCCGGGCCCGGAGGCGAGCTTGACCGGCGGCGGGATCTCGTCGAGCTCCTCGACAGAGGAGAAGGAGGGACGCAGGTCGGCCATCGCCCGCAGCAGCCCCATGGCCTCGTGCATCTTCCCCGCGCGGGCGGCCTCGTGGAACAACGCGCTGGGGGTCTCCGAGGGGTCCGCACCGCCCGGCGCGTTCTCGCCGGCACCGTCCAGGCGGGCCGCCAGCTCGCCCAGGAGGTGTTTTGCCAGGTCGGAGGGGTTGGGATAGTCGAAGACCACCGTCGCGGGCATCCGCAGCCCGGTCGCCTTGACAAGGCCGTTGCGCAGTTCCATGGAGGTCAGCGAGTCGAAGCCGGCCTCCAGGAAGTTCTGGTGCGCGTCGACCGCCTCGGGGCCGGGGTGGCCGAGCACCCTGGCGGCGTGCGCCCGTACCGCCTCGCGGAGCACGTCCAGTCGCTCCTCCTCGGGCAGCCCGGAGAGCCTCGCCGTCAACGGCGCTCCGTCCGTCTCCTCCTCGGCGTCGCCGTCGTCGAGGATCGCGGTGACCTCGGGAAGGGCACGCAGCAACGGGCGGGACCTGGAGAGGGTGTACGCGGGGGCGAACCGGCTCCAGTCGATGTCGGCCACCACCAGGTGGGACTCGTCGTGGTCCAGGGCCTGGCCGAGCGCGGCCGTGGCCGAGGAGGGCTCCATGGCACGCACGCCGAGGCGGCGCAGCCGGGAGCCGACCTCGTCGTCCACCATGCCGCCGCCGCCCCAGGCACCCCAGGCGACGCAGGTGGCCGCCGTTCCGCGGGCGCGGCGCCGGGCGGCCAGCGCGTCCAGGAACGCGTTCGCCGCGGCGTACGCCGCCTGTCCTCCCTGCCCCCACACGGCGGCCCCCGAGGAGAACAGCGCGAACAGGTCCAGCGGCCGGTCGCCCAGCAGTTCGTCCAGGTGACGCGCGCCCACCACCTTGGCCAGCCCGACCTCGGCGAACTCCTCGACCGTGGTGCCGGGCAGCGGCGCGCCGTCCCTGACGACGCCGGCCGCGTGGACCACCGCGCGCAGCGGGTACTCGGCGGGCAGCGAGTCCAGCAGGCGGCGGAGGTCCTCGCGGTCGGCGACGTCGCACGCGGCGATCGTGACTGTGACGCCCAGGGCCGCGAGCTCGGCCTCCAGCTCGGCGGCGCCCTCGGCGGCGCGTCCGCGCCGGCTCGTCAGGAGCAGGTGCTCGACGCCCCGGCCCGCCAGCCAGCGGGCCACGTGCGCGCCGACCCCGCCGGTTCCGCCGGTGACGAGCGCGGTGCCGCTCAGCCGCCGGACACCGCCGGAGCCTGAGGCGCTTTCGACCGCGCCGATCGGTGCCCGCACCATCCGGCGGGCGAGGATCCCGTTCTGCCTGACCGCCAGTTGTTCCTCTCCGCCCGGCCCTGCCAGCACGCCGCAGAGGCGGTCGACGGCCCGCTCGTCCGGGGAGGGGGGCAGATCGACGAGGCCGCCCCAGGTGTCCGGGTGGTCCAGGGCGAGGACGGTGCCGATCCCCCAGACCTGTGCCTGGAACGGGGCGGCGTCCCCGCTTCGTCCCGGCTCCGCCCGGGAGGTCTGCTCGGCGCCCGAGGTGCCGGTGTCCACCGCGCCGGAGGTCACGGCCCACAGCGGCGCCGTGACGCCCGCGTCGCTCAGGGCCTGGACGAGGGTGACGGTCGCCGCCGTGCCGCGTGAGAGTCCCGGGTGCACCGGGTGGAGGTGTTCGTCCAGCGCCAGCAGGGAGAGCACACCGGTCACGGACTCGTCGGCGAGCCGGTCGCGCAGCGCCGAGGTGAGCGCGGCGCGGTCCTGCCCGCCCACCTCGAGGGGAATCACCCGGGCGCCGTTCCTGGCGAGCCCCGCGACGACCGCGGTCGTCGCGGGGGCGTCGTCCGCGGGCAGGGCGACCAGCCACGAGCCGGTGAGCGTGCCACCCGCCGGCTCGCCGACCGGCCGCCAGGCCACCCGGTAGCGCCAGGAGTCGATCGTGGCCCGCTCCCGCGTGCGCCGACGCCAGGAGGACAGCGCGGGCAGCATCTCGTTCAGGACGTCGGGAGCGACCCGCAGGTCGTCGGCGAGGCTCAGCGCGTTCCCGTGCTCGACGGCCTCCCAGAAGGCGGTGTCCACCGGGTCGGCGGCCGGGGTCCGCACGGCCGCCGAGGACTCCAGCCAGTAGCGCCGCCGCTGGAAGGCGTAGGTCGGCAGGTCCACCGGGCGGGCCCCGGGATACAGGCCGGACCAGTCGACGGTGACGCCCCGGACGTGCAGCTCGGCGGCGGAGGCGAGCAGCCGGGGCAGCCCGCCCTCGTCGCGGCGCAGGGTGCCGGTGACGACGGCGTCGTGGCCGAGCGCGTCGAAGGTCTCCTGCAGGCCCATGGTGAGCACCGGGTGCGGGCTGGCCTCGACGAACACGCCGTACCCCTGCGCGGCGAGCGCGCGGACGGCGCCGTCGAAGCCGACCGTGCGGCGCAGGTTGGTGTACCAGTACTCGGCGTCGAGGCCGGTGGTGTCGATCCAGTCGCCGGTCACCGTGGAGATCATCGGCACCTCGCCCGAGCGGGGCTCGATCGGCCCGAGATCACGGAGCAGGCGCTCGCGCAGCTCCTCGACCTGCGCGGAGTGCGAGGCGTAGTCGACGGGAACCTTCCTGGCCCGCACGCCATCCCCGGTCAGCTCGTCGATCAGCTCGTCGAGGGCGTCCGGGACGCCGGAGACCACGACCGAGCGGGCCCCGTTCACCGCCGCGACGGAGATCCGGTCCCGCCAGGGCTCCAGCCGCGCGGTCAGCTCATCGACGGGCAGCCCGACGGAGACCATGCCTCCGCGCCCGGCGAGCACGTCGCCGATGGCCCGGCTGCGCAGGGCGGCGACGCGGGCGCCGTCGTCGAGGGAGAGTGCCCCGGCGACCGTGGCGGCGGCGATCTCCCCCTGGGAGTGGCCGATCACGGCGTCGGGGCGGATTCCGTAACCGCTCCAGAGCCGGGCGAGCGACACCATGACCGCCCACAGCACTGGCTGGACCACGTCCACCCTGTCCAGCGGGGGTGCCCCCGCCTCCCCGCGCAGCACAGCGGACAGCGACCAGTCCACGAACGGCGCCAGTGCCCGCTCGCAGTCGGCGAGGTGCGCGGCGAAGAGGGGGGAGGCGGCGAGCAGTTCCGTGGCCATCCCGGCCCACTGCGAGCCCTGGCCGGGGAAGACGAACACCGTCTTGCCCGGCGTCCCGGCCGCCACCCCGGTGACCGCGCCGGTGACGGTGTCGCCCGAGATCAGCCCGCGCACGCCGGCCAGCAACTCCTCACGGTCGCGTCCCACCACCACGACCCGGTGCGGGAAGGCGGTGCGCGCGGCCAGGGCGAGGCCGATTTCGGCGGCCGGCCGTCCCGGGTGCTCCTCGGCGTAGGCGAGAAGGCGGTCGAGCTGTGCTCGCAGGACGGGCGCGCTCTTCGCCGAGACCGCCCACGCCGCCGCACCGCCCGGCAGCGCGAGCATCGGCGCCGGCTCCCCAACCTCCCCCGGCTCCCCGGACGCGCCTTCGGCGGCCGGGGCCTGCTCGACGATCACATGGGCGTTGGTGCCGCTGACGCCGAAGGAGGAGACTCCCGCACGGCGGGGCCGGTCCACGTCGTCCGGCCACTCGACGGGTTCGGTCAGCAGCCGGACGTTCCCCGCCGTCCAGTCCACGTGGGAGGAAGGCTCGGACACGTGCAGGGTGGCGGGCAGGACACCGGCGCGCAACGCCATCAGCATCTTGATCACGCCCGCGACCCCGGCGGCGGCCTGGGTGTGGCCGATGTTCGACTTGATCGAGCCCAGCCAGAGCGGCCGGTCCTGCGGACGGTCCCCGCCGTACGCGGCGAGCAGGGCCTGCGCCTCGATCGGGTCGCCGAGGGTGGTCCCGGTGCCGTGCGCCTCGACGGCGTCCACGTCGAACGCGGCGAGACCGGCGTTGGCCAGCGCGCGGCGGATGACCCGTTGCTGGGACACCCCGTTCGGGGCGGACAGGCCGTTGCTCGCACCGTCCTGGTTGACCGCGGAGCCGCGGATGACCCCGAGGATCGGGTGACCGTTGCGGCGCGCGTCGGACAGCCGCTCCAGCAGCAGCATGCCCGCGCCCTCACCCCACCCCGTACCGTCGGCGTCGTCGGAGAACGCCTTGCAGCGGCCGTCTCGCGCGAGACCCCGCTGGCGGCTGAACTCAACGAAAGCCTCGGGCGTGGCCATCACGGTCACCCCGCCGGCCAGGGCGAGCGTGCTCTCCCCGCGCCGCAGCGACTCGCACGCCCAGTGCAGCGCCACCAGGGACGACGAGCACGCGGTGTCGACGGTGACCGCCGGACCCTTGAGCCCGAACACGTAGGCGACCCGACCGGAGATCACGGCGGTGGAGTTGCCGGTCAGCAGGTGGCCCTCCACCCCCTCCGGCAGCGCGTCCAGGCCGGTGCCGTACCCGCTGGAGAAGGCGCCGACGAAGACACCGGTCTGGCTGCCCTTCAGCGAGGTCAGGTCGACGCCGGCCCGCTCGAACGCCTCCCACGACACCTCAAGAAGCAACCGTTGCTGCGGGTCGGCGGCGAGCGCCTCACGCGGCGAGATGCCGAAGGAGCCCGCGTCGAAGTCTCCGGCGTCGTAGAGGAAACCGCCCTCGCGGGTGTAGCTGGTCCCCGGCCGGGTGAGCTCCGGATCGTACAGGGTCTCCACATCCCAGCCCCGGTCGCCGGGGAACTCCGAGACGCCGTCGCGGCCCTCCGCGACGAGCCGCCACAGCTCCTCGGGGCTGCGCACGCCCCCGGGGAACCGGCATCCCGCCGCGATGACCGCGATCGGCTCGCGGTCCTTGGCCTCCACCTCGCGCAGCCGCTGCTGGGCCTGCTGGAGGTCCGCGGTCACCCGCCGGAGATAGCCGAGGAGCTTCTGCTCGTCCGCCATGTCACGTCACCTTCCCCACACGTCGAGCCGGGCGCCCACCGCTGGGGCGTTCGGTACGGAGAGACCGTTCATCACGGCAGGAACATTCGGGAACACTGGGCTCAGAGCCCCTTGTCGATCAGTGCGAACAGTTCGTCGGCGCTCGCCGACTCCACGCCCTCGCCGACGGCCGCGCCTGCTCCGTCCGGCTCGGGCCTGTCTCCGCGCCACTGGGCCAGCAGACCTCCCAGACGTGTGGCGATCGTGAACCGCGTCTCCTCGTCGGGGGTGATCTCGGTGAGCACCCGGCCCAGCCGGTCGAGTTCCCGCAGGACCTGTGCCTCGGTCGGCGCCTCGTCCGGCACCAGTTCCGCGCGCAGGTAGTCGGCGAGGGCGGTCGGGTTCGCGTAGTCGAACACCAGCGTGGCGGGCAACCGCCTGCCGGTCGCGGTGTTCAGCCGGTTGCGCAACTCGACCGAGGTGAGCGAGTCGAAGCCCATCTCGTCGAAGGCCCGGTCGGCCTCCACCTGGTCGGTGGAGGTGTGGCCGAGCACGGCGGCGACCTCGGCCCGCACCAGGTCGAGCAGCATCCGGTGACGGTCGGCCGCGGGGAGCGCGGCCAGGCCGGCGAGCAGGTCCGCGCCGGTCTGCCCGCCCCCGGCGGCCGTCGCGGTACGGCGGGCCGGCGCGCGCACCACACCCCGCAGCAGTGGCGGCAGCCGGTCGCCCTTGGCCGCCAGTGCCTTGGCGTCGAGGCGGATCGGCACCAGCGCCGACTCCGGCCTGCCCGCCGCGGCGTCGAGCAGGGCCAGGCCCTCCTCCGGTGTCAGCGGCACGACACCGTCGCGGGCCATCCGGCCGATGTCGGCGTCGGTGAGAGTACCGAGCATGCCGCCGACCTCGGCCCACGGGCCCCAGGCGAGCGAGAGCGCGGGCAGTCCCCGCGCGCGCCGCAGCCCGGCCAGCGCGTCCAGGAACGCGTTGGCCGCGGCGTAGTTACCCTGCCCGGTGCTGCCGAACGTGCCGGCCACCGACGAGAACAGTACGAACGACGACAGGTCGAGGTCGCGGGTCAGCTCGTGCAGGTTCAGCGCGGCGTCCGCCTTGGGGCGCAGCACCCTGTCCACCCGGTCGGGGGTGAGTGAGGCGATCGTCCCGTCGTCCAGTACGCCCGCGGCGTGCACCACCGCGGTGAGCGGGTGCCCGGCGGGCACCCCGGCCAGCAGCTTCGCCAGGGCGGTCCGGTCGGCCGCGTCGCAGGCGACGATCTCGACGTTCGCCCCCAGGTCCGTCAGTTCGGCACGCAGCCGCTCCGCCCCCTGGGCGGCGGGACCGCCACGGCTGGTCAGCAGGAGGTTGCGGACGCCGTGGGCGGTCACGAGGTGGCGGGCGACGAGGCCGCCGAGGCCGCCGGTGCCGCCGGTCACCAGCACGGTGCCGTCCTGGGCGAGCGGGACGGGCATGGTGAGCGCGACCTTGCCGACGTGTCTGGCCTGCGACAGGAAGCGGAACGCCTCGGGGGCGCGGCGGATGTCCCAGGCGACCACCGGCAGCGGCCGGATCGCCCCCCGCTCGAACAGGTCGAGGAGGGCACGCAGCATCTCCCCGATCCGATCGTACCCGGCCTCGACGAGGTCGAAGTCGCGGTAGCGGACGCCGGGATGCTCGGCGGCCACGGCCTCGGGCGGGCGAACGTCGGTCTTGCCCATCTCCACGAACCGGCCGCCGCGTGGCAGCATCCGCAGCGAGGCGTCGACGAAGTCGCCCGCCAGCGAGTTGAGCACCACGTCGACCCCTCCCCCGCCGGTCGAGGCGAGGAAGGAGGATTCGAAGTCCAGGGTGCGTGAGGAGGAGATGTGGGCCTCGTCCAGCCCCATGGAGCGTAGGACGTCCCATTTGCCGGTTCCGGCGGTTCCGTAGACCTCGGCTCCGAAATGCCGGGCGAGTTGCACGGCCGCCATGCCCACTCCGCCCGCGGCGGCGTGGATCAGCACCTTCTCCCCCGCTTTCAGGGCCGCCAGGTCCACCAGCGCGTAGTACGCGGTGAGGAAGGCGACCGGCGTCGACGCGGCCTGGGCGAAGGTCCAGCCGCCGGGCACGGCGACCAGCTGGCGGTGGTCGGTGACGGCCAGCGGGCCGAACGCGCCGCCGTCGAACATGCCCATCACCCGGTCGCCCTCGGCGAACGCGGTGACGCCGGGACCGACCTCCACGACGCGGCCCGCTCCTTCGAGGCCCATCGCGCCCGCCTCGCCCGGATACATGCCGAGCGCGTTGAGCACGTCCCGGAAGTTCACCCCGGCGGCGCGGAGCTCGACCCTGACCTGTCCCGGTGCCAACGGGGCGACGGCCGCGGGCGCGTCCAGGAAGGCCAAATTCTCCAGGGTGCCCTTGTCCAGGCTGTCCATCCGCCAGGAGGCGGCGCCCTCGGGCGGCACGAGCCCGGCGCCGGTCGCCCGGACGAGCCTGGCGGCCAGCACGGCTCCTCCTTCCCTCAGCGCCACCTGCGGCTCGCCGGTCGCGAGCGCGGCGGGGAGCCGTCCCGCCGACGCGGCATGACCGTCCAGGTCGGCCAGGACGAACCTGTCCGGGTTCTCCGCCTGGGCGGAACGGACCAGGCCCCACACCGCGGCGCCCGCGACGTCACGGGCGCTCTCCCCGGACCCGGCGGAGACCGCTCCCCGGGTCACGAAGACCAGCCGGGAGTCGTCGAGGCGGTCGTCGGCCGACCAGGCCCGAGCCAGGTCCAGCGCCCGCTGAACGGCCGAGCGGACGGCCCCCGCCACAGCCTCCGTGCCGGTTTCCGTGTCGATCTCGGTGTCGGTGTGGGGTCCGGCGGCGTGAGCGTGGTCATGAGCGAGGGTCCCGCCGGCGCTCTCCGCGCTCACGAGGACGACGTCGGGAACGGTCGCACCGGAGTCGAGGGCCGCGACCAGCTCCTCGATCCCGGCGTAGGAGGCCGGGGAGATCCCGGCCGCGCGCAGCGCCTCCCCCGCGGCGGGGACGTCGCCGCCGAGCAGCGCCCACTCCCGCACCGGTACGGTCCCGGCCTCGGCCGGGACCCACTCCACCCGGTGCAGCGAACGCCCGGGGTCCGTGCGTGCGCCGGCGAGGTCGGCGGAACCGATGGGCCGCAGTACGAGCGAGCCGATCGACACGACAGGACGCCCGGCCTGGTCGGCCGCCTCCAGGCGCAGCGAGTCGCCTCCGGTCGGCACCACCCGCACCCGCAGCCCTGACGCCCCGGCGGCGTGCAGTTCCACCTCCGACCACGTGAACGGCAGCGCGGCGTGCTCCGTCGAGGCGTCACTGAGGGCGAGGGCGTGCAGGGCGGCGTCCAGCAGGGCCGGGTGGACGCCGAAGAGGGCGGCGTCGGCGGCGACGCCCTCGGGCAGCGCGATCTCGGCGAACACCTCGTCGCCACGCGTCCAGGCCGCCCTGAGGCCGCGGAAGGCCGGACCGTAGCGGAGGCCGAGGTCGACGAGCCGGTCATAGAGGCCGTCCGTCTCCACCGGCTCGGCACCGGGCGGCGGCCACTCGCCGAGGTCGAAGTCTCCGGCGGTGCCCGAGGCGGTGAGGAGGCCGGTGGCGTGCCGGGTCCACGCCTCGTCGGCCGCGGTCTCCTCGGCACGTCCGTAGACGCTGATCGCACGGGCCCCGGAGTCGTCGGGCGCGCCGAGCACGACCTGCACCTGGACACCGCTCTGGCCGGTCAGGACCAGCGGGGCCTCCAGGGTGAGCTCCTCGATCCTGTCGCA
The DNA here is from genome assembly GCF_042899335.1 of Streptosporangium sp. NPDC000095. Lineage (NCBI taxonomy): Bacteria > Bacillati > Actinomycetota > Actinomycetes > Streptosporangiales > Streptosporangiaceae > Streptosporangium > Streptosporangium sp. NPDC000095. The sequence continues at coordinate 19,135 of NZ_JBIAZS010000034.1, forward strand.
ACCGACCTGGTCTCCGGCGCGGACGGCGAGTTCCACCAGCCCGGTGCCGGGGAACAGCACCGTCTCGCCCACCGCGTGGTCCGCGAGCCACGGGTGGGTACGGGCCGAGAGACGGGTGGTGAACAGGTGTCCACCGGAGTCGGGCAGCTCGACGGCGGCACCCAGAAGGGGGTGACCCGGCGTGTCGAGGCCGACGGACTCCGGGTCGCCGGAGGTGGGGACGTGCAGCCAGTAGTCGCGGTGCTGGAAGGCGTAGGTGGGCAGTTCGACCCGGCGTGGTCTCCCCACTCCGGCCGCGGTGGTGGCGTCGGTGAAGAACGCCTCCCAGTCAACGGCCACCCCCCGCGTATGCAAGGCGCCCAACGCCGTGACCAACTCCGCGGCCTCACCACGATCCCGGCGCATCACCGGCACGAACACCGCCCCGGACCCCACCCCCGAACCAGCACCGTCACCGGAACCGTCGCCGGCCAGGCACTCCTGCCCCATCGCCGACAACACCCCGTCCGGCCCCACCTCCACGAACGTCTCCACCCCCGCAGAAGCCAACACCCCCACCCCATCGGCGAACCGCACCGCACCACGCACCTGCTCCACCCAGTACTCCGGCGAACACAGCTGCTCAGCCGTGGCCTGCTCCCCGGTCAGGGTCGACACGATCGGAATCCGCGGCGGGTCGTAGGTGAGCGTCCTGGCCAGGGTGCGGAAGTCCTCCAGCATCGGGTCCATCAACGGCGAATGGAACGCGTGCGACACCCGCAACCGCTTCGCCCGAACTCCCCGCTCCTCCAGGGCGGCGGCCACCTCAAGCACCGCCTCCTCGACGCCGGAGATCACCACCGAGGACGGACCGTTCACCGCCGCGACCGACACCTCACCCTCACGCCCGGCCAGCAGCTCGACGACTGCCTCCTCGGAGGCCCGCACCGACACCATCGCCCCACCGGCAGGCAACGCCTGCATCAACCGCGCCCGACCCGCCACCAACACGCACGCGTCCTGCAGCGACAACACCCCCGCCACATGCGCCGCCGCGATCTCCCCGACCGAGTGCCCGGCCAGCACATCCGGCGCCACTCCCCAGGACTCCACCAGCCGGAACAACGCCGTCTCCACCGCGAACAGAGCCGGCTGCGCCCACCCGGTCCGATCCAGCAACTCCGCCTCCACCGACCCCGGCTCGGCGAACACCACCTCACGCAACGACCCCTCAAGCAGCGGATCCAGCTCCGCGATCACCGCGTCCAACGCCGCCGCGAACACCGGGAACCGCCCATACAGCTCCCGGCCCATCCCGGCCCGCTGACTGCCCTGACCGGTGAACAACACCGCCACCCGGCCGTCACCCACCCGACCCCGCACCACACCCGAACCACCGGCTACCGCCGACAACCCGGCCACCACACTTCCACGGTCCCCGCCCACCACCACCGCACGATGATCGAAGGCGGACCTGCCGGTGGCCAGCGAGTACGCGATGTCCAGCGGCCTCAGGTCCTCGCGCTCCTCCACGAATGCCGCCAGGCGGGCGGCCTGCGCGCCCAACGCCTCCTCGCCGCGCGCCGACACCACGAACGGCAACGGCAATCCCCCGGCGAGCTCCGCCGTCGGAAACGGCAGAGCCCCCTCGATCTCGGTGTCGACGGGCGCGGGGGCCTGCTCGATGATGACGTGGGCGTTGGTGCCGCTGATACCGAAACCGGAGACTCCCGCGCGGCGCGGGTGACCGTTCTCGGGCCACTCGACGGGCTCGGTCAGCAGCGACACCGCACCCGCCGACCAGTCGACGTGCGGGGTGGGCTCGTCGACGTGCAGGGTCCTGGGCAGCAGGCCGTGCCGGAGAGCCATCACCACCTTGATGACGCTCGCCACCCCGGCGGCGGCCTGGGTGTGGCCGATGTTGGACTTCACCGAACCCAGCCGCAGGGGACGATCGACCGGGCGCTCCTGACCGTAGGTGGCGAGCAGCGCCTGGGCCTCGATCGGGTCGCCGAGCATGGTGCCGGTGCCGTGCGCCTCCACCGCGTCGACGTCGGCGGCCACCAGTTCGGAGTTGGCGAGCGCCTGGCGGATGACGCGCTGCTGGGAGGGGCCGTTCGGAGCCGACAGGCCGTTGCTGGCACCGTCCTGGTTGACCGCGCTGCCCCGCACCACCGCCAGCACCGGATGACCGTTACGACGCGCGTCCGACAGCCGCTCCAGCAGCAGCAGGCCGATCCCCTCGGAGAAGGCGGTGCCGTCGGCGGCCGCGGCGAAGGCCTTCACCCGGCTGTCGGGGGCGAGGCCGCGCTGGCGGCTGAACTCCACGAAGATCTCGGGAGTGAAGATGATCGTGACGCCGCCGGTGATGGCCATGGAGCACTCGTCCCTTCTGAGGGACTCGCACGCCATGTGCAGGGTCACCAGCGAGGACGAGCAGGCGGTGTCGGCGGTGACCGCGGGTCCCTCAAGACCGAGGGTGTAGGAGATCCGCCCGGACATGACGGCGGTGGAGGTGCCCGTCAGCAGGTGACCCTCGACCCCCGCGGGGAAGACACCCTGGCCGATGCCGTACCCGCTGGAGGCCGCGCCGACGAAGACGCCCGTCCGGCTGCCCTTCACCGTGGCGGGATCGATGCCCGCCCGTTCCAGCAGTTCCCACGAGGTCTCCAGCAGCAGCCGCTGCTGCGGGTCGGACGCCAGCGCCTCGCGCGGGCTCATCCCGAAGAAGCCCGCGTCGAAACCGCCGGCGTCGGCGACGAACCCGCCCTCGCGGGCGTAGGTGGTGCCGGGGATGTCCGGGTCGGGGTGGTAGAGCCGGTCCAGGTCCCAGCCCCGGTCGCCGGGGAACCCGGACATGGCGTCCTTCCCGTCCGCGACCAGCCGCCAGAGCTCCTCCGGGCTGTTCACTCCACCGGGCAGGCGGCAACTCATGGCCACGACCGCGATCGGCTCACGTTCCCTGGCCTCCACCTCGCGCAGGCGGCGTCGGGTGTGCTGCAGGTCGGCGGTGGCACGCTTGAGGTAGTCACGCAGCTTGTCGTCATTCGGCATCGGACGTCAACCAGCCTCGGGGCAGTAGGGATTCGTCATGGGGTGCGCCGTCGGGAGGCGCCGTCAGGAGGCGCCGAGTTCCCCGTCGAGGACCGCGAAGAGCTCATCGTCGGTGACCGACTCGAAGTCCTGCCGGGGCTCGGCCTCCACCGGGTCGCCGTGCGTGTCGTCCCACTTGCGGAGCAGCGCCCGCAGCCGGGCTGTGATCTTGTCGGTGTCCCCGCCGTTCCTCGCGTACAGGAGGGTCTCCAGCCGGTCGACCTCCGCGAGGACGGACGCGGCGGGGTCGGCGGCGGGCGGGGCGATCTCGTCCCTGATGTGCTCGGCGAGCACGCTGGGGTTGGGATAGTCGAAGACCAGGGTGGTCGGCAGGCGCAGCCCGGTGGCACCACCGAGCCGGTTGCGCAGCTCGACGGCGGTGAGCGAGTCGAACCCGAGCTCCTTGAACGCCCTCTCGGGTTCCACCGAGTCCACGCTCGTGTGCCCGAGCACCCCGGCGGCCGCGGCGCAGACGAGCTTGACGAGCGCGGCCAGCTGCTCGTCCTCCGACAGACCCGCCAGGCGCTGTTCGAGACCGGAGGCGCTGGAGGTGACGCCTCCCACGGCCCGGACGACCCGGCGGGCGGGGGCGCGGACGAGGCCCCGCAACAGCGCGGAGCGCAGGCCGTTCTCGCCGCGCAGCGCGGCGAGGTCGAGGTGGATCGGCACGAGCAGCGCCTCGTCGAAGGCGCGGGCCGCGTCGAACAGGGCCATCCCCTCCTCAGACGACAGGGCGACCAGTCCTGAGCGGGCCATCCGCTCCACGTCGGCGTCGGCGAGATGGCCGGTCATGCCGCTGCGCTGGTTCCAGAAACCCCACGCCAGCGAGAGCCCGGCCAACCCCTGAGCCCTGCGGTGCGCCGCCAGCGCGTCGAGGAAGGCGTTGGCGGCGGCGTAGCTGCCCTGCCCCGCCCCGTCCAGCACCGCCGCGGCCGAGGAGAACATCACGAACGCCGACAGGTCCAGGTCACGGGTGAGCTCGTGCAGGTTCCACGCCGCGTCCACCTTGGGCCGCAGCACCGCGTCCACCCGTTCCGGGGTGAGGGATTGGACCAGCCCGTCGTCGAGGACGCCGGCGGTGTGCACCACCCCGGTCAACGGCCGATCCTCGGGAATCCCCGCCAGCACAGCAGCCAACGCCTCACGATCGGCCACATCACACGCCACCACACTCACCTGAGCCCCCAACCCCACCACCTCCGCCTCCAACTCCTCGACCCCCGCCGCCCCCCGCCCACTCCGACTCACCAACACCACATGACCCACCCCACACACCCCCGCCAAATACCGCGCCACCAACCCCCCCAACAACCCCGTACCACCCGTCACCAGCACCGTCCCCCCCGGACCGAACACCTGCGGCATCCGCAACACCACCTTGCCCACATGCCGCGCCCCCGCCAGGAACCGAAACGCCTCCGGCGCCCGCCGCACATCCCACGACCGCACCGGCAACGGCCGCAACACCCCCCGCCCGAACAGCCCGAGCACCTCCGCCAACATGTCGCGGATATGGTCGGGGCCGGAGTCGATCAGGTCGAAGGCCGCGTACTCGACCCCCGGATACGCGGCGCCGGTCGCGGCGGCGTCACGGATGTCGGTCTTGCCCATCTCGACGAACCGGCCGCCTCTGGGCAGCAGGCGCAAGGAGGCGTCCACGAACTCACGCGCCAGCGAGTTCAGCACCACATCCACCCCGCGACCACCCGTCACCCCCAGGAAACGCTCCTCGAAGTCCAGATCCCGCGACGAGGAGATGTGCTCCTCATCCAGCCCCAACGACCGCAACACCCCCCACTTGGCAGGACTCGCCGTCGCGAACACCTCAGCCCCCAGATACCGCGCCAGCTGCACCGCCGCCATACCCACCCCACCGGCACCCGCGTGCACCAGCACCGACTCCCCCCGCTGGAGGCGGGCCACGTGCCTCAGGCCGTGGTAGGCGGTGAGGAACACGCCGGGGACGGACGCCGCCTGCTCGAAGGTCCAGCCCTGGGGAATCGGCGCGAGCAGCCGACGGTCGGTCACCCCCACCGGGCCGAACGCGCCGTCCAGCAGGCCGAAGACCCGGTCACCGGGCGCCAGGTCGTCCACCCCGGCACCGACCTCCAGCACCACGCCGGAGGCCTCGCCTCCCATCGGCACATCGCGCTCGGGCACCATGCCGAGCGCCACGACGACGTCGCGGAAGTTCATCCCGGCGGCGCGGACGGAGATCCGCACCTCTCCCGGCTCAAGCGTCCTGCCGGACGCGGGGTGCGGGACCAGCGCCAGGTCCGACAGGCTCCCCTTGACCGGCGCGTCCAGCCGCCACTCGGCCACCCCCGCCGGCACCGCGAGCCCGTCCCCGCCCGCCGCCCGCGCCAGGCGCGGCGCCCACGCCTTTCCATCACGTACGGCCACCTGCGGCTCGTCCGGGGTCGTCGCGGTGAGCAACGCCGTACCGGAAACGGGGCTCTCGTCGAGGTCCACCAGCAGGAGGCGGCCCGGGTTCTCCGCCTGGGCGGCGCGCAGCAGGCCAAGGGCCGCGGCGCCCGCCAGGTCGGTGACGTCGTCGCCGTGCACGGCTGCCGCGCCACGGGTCACCACCACCAGCCGCGCCGACCCGAACCGCTCCTCGGCCAGCCACTCCCGCACCAGCCGCAGAGCCCGGTGCGTCGCCGCCCGTACCCGAGCCGCGACATCTCCGTCCTCCTCCCCCTCGGAAGGCTGGAAGGGGACGAACACCAGATCCGGAACGACCTCGGAGGCCGCCAACGACCCCAGATCCTCGAACTCCTCGATCTCCGCACCGGTCGCGCGCAGCGCCTCGGCCAGCCCGATCCCGTCGGCGCCCAGCACCGCGTACCGTTGCCCGGCGGGGATCTCGGCGAGTGGCGGCACCGTCCAGTCCACCCGGAAGAGGGAGTCGCGGCGGGCGTCGGCCGCCGCGGAAAGCCGGTCCGCCGAGAGGGGGCGCGACAGCAGGGACTCCACGGAGGCCACCGGGCTCCCCGAGACGTCGGCGAGCCGGAGCGAGACCGTGTCGGTGCCGGCGGGCGACAGACGCACCCTCAGCTCGGCGGCCCCCTCGGCGTGCAGGGAGACGCCGGACCAGGCGAACGGCAGGCTCACCTCGCCGGACCCGCCATCCAGCAGCGCCTCGGCGTGCAGGGCGGCGTCCAGCAGCGCCGGGTGCAGGGCGAACCTCCCCGCCTCTCCTCGCGCGTCCTGGGGGAGGGCGACCTCGGCGAAGATCTCCTCGCCGCGCCGCCAAGCCGCCCGCAGCCCCTGGAACAGCGGGCCGTACTCGTACCCCTGGCCCGCCAGCCGCTCGTACAGGCCGTCCACCTCCAGTGCCGTCGCACCCGCCGGAGGCCACTCGGCCAGGTCGAAGGGCTCTGAGGGGATGTCGGCGACGAGGAAACCCGTGGCGTGCCGGGTCCAGGGCGCGTCCGCCTCGTCGTCGGTGCCCTCGGGGCGGGAGTGGACGGTGACCGGGCGGCGGCCCGTCTCGTCCGACGCCCCCACCGACACCTGCACCTGCACGCCGCCCTCCCTCAGCGGCAGCGGTGCCTCAAGCGTCAGCTCGTCCACCGTCCCGCACCCCACCCGGTCACCGGCACGCATCGCCAGCTCCACGAACGCCGTACCCGGCAGCAGCACCGTGCCCGCCACGGCGTGGTCGGCGAGCCACGGGTGCGTGCGCGTCGACAGCCGTCCGGTCAGCAGGACCTCGCCGGTTCCCGCCGATGTCACCGCCGCGCCGAGCAGCGGGTGACCGGCCGCGGTCAGGCCGGTGGACGCCAGGTCGATCGCGTCGGTGGCGTCCAGCCAGTACCGCTCGCGCTGGAAGGCGTACGTGGGGAGCTTCACCGGGCGAGGGTCGTGGGGGGCGAACAACGGTTCCCAGTTCACCGGCGCCCCGTGCGCGTACGCCTCGGCCAGCGAGGTGACGAACCGGTTCATGCCGCCCTCGTCGCGCCGCAGGGAGCCGACGGCGACCGCGGTACCGGCCGCGGCGTCCACGGTCTCCTGGACGCCCACGGTGAGCACCGGATGGGGGCCGATCTCGATGAACAGCCCGTGCCCCTCCCGCACCAGCGCGTGGGTGGCCTCCTCGAAGCGCACCTGCCGCCTGAGGTTGGCGTACCAGTAACCGGCGTCGAGCTCCGCGGTGTCGATCGGCTCGCCGGTCACCGTGGAGTAGAAGGGCACCTCCGCCGACCTGGGGGTGATCCCTTCCAGGTCGGCCAGGATCCGCTCCCTGAGCGGCTCCATGTAGGCCGAGTGCGACGGATAGTCGATGGGGACCTTCCTGGCGCGGACGCCCTCGGCCACCAGCCGCTCCAGCAACTCGTCCAGGGCCTGCGTCTCGCCGGAGAGCACCACGGATCCGGGACCGTTAACCGCGCCCACCGCCACGCGGTCGCCCCAGGGTGCCAGCAGTTCCCGCATCCGCTCGGCCGGGAGCGAGACCGCCATCATCCCCCCGTGGCCGGACAACTCCTCGCCGATGGCGAGGCCGCGGAGCGCGACCACCCGGGCGCCGTCCTCCAGCGACAGCGCGCCCGCCACGCAGGCGGCGGCGACCTCTCCCTGCGAGTGACCGACGACGGCGTCGGGTTCGACACCGTACGAGCGCCACAGCTCGGCCAGTGAGACCATGACGGCCCACAGCGCGGGCTGCACCACGTCCATCCGTCCCAGCGGTGGCGCGCCCGGCTCGCCGCGCAGCACCTCCACGAGCTTCCAGTCGACGAAGGTCGCGAGCGCGTCGGCGCACTCGGCCATCCGGGCGGCGAACACCGGTGAGGAGTCCATCAGCTCGACGGCCATCCCCGCCCACGCCGCTCCCTGCCCGGGGAAGACGAACACCACCCTCGGGTCGGGGACGGCGACGCCGCGCACGACGTTCGGCGCGGCGTCGTGTCCGGCGACGGCGCGCACGCCCGCCAGCAGGTCGGCACGGCCGGTGCCGACCACCACGGCGCGATGCGGGAAGGCCGCGCGGGAGGTGACGGCGGCGTGCCCGACGTCGACCGGCGACAGCCCGGCGTCCGCGTCCACGTGCGCCGCGAGGCGTTCCGCCTGGGCACGCAGCGCCTCCTCGCCCTTTCCCGAGATCACCCAGGGCAGCACAGGGGATGAGCCGTACCCGCCGGCGACGTCGCCCTCCTTGTCCGTACCGCCCGCGTTCTCCGTACCGCCCGCGTTCTCCGTACCGCCCGCGTTCTCCGTACCGTCCGCGGCCTCCGGCGTGAGCGGTGGAGCCTCCTCCAGGATGACGTGCGCATTGGTGCCGCTCACTCCGAAGGAGGAGACACCGGCTCTGCGCGGGGCGCCGCCGTTCTCCCAGGTCTCGGCCTCGGTCAGCAGCGTGACGTCACCGGCCGACCAGTCGACGTGCGGTGAGGGCTCGTCCACGTGCAGGGTACGGGGCAGGACGCCGTGCCGCATCGCCAGCACCATCTTGATCACACCGGCGACGCCGGCGGCCCCCTGCGTGTGGCCGATGTTCGACTTGATCGAGCCCAGGCGGAGCGACCTGCCCTCGGGGCGTTCCCGCCCGTACGTGGCGAGCAGCGCCTGCGCCTCGATCGGATCGCCGAGGCCGGTGCCGGTGCCGTGTCCTTCGACGGCGTCGATCTGGGCGGCCGACAGACGCGCGTTGGCCAGCGCCTGGCGGATGACCCGTTGCTGTGCGGGTCCGTTCGGCGCGGTCAGCCCGCTGCTGGCGCCGTCCTGGTTGATCGCCGAGCCGCGGATGACCGCCAGGACCGGGTGTCCGGCGCGCCGGGCGTCCGAGAGGCGTTCCATCAGGAGCATGCCCACGCCCTCGCCCCAGCCGGTGCCGTCCGCCGCGGCGGCGTAGGCCTTGCAGCGGCCGTCGGGGGCGAGGCCCCGCTGGCGGCTGAACTCCACGAAGGTGCTCGGCGTGGACATGACCGTCACGCCGCCCGTCAGCACCATCGAGCACTCGCCCTGACGCAGTGCCTGAACCCCCAGATGCAGCGCCACCAGGGACGAGGAGCACGCGGTGTCCACCGAGACCGCGGGCCCCTCCAGGCCCAGTACGTAGGCGACCCGCCCGGAGGCGATACTGCCGTCGCTGCCGTTGCCGATGTAGCCGCCGAGTTCGTCGGGGACGACGCGGGCCCTGGAGCCGTAGTCGTGGTAGATCACCCCCGCGTAGACGCCGACGGCACTGCCCCGCGCGGACAGCGGATCGATCCCCGCGTCCTCGAACGCCTCCCAGGCGGTCTCCAGCAGCAGCCGCTGCTGGGGGTCCATCGCCACCGCCTCCCGGGGGTTGATCCCGAAGAAGTCCGGGTCGAACCCCGCCGCGTCGTAGAGGAAGCCGCCCGAGCACGTGTAGCTCTTGCCCGGACGGTCCGCGTCGGGGTCGTAGAGGTCGTCGACGTCCCAGCCACGGTCCTCGGGGAACGAGGAGATGGCGTCGCCGCCCTCGGCCAGCAGTCGCCACAGCGCCTCCGGGCTGTCCACACCCCCGGGGAACCGGCAGCTCATCCCGATGATCGCGATGGGCTCGGTCTCCCTGCGCTCGGCCTCTCGCAGCCTTTGCCTGACCTCTCGCAGATCGGTCGTCGCCCGCCGCAGATAATCGAGAAGTTTGCCGTCGTTCTCCACCACGTCACCCCTGTCAGACCGTTCGGAGGCCTCACCCGGTCGAACCGTGCGTCTCGGGTCGAGGCGTAAAGGAAAAGGGCGCTCGCGTCGCGGGGCGGCCCGTGTTCGGCGTTCCGGTGAATCGCCGGCGAACCTCAGCCGGCCGGCGTCGGCTCGCCGCTCTCCGCCCGGTGGCGGGCGACCAGCCCTTCCAGGTCGCGTACGAGATCGTGCGGGGCCGGGGTGGCCTCGGCGATGCCCCCGAGCCGGGTCGCGTTCTCCCTGAACGACGGCTCGTCGATCAGGCGCAGCAGGTTCTCCCTGAGCGTCCGCGCCGAGAGGTCCTCCGGCTCAAGGACGAGGCCCGCGCCCTCGGCGGCCAGCCGCCGGGCCATACCCGCCTCGTCGTAGAGTTTCGCGGGGACGACGAGCTGCGGAATCCCGTGCGCGATCGCGGTCCCGAACGTCCCGGTGCCGCCGTGATGGACGATCGCCGCGCAACCCGGCAGCAGGGAGTTGAGCGGGACGTAGTCGACGATCCGCACGTTGTCCGGAACCTTCTCCCCCGGATCGAGTTGGGCGGTGTTGAGGGTCGCGACCAGTTCGAGGTCGAGGTCGGCCACGGCCTCGAACAGGTCGGCGGCTCCGATGCTGCCGTTCCCGCCCCACACCTCGCGCCCTGACACGCCGAGGGTGAAGCAGACCCGGGGCCGCCCGGATCCGGCCTCGCGCAGCCAGTCCGGGAAGACCGCGGGGCCGTTGTAGGGGACGAAACGGACGGGCAGGTAGTCGTGCTCGACGGGAAAGCGCGTCCAGACCGGCATCGAGTCGATGGTGGCCTGGCCCAGGATGGTGTCCTCGCGGAACTCGCAGCCGTACCTCGCCAGCTTCGCGGTGACCCAGTCGGCCACCGGGTCCTCGACGGGGTGCCCCGGCCGCGTCTCCCTCAACCGCAGGAACAGCGAGCGCATCCGTCCCCAGTGGTCCCTGCCGAAGGTCGATCGGACGTGCGCGGCGCCGCAGGCTCGGGCCGCCACCGGGCCGGGGAAGGTGATCGAGTCCCAGACCACCAGGTCGGGACGCCAGTGGCGGCAGAAGGCGACGAGGTCGTCGTACATCGACTCGTCCGTGATGAAATCCAAGGCGAGGGGTGAGGCGAAGGAGGCCATGCAGTCGCGCACGTACTCGTAGGTGAGGACGTCGGGCCGCTCCTCGGCGATGTCGTAGCCGGAACCGAAGATCTGCTGGTCGACGGGGACGGCCGCGAGCCGCTCGGCCACGTTGGACATCTCACCCACCGATACCGCGGTCAGACCGGTCCGGGTGACCTCGTCGAGGATGTCCGGCTGGGTGGCGACGATCACCTCGTGGCCGGCGGCCTTCAGCGCCCACGCGATCGGTACCACCAGAAAGAGATGGGCGTTCGCGGCATGCAGGGTGAAAAGGACACGCATGAAGATTTCCTCCGGATTTCATTCAAACGAGATCAGACTGCCTACCGCGAGATCAGCGAATTCGTCTTCGTGCTTCGCGGTCGCGGATAACCCGCACCGATTCCAGAAGGTGGGAAAACTGCTGTCCGCCGCTTTCCATGCCGAACCAAGTAGCACGCTACCTATGTCGGTGCGATGAAACCGACCCCTAGCGCACCCCTCAGCCTCCCCTGAGGAGAACCCGGGCTTCCGGGTCGGCCGCCGGCGGCACGGCCAGGTCAGGGCATGTGGAGACGTACCGGGACGGCGAGAGGAGGGGGTGTCGTACTCCCCTCCCCCTAGACGGTGAACCCCGGCTGGAACACCGCGCGACAACCCCTCGCGACCGGGGCCACGCGGGCCGGCGGAGGGGAAGGCAGGCGCCGGAAGCCGGCGCCCCCTGACCCGCTAGGAGCCCCCGGAGTCGGCGGAGCGGACGCGGCGGGGACGGGTGACGATCCACGCGGGCGACAGAGCTCCCATCAGCGCGGACAGGCCGACGGAGCAGACCACGATGACGTAGAGCCACACCGGTCCAGAGGGGAGCGGGGAGCCGTTGACCGCGACGGTGAAGGGCAGCAGCAAGGGCACGAAGCACGCGGTGCCGAGCACGACGCCGATGACGGCGACCAGGACCCCCTCGACGCCCATCATCCGCAGGATCTGCCCCCGGCTGGAACCGATCAGCCGTTGCAGCCTGAACTCCCTGCGCCGTCGTACCGCGCCCGCCGCCTGGGTGCTGATCACCGAGATCACGACGAAGGCGAGTGTCGTCCCGATGAGCAGGTGATTCACCCATGCCCGCGTCCGCTGCCGCTCGGTGTGCGGGCCGGACAACACGTCGTCGCCGCTCACCCGCAGCCCCGGCACGGCTCGCGCCACCCCGGCCAGGGCCGCGGCCACCCGGGGGACGTCTCCGTCCGAGACCGCGCGCACGAGGATCTGGGGCGGCCGGCCGGCCGTGGTGTGATGGGCCAGCAGGTCGGCGGGCATCAGGACCGTCTCGGCACCCGCCCTCGCCGACAGCAGCGCGACCACCCTCAACTCGGCCGCGTGTCCGTCGCCCAGGCGGATCCTGACCGTGTCGCCGAGGCCGCGGCCGAGTTGCCGGGCGTGCCCCTCGGCCAGCGCGACGCTGTGCCCGCGCAGCCCGGTGAGCGTACCGGCGGTGAGCCTGAGCTTCATGACGTGCTCGGCGCCCTCCGCGGTGATCCCCCGGACCGGCCATCCGTCCTCGCCCTGCCAGTCGTCGTACGGGCTCTCCAGGAACACGGTGCCGGTCACGAACTCCGAGGCCCCCGCGACACCCGGGATCGACCGGACCCGGCCGAGCATGTCGGCGGCCAGGCCGCCGGTCTGCGCGGTGAGCACGACGTCGGCGCGCAGGTCCCTGACGTACGCGCGCTCGGCCACGCCCGCCGGGGACATCTGGAGGTAGACGTTGGCCAGGGCGATTGCCGTGACGAGCATGATGGGTGTGGCCGCGGCGGCCACCCGGACGGTCCGCGCCCGGGTGTTGAGGATGGCGAGGTGCCCCGGCTGGCCGAAGACCGCGCGGACCGGCCGGCGCAGGGCCTCGGTCATCGCCACCGTCATGCGAGGGGCGACCAGGGTCAGCCCCACGGAGAGCGCGACCACGGTGAGACAGACGGCGATCCCCCCGGGTGGGCGGGGCGCCACCGCCGCCGAGACGGCGAGCGCCACGCCGCCGGCGAGGCAGACCAGCGCGATCGCCGATCGCACCAGGCCGAGCGGCCGCCGCTGGGGCACGGTGCCGGCGGGCCGCTCGACGGCCGGGATCATCGACGCCCGCCTCGCCGGAAGGAACACCGCCGCCGCGGCGGCGAGCAGGCACGTCGCGATGGCGGCCACGACCGGGATCCAGCCCTGCTGGAACGGCATGACCTCGGGAACCAGCCCGTCGGCCACCAACCGCCCGAACAACCAGTGCCCGAGATAGGGGCCGAGCAGGCAGCCCGGCACGATGGCGAGCCCGGAGACCGTCATCCCCTCCCCGGACACCATGCGCCGGATCCGCGCCGGGGACGTGCCCATCACCTTCAGCAGCGCCATCTCCCGACTGCGGTGCTCGACCGACATGCCGAGGGTGCCCGCCACGACGAGTGCGGCGACCAGGAGCGTCGTCCCCGCGGTCACCCCGGAGATGACGACGAGGTTCTCGCCGCCGTCCCTGCCCTCGGGGAACTCGGCCAGTCCGCGGTCGTCACCGACCAGAGCCGTCGCCATGTGACCGTGCAGCGCGGCCTGGATCCGCGAGTGGAGCACCCCGGTGTCGATCCCCCGGGCGGGCAGGACCGCGACGGCGTCGACGGTGCCGGGGTGCCCGGCCAGGCGCCGGGCGTCGGACGCGGAGAAGAACATCGCGGCCTCGGTGATCGCGCGACCGTCCGCGGGCGCGGCGACACCGGTGACCCGGTAGGTCTCGGCGACGCCGCCGACCGCGACCTCGACCCGGTCTCCCACCCCGGCGCCGGAACGCCGGGCCAGCGTGGCGTCGAGCACCACCTCTCCCGAACTCCCCGGCGGCGTGCCGGCGCCCAGCTCGTACGGCGCGAGCCGGGCGGAGCTCCAGTCGTGCCCGACGCCCGCGGGCCGATCCCCCGTCAGGACCGTGGCGGGGAACGACAGGTCGCCGATCACCCGGTCCACCCCGGGGACGGCCCTCAGGGTGTCGAGCAGGCTGACACCGAGCCGCACGCGTTCGGTCAAACGCGTCCACTCGGTGTCCTCGTCTCGAATGTCGGCTTTGGGCAGCGGATAGGACGGGTCACCGACTATCACGATCGGCGCCCCCGCCAGGCGCTGGGGCGGCACCTTCCCCCGAATGCCGGTCTCCATCAGCGCACCGGCAGCCGAGACGATCACGGCACCGAGGAGCATCGCGGTGAAGACGGCGGCGAAGACATCCTTGCGGAAGGACAGCGTGCGCAGGGCGAGACGCCACATCAGCCGACGTTCCCCCCTTCTGGCCTCGGTGGCCTGTCCCAGATGCCGAGGTGGGACATCCTCTGGACCACCGCCCTGTCCATCGGCAGGCTCCGCTCGTCGACGACGCGGCCGTCGGCGAGGAAGACGACGCGATCGGCGTAGGAGGCGACCAGCGGGTCGTGGCTGGCCATGACGACGGTCAGGCCGCCCTCGTGCACGGCCTCCTGCAGCAGCCCGAGGACACTCTCGGTGGCGCGGGCGTCCAACGCGCCGGTCGGCTCGTCGGCGAAGATCACCGGGTGGCGGGTGACCAGGGCACGGGCGATGGCGGCCCGCTGGCGCTGTCCGGGGGAGAGTTCGTACGGCCGGTGGCGCGTCCTGTCGGTCAGCCCGACCCTGCGCATCACCTCGGCGAGCAGCGAAGGGTCGGCGGCCCTGCCCGCCAGGGAGAGGGGCAGGACGACGTTCTCCTCCACGTCCAGTGCGGGCAGCAGGTTGAACTTCTGGCAGATGAAGCCGATCCGTTCACGGCGCAACTCCGTCAACGCCGCCTCGTCGAGCCCGTTCAGCTCCCTCCCCGCGAGGGTCACCGTTCCCGAGGTCGGCCTGTCGAGCCCGGCCGCGCACTGCAGCAGCGTGCTCTTGCCCGACCCGGACGGCCCTATGATCGCGGTGAGGCTGCCGCGCGGGCATCCGATCGTCACACCTCCCAGAGCGACGACGACGTCCGCTCCGCTCCGGTAGGTCTTCTGCACCGAGTCGAGCCGGACGATCTCCTCGACTTCCTGACTCTCCGCGCGGAACCCTTCGCTGTCCATAGGCCGAAGCGTAATCAGCGGTTGATAGTCGGCACATCGGCCGGAGGGGCCATACGGCTCATCCCTGCGACGGGTGGCGGTGAGGGCCCGGATGTCCCGGGGCAGGACCTCCTCGCGCGGGGCGCGAGGAGTCCATCCCAGGTCGAAGCCCGTCACAGCTCACTGTCGAGGATGTCGAACAGTTCGTCCGCGGTCGCCGACTCCAACTCGGTCCCACCGGTCGTCGTCGCCTCCCTCCGGTGTGTCTCGATCCATCTGGAGGTGAGCGCGCGCAGCCGGCCGGTGATCCTCTCGTGCTCCACCGGATCGGGCGCCGCGGTCTCCATCGCGTGTTCGAGCCTGGCGAGCTCCGCCTCCAACGTCGCCGAGGGCGGCTCGTCGGCGACGAGTTCGGTCCTGATGTGGTCGGCGACCGAGGCCAGGGTCGGGTAGTCGAAGATGAGGGTCGCGGGCAGCCGCACGCCGGTGGCGGCGGCGAGCCGGTTACGGAGTTCCACAGCGGTCAGCGAGTCGAAACCCAGCTCCTTGAACGGCCTGAGCGGATCGACCGCGTCACCGTCCAGGTGTCCGAGGACCGCGGCGACGTGGGTGCGCACCAGGTCCAGCAGCAGGCGGTCGCGGCCGGTGGCCGACAGCGACTCCAGTCGCTGCCGCAACGACTGCTCGACCGGGGCCGAAGCCGCCTCGCGGACCGCCCGGCGAGTCCTGGTGGTGATCAGGCCGCGGAGCATCGCAGGAAGCGCCTCGGCCCGTGAGCGCTGGGCCGCCAGATCCAGCCGGATGGGGACCAGGGTGGCCTCCCCGAAGTCGAGCGACCGGTCGAGCAACGCCATCCCGGCCTCGGCCGTGAGCGGCAGCAGGCCGGAGGCACGCAGCCGGCGCAGGTCGGTCTCGCCGAGCTGTGCCGTCATGCCGCCGATCTCGGGTGCCCACATGCCCCAGGCGAGGGAGACCGCGGGCAGGCCCGCGGACCTTCTGTGCTCGGCCAGTGCGTCCAGGAAGGCGTTCGCCGCCGCGTAGTTGCCCTGCCCGGCACCGTCCAGCGTGCCCGCCGAGGAGGAGAAGAGCACGAACGCGGACAGGTCGAGGCCGCGGGTGAGCTCATGCAGGTGCCAGGCCGCGTCGGATTTCGGCCGCCAGACCGTGTCGACCTGGCCGGGCGAGAGCGACCCGATGACGCCGTCGGCCACGACTCCGGCCGTGTGGACGACCGCGGTGAGCGGGTGGCCGCCGGGCAGGTCGCCCAGAAGCGCGGCCAGGGCCTCCCTGTCGGAGACGTCGCACGAGGCGACGGTGACCTCGGCTCCGAGCCCGGTCAGTTCGTCGCGGAGCCGCTCGGCACCAGGGGCGTCGATGCCCCGCCGACCGGCCAGTACGAGGTGGCGGGCTCCGTGACCGGTGACGAGGTGCCGCGCGACGAGGGCGCCGAGACCGCCGGTGCCACCGGTGACGAGCACCGTGCCGTTCCCGTCGAGCGGCGCGGGCACGGTGAGCACGAGCTTGCCGACGTGCCTGGCCTGCGCCATGAACCGGAACGCCTCGGGCGCGCGGCGTACGTCCCAGGTGCGGATCGGCGGCGGGGTGAGCACACCCCGTTCGAACAGCCGGACCAACTCGGCCAGGATCTCCGCGGTCCGGTCGGGGCCGACGTCGGAGAGGTCGAACGCCCGGTAGTCGACTCCGGGATGCTGCGCAGCGACCTCCGCCGGGTATCGCACGTCGGTCTTGCCCATCTCGGCGAACCGGCCGCCGCGCGGCAGCAGGTCCAAGGAGGCGTCCACGAACTCCCGGGCCAGCGAGTTGAGCACGACGTCGACGCCTCGGCCACCGGTGGCCTCCAGGAAGCGGCTCCTGAAGTCCAGGTCGCGGGAGGAGGCGATGCGGTCGTCGGGGACGCCCAGGGCCCGCAGCGCGTCCCGCTTGCCGTCGCTCACCGTGCCGAACACCTCGGCGCCCAGGTGAGCGGCGAGCTGGACGGCCGCCATGCCGACGCCACCGGCCGCCGCGTGGACCAGCACCGACTCCCCTTCCTTGAGGTCCGCCAGGTCCACGAGGCCGTAGTAGGCGGTGGCGAACACGGCGGGTACCGACGCCGCCTCGGCGAAGGACCAGCCCGCCGGGATCGGCACGACCATCCGGTGGTCGACCACCGCGTACGGGCCGAAGCAGGCGTCGATGAGGCCCATCACGCGGTCGCCGGGCGCGAGGCCGACCACCCCGGGTCCGACCTCGGTGATCACCCCGGCGGCGTCCGCGCCCAGATCGGCCCGGCCGGGATACATGCCGAGGGTGATCATGACATCACGGAAGTTCAGGCCGCCGGCGCGGATCGCCACGCGCACCTCGCCGGGCTCCAGCGGCCGATCACGGGCGTCGCACGCGGACAGCGCGAGGTTGTCCAGCGTGCCCTGCCTGGTCACCTCCAGCCGCCAGGCTCCCTCGCCGGCCGGTGGTGTCAGCAGGCCCGCCGAGCCGGTCCTGGCCAGACGCGGCACCATGGCCAGGCCGTCGCGCAGTGCCAGTTCGAACTCGCCCACGTCCAGCACGCCGGGCAGCGCGCGGTGGGAGTCGTCGGAGCCGTCCACGTCCAGGAGGAGGAACCTGCCCGGATTCTCCGCCTGCGCCGCGCGGACCAGACCCCACAGCGGAGCCTGCGCGAGGTCGGGCGGGCCGTCGCCGGAGCCGGTCCTGACCGCGCCGCGGGTCACCACGGCCAGCCTGGTCCCGGCGAGGCGGTCGTCGGCGAGCCAGGTGCCGAGCAGGTCCAGGGTGCGCAGTGTCGCGGTCCTCGCCGTCTCCGCCGCACCGCCGTCCCCGCCGGAGAGGGCCGGGACCAGTACGGTCTTCGGCCTGACGGGCATGGCGCGCAACGCGTCGAGGTTCGCGACGAAGGAGACGTCGAGTCCCGCCGAGCGCAGCGCCCGGCCCAGCCGGTCGTCCTCGGCCCCGAGGACGACCCACTCTCCGTCGCCCTCGACGACGGGCACCGCCGTCCAGTCCACCCGGTACAGCGAGTCGCGGGCGGCACCGAGCCCTTCGCCGGAGACCGGGCGCATGGCCAGCGACCCGATGGTGACCACCGGGGCACCGGTGCCGTCGGCCACCTGGAGCGAGGCGGTGTCGGAACCGTTCCTGGAGACCTTCACCCGCACCGACGAGGCGCCGGTCGCGTGCAGGGCGACGCCGTTCCAGGCGAACGGCAGCTCGACGGGCCTGCCGGGCTCGGCCGGTTCGCCGAGTTCGATGGCGTGCAGCGCGGCGTCCAGCAGGGCCGGGTGGACGCCGAAGAGCGCGGCGTCGGCGGCGACGCCCTCGGGCAGCGCGACCTCGGCGAACACCTCGCCGTCCCGTCGCCAGGCGGCGCGCAGCCCTTGGAAGGCCGGGCCGTAGCCGGCCCCCTCGGTGGCCAGTCGCTCGTAGAGCCCCGTGAGCTCGACAGGCTCGGCGCCGGGTGGCGGCCACTCGCCGAGGTCGAAGTCGCCGGACGGGCCGGACGGCGCGAGGAGGCCGGTGGCGTGCCGGGTCCACGGCTCGTCGCCCGTACCGGTCCGCGAGTACAGCGACAGCGGGCGGCGGCCGGAGTCGTCGGCGCCTCCCACGACCGCCTGGAGCGCGACGCCCTCCCTGCCTGGAAGGACCAGCGGGGTCTCCAGGGTGAGTTCCTCGACGGTGTCACAGCCGACCTGGGTTCCCGCGCGGACGGCGAGCTCGACGAAGGCCGTACCCGGCACGATGACGGTGTTCAGGATGGTGTGGTCGGCCAGCCAGGGGTGGCTGATCAGCGAGACACGTCCGGTCAGCACGGCGCCGCCGGAGTCGGGCAACGCCACCACCGCGCCGAGGAGGGGATGCTCGGCGGGCACCTGTCCGAAACCGGACGCGTCAGCGGTGAGGTCGCCGGTCTCCAGCCAGTAGTGGCGGTGCTGGAAGGCGTACGTCGGCAACTCCACCCTGCGCGCCCTCCTCGCACGCGCCACGGCGCCGTCCACGGCGACCGCACCCGTGGCCGTGCCGCTCTCGGCGGTCACATCGGCAGGAGCGACGGACGCGGCGGTGGCGGCGTCGGTGAAGAACGCCTCCCAGTCAACGACCACCCCCCGCGCATGCAAAGTGCCCAACGCCGTGACCAACTCCGCGGCCTCACCACGATCCCGGCGCATCACCGGCACGAACACCGCCCCAGACCCCGAACCAGCCACCCCCGGCCCATCACCGAAAGCACCACCGGAACCGTCACCGGCCAGGCACTCCTGCCCCATCGCCGACAACACCCCCTCCGGCCCCACCTCCACGAACGTCTCCACCCCCGCAGAAGCCAACACCCCCACCCCATCGGCGAACCGCACCGCCTCACGCACATGCCGAACCCAATACTCCGGCGAACACAGCTGCTCAGCCGTGGCCTGCTCCCCGGTCAGGGTCGACACGATCGGAATCCGTGGCGAATCGTAGGTGAGCGTCCAGGCCAGGGTGCGGAAGTCCTCCAGCATCGGGTCCATCAACGGCGAATGGAACGCGTGCGACACCCGCAACCGCTTCGCCCGAACTCCCCGCTCCTCCAGGGCGGCGGCCACCTCAAGCACCGCCTCCTCGACGCCGGAGATCACCACCGAGGACGGACCGTTCACCGCCGCGACCGACACCTCACCCTCACGCCCGGCCAGCAGCTCGACGACTGCCTCCTCGGAGGCCCGCACCGACACCATCGCCCCACCGGCAGGCAACGCCTGCATCAACCGCGCCCGACCCGCCACCAACGCACACGCGTCCTGCAGGGACAGCACACCGGCCACATGAGCCGCCGCGATCTCTCCGATCGAGTGCCCGGCCAGCACGTTCGGACGGACCCCCCACGAGGACACCAACCGGAACAGCGCGGTCTCCACCGCGAACAGGGCCGGCTGCGCCCAGCCGGTCCGATCCAGCGCCTCCGCCTGCGCCGACCCCGGCTCGGCGAACAACACCTCCCGCAACGACCCCTCAAGCAGCGGATCCAGCTCCGCGATCACCTCGTCCAACGCGGTCGCGAACACCGGGAAACGGTCGTACAGCTCACGGCCCATCCCGGCCCGCTGGCTGCCCTGACCGGTGAACAACACCGCCACCCGGCCACCACTCGCCCGACCCCGCACCACACCCGACCCCGAACCGTCGGCCAACCCCGACAACCCAGCTGCCACACTCCCACGATCCCCGCCCACCACCACCGCACGATGATCGAGGGCAGCACGCGTCGTCGCCAGCGAGTACGCCATATCCAGCAGATCGATCTCCGGCCGCTCCTCGATGTGCCCGGCCAGACGCGCGGCCTGCGCACCCAACGCCTCCTCGCTGCGCGCCGACACCACGAACGGCAACGGCAACCCGCCAGCGAACTCCTCGACCTCGGCACCGGTGTCGCCCCCGATGCCGCTGTCGGTGTCGGTTCCGACAGCGGCGGGGGCCTGCTCGATGATGACGTGGGCGTTGGTACCGCTGATACCGAAGGCCGACACACCCGCGCGGCGCGGGTGACCGTTCTCCGGCCACTCGACGGGCTCGGTCAGCAGCGACACCGCACCCGCCGACCAGTCGACGTGGGAGGTGGGCGCGTCCACGTGGAGGGTACGCGGGAGCATGCCGTTGTGGATGGAGAGCACCATCTTGATGACGCCCGCGACCCCGGCGGCGCACTGGGTGTGGCCGATGTTGGACTTGATCGCGCCCAGCCAGAGCGGATGCTCCGGGGAGCGGCCCTCACCGTAGGTGGCGAGCAGCGCCTGGGCCTCGATCGGGTCGCCGAGCGTGGTGCCGGTGCCGTGCGCCTCCACGGCGTCGACGTCTGACGGCGCGAGACGGGAGTTGGTGAGCGCCTGGCGGATGACGCGCTGCTGGGAGGGGCCGTTCGGGGCCGACAGGCCGTTGCTGGCACCGTCCTGGTTGACCGCGCTGCCCCGCACCACCGCCAGCACCGGATGACCGTTACGACGCGCGTCCGACAGCCGCTCCAGGACGACCATGCCGACGCCCTCGGAGAAGACCGTGCCGTCCGCGGCGTCCGCGAAGGACTTGACCCGGCTGTCGGGGGCGAGGCCGCGCTGGCGGCTGAACTCCACGAAGAGCTCGGGAGTGGAGACCACCGTCACACCGCCGGCCAGCGCGAGCGTGCTCTCGCCCCGTCGCAGGGAGTCGCAGGCGAGGTGGAGTGCCACCAGCGACGACGAGCAGGCGGTGTCCACCGTGACGGCGGGGCCTTCGAGGCCGAGTACGTAGGCCACCCTGCCGGACATCACCGAACTGGAGTTGCCGGTGAGCAGGTAGCCCTCGACGCCCTCGGGCAGTTTCGCCAGCCCGGTGGCGTATCCGGTGCTCGAAGCTCCGACGAACACGCCGGTGGAGCTGCCCTTGAGCGCGTCGGGGGCGATCCCCGCGCGCTCCAGCACCTCCCAGGACGCCTCAAGCAGCAGCCTCTGCTGCGGGTCGGTGGCGAGGGCCTCGCGCGGCGAGATACCGAAGAAGCCCGCGTCGAACTCGCCCGCGTCGTGCATGAAGCCGCCGCCGCGCGCGTAGCTGGTGCCGTGCCGGGTGGGGTCGGGGTCGAAGAGCCGCTCCAGGTCCCAGCCCCGGTTGGCGGGAAACTCGGAGACGGCCTCCCCGCCCTCGGCCAGCAGTCGCCACAGCGCCTCCGGCGAGTCGATGCCGCCGGGGTAGCGGCAGCTCATGGAGACGATCACGATGGGATCGTCGTCCGCGGGCGCCGAGACCGGTACGGGCGGCTCGGCGTGCGCGGCGGAGACCCCGGCTCCGAGCAGTCTGCCCCTGAGGTGCTCGGCCAGGACCTCGGGGGTCGGGTAGTCGAAGACGAGGGTCGCGGGCAGGCGCAGGCCGGTGGCGGTGTTGAGCCGGTTGCGCAGCTCGATCGCGGTGAGCGAGTCGAAGCCCAGTTCCCTGAAGGCGCGACCCGGCGGCACCGAGTCGGCGTCGGTGTGACCGAGCACGGTGGCGGCCTGCGTACGGACCAGCGAGACGAGCACGCGGTCCCGCTCGGCCTCGGGGAGTCCTTCCAGCTGCCGTCGCAGGGGAGAGCCACCGCCGGACGCGGGGGTGGCGGACGCCGTCACCTCGCGGCGGGCCGGGGCGCGGACGAGTCCTCGCAGCAACGCCGGTGGCGCGGCGGACCCTGCCCGCAGCGCGGTGAGGTCGAGGTGGATCGGCACGAGCAGCGGCTCGTCGAAGGCGCGGGCCGCGTCGAACAGGGCGATCCCCTCCTCGGAGGAGAGGCCTCGGGCACCGGACTGCTCCATGCGCGCGATGTCGGTGTCGTCCAGATGGGCGCTCATGCCGCTGCGCTGGTTCCAGAAACCCCAGGCCAGCGAGAGCCCGGCCAGCCCCTGAGCCCTGCGGTGCGCCGCCAGCGCGTCGAGGAAGACGTTGGCGGCGGCGTAGTTGCCCTGTCCCGCGTCACCGAAGACTCCGGCGGCCGAGGAGAACATCACGAACGCCGACAGGTCCAGGTCACGGGTGAGCTCGTGCAGGTTCCACGCCGCGTCCACCTTCGGCCGCAACACCGCGTCCACCCGCTCGGGAGTCAACGTCTCGATGACACCGTCGTCGAGAACGCCGGCGGTGTGCACCACCCCCGTCAACGGCCGATCCGCGGGAATCCCCGCCAACACAGCCGCCAACCCCTCACGATCGGCCACATCACACGCCACCACACTCACCTGCGCCCCCAACCCCACCAACTCCGCCTCCAACTCCTCAACCCCCGCCGCCCCACGCCCCCGCCGACTCACCAACACCACATGACCCACCCCACACACCCCCGCCAAATACCGCGCCACCAACCCCCCCAACAACCCCGTACCACCCGTCACCAGCA
>NZ_JBIAZS010000035.1:0-39407 GCF_042899335.1 Streptosporangium sp. NPDC000095
GGGGGGGGGGGGGGGGTGGGGGGGGGGGGGGGGGGGGGGGTTGTGGGGGGGGGGGGGGGGGGGGGGGGGGGGGGGGGGGGGGCCCGGGCGGGGGGGGGGGGGGGGGCGCCCCCCCCCCCCCACCTCTCCCCTGTTAGGCGCCCTTTCCGCGAGTCTCTCGAAACCTCCGACGGCCACCCCTACGGGAAGATCTCCGGTCGCGCGAGCGGCCCTCTCGTTTCACCGGCCAGGAGACCGTGAGGAGGTGCCCCCGTCCGCACCGGTCACACAAAATGACCACTGGACAACAGGCAGTTTTCCTACATGATTAGTTGGGTACCGATTCCGGCTACGAGTTCAGGAGTTCGCCGTGGCACTCATCCAGCCCGACCCCACCTTCTACCCGTCGGCCCGTGAGGCCATGACGGCCCCGAAGGAGGAACTCGCCTACGTCGCACTGCTCGCCGCGACCGGCGACGGCCGGCCCGACGGGCTCGCCACGATCGACCTGTCGACCGGGACGATCGCCGACGTGCACGACATGTCCGTCCCCGGCGACGAGCTCCACCACTTCGGCTGGAACGTGTGCAGCGCGGCCCTGTGCCCGTACGCGCCCCACCCGCACGTGGAGCGCCGCTACCTGGTCCTTCCCGGTCTGAGGTCCAGCAGAATCTACATTTTCGACGTCAAGGACGACCCCCGGAGCCCCAAGCTCGTCAAGACGATCGAACCGGAGACGATCTTCGAGAAGACCGGCTACAGCCGCCCGCACACCGTCCACTGCGGCACCGACGCCATCTACGTCAGCGCGCTCGGCGACGTGGACGGCGACGCGCCCGGCGGGATCTTCACGCTCGACCACGACACCTTCGAGCCGAAGGGCCGCTGGGAGGCCGACCGGGGGACACAGCGGCTGCACTACGACTTCTGGTGGCACCTCGGGCATGACACGATGATCTCCAGCGAGTGGGGAACACCCAACCAGATCGAGCCGGGACCCTCGCTGGAGCTTCTGGTCGGCCGACAGTACGGCCACCGGCTGCACGTCTGGGACCTGGCCAAGCGCAGACACCTTCAGGAGATCGACCTGGGCGACCAGCATCAGATGGCCCTGGAGCTTCGTCCCGCCCACGACCCGACCAAGACCTACGGCTTCGTCAACACCGTGATCAACGTCGAGGACCTGTCGGCCAACATCTTCACCTGGTACCTGGAGAACGGCGTCTGGAAGGCGCGCAAGACGATCACGATCCCGGCCGAGCCCGCCGACCCCGACCTGCTGCCCGAGCCGCTCAAGCAGTTCGGCGCGGTGCCACCGCTGGTCAGCGACATCTCACTCACCCTCGACGACCGCATCCTGCTCGTCTCCGCCTGGGGCACCGGCGAGCTCAAGGCGTACGACGTCTCCGACCCGTTCGCGCCACGCGAGACCGGCTCGGTCCGGATCGGCGGGATCGCCAGGCGTGACGGCCACCCGGCGGCTCGGGGCCGGGCGCTGAACGGAGGGCCGCAGATGGTCGAGGCGAGCAGGGACGGACGGCGGGTCTATTTCACCAACTCGCTCTACCGCTCCTGGGACGACGTCTTCTACCCCGACGGCATCTCCGGCTGGATGGCGAAGGTGGACATCGCCGACGACGGTTCGATCGCCCTCGATCCGGACTTCTTCGTCGACTTCTCCTCCGACGGCCGCCGCGCGCACCAGATCCGTCTGCAGGGTGGCGACTCCTCCTCCGACTCCTACTGCTTCCCGTGATCCCGGCCACCTTCCCACCGGACGTCGACACCTTCCCACTCCCCGCGAGGCGCACCCGATGGATCTGACGTCCCTGCTCATCCTGGCCGGGCTCGGTGCCTTCCACGGCCTGAACCCGGCCATGGGCTGGCTCTTCGCGGTCGCGCTCGGGCTGCAGGAGCGCTCTCGCGAAGGGGTGCTGCGCGCGCTGCCGCCCATCGTGCTCGGCCACGCGGGCTCGGTGCTGATCACGCTCGTACTGGTGTCGGCGGCCCGGCTGGCCGCCCCGCCGAAAGCGGTCTCGTACGGCGTGGCGGCCGTGGTCTGCGGGTTCGGACTCTGGCGGCTGCTGAGACGGCGCCATCCCCGCTGGGTCGGCATGAAGGTGACGAAGTGGCAGCTGGCCGGGTGGTCGTTCCTGATGGCCACCGCTCACGGGGCCGGGCTGATGGTGCTCCCTGTCGCCCTGCACAGCGGACATGGCGGGCACGGGGGTCACGAAGGGCACGACGCCGCCGCGCTTGCCTCGCAGAGCCTGCTGACGACCGGGGTGCACACGGTGTCCATGCTGGTGACGACGACCGTTCTGGCCCTCGTCGTCTACGAGCGGCTCGGCGTGGCGGTGCTCCGCAAGGCGTGGTTCAACCTCGACCTCGCCTGGGCCGTCGCCCTCATCGGGGCCGGTGCCTTCGCCGCGATCACCTGATGCCGCCCGGCACGCGACCCGAAGCCCGCGCGAACCGGGTGAACCGCCTGGCGGCGGCGTACGTTTCAGGATCATGCGCCGACTGTTACCCACCCTGCTGGCCGTCGCCGCCCTCTCGGCGTGCGCCATGACCTCCTCCAGCGTGATCACCGCGAAGGGGGTGGAACGGGAGACTCCGAAGGATCCTCCGATCAAGGAGACCGTACGCGGTCTGACCTCCTTCGGGCACGCCCTGTTCGCCGCGACCGCGAAACCCGGGGCCAACACCGTCCTGTCGCCTCTGAGCATCGGTTACGCCTTCGGCCTGGCGAGGGCGGGAGCCGCTGGAGACACCGCCATCGAACTCGACGCGGTCTTCGGCTTCCCCTCAGGCGGTCCGCACACCTCGCTCAACGCGCTCACCAGGCAGATCGTCACGACCGACGCTCCGCCTCCCCTTCCGGAACCGGACGCGGAGCGGGACGCCCAGGCGGGCGCGCCCGAACCACCGGTCGTGGGCATCGCCAACGACCTGTTCACCCAGGAGGGGTTGGACGTCAAGCCCGAGTTCCTGCGTACGCTCGCGGCGCAGTACGGCACGGGCGTGCGCCAGGTGGACTTCACCGGGGACGCCACGGAGGTCATCAACGCCTGGGCCGAGGAGCGGACCGCGGGGCGGATCAGAAAGGTGTTCGACGACCTGCCCGCGCGGACCAGGCTGGTCATCGCCAACGCCGTTTACCTGCGGGCCGACTGGACGGTGCCGTTCACCGACGCGCCGGAGGAGGGCGCCGCCTTCACCCGCGCGGACGGTACGACGACACGCACGACCCTGATGCGCAAGGACGGCTTCCTCCCGTACGCGGCGGGATCCGGCTGGCAGGCCGTGGAGTTGCGCTACGCCGGGGACGAGCTGGCCATGTGGGTCCTCCTGCCGCGAGCGGGCGATTCCCCAGGTGACCTGCTCTCCCCCGCCGTGATGGCGGAGGTGGCGCGCGGGCTTGAGGAGCGGCCGGTGCGGCTCGCCATGCCCCGGTGGGACTTCTCCACGAGCCTGGATCTGGCGGAACCGCTCGCGAGACTGGGGCTGCGGGGGACCGACTACTCGGGGATCACCGACGGAGCCCTCCTCGACCAGGCGGTCCACCGCGCCAACATCACCGTGGACGAGTGGGGTACCGAGGCCGCCGCCGTCACCGGTCTCGCTTTCGTCGTGTCGGGCCCGCCCGCACCGGAGGCCGAGGTCCGTGCCGACCACCCGTTCGCCTTCGCGATCGTCCACCGGCCGACGCTGACCCCACTGTTCATCGGCCAGGTCGGCGACCCGGCCGCATGAGGGCGCCCGGCCGTGTGAGGGCGCCCGGCCGCGTGAAAGCGACCTGATCGCGTGAAAGCGAGCCGACCGGGTGAAAGCGATTCGGCCCGCCTGGCGGAAGGCCCGCGAAGACCCCGCTGTCCGGCGGGAGGTGACCGCGCGCGAGCGCGACCTTTCGCGGGCTCAGCGGGAGAAGGGGAGCAGGCCCTTGTCCACCACGGTCCGGCCGAAGACGCGGGCCAGCTCCGCCAGGCGGGCCAGTTCGTCGTCGGAGAGCGCGGCGTACGCGGGCAGCGCCAGCTCGTCGGTGCGGTCCTCGATCCGCTGCCTGAGCGCCGCGCCCTCCTCGGTGAGCTCGTCGCCGGCGAGCAGGCCGCGTCCGCGCAACCCTTCCTCGGCCGAGGCCCACTCCTCCTCGGGCCAGTCGCGGCTGAGCTTGAGGAACACCGTGGGGACGTGCCCGGCCGCGGCGTGCAGGACCAGCGCGTCCAGCGGGCCGACGCCCTCGGCCAGCAGGGTCGCGACGTGCCCGTCGCCCCGGAACTCACGAAGCAGCGTCTGGGCGTGCCAGAGCCGTTGAAGCGGCTCGGAGGGCCAGGGCAACGCGGCGTGCGCGGCGAACAGCGGGCGCCCCTGGGGGTGCTCGCACGCCCTCTCCGCGGCGCGGACGGCGAGTTCCGTCGTCTCGGCGAGGGTGTCGATCTCGTGGATCCCGGCCCGGCGCAGTGCCGCTCCCGCGGCTTCGAGGCGGGCCGCGAGCAGCTTCTCCGGGGTCGTGACCTGCCACGCGGCAGGAAGGGCGCGCCGCACCAGGGCGGGGTGGAAGTTGTAGAAGGTCGCGATGACCAGCTCGGCGGAGGCGGTGCCGAAGGCCGCGGCACGGGAGGCGAAGTAGCCGGCTCGCTCATCGAGGCCGAGCGCGGCGTAGCGCTCGGTGGCCTCGGGCACGAAATAGATCATCCCGTGGACGGGCTCCAGGCGGCGCCAGGATTGACGGGCGAGCCGGACGTCGGTCATCACGCCTCCAGGTCGATGGAACGGTCGGGGCCCTCGGTCTCGTGCCGGGCGAAGCCGGCACTCCTCGGACAAACCGACCGGCCGGTCTCCAGGAACCTATTCCTACCCACCAGTAGCCGTCAACGGCGGCGCACCACGAAGACGCCCCAGCCGAGGTATCGCCTGCCGTACTCGACGTGCGAGCGACGGGAGCGCTCCAGGAAGTCGCGCACCTCCCCGACCTCCGGATCGTCGGGGTTGCCGCGCAGCCAGTCGCTCAGCGTCCACCACTGGCTCGCCATGTAGCGGTCCCAGCTGTCGGGGTCGGCGAGGACCATCTCCAGCACCTCGACCCCCGCCGCCTCGAACCGGTCGAACGTCCCGGCCAGCGAGGTGAAGTCGTCCGGGCCGAAGCCGAACGACTCGTACGCCCCGGCGGGCGGCTCGGAGGTCCAGTACGGCTCGCCGACGAGGAGGATCCCGTCGTCCTTCAGCGCGGGGAGCATCAGCTTGACCGTTCCCTCCAGCCCGCCGCCGATCCAGGTCGCCCCCAGACAGGACACGACGTCGAACGCGCCCGCCTCCGCCCGGTAGGCTCCCGCGTCGCCCTTCTCCAGGCTGACGTGATCGGCCACCCCGAGTTCCTCGACCCTGGCGCGCGCCGCGTCGAGGAAGACGTCGCTGATGTCGACGCCGACCCCCTCGATCCCGTGGGCGAGGGACCACCGGCAGAGCATCTCCCCCTTGCCGCAGCACAGATCGAGCAGGCGCATTCCCGGCCGGAGCCTGGCGATCTCGCCGAGCAGCGCGAGCTTGTCGTCGGTGAACGGGTTGAGGATGCGATGACCGCCCTCGGCGATCTCGTGAAAACGCAGCGACATGGTCGCCATACTCACCCGGTGCCGAACCGCCGGACAACCGGTTATCTCCGGGCGCTCCCCCGGGGAAGGGCCGGGAGGGGTTGCGGCTGACACGGTGTCAGCCCCTATACCTGAAAGCACCATGTTCAGTATCGGAGAGTTCTCCCAGCTCGGCCAGGTGTCGGTGCGCATGCTGCGCCACTACGACGCGATCGGCCTGCTCAGGCCCGCCCATGTCGACCCGGACAGCGGACACCGCTTCTACCGGGCCGACCAGCTGTCCCGGCTCAACCGCGTCATCGCCCTGAAGGATCTCGGCCTCACCCTGCGCCAGATCTGTTCGATCCTGGACGAGCGGGTCGACGCCGCGGAACTGTACGGGATGTTGCGGCTGCGCCGCGCCGAGTTGGAGGGGCGGATCGCGGCGGACACGGCCAGGCTCCTCCGAGTGGAGGTACGGCTCACGACGATCACCAAGGAAGGTCACATGCACCCGGAAGAGGTCCTTCTCAAGCCGATCCCCTCGACACGCGTGGCGGAACTCACCGCCGTCGCGGCCAGTTACGAAGGCGAGGACATAAGCCCCGTCATCCAGCCCCTCTTCACCGAGCTGTGCCGGCGCCTCGACGTGGCCGGCGTGAAGGTCACCGGGTACGGCATCGCCCGCTACGAACCCGAGGCCGACGGCCGGGTGATCGTGCACGCCGGGCTGGAGGTCGCCGCGGAGACGAGCGACGACCACGACTTCGCCGTCGTGGACCTGCCGGAGATCGAGCAGGCCGCCACGATCATCCACCGCGGCTCGATGGAGGAGGTCGGCCCGACGTTCCAGACGCTGGCCCACTGGATCGACGAGCACGGCTACCGGGGTGTCGGGCTGGCCCGGGAGGTCTCCATCGACTGTCCCGAGGGCGACTACGACAACTGGGTGACCGAGCTGCAGATGACGGTCACCCGGGCGTGACGAACACCGCGGGCGGCGATCACCCACGGTCCGGCGTCGTGAACGACGGGCCGCAGAGGCGATCTCCACCCGTGGACGACGTCACACGTCCGAGGTGACCAGGTCACCGAGGCGGCGGGCGTTCCGCTGGAGCTTGCGCCTGAGCATGCGTCCGAGAATGGGAGCGCGCAGGCGTAGCAGCCCCGGGGGCCTCACCTGGAACCAGATGGTCAGCAGGCATCGGTCGTCATCCAGGGGCACGACCGATCTGCCGCCCACGACCTCGATTCCCGACGTCCCCCGCCAGAGGAACTCCCTTCCGGGCACCACCGAGGTCACCACACCGCTGATGTAGTAGACGCCTCCGGCGAAACGGAACATCTCCTCGGTGGTGGTGCCCGGGACGACGATTCCCGGCGGGTCGGGCGCCATCGTGGTCACGCCCGCACGCCAGCGGGGATCCTGGCCGAAGTCGGCGACGATGCGCCATATGTCGGCCGCGGGGTGGTCCATCTCGATCGAGACCCTCACCTCGATCACAGCTCGTACACGGTCCCTGCCGGCCTCTCGGACGCGGTCCGCGGGCGGGCCCGGGCAGCGTCGGCGGCGTCGTTGCCGTCGCGTGAAGCCGGAGCGGAAAGGACCGGCACGGGGTCCCTACGGGGGCCCGGCGGGGCGTCGTGTTCGCCGCCGGGGGCGACGTTCTCCGTCCAGTGTTCCCCGGTCATCGCCCCGCTCTTTCCCGTTAAGCGAAATCAGTCGATGAACCATATCGAATATGTATTTGTCATGAATGCTAACTAAAAGGGGGTTTCGGGGGGCGTCGGGACGCCCCCCCGAATGTCGCGCGGGCCGACACCGATGCACGACGCCCCACGATCGGCACCGATCAGAGCCGGCGGCTCACGATCGTCGTCGGCCTGGCCGGCGATCCACGATCACGGCTGGTCGGAGCCGGCGGACTCGGGGACACGGATGGTGATGCCGCCGGGCACGACCTTGGCCTTGAGCTCGGTGACGCTGCCCTTGGCGCCGCCGTCCAGCTCGTAGGTCATGGGAGTGGCGAACGTGGCGGTCATCTTGCGCGCCCGGGTCATCCTGACGAACGGCGACTCGTCGGACCGCCCCACGCTCATCCGGCCGAGCACGCGGGCCCACTGGATCGGCCCCTCCGCGGTGGTCACGCCGATCTCCAGCCATCCGTCGTCGGGACGCGCGTCGTCGAACGCCTCGACACCGCCGGTGATGGTGCCGACGTTGCCCAGCAGCAGACAGCTCGCCTCACCCTCGAACCACGTCACGCCGTCGATCTTGACCTTCATCCGCACGAGCTCTCCCCGGACGTGGCGCAGCCCCGTCCAGACGTACGCCACCCGCCCCAGACGGTCCTTCAGCCCTCGATCGGCGTCCTCGATCATCGCCGCGTCGAAGCCGACCCCGGCCATCACCGCGAAGTGCTCGCCGTTGACCTTTCCGAGGTCCAGCTTCCTGCTCTCGCCGTGGAAGGCGATGTCCACGGCCTTGGGCAGGTCCTCGGGGATGCCCAGGTTCTGCGCGAAGAGGTTCGCCGTCCCCGCCGGGAGGATGCCGACCGTGACGCCGGAGCCCGCGAGCGCGTCCACGCAGCGCTGCACCATGCCGTCGCCGCCCCACACCAGGACCAGGTCGGCCCCTTCCTTCAGCGCCTTCTTCGCCTTCTTCGGCGCCTTCTTGCTCTTGGGCACCTCGTACCAGAGCAGTTCGCCGACGCCCTCGTCGGCGAGCAGCCTGCGCAGCTCGTCAAGCCCGCCGCCGAACGTCTTCTTCTGGTGGGCGATCACCGCGACCGTGCCGACCTTCTGCTTCCGGGGCAGCATCTGACCTCCTGTAACGCCACGTCGGATACCCCAACGGCTGCCCTCACCCCGAACCGGCAAACGTCGCCGCCCACCGGAGGGATCCCTCCCGCACCCGGGTCGTTCGCCGCCCGGCCCGGCCATTGAGTTCACATATATGAACAGCTTGACAGCATACGGAACCCGCCTGACAATGGGCCGCGAAGCCCCACAGAGAGGCGGAGTTGCCGTGTCGGCTCATGTCAGTCGGACGCCCGACGCGGGCGTCGTCGCAGGTCTGAGTTTCGAGGCCCTCACCCCGACGGCCTTCCTGGACCGGGCCGCGGCGGTCCACGCCGACCGCACGGCGGTGATCGACGGGCCACTCCGGCTGACCTACCGCGAGCTGCACGAGCGGTGCCTGCGCCAGGCGGGCGCGCTCGCCGCCCTGGGGGTGCGCCCCGGCGACCGCGTCGCCGTGCTCGCCGCCAACACCCCGCTGCTCCTGGAGTCGCATTTCGGCGTGCTGTACGCGGGAGCGGTGCTCCTCACCCTCAACATCAGGCTCTCGGCGGAGGAGTTGCGCCACATCGTCCGGCACTCGGGTGCCCGGCTGCTGATCTTCGACCCCGAGTTCGCCGAACTCGCCGAGGCGGTCGCCGAACCGCTGGAAGACCTGAGAGCCGTGGGCCCGCTGGAGTACGAGCGGCTGCGCGCCGACGCCGCGCCACACCGGGTGCCCGTGACGGACGAGCACGCGCTGATGGCCCTCAACTACACCAGCGGAACCACCGGCCATCCCAAAGGGGTCATGTACCACCACCGGGGCGCCTACCTCCAGGCGCTGGCCATGGTCGCCCACTTCCGCCTCACCCAGGAGGCCGTCTACCTCTGGACGCTGCCGATGTTCCACTGCAACGGCTGGGCGTTCCCCTGGGCCGTCACGGCCGTCGGCGGGGTCCACGTCTGCCTGCGCGGAGCCGACCCGCACCAGGTGTGGCGACTGATCGCCGCCGAGCGGGTCACCATGCTGTGCGCCGCGCCCACGGTGCTGATCTCCCTGGTCGAGGCCGCCCCCGCGTCACCCGACGGCCATCGGGTGACGGTCGCGGTCGGCGGCGCGCCGCCGTCGCCCACCCTGCTCCAGGGCTGCGCCAGGGCCGGCTTCGACGTCACCCACCTGTACGGCCTGACCGAGACGTTCGGCCCCGCGGCCATCTGCGACTGGCGGCCCGAGTGGTCGGCCCTGCCGATCGGCGAGCAGGCGCTGCTCCGCGCCCGCCAGGGCGTCTCGAACCTGGTCTCGTGCGCGATGCGCGTCCTCGACGCCGAAGGCCGGGACGTGCCCCGGGACGGGGAGACGATCGGCGAGGTCGCGCTGCGGGGCAACACGGTGATGCTCGGCTACTACCGGGACGAGGAGGCCACCCGGGCCGCCGCGCCCGACGGCTGGTTCCGCACCGGCGACCTCGGCGTGCTGCATCCGGACGGCTACCTGCAACTGCGTGACCGCGCCAAGGACATCATCGTCTCCGGCGGGGAGAACATCTCCTCGATCGAGGTCGAGGCGGCCCTGGCCAGTCATCCGGCGGTCCTGGAGGCGGCGGTGGTCGGCGTTCCCGACGAGCGCTGGGGCGAGCGTCCCTTCGCCTTCGTGACCCTGCGCCCCGGCGCGGAGGCCACCGCGGAGGAGCTGCGCGCGCACGTACGCGGCCGGATCGCCGCGTTCAAGGCGCCGGACAGGTTCGAGTTCGGGGAACTGCCCAAGACGTCCTCCGGCAAGATCCGCAAGGTGCCGTTGCGTGCCCGGGCCAATGCCCGCTGACACCGCCGGTCGAGGACGCGGACCACCGCGCGGAGCGAGCGGCACAGCCGGGCGTCCCCCGAGCGCGAACCGCCGCACCGGGCGGTCGACCGGAGCTTTCCCCACCCGTCAGCGAAGCGGGTAAGGTGCCACTAGCCGAACCTCGGTTTACCTACATGAACGGCCTTCCATCGCCATGAACCCACTTGTCAAGTCGGCGGACCGCACCCTCGCCATTCTGGACCTGCTGACCGACCATCGCGACGGCCTCACCCTGACCGAGATCCAGCGCCTGCTGGAGATCCCGAAGAGCAGCACCTACACGCTGCTCGTCACGATGGCCACCAGAGGGTTCCTGGAACAGGACGCCGAGACCCGGCGCTTCCGCGTCGGCATCCGGCTGTGGCAGGCGGGCCAGAGCTACGTCGCGGTCGCCGACCTGGAGCAGGCGGCGCTGCCGTACATGGAGGCGCTGCGGGACACCCTGAACGAGACCGTCCAACTGGCCACGCTCGACGGCACGGACAACGTCTACATCGCCAAGGTCGACCCCGACCAGCAGCTGCGCCTCGCCTCCCGCGTCGGCATCCGGCTGCCGGCCTACGCCACCGGGATCGGCAAGGCCCTGCTCAGCCAGCTCCGCGACGAGGAGATCGGGGAGCGGTTCGCCGAGGTCCGCTTCGTCCAGTACACCCCTCAGACCATCACGTCGCTGCCCCACCTGCTCGCCGCCGTGCGCGAGGTACGTGAGAACGGCTACGCGACCGACAACTCCGAGTACACCCCCGGCGTGTTCTGCATCGCCGCGCCCTTCAGCGGCCACCGGGGAGGCGGCCGCGCCGCGATCAGCGTCTCGATCCCCGAGATGCGCAAGACGCCGGCGCTCATCGCCACGACCATCGACAACGTCCGCTCGACCGCTCACCAGCTCTCGCTGCGCATGGGCTACCAGGTCGGCGCGGGCGGCAACGCGTAAGGACTCACATGGAACTCTTCCGGTTCGGCCCGGCCGGGTCAGAACGCCCCGCCGTACGGCACGAGGGTCGCGAGTACGACCTCACCTCGCTCACCGCCGACCTCGACGGCGCGTTCTTCGCGGCCGACGGCATCGAGCGGGTCGCCGCCGCCCTGGCCACGGGTGAGCTCACCGAGATCGACACGACCGGGCAGCGGATCGGATCGCCCGTCGCGCGGCCCGCCGCGGTGGTGTGCATCGGGATGAACTACGCCGCCCACGCGGCCGAGTCCGGCGCGGCCCCGCCGGAGCACCCCGTGGTCTTCCTGAAGCACCCGGGTTGCGTGGTCGGCCCCGGCGACGAGGTGATCCTCCCTCCCGGTTCGGTCAAGACCGACTGGGAGGTCGAGCTCGCCGTGGTGATGAAGCGCACCCCGCGCTATCTGAGCGACCCGGCCGAGGCCCTCGACTACGTGGCGGGCTACGCGCTCTCCAACGACCTGTCGGAGCGGGCGTTCCAGATCGAGGTGTCGGGCGGCCAGTGGTCCAAGGGCAAGTGCGCCGAAACGTTCAACCCGCTCGGCCCGGTGCTGCGGCCCGCGGCCGAGATCCGGCCCGACCGGCTGCGGCTGCGCTCCTGGGTCAACGGCGAGCCCCGGCAGGACTCCAGCACCGCCGACATGATCTTCTCGGTGCCCGAGCTCATCGTGCATCTGAGCAACCACATGCTGCTGCTGCCCGGCGACGTCATCAGCACCGGAACCCCCGAGGGCGTCGGTCTCTCCGGCCGCTTCCCCTACCTCAGGGCCGGCGACGTGGTGAGCGTGGAGATCGACGGGCTGGGCCGACAGGAGCAGAAGGTGGTGGACTACCGGCCCGTGTCCTGAGCGACGTCAGGGCACGGGCGAACGGCCCCGCGACCGGTCGCGGTACGGAAAAGACGACACGGAAAAGACGACACGGCAGGCCCGGCACCGCGCGATCGGTCGCGGTACCGGGCCCCTCGCGTTCACGAACCGGGGAGCTCCGCGACGACGCCGTCCGGGTAGCGGGTGAGCTGGTCGGCGTCGTAGATGGTCAGCGGCACGTCGGCCACCCTGCGGACCCGCTCGTGGGCCGCCATCGCCTCGTAGATGTTCTCGCAGATCCCGATGGGCTGGTCGGTGTCGAGGTTGCGGCGGGTGAAGTAGGCGTCGGTCACCGTGACCACGCCCGCCGTGCTGTCGATCTCCACGGCCATGGAGGCGCGGTGGTGCGAGCCGGTCCACCAGGTACGGATCCCCGGCACCACCTCGTCCTCGTCGGCGAGCAGCCGGACCCGGTCCCACGCGTCGTGGGTGAGATAGCCGAGCACGTCCGGCGGCAGGCAGGCCCAGCGGTCGTCGTGCGGGTGCCGCTTGGTGCGGTGGAAATGGGTCCAGCCACGCTCGGTCAGGCAGAACCGCGCGTTCGGGAACAGCGGGACGTTCGAGGTGGTGTAAAGCTGCAGCGGCGTCAGCAGGACATGGGTGACATCCTCCGGTGCGACACCGTGCGCGGCCAGCTGGTCGGGCAACCACTGGCCGGGCTCACGCCGCATCGCCGCGCGCTCGCCGAGGAAACCGGCCCACTGCTCGTTCATCGGGCCGAGGTCCTCGGCCGGTCCCGTGCCGACGAGCGCGGTGACCCCCTCGCCCTGGATCAGCACGGCCTGGAAGGCGAGCCGATACCACCGGTCCCAGTCCGACATCCAGTACACCTCGGGACCCGGAACGTCTCCGTCGCCCAGATGAAGCAGACGTACACCGAACATCTCACTCCCCTCCCCACGGGCGCAGCAGCGCCTTGACGACATCCTGTCGTCCTTCCATCAGCTCGCCGAAGATGACCGCGCCGTCGGCCAGGTCGAAACAGGACGCCCAGTCCAGCGTGAGGCTCCCCGCGAGCCTCACGGCGTCGGCGAACTCGGCCGCCGTGTAGCAGTACGAGCCGACGACACGCTTCTCCTCACGGACGATCTTCTGTCCGTCGAAGGCGGCGTCGCTGCTGAGCAGCCCCACCCACACGGCGGTGCCGCCCGGGCGCAGGTGCTGCACCGACACGCGGTGCGTCGCCGCCGCGCCGACGGCGTCCACGACGATGTCGAACTCGCCCCGCAGAGAGGTGGTGACGACGGTCGCGCCCAGGCGCTCGGCCACCTCCAGCCGCTCCCGCGACAGGTCGCAGACCACCACCTGGTCGGAGAACCGCCTGGCCGCGAGCATGGAGACCAGGCCGATCGTGCCGGCACCCAGCACGGCGACGCGGGCGCCCTCGGCCGGGCGGGCGAGGTTCAGCGCGTGCACGCCGTTGGCGAGGGGCTCGATCATCGCCGCCGTCTCGAACGACATGGACGGCTCGATCGGATGCAGGGCCTTCTCGGGTACGCAGACGTACTCCGCGAACGCCCCCGCCCGGTGGATGCCCAGGATGGCCCGCTCACGGCAGAGATGATCGCGGCCCAGCAGGCACAGGTCGCACACCCCGCAGCTGAGCAGGGGGTTGACCGTGACCCGGCGGCCGTCGGGGGTGGTCCCGGCGAACTCGTGGCCCATGATCAGCGGTGGCCGCCGGAAACCGCTGTCGCGGATGCCGTGCAGCTCGCTGCCGCAGATGCCGACCGCGCGGACCTGGACGAGGGCCTCACCGTCGATCGGCCGGGGGTCGGCGACATCGAGCAGCTCGACGGTGCTCGGCTTGGTGTAGACGAGAGCGCGCACCGTGCTCAGCCCGCCTTCAGCAGGTCACGCATGATCTCGGCGGCCCGCCGCTGCAGCATCGGCAGCGACCTCGTCGAGAGGTAGGCGACATGCGGGGTCACCAGCACGCGGTCGTGCCCGGCCAGCTCCGCCGAGATCCCCGACGGCGGCTCCCCCGCCAGCACGTCCAGCGAGGCGAAGCCCAGCGTGCCCGCCTCCAGCGCGGCCAGCAGCGCGGACTCCTCCACCAGGGCTCCCCTGGCGGTGTTGACCAGATGCCCGGCCGGACCGAGCGCCTCCAGCACCGTCCGATCGACGATGCCGCGGGTCTGCTCGGTCGAGGGCATGTGCAGCGTGAGGTGGTTGACGGCCGCGGCGAGGCCGGCCGGCGTCGCGTGCCCGGTGACGTCCGAGGGCAGGTCGACGACGTACGGATCCCACACGTGCACGGGGAAGCCGAGCGCGGTGGCGCGGCGGGCGACCTCACGGCCGATCCGCCCGAACCCGGCGATGCCCACCGGGTCCTCACCGGGACACAGCGGCGCGGCGATGCCCTCGGTGGTCCACCCCCGCACGGTGTAGGACCGGCTCGCCGCGACGAGCCTGCGGTTGTGGGCGTAGATCGACGCGACCGCGTGGTCGGCCACCTCCGCCAGGCAGTAGTCGTCCACGTTGCGGACCTCGATGCCCAGCCGGGCGGCGGCGGCGAGGTCGATGTTGTCCAGGCCGAT
Organism: Streptosporangium sp. NPDC000095; assembly: GCF_042899335.1. NCBI lineage: Bacteria > Bacillati > Actinomycetota > Actinomycetes > Streptosporangiales > Streptosporangiaceae > Streptosporangium > Streptosporangium sp. NPDC000095. Next base: position 14,535 of record NZ_JBIAZS010000035.1, read on the forward strand.
CCCGTACCGCACGACCGCGCGCAGCCGGGGCAGGCCGGACAGGACCCGCTCGGTCAGCGGCGCCCACTGCACCAGCAGGCCGTCGGCGTCCGCGCCGACCTTGAGCACCTCCTCCTCGCTTCTGGCGTCGTGGTGGCTCACCTCGAACTCGGGGACCAGGACTCCGCGCTCGATGGAGCCGTCCCCCAGGTTGGTGTCGGTGATGACGATGTGCGTGTTCAACGCGGGTCCCTCGAATCGCTGTCGATGCGCGTCGCCGGAGCCGATCCGGCGAAGCTGGAGTTCTCGCCCAGGCCTTCGGGGCCCATGGCCAGATAGCCGCCGTCCACGGGCAGTTCCGCGCCGGTGATGAAGCTGGCGTCGCTGGAGCACAGGAAGGCGATGGCGCGGGCCACCTCGTCCGGCTCGCCCAGGCGGCCCAGCAGGTGGAAACGGCCCCAGACCGGTTCGACGGCGGCCCGGTCGCCGTTCGCGGCCCGGCTCACCTCGGGGGTCCAGATCCAGCCGGGGCTGACCGCGTTGACCCGGATACCGTCCGGAGCGAGGTCCATCGCCATGCACTTGGTCAGGGTCAGGATGGCGCCCTTGGTGGCGTTGTAGGTCCAGCGGGCGGGCTGCGCGACGTGGGCCGAGATGCTGGCGGTGTTCACGATCGCGCCCGCCCCGGAGCGGGCCAGCAGCGGATGCGCCGCCTGCACCACGTTGCCGATGCCCTGCACGTTGACGCGGAGCACCCGCTCCCAGTCGGCCGCCGTCACGTCCAGGCCCCTGGCCAGGAAGTTCACCGCGCAGTTGACCACCGCGTCCAGGCGGCCGTGCGCGGCCTCGATGCCGGCGACGGCGCGGCGCACCGCCTCGCCGTCGCCGACGTCGACCACCTCGGCACTCGCCGTGCCGCCCATCCGCTCGATCGCCTCGCGAGTGGCGGCCAGGCCGGTCTCATCGACGTCGAACCCGATCACGTGCATGCCGCGCGCGGCGAAGCGCAGAGCCGTGGCCGCGCCGATACCCGACGCGGCGCCGGTCACGACGCCGACACGATCGGTCCAGTCCATCTTCGTCCTCCCCTTCGGTCAGGCGTCCGGTCGCGAGGTCAGTCCGACACCCACGCGTTCAGGAAGCTCGGCACGCTGTAGCGCAGCCGGCTCGGCTCGTCGAGGTCGACGCTGTGCACCCGCTTGGACCAGATGAAGCCGATCGGCGTGCTGGTCGTCCACACCCACGGGAGCTTGGTGGTCAGGACGGCGTCCGCCTCGTTCCACAGCTTCTTCTGCTCCTCGGGGCTCCCGGCGACACGGGCCGCCTCGACCTTCTCGTCGAAGGCGTCGTCCTTGAACCCGCCGGTGTTCAGGTCGCCGCCCGAGTGCAGGAACCGGTACGGCAGCAGGTCGGGGGTGAGGAATCCGGCCATCGTCCAGCAGATCGCCCCGTACTTCTTGCCGAAGAACTGCGCCAGCCAGGCGGAACTCTCCAGCGCGTCCAGCTTCACGTCGAATCCGGCCGCCTTGAGCTGGGAGACGATGACGTCACTCGCCGCCCGGGCGTTGTTGCAGGTGTAGGTGAAGGAGGCCTTCTTCCCCGTCTCGCTCTCGTACGCCGCGATCAGCTCCTTGGCCCCCGCGAGGTCGTACTCCGGGACGGCCTCGGTGCCGTGGAAGGGGTTGCCCTCGGGGAAGAGGCTCACGGCCGGCTTGCCCAGTCCCTCGGTGGTCAGGTCGACGATCTCCTGGCGGTTGAGCGCCTTCGACACCGCCTGGCGGACCCGCTCGTCGTCGAAGGGGGGCCTGGTCACGTTGAGGATGATGCTGTCCTGGTCACCGCCGACGCCCTGGACGAAGTTGACCTGGGTGTTCGTCGTCGCCGTCTTCATCAGCGTCGAGGAGGTGGTCGCCATCAGGTCGATGTCCCCGGCCAGCAGCGCCTGGTAGGCACTCTGCGGGTCGGCGATGGTCTTGACCACGACCTTGTCCAGGTAGGCCTGCTTGTCCTTGTTCCAGTACTCGGGGTTGCGGACCAGTTCCACCGGGCTGCCCGGCGACCACGACTGGAGCTTGTACGGCCCGGCCCCGGCGGCGTGCGCGGTGTAGTCGTCGCCGTGCTTCTTCAACGCCGTCGGGGAGGCCACGTACCCGGCGGTGCCGGAACCGTCGTAGGAGAACACGTACGGCAGGTTGCTGAAGGGCTTCTTCATCTTGATGACGACGGTGCTGTCGTCCTTCACCGCGACGGAGTCGACGGAGGACAGCAACGCGGCGGCGGTCGAGCCCTCGGCCCTGTTGCGGTCGAGGTTGAACTTCACGGCCTCGGCGTCGAAAGGCGTGCCGTCGCTGAATTTGACGCCCGTGGGCAGCGTCATCTCCCAGCTCATCTTGTCGTCGCTCTCGACCAGGGACCTGGCCAGGTTCGGCTCCGGCCGGTCACCGATCTTCGGCACCGTCATCAGCGTGTCGTAGACCGCCGAGCCGATCAGCGCCATCGTGTTGGCGGAGCCCTTGGAGGGGTCCAGCGTGGTCAGGTCGGCCCCGGCGGCGACGGTGAGGGTGCCCCCCGCCTTCGGGGCGGCGTCGGCGGCGGCTCCCGAAGGAGAGGCGGCGGTGCCGCTCTGCACCGTGCAGGCGGCCAGGGTGACCACGGTGACGGGCGCGATGAGCAGGGCGATCGCCCGGCTCACACGGCTACCCCTATATGGGACGCGCATTGCCTTGCCTTCTTTCTCAAAAGGGGAAGAGCGGTGGTCAGCGGACGGCGGGCTCGAACGGGTGGTGGCAGGCGACCTCGTGCCGCGGGGACAGTTCGTCCAGCGGGGGCGGGGTGGTCGTGCACACCGAGGTGACGGAGGGGCACAGCGCGGCGAAGCGGCAGCCCGGCAGGAGCCGGCCGTCCACGTCGTCGCTCCCGGTCCTGGTGCGGATTCTGGGCGCGGGGTCGTCGTCCGGCTCCAGCGAGGGCACGGCGTCCTGGAGGGCGACCGAGTAGGGGTGGCGGGGACTGTTGGCGATGTCCGGTGCGGTGCCCCGCTCGACGACCCGCCCGGCGTACATCACGGCGGTCCGGTCGCACAGGGACGCGACCACGCCGAGGTCGTGGGAGATGAACAGCATGGCCAGGCCCTGCTCGGTGCGCAGTTCGGCCAGCAGTTCCAGGATCTGCGCCTGGATGGAGACGTCCAGCGCGGAGACCGGTTCGTCGCAGACGAGCACCTCGGGCCGCAGGATCGTGGCCCGCGCGATCGCGGCCCGCTGGCACTGGCCGCCGGAGACCTCGTTCGGGCGGCGGAGCGCCATCTGCTCGGTGACGCCGACCCGGTCGAGCTCGGCCAGCGCCCGTGTGCGCCGTTCCTGCCGCGTGCCCTGGCCGTGCACCCGCAACGGCTCGGCGACCGAGTCGAGCAACGACCTCTTCGGGTTGAACGACGCGGCCGGGTTCTGGAAGATCGCCTGCACCGACGCCCGCAGCCGCCGCTCGTGGACGCCCACCGGCGTGCCGTGCAGTGTCAGCCGGCCGCTGCTCAGCGGTACCAGCCCGAGCATCGCCCGCGCCGTGGTGGACTTCCCGCAGCCGGACTCCCCGACCAGGCCGAGGATCTCTCCCCGATAGAGCCGCACCGAGACGTCCGAGACGGCTTCGGGTCCGTTGCCGTACCGCACGGAGCCGTTCTCCAACGTGAAGATCGGCTGCTTGCCTTCCGTCATCGGCTCGCCTTTCCCGGGTGCCAGCAGGCGTACTCGTGGCCGGGGACGTCGCCGAGCGCGAGCAACGGCGGCTGCTCGTCGCGGCAGCGTGCCGAGGCGTGCCCGCACCGGGGGCCGAAACGGCAGCCGGGGGGTGGGTTCAGCAGGTTGGGCGGCTGCCCGGGGATCGGCCGCGGCAGGGACTGCTCCGTCGCGCGGTGCCGCGGGATCGCGGCCATGAGCGAGCTGGTGTAGTGCATGCTCGGCCGGGCGAAGACGGCACCCACCGGCCCTCGCTCGGCGATCCTTCCGGCGTACATCACGGCGACCTGGTCGGTGTGGCGGCCGACGACGCCGAGGTCGTGGCTGACCATCACCAGCCCGATCCCGAAGCTCGCGCACAGCTCGTCGAACAGGTCGAGGATGCGGGCCTGCACGGTGACGTCCAGCGCGGTGGTCGGCTCGTCGGCGAACAGGAGCTTGGGGCGGCAGGCGACGGCCATCGCGATGGCCACCCGCTGGCGCATTCCGCCGGACAGCTCATGGGCGCGGGAGTGGACGCGCCGGGCGGCCTGCGGGATGCCCACGGTCTCCAGCAGCTCGACGGCCCGCGCCGCGGCCTGGCGGCGGGTCACCTCGGGGTCGCGGCGGACCGCCTCGGCGATCTGCTCGCCGATCGGCGTGATCGGGTGCAGCGCGCTCAGCGGATCCTGGAAGACCATCGCGACCTCGCGCCCCCACAGGGCACGGCGGCGGCGCTCCTTGAGATCCAGCACCGAGTGCCCGGCGATCACGACCTGGCCGCTGATCCGGGCCGTGCCCGCTCTGGTGAGTCCCATCGCGGTGCGGGCCAGCACGCTCTTGCCGGACCCGGACTCCCCGACGATGCCCAGGCGCTCGCCGTAGCCGAGTTCGAGGCTCACATGGTCGACCGCGCGGACCGTCCCGGCGCCGGTCGGGAACTCCACGACCAGGTCCCGGATGCTCAGCAGCGCGTCGCCGGCGCCCGGGGTCGCGGCAGGGGTGACATCGGAGGTCGTGTTGAGAGTCATCGCACACCTGCCGTCGCGGCGTCGGAACGGGACAGGAAACGGTCGGCGATCAGGTTCAGGCCCAGGATGGTGAGCAGCATGAACATCGAGGGCACCGCGACGAGGCGCGGATCCTCGCTGATGAAGATCCGGCCACTGTTGATCATGCTTCCCCAGGAGGGCTGCTCCGGCGGCACGCCCATCCCCAAAAAGCTCAGGCCCCCCTCGATGAGGATCGCAGAACCCACGCTGACCAGCGCGTACGCCATGACGGGCTGGAGGATGTTGGGCAGCACGTCACGCACCACGATCGACCACGTGCGGGTGCCGATCACCTGACTCGCCTCGACGTACTCCCGACCCGCCACCGACATCGTCTGCGCCTTGGCCAGCCGGACGAACACCGGCGTCATCGGCACCAGGATCGCGATCATCACGTTGCCGACCGAGGGCCCGAGGAACGAGGCCAGCGCCAGTGCCAGCACCAGCCCGGGGAAGGCGAGGATCACGTCCACCACGAAGGAGACGACCGCGTCCACCCAGCCCCTCAGGTAACCCGCGAGCATGCCGAGCGGCACTCCGATGAGGGCGGCCGCGGCGACCGAGCCGAACCCGATCCCGAGCGAGATCCTCGCCCCGGACAGGGCTCGGGCGAGCAGGTCACGACCGTAGTTGTCGGTGCCGAGCCAGTGCTGGGCGGAAGGACCGCCGAGCCGTTCGGCCGACGACATCGTCTCGGTGTCGAGCTGGAGGAACAGCGGCAGGGCCAGCGCGGCGAGGGCGAGGAACCCGAGCCAGGTGAGCGACAGCGCGTCGGTCAGCCGCCAGGTGCGCAGCCGCCGTCGCCATGTGCTCGCGGCGCCCACGGCGGGAAGAAGTCCTGTGCTCACGCGACCGGCACCTCCCGCGCGCGCCCGGCCTGACGGCCGGCCGTCCGCGTCTTTCGCAGCCGGGGGTCGATGAAGCCGTACAGCAGGTCCACGACCGCGTTGATCAGTACGAACGACGTGGCCGCCACCAGCACGACCCCCTGCACGGTGACGTAGTCGCGGGCACTGACCGACTGGGCCAGGATCGACCCCAGTCCGGGCAGGCTGAACAGGTTCTCGATGATCACACTCGACCCGATCAGCACGCCCGCCACCACTCCGATCGAGGTGGTGAGCCCGAGCAGGCTGGGCCGGAACGCGTGCCGCACGGCCATCCGCAGCGGCGAGATCCCCTTGGCACGTGCCACGTTCATGAACTCCTGTCCGTATGTCTCGACCAGGTCGGCCCGCAGCACCCGCTGGTAGAGCGCGGCCGGACCGGCGGCGAGCGCGAGGGCGGGCAGGAACAGCGAGCCGAGGTTCTGTCCCAGTCCGGCGCTGATCGGGACGAAGCCGTTGGCCGGGTACAGTCCGAGCTTGATCGCGAACACCCAGATCAGCACGAACGCGAGGACGAAGGAGGGCACCGAGACGGCCACGAACACCAGTGAGCTGATGCCGCGGTCCACCACGGTCCCCCGTTTGATCGCGGCGACCGCCGCGAGGGGCACGGCCGCCGCGAGCGCGATGATCTGGCTGAGGACGATGAGCTCGACGGTGACCGGCGCCCGCGCCAGGATGATGTCGGCGACCGGCTGCCGGTTGGCGTAGGAGCGGCCGAAGTCGCCCCGCAGGATGTCGCCCAGCCAGTTCACGTAGCGGTCGGCGAGCGGCCGGTCCAGCCCGAGTTCCTGGCGCAGGGCCGCCACCGACTGGGGGGTGCCCGACTCGCCGAGGATCGCCCTGGCCGGGTCTCCTGGCAGCAGGTTGAGGCTCAGGAAGCACAGGGTCGACACCACGATCAGCACGGCCGCCAGCCGGGCCAGCCGCAGCAGCACTCTCCGCGTCCTCATCGCGGGCCCAGGTGCACGCGGACCGTGTGGCGACCGGGGCCGAGCCGGACGTGCCCCGCCGGAGTCGGAGACGGGGTCGCGTCCCCGGCCTCCAGCGCGGCGCCGACCGGCGCGTGCACGGTCGCGTACGCGGCCCCCGGCACCTCCAGCTCGTGCTCGACGACCTCGCCCGACCATCTCCAGTGGCTGCGGATCGGACCGACCGGACTGTCGTAGCCGGCCCTGACCCAGTCGAGCTCGCGGGTGTAGCGGGCGCGCACGGCGACCTCGCCGGTCCAGGTGGTCTCGGTGGCGTCGATGCCCGCCACCCCCTCGAAGAGGTGACGGCCGACCGCACCGAGGGCGCAGTGGTTGAAGGAGTTCATCTCGGCGGTGGCCAGCGACCCGTCCGGTTCGATGCCGTCCCACTTCTCCCAGATCGTCGTCGCGCCCTGGCCGACCATGTAGAGCCAGCCGGGCATCTGGTCGCGGAGCAGCAGCCCGGTGGCGAAGTCGGCGTGCCCGTGGGCGCTCAGGACGGGGAGCACGTGCTCGACGCCGTGGATCCCCGCGGTCACGTGTCCGATCCGCTCGATGTTCTCGCGGAGCCGGTCCGCCGTCGCCCGCGCGGCCTCGCCTCGCACCAGGCCGTACCCGACGGCCTGGGCGTAAGCGGTCTGGGTCGCCTCCTTGATGTCGCCGTCGGGCAGCAGGAACGCCTCCAGGTACGCCTCGCGGATCCGCTCGGCCCTCGCCGCGAGCCGCGCCGCCTCGCCGTCCTCGCCCAGCCGGCGGGCGATCTCCGACAGCTGGACGAAGGAGCGGTAGCTGTGCGCGGTCCCGACGATCGGCCGGGGTGTGGTCGAGTACGCGCCGGTGTACTCGAACCCGGTGTGCCGCGGGAGCCCGTCGCGCTCCGGCAGGGAGAGCCAGTCCCCGAAGTCCGCGCCGGTCTGGTTCACCCGCAGGCCGTCGGGGTTGGCGCGGTCGACATGGCCGAGGAAGCGCGTCATGGGCTCGAACAGGCGCCGCGCGGTCTCCAGCTCGCCGTAGCGCTGGACGAGCAGGTGCACCAGCCGGACGAAACCGTCGGACCAGCCTGGTGCCCCCGGTCTCAGCGTGCTCGGCGGCACGGCCGGGGCGTAGTTGCGGATGATCCCCTCGGCGTCCTGGGTGTCGGCCGCGTCCTGCGCGAACTTGGCCACGAACGCGGAGACGTCGAAGTGGTAGGCGGCGGTCGGGGCGATCACTCCCGCGTCGCCCAGCCAGCCGTGCCGTTCGTCCCGCTGCGGACAGTCGGTCACCGCCTCCAGGAAGTTGTCCCGTACGGTCCACTCCACGTTGCTCGCCAGCCGGGTCAGCCGGTCGTCGGAGCACTCGAACCAGCCCGTCCTGCTGGGCAGCCCGGTGACGGAGCACGCCTCGATCGAGGTCTCGGGCAACACGTCGTAGGCGCCGTACGGCGTCGTCCCCGGTAGCCCCCACACCTCGGCGTAGCGGAAGCCGTGCATCGTGAACGAGGTCTCCAGGCGGTGCGGCCCCGGGTCGGGAACGGTGTAGTGGTCCTCCTGGAAGGCGCCGCGCAGGTTGTCGCGGTAGACCAGCCGGTCGGGCGTGAGAATCTCGCCGTGCCGCACGATCAGTTCGACGGAGGGCGCGCAGGGCGTGGTGAGCCTGGTCCAGCCGACCAGGTTCTGCCCGAAGTCGAAGACGGCCGGGCCGCGCGCGTGCGTGTGGACCAGCTTGCCGGGGTGCGTCCGGTAACCGGTGATCGAGTCGTGCGGCTGCGGCAGGACCAGCTCGGGCGCTGCGGTGAAGGGCAGCGCCGGAGCCCACCCGCTGTCGTCGAACCCGTTCAGGTGCCAGCCCTCGGGCTCCTGGCGCAGGTCCTGGATCTCGCCGCGCAGCAGGTCGGAGGCGAGGAGCGCGCCGTGGCCGGTACGCCACTCCTCGTCGGTGCCCACGACGGGGACGCCGTCGACCTCCAGTTGCGCCAGGAAGGCCGGGCGGTCGCCGTAGTAGCCGGGCTCGCGGAGCAGGCCGAGGCGTCCCGCGTACCAGCCCTTGGCCAGGACGGCGGTGAGGGTGTTGCGGCCGCGCCGCAGCGCCGCCGTGCCGTCGAAGGTCTGGTGGTGGACGCGGACGGCGTAGTCGGTCCAGCCTGGCCGGTACAGCTCGCCGGAGGTCAGCTCGACCCCGTTGAGCCAGAGGCGGTAGAGGCCGAGCGCGCTCGCGTACACCCGGACCGAGCCCATGTCCTCGACGTCGAACTCGCGTCGCAGGTAAGGGCAGGGGTCCCAGCTCTCGCGCGGGAACGCCACCGGCTCGGCGCGGATCCATCCGGCCCGCCAGTCGGCGGCGGAGGTGAGCCCGACCTCCCATGAGGCGATGTCGCCGGTCAGGCGCAGGCCGGAACGATCCAGGGCGGTGACCGTCCAGTACAACCTCTGGCGCGAGGTGGGTTCCGGGCCGCCGTAGCCGACCCAGGGGCGCTCGCCACCGCCCGACCACAGCAGCGGGCCGTCCCTCAACGCGCGCTCCGAGGCGGCGACGGACACCTCGAAGAACGTGCCGGGATCGATCCGGGCGTCGGGCGAGACCGACCAGGACAGGCGTGGCGGCGTGCCCGGCATGCCCAACGGGTCGACGCGCCCTCCGGTGCGCGGCGAACTCAACGCCGGGCTTGTCTGCTGCCTCATCATCGCGAACTGCCCTTCTGGTTTACGGCCCTCCGGAACGCGCCTTTGTAACGCACTGTTCACACGAGCGGAATCGTGCGCTACCTCGCCCCGAACTGTCAAGGATGAGAACCGAAGTTCATATATGTGAACTAGCCGAACACGTTTGATCCACTAAGAAGATATTTGATAGCTAGTTTCACATATGCCCGATTTGTCGAGTAATCGGACCGTAGGGGGCTTTGTGGTTCACACTTGTGAACGTAGGTCCACAGCCTTGACTCGATGCCACACCGTACGGCAGCATCGCGCGGGTCCCTTCGATGAGGGACGTCTCACCGTCCGGAGAGGAAACGGCCCATGCGGACCACGGTGAACCCCGCCTCCCACGGACTCGCCCCGTCGAGCCTGGCCACCCTCGACGAGCGACTGCGCGAGTACGTCGACAACGGCCTTCTCCCCGGCTGGCAACTCCTGGTGAGTCGGCACGGGCAGATCGTCCACCACCGCTCCTACGGCATGGACGACCGTGACGACACGCTCTTCCGGATCTACTCGATGACCAAACCCGTCACCTCGGTCGCCGCGATGATCCTCCACGAGGAGGGCCGATTCGACCTGACCGACCCGCTGGAACGCCACCTACCGGCCTTCCGCGATATGAGGATCTTCACCGGCGGCGACGCGGACGCCCCGGTGACCGAGCCGACGCGGGGCCCCATCCGGGTTCGCCACCTGCTCCAGCACACCTCGGGCCTGTCCTACGGTGCCTTCCTGGACCACCCGCTGGACGAGATGTACCGCGCCCGGGGCCTCGGCTCACCACAGCCCCCGGGCCGCGATCTGGCCGAGCTCACCGACGCCTGGGCCGGGCTTCCGCTGCTGTTCGAACCCGGCAGCCGCTGGAACTACGGCGTCTCCACCGACGTTCTCGGCCGCCTGATCGAGGTCGTCTCCGGACAGAGCCTGGACGCCTTCCTCACCGAACGCGTCTTCGCGCCACTGGGAATGACCGACACCACTTTCACCCCGACCCCGGCACAGCGCGCCCGTCTAGCCCGCGTGTACGCCCCCGGCGAGGGCGGCGGCCTGGTCGAACGTGCCGAGGACGCCGAGGACGCCGAGGACACGGTGCTGGAGAGCTCAGGTTTCCTGTGCGGCGGCGGCGGGCTGCTGTCGACCATGGCCGACTACCACCGCTTCACCCAGATGCTGCTGGGCGGCGGCGCCCTCGACGGCGTCCGCCTCCTGGAGCGCCACACGGTGAACCTCATGACCGCCAACCACCTGCCCGGCGGCGTCGATCTCGCCCAGGCCGCCGTGACGATCCCCGAACCCGGTCGCTACGACGGCCTCGGCTTCGGCCTGGGCTTCTCCACCGACCTGGATCCGACCTTCCGTGGCGTCACCTGCGCCCCCGGCCAGTACGGCTGGTCCGGCGCGGCCGGGACGACCTTCCTCGTCGACCCCCACCACCACCTCACCGCCGTCTTCCTGACCCAGGTCCTCCCCTCCCCCCACACCGCCGCCGTCCGAACCCTTCTCGGCCGTCTCCCGCACACCGGACTGCGGGACTGACCACTGACACCGCCGCCCCCGAACGGCGGGTTCACGGTCACGTCCGGCCGAGGGACGCGCCACCTCGGCCCCGGGCGAAGCCAGTCAGGTGTGATCAGGGCCGCGACGCCGGACCGTCACCCACCGACCGGGGGCAAGCCCACCCGGTCCGGGAACCACCGGTCGATCACGAGCCGACCACCGCGGCCCGCTCCCGCGTGACACGGCGGCGCCGAACCGGCAGCCCGAGCGTCGGGTTCGCGACGCCCCAGGCGGCGCCCCTGCAGACCAGCTCCTTGTAGACGGCCGCGAACCGTCCGGTCAGGACCGCCCGCACCGCACGGTCGTCGGCGGTGACGTACTGGATCAGCCCCTCCCCGCGCCCCAGTGAGACGCACTGATTGATGTAGCGGATCGGCGTGTTCGGGAGTCTCCCGCCGGTCAGGCGCGCCGCGATCGCGTCGGCGGCCTGCCACGCGGTCGGCCCTCCCGAGGCGCACGACATCCGCAGCGGCTTGCCGCCTGGGCCCGCCACCATCGCCGCGTCGCCGACGGCGTACACCTCCGGGTGCGAGACCGAGCGCATGGTCTCGTCGACCACGATCTGGCCGGTGCCGGTGACCTTCAGGCCGGTCGCCGCCGCGATCGGGTGGACGGCGAAGCCGGTGGTCCACACGGTGACCGCGGCCGGGATGCCCCTGCCGTCGGCGGTGGTGACGCGCTCGGCCTCGACCCCGGTGACGACGGCGTGCTCGTGCACGGTGATCTTGAGCTTGCCGAAGACCTTCCGCAGATGCTCGCGGCCCCTGGACGAGAAGTGGCCACCGAGGTCGCCGCGGACGGCGAGCGCGACGTCGAGGTCCGGGCGCGCCTCGGCGATCTCGGCCGCGGCCTCCAGGCCGGTGAGACCTCCGCCGACGACGACCACGCTCTGTCCGGCGCCCAGGCGTGCCAGGCGCTCACGCAGCCGGAGTGCTCCGGGCCGGCCGGCGATCTCGTAGGCGTGCTCGGCGCTCCCGGGGACGCCCTGGGAGTTCCAGCCGCTGCCCAGGGCGTAGACGAGCGTGTCGTAGGCGAGTTCTTCCGCGCCGTTCGCGTCGACGACGGCGACGGTCCTGCCGTCGACGTCGACGCCGGTGACCTTCGCGATCCGCAGTTCGACGCCAGTGCCTGCGAACATCTCACTGAACGGCCGGGGCCTGAGATCCTGGCCGACCGCCAGCTGGTGCATACGGACGCGTTCCACGAAGTCGGGCTCGGCGTTGACGAGGGTGATCGCGACGTCCTCACGGCGGAGCCGCCTGGCGAGGCGACCGGCGGCGATGGCTCCGGCATATCCGGCTCCAAGAACGATGATGCGGTGCTGCATTCCCTTGCTCCTGTCTCGCGCGGGTTTGCCCTTTGAACCGGGCGGCCCGCCGTTTCCTGACAGGAACGCGATGTGAAGCACCTCACACAGTGATCGGAAGTGATCAGGAGGCGCCGAACAGAGGCTCCCCGTGATCGGTGGCCGCCCAGCGCGCGGTCGCGCGGTCGAGCTTGTCGGGATTGACCTGGTGACGGAACGCGGCGATGCCCTCGGCGGTGACCTCCAGGCACATGACACCGACGACCCGGCCGTCCATGACGGCCACGACGGCGGGGTCACCGTTGGCGGTCCAGGCGTAGACCTCGGGCACACCGCCGACCACGGCGCGTACGCCCTTGCCGAACGCGAACAGGCCCCGCAGGAACTTCGCGACCGCGACGGAGCCCTCGAACGCCGTGGCGCGGGCCGGAACCTTTCCTCCACCGTCTCCGATCGAGACGACGTCCTCGGTGAGCAGCCGCACGAGCGATTCGACCTGGCCGCCGGCCGCGGCCGCCAGGAACTCCTCGACGATCCGCCGGGTCGCGGCCTCGTCGACCTCTGTTCGGGCTTTGCCGTCCGCGACGCGCTTCCTGGCCCGGTGGAAGATCTGCTGGCTGGCCCCCTCGGTGATGTCGAGGATCTCGGCGATCTCCCGGTGCGAGTAGCCGAAGGCCTCCCGCAGCACGTACACCGCCCGCTCGTTGGGGTGGAGGCGCTCCATGAGGGTGAGGACCGCGTACGAGACCGATTCGCGCTGCTCGGCGGTCTCGGCCGGGCCGAGCATCGGGTCTCCGGCGAGCAGCGGTTCGGGAAGCCACTGGCCCACGTAGGTCTCGCGGCGCGCCCGCGCGGAGGCGAGCTGGTTGAGGCACAGGTTGGTGAGGACCTTCGTCAGCCAGGCCTCGGGGACCTCGATGCGGCCGACGTCGGCGGCCTGCCAGCGCAGGAACGTCTCCTGCACGGCGTCCTCGGCCTCCCCGCCGGAGCCGAGGAGGCGATAGGCGATGGCCTCCAGGCGCGGTCTGGAGGCCTCGAACCGGCCGACGTCGTTCGCGGTCAACGGCATGGCCCGATCCTAGGTCGCGCGGCGCGAATCGGCCGCCACGGCAGGAATCGAGGTAGCCCTGTCCCGACGCGAGCCGCGCCACGCAAAAGAGGTTCGATGATCGCCGCACGCGATCCGTGGGCGCCGGACCCGCGCCGGAGGACTACGGCGCGGGTCCGGCATACCGCGGTGCGGCGCCGGCGGGTTCACGAGATGACCGGGTCGCGACGGCTCAACCCGCGTCCCGGGAACGGAGGATGATCGCTTCACGGGGGCAGCAGTCCGCCACCTCCTCGGCCAGCGAGATGTCGTCCGGGTCGGTGAGTTCGCCCTCGCGCGCGACGGCGATCCGATCCGCGCCGAGCGTGAACAGCCCGGGGGCCGTCGCGGAACAGAGCCCGGTGCCGAAACACAGGGCTCGGTCCACCTCCAGACGCCGGCCCGTCACAGGACGACGGGCAGAGCACGGTAGTCGTTCAACGCCCACACCTCGTGACGCCGTATCTCCTCCCGGGGGCAGGCGAGCCGCAGATCCGGGAACCGCTCGACGAGAGTGGCGAGAGCCATCTCGCTGATCAACCGCGCGGCGGCCGCCCCGAGGCAGTTGTGGATACCGTGCCCGAGTCCCAGGTGACGCGCCCCGCTGCGGGTGAGGTCGAGGCGATGCGGATCGTCGAAGACCTCCGGGTCACGGTTGGCCGACGCGATCATGACCATCACCGGCTCACCGGCCGCGATCTCCACGTCCCTCACCTTGATCGCCTCGGTGGGGAACCGCCAGGGCACGGAGGCGACCGGCGACTCGTAGCGCAGCAGCTCCTCGATGCCCGACCGGCCCAGGACGCCTGGATCCCCGGTGACCAGCGCGCGCTGGTCGGGGTGGTCCAGCAGCGCCAGCATCGCGTTGCCGATGAACATCTTGGTCGTCCCGACCCCCGCGATGATCATGATGATCACCATCGCCACCAGCTCGTCCTCGGTGATCCGCCCCTCCTCGTCCGCCGCGCGGATGAAGGCGGAGGTGAGGTCGTCACCCGGTTCGGCCCGCTTCCTGGCGACGAGCTCGCGGCCCCGTTCGCAGAAACGCTCCCGCGCCCCCGGAATCAGCGGATGTTCGGCCGGGTCGGTGGAGATGAGCAGGTCCACGTCCCGGGCGAGATCCTCCCGCCCCTCCAGGGTGAACCCGAGGCGCGTCGCGATCACAGAAGGTGGAATCGGCGCCGCGAACTCCGACACCAGATCCCGTTCCTGCCCCGGTTCCCAATCTTTTATGGTCAGGTCGATAACGCGCCGGATATCCTCCCGCCATTTTTCGACGGCTCGCGGAGTGAACGCGCTCATGGCGCACCGCCGGACCCGGGTGTGCTGCGGTGGATCGAGTCCCGGAATGGTCTGCGCCAGTATGCTCTCTCCACCGATGGACAATCCCGCCGCGTGGAATTCGGCGCTCCCGCGCCACTCGGCGGTGCTGAACCGCGTGTCGGCGAGGATGGCCTGAGCGTCGTCGTATCTGGTCACCACCCACATGGGGACGTCGCCGAGCGGGAAGACGTATCGATGAACAGGCGAGTTGACCCGCAACCAGTCAAGCGCCGTATAGGGGTCACGAAAATAGTCGGAGCCGAAAAGCTCGAACGGAACGACCGTATCAGCCATGCCAGGATTCCTCCCGCTGCCTATATCGCCCGCATCGTACGTCTCATATCCACCGCGGGAAATAGGCGGCCCGCAACGGAGCCACCACACAAAAGGCGAACGCCGGTCACCGGAAGAACCCTGCGAGCAAAGGCACGGCTCACTCGACCCGGACTCCGAGTGGGAGGACCCGGGGGTCGTCCCGCCGGGTAAACGAGAACGGGACCTGCGGGAAGCCGCCCCTGAAGGCGGACCCGCAGGTCCCGGTCACACGTGGAGCTATGGGGATTCGAACCCCAGACCTCCTCCATGCCATGGAGGCGCGCTACCAGCTGCGCCATAGCCCCTTGCGATGCAGATGAAATCCTAGCCGATTCGGGACAGTCCTCGCGCCCTCATTCCGGTCGCGAGCGCGACGGCCGCGGAGCCCGCGGCGCTCGCGGTGATGATGCCGAAGGAGATCACGTACGCGTCGCGGGAGGGGACGGAGGTTCCCGCGATGGTGATCGAGGTGAGGAGCGCGGAGGTCGCGGCGCCGGAGAGGCTGCCGCCGATGGAGCGGACCAGGGAGTTGATGCCGCTCGCGATACCGCTCTGGTCCCTGGACACGTGCTGCACGGCGAGGGCCCCCAGCGCGGCGTAGCCGATGCCGAACCCCAGGCCCTGTACGGCGTTGGAGCCGACCAGATGGAGCACCGAGTCGTTGAAAAGGGTGAACCAGCCGAATCCGGTGGCGCACAGGCCCGCGCCGAGGGCGAGGGAGTAGGCGGGACCGAGCCGGGCGGAGAGACGGCCCGCCGTGAAGGAGGCGAGCAGCATCGTCACGGTGCTGGGCAGGGCGTAGACGCCGACGTCGAGGACCGACCCGCCGAAGCCGTACCCGGCGGACGAGGGTGTCTGGATGAATCCTGAGACCAGGGTGAAGGAGCCGAACATGGCGAAACCCAGGAGCATCGACGCCACGTTGGCCGGCAGGGACCGACGCCCGACGAGCAGGTGGAGCCGTACCATCGGCGCCCGGAGCCGCAGCTGGCTGAAGACCCAGACGGCACAGAATCCGCCCGCGCCCGCGAACAGCCACAGGACGACTCCCGAACTCCAGCCCCAGTCGTTGCCCTTGGAGATCGCCAGCAGCAGGCAGACCAGCCAGGCCGACAGCAGTACCGCGCCGATGAGGTCGGGACGGCCCCCGGCGCCGGCTCCGTCGCCGGGAGCGCTCAGCACGATGAGAACGATCGCGAGCGCGCTGAGCCCAGCCGTGATCCAGAAGACCGGGTGGTGATCGGGGGTGCGGTCGGCGATCAGGCCGGTGACGATCATGCCGAGGCTGCCGCCGACACCCATGGTGGCGCTGACCACCCCGATCGCCGTCATGACCCTGCCGGGCGGGAAGGTGTCCCTGATCATGCCGATGGCCAGCGGGATCAGTGCCGCCGAGGCGCCCTGCAGAGCCCGCCCGGCGATCAGCACGGGGAGGGAACCGGACAGGGCGCAGACCAGCGAGCCCAGTACGAGCAGGCCGACGGTGAACAGGATCATCCGCTTCTTGCCGTACATGTCCCCGAGGCGCGAAAGCAGCGGCGTGGCCACCGCCGCGGCGAGCAGCGAGGCGGTGAAGACCCAGGTGACCTCGGCCACCGACGCGCCGAAGGTGACCATGAGCCTGGGCAGCAGCGGAATGACCACGGTCTGCTGCACGGACACGACCATTCCGGCGGTGGAGAGCGCCACCAGGGTCAGCCAGAGATGTCTGCCCTGCCGTGTGGTGCCAGGTTCGGCGAGGGTCGTTCCCGTCACTGCCCGCTCCTCCGCTGTCGACTGCCGCCTTCGCATGGTAGAGGGCGACGGTAAACAACTGTTTACCGGGTGGCGGCCGGCCGAACCCCCTCGGCCTTTCCGCCGGGACGCGTGACGCGCGTCGAGTCCGCGATCGGCGTCATCTCGTCATGCCGATGTTCATGCCGATGCGGCTCGCGCCGCCCCCGAAGGGGCGCGAGCCGCATCGGCGCGGTCGATCAGCGCGCGAGGGACCGCTCGTCCTCCAGATATCCAGGGCGACCGGCGTGCCAGCCGGTCACGAACTGGACGGCGACCACCGCGAACAGCAGCAGGAACGGCAGCGTCCAGCCGCCGGTCGATTCGTGCATGACGCCGACGACCAGGGGCCCGGCACCCGCGATGAGGTATCCGACACTCTGCCCGAAGGCCGACAGCGCGGCCGTCGCCTCGGGGGTGCGGGTGCGCATGGCGAGCATCGTGAGCGCGAGGGGGAACGACCCCATGCCGACGCCCACCAGGCTCGCGAAGACCCAGGCCAGGCCGGAGGGACCGAGCCAGAGTCCGAGGAATCCGACCGTGTAGAAGACGACGAAGGCGGCAACCACGGGCCTCTGGTCGGGGAACCGCGACGCGATCGAGGGCACCAGGAGCGAGACCGGGATACCGATCGCGGTGAAGACGCCCAGCACCAGGCCCGCCTGCGCGGTGGTGTAGCCGCCGTCGGTCAGGATCTTCGGCAGGAAGCCGAACATGATGTAGGCGACCATGCTCTGGGTGCCGAAATAGGCGGCGACCGCCCAGGCCAGCCTGCTACGAAGCAGGGCACGGGCCCCCGTGCCCCCGCTCGTGCCGCGCCGCTCCGGCTCACTGCGCGAGAGCGCAAGCCACGGAATGGCGGCGACGGCCGCGAGCGCCCCCCACACCCCCAGGGCAACATGCCAGTTGCCGTCGGTGGCCCGCTGGATGGGCACGGTCGCGGCGGCCGCGAGCATCGTGCCCACCGCGAGGGCGGTGGTGTAGACGGTGGTCATGGTCCCGGCCCGGCCGGGGAAGTGACGCTTGATCAGGCTGGGGATGAGCACGTTGCCCACCGCGCCGCCCGACAGCGCCAGGGCACTGCTGTAGAGGAACACCTCGGCCGAGCCCACCATCGAGCGGATGAGCAGGCCCGCACCGAGGACGACGAGGGCGAGGAGCAGAAGGCGGTGCTCTCCGACCCTCACCGCGAGGGCGGGCGTCACCGCGCCGACCGAGGCGAAGATGAGCACCGGGAGCGTGGTGAGCAGCCCGGCTCCGACGGCGGTCATGCCGAGGCCGGAGGTTATCTGGTCGAGGACCGGTCCGACGCTCGTGACGGCGGTACGCAGGTTCAGTGCCGCGAGGACGATTCCCAGTACGAGCAACCAGGCGAGAGAGCCCGTGGTTCCATCGGTGCGGCCCCTGGTCTGATGGGTGAGCACGCTCATGCTGGTTTCAGTCCTCCTCAGTGGTTTCATCCAATCGTAGGATGATTGGCTGACCCCGACTGTAACAGGAGTGAAACCTCAGTTTGTTCCTGACCTGGCGTGCCGAATCCGAACAGGACGAATCACTGACAACGTGAAAGCCGGGCCACGATCCTCTTTACAGATCGTGGCCCGGCTTTCTCACGCACCGGCGCGACTCCCCCGCCTCCGGATGCCCGGAATCCCGGACGGTTCGGGCAGCGGACGCCTGGGGCGTCACCGAGCGCGCCTTGGGATCGGACGCGCGGCCCGGGACCGACCGCACCGGACGCCCACCCCGGACGAGAGTCCCCCCAGGTCCGGACGGCGGTTTCCGGGCACGCGGCCCCGGTCGGCGAGCGTCAGATGCGCGGCCCCGGGGTGAGCGGCGGCTCCTCGCCCGGCCTGCGCCCCGCCGGGGGCAGCGGCTCACCACCGGGCGGAGGAAGATCCGGGTCCGCCGGGTAGGGCTGGCCCACCGTACGCGGCGGCATCGGCTCGCCGAACCCGTGACCGCCCCCCGTACCGGTGCCGCGATGCTCCCCCAGGCCCTGGTCGCTCAGAGGCCGGTCGGTGACCCCACCGGTGCCGGCGACATCGCCGCCGCGCTCGTGCGGGCCGGGAACGTCGCCGCGCCACGCGCCGGTCTCGTCGCCGCGCGACTCGACGAAGGCCTTGAAACGCTCCAGGTCGCCACGGACGCGCAGCCGGACGAGCTGCAGCCAGTCACCGACGGTCTCGACGAACCCCTCGGGGTCGTACTCCATCTGCAACGTGACCCGGGTGCTGTCGGGGCCGAGATGGTGGAAGGTCACCACGCCCGCCTGGTGCGGCTTGTCCAGTGACTTCCAGGCCACCCGCTCGTCGGGGTGCTGCTCGGTGATCTCCGCCTCGAACTCCCGGCGGACCCCGGCGATCTCGACGACCCACGCCGTACGCGTGTCGCTCAGCTGCTTGATCGACTCGACGCCTTCCATGAACTCGGGAAAGCTCTCGAACTGGGTCCACTGGTTGTACGCGGTCCGGATCGGAACGTTGACGTCCACTGACTGTTCAATCGAGCTCATGACCGTGCCTCCCTTGTGGTTTGGTCGGTTCGGGAACCAGACCTGCCCGGTGAGGCACGGGCCTAACTAGCGGCGCCGCAAAAGCCAGTAAAGGCCCAGGACGGGAAGCACAAACGGGATGAAAAGATATCCGCTCCCGTAACCCGACCAGACCGTGGCACGCGGGAAGGCCTCGGGGTCGACCATGCTGAGCGTTCCCACGATGAGCACCCCGGCCAGCTCGACACCGCAGGCGACGAGCGCCAGGGTCCTGTTCCCCCTGGCCAGCGCCACGGTAAGCACGACGTAGACGGCCGCGGCGAACGCCGACAGCGCGTAGGCCAGCGGAGCCTCCTGGAACCGGGTGGCGATCTGCACGGCGGCACGCGCCCCCGCGGCGAGGGCGAACACCCCGTAGACCGCCACCAGCGCGCGCCCCGGCCCGCTGCCGATCGCCGGTTCGCTCACGGCAGCCCCTGCCAGACCTGGAGCATCCGCCCGACCATGCCGGGAATCGCGAAACCCGCCACCGCGATCACCGCGGGCCCCCAGCGCGACCGCTCACCGATCCCCCAGAACGCCGCCACCGGCGGGATCACCAGGCTGCCCGCCAGATAGCCGATGAGCGTGGCCGTCTCCGCGGGCCCCTCACCCCGCACCAGCGCGGCGATCACGAACCCGGCCTGGACGAGCAGGCCGATCTCCAGCACTCCGAGCACGACGAGGAGCGGTCTGCTCATCGCCCTGTTCCTCGCCGTACTCACCAGCGCGAAGATCCCGACCAACAGCGACAGCAGGATGAGGCCGGTCGCGAGCGGGCCGATCATCGAGACCTCAGGGGATCGAAAAGCATGGGCAGCAGGGTACTGCCCGGCCCCCTCGCCCTCCGCTCCGCGCCACGTACTCTGGGTCCGTGGAGAGGATCCTGGTCAGCGCCTGCCTGATGGGACGGAAGGTCCGCTACGACGGGGCCGCCAAGACGAGCGGCGACGCCCTGCTGGCCACGTGGCGGCGACAGGGGCGGCTCGTCCCGTTCTGCCCCGAGGTCGAGGGCGGTCTGCCCGTTCCGCGCCCGGCCGCGGAGATCGAGGACGGCGCCGGGGGTGAGGCGGTGCTGTCCGGGGCGGCCCGGGTGCTGACCGCCGAGGGTGCCGACGTCACGGAGTCCTTTCTCTCCGGCGCACGGGCGGCGCTCGCCGCCGCGCGGACCCACGGTGTGCGGGTGGCGATTCTGAAGGAGGGCAGTCCCTCCTGCGGCAGCCTGGTCATCTACGACGGCGCCTTCGGGGGCGGGCGCGTGCCCGGCCACGGGGTGACCACCGCCCTGCTCGAACGGCACGGCATCGCGGTCTTTTCCGAGGAGCGCGTCGCCGAGGCCGCCGCGCGACTGCGCGAACTCGGCGATCGGCACCCCGGACCCGCCTGAGGGCCGGCCCTCGCTCGCCCCGGCGTCCATCAGGGGCGGCCTAGTACTCCCACAGGTCGGTGCGGCCCTCCGCTCCGATGCAGAAGACCGCGGAACCGTGCTCTCCCTGGACGAGGTCGACCCTGATCCAGCCGGTGGCCGAGGCGACCTTGGCCTCGTAGCCCGCGTTGGGCGCGGCGGCGATCAGACGGCACACGCCGTTCTCGATGGCGAACGAGACCGAACCACCCTTGACGTTCACCACGCGCAGGTTCTCGGTGGAGATCGATCGCGTCCTGGTGGCCGTCGCCCTGGGTGTGGCGGGCGACGAGGTGGCCGCCTGGGTTCCGCGCGGCCTGGAAGGCGTGGACGACGGCCCGGAACGGGAGGAGTCGCCCTCCCGTGTGCGGGCCGGCGCCGCGGCGGTCCTCGACGGAGAGGGGGCGGAACTCGGCCTGGCGGTGTCGCGTGCGGGC
The DNA here is from genome assembly GCF_042899335.1 of Streptosporangium sp. NPDC000095. Taxonomy (NCBI): domain Bacteria; kingdom Bacillati; phylum Actinomycetota; class Actinomycetes; order Streptosporangiales; family Streptosporangiaceae; genus Streptosporangium; species Streptosporangium sp. NPDC000095. Next base: position 35,554 of record NZ_JBIAZS010000035.1, read on the forward strand.
GCGGTGGAGCGGGGCGCCGGGGTCCGGTCCGGCCCGGAGGAGGCCGCTGTCGGCGTGCCGAGTACCTGCGGTCCCGTGGGCGCTCCCCGGGGGAGTCGCGGGTTTCCCGTACGTCCGATGGCGGCGTTGATGGGTTCGATGCTCGCGTCCTCGAAGACCTCGCTGCGGAGCACGTCGCGGACGCCGAACCAGGCGACCGAGATCGCCAGGACGGTGGCCCCGCACCACACCGCTATGAACCCCAGCGTCTGCCGCATATCGTGAATTATTACGTCATATGTCCCACTGTTCACTACCGTTACATGGCATGGCGACGGTGCTAGTGGTCGAAGACGATGAATACGTACGATCCGCGATCATCCAGGAACTCAGCAGGCGCCAGCACGCCGTACGCAGCGCGGGGCGTGCGCTCGACGCGCTGCGAGAGATCACCCAGAACCCCCCGGACGCGGTGGTTCTCGACCTCGGGCTGCCCGACCTGGACGGGGCGGAGGCGCTCAAGATGGTCCGCAGCGTCTCCAGCGTCCCGGTCATCGTGGCCACGGCCAGGGACAACGAGGCGGAGATCGTCCGTCTCCTCCAGGCGGGGGCCGACGACTACCTGGTCAAACCGTTCTCCGGCGACCACCTGAACGCCCGCCTGGACGCCGTGCTGCGCCGGGCGCGGAGCGCGACCCCACCCCCGGTCCTGTGCGTCGGCGCCCTGTCGGTGGACCTCAACCGGCGCGAGGCCCACCTGGACGGTGCCCCGCTCACCCTCACCAGGCGCGAGTTCGACCTCCTCGCCTATCTCGCCACCCGCGCCGACCGGGTGGTCTCCCGCAAGGAACTGCTCACCGAGGTCTGGCAACAGTCCTACGGGGACGACCAGACGATCGACGTCCACCTGTCATGGCTGCGGCGCAAGCTCGGCGAGAGCGCGTCCTCCCCCCGCTACCTGCACACCGTACGCGGCGTGGGGGTCATGCTGATCACACCGCCGTGAGGCGGACTCTCGCCCTGCTCACCGTCGCGGGAACCTCGATGGTCGCCCTCGCCTTCCTGATCCCGCTCGGACTCATCGTCAGGGAGATCGCCCACGGCCGGGCCATGGCCGAGGCGGAGCGGCAGGCCTCGGCGCTGGTCCCCGTGCTCGCCATCACCGTCGATCCCGACCGGCTCACCCACGCGCTGCTCAGCACCGGCGCACGGGACCGCATCGGGGTCCACCTGGCCGGCGGCGGCTCGGCCGGTACCGTGAGGGCCCCCGCGGAGACCGTGGCCGCGGCCTCCCGCCTGACCCGGGCCATCACCGCCGAGATGGACACCGGCTACCTCCTGCTGCGCCCTGTCGCCCTGGACGGTGACAGGACCGTGGTCATCGAGATCTTCATCCCGCCGGCCGACCTCACCCGAGGCGTCGCCTCGTCGTGGGCGGTGCTGAGCGGGGTGGCCGCGGTGCTCGTCGCCGGATCGCTCCTGGTCGGCGACCGGCTGGGCGTACGCGTGGTGCGCTCGGCCCGGCGGCTGGGACGGGCGGCGAGCGCCCTGGGCGCCGGGGACCTCAGCGTCCGCATCGAGCCCGAGGGGCCGCCCGAGCTCGTCGCGGCCGGCGAGGCGTTCAACAGCATGGCCGACCGCGTGACCCAGCTGCTGGCCGCGGAAAGGGAGATGGCCGCGGACCTGTCGCACCGCCTGCGCACCCCCCTCACCGCGCTCCGGCTCAGCCTGGACCACCTGGGACCCGAGGCCGAGCAGAGCAGGAGCGCGCTGAGCCGCCTGGAGGCCGAGGTGGATCAGATCATCGCGGCGGCGAGGCAGCCCTCCCGCGCGCCGGAGCTCGTCCACTGTGACGCCGCCGAGGTGCTGCGCGAACGGCTCGCCTTCTGGTCGGCGCTCGCCGAGGACCAGAGGCGCCCATGGGAGCTGATCGGCGCCTCGGCGCCCGCACGGGTGCCGGTCGCGGCAGGAGAGCTCAGCGCCGTGGTGGACGCCCTGCTCGGCAACGTCTTCCGGCACACCCCCGAGGGCACGGCGTTCACGGTGACCCTGCACCAGGGCTCGGGCACCGTCGGCGTGCTGATCGCCGACGCCGGTCCCGGCATCGGCGACCCCGAGGCGGCGCTGCGACGTGGGACCAGCGGGGCGGGATCCACCGGGCTCGGCCTGGACATCGCCCGCAGGCTCGCCGAGTCCTCCGGCGGCACCCTGCGAATCGACGCGTCCTCACTCGGCGGCGCCAGAGTCCAGCTCTGGTTCCGCACCGAACCGCACGACCGTCCCCCCCGTACCGCCCGGCGTCTGGTCGGCGGCCGCTGGTCCCGCAGGGACGCGAGGCGCTGAGCGGCGCGGCGGAACGTCGAGGACCGCGCCGGAGTGCGCCGGAGTGCGCCACGGCCGATACCGGGCCGGCTCACGACGTGCTTCTCCGGACGTCGGCCAGAGTACGCGTAGGCGAACGGCCGGCTCTCGACCGGATCACCCGAAGCGCGAAGCGTTGCCCGAACCACGCGTGAGCGGACATTGGTTAGATCACGCGTAAGCGCACCTTAAGCAATGCTCAAACGGGCTGTTTCCCCATTCCGGCTGCTCGATCATGAAGGGGAACGCGGACGTCACCCCGCGTCCATGGTTTCCGGCTCGCCCCGCCGCGCCGGTCTCGCGTCCAGACGGAGGAGGCGCGACCGGCACGGCGGGCGAGCCGGAAGCTCGCCTTCGCGGTCTCTTCTGATGATCCGTGATCGAAGCGCTCCGTCGCGAAGAACCGGTATGACGTTCGCCTTCCGGAGACGCGGGAACGGCGGGCATCCCCCACCTCCTCGTTGACCCGCTGCCCCGACTCGGCCGACGTGTCGTCCCGCGTGATCGGCCGTCACCGGATCACGAAACAGAACACGCCGGTGGCGAGGCAGACGACGAGCATGCCCGTGGCGTTGAGGAAGAGGTTCCTGCCGAAGTCTCTCGCCGCCACGTGCATCGATATCGCGACGAGGAAGTACAGGACGAGCGCGGCGCAGGTGACCGCCCCCAGATAGGGGATCCATATGCCCGCCAGCAGGCCGGCCGCCGCCGCGAACTTGATCGGCGACATCACCCACCAGTGTCTTCGCGGCCACTTCACGTCCTCCAGGCACTGAGCGACGAAAGCCACTGGCCTGACGCACAGGATCGCGTCGACCACCTGTATGAAAGCCAGCACCACGACGGGCCACACCGGATCAGGAAGGTGCGTCAAGGTCGTCCTCCCTTCGTACGCTCTCGACTCGAACCGTACCATACGGCATGGTATGGAAAGGCGGCAAGGATCCTCCGGCGCCGGGTCGTGCGGGCGGGTCACCGTCCCTCCTCCCGCTCAGCTGAACGCTCAGGTGAAGAAGAACGTGGGCCGCCCGGAAACCCGGTCGAACAACGGCGCGGACCGCGCGGGAAAGCAGCCGGCCGATGCCATGAACCGCACAGAAACCCGACCGGCGATGCCGTGGGGCGCCCGGCAAACCGGCCGGCCCATGTCGCAGAGCGCGAATCGATGTCGCGTCTCAGTCGGCGGCGGTGATCGACTCCTCAGGCACCAGGGGCAGAAGCATCTCGACGACGTCCCTCAACTCCTCGGCACCGACGGGCGGGACCAGCACGGTGGCCCCCACGGCCAGGAGATATGGAAGCAGCGCGGCTCGTCTCGCCTCCGCGTCCGTCGCGACATGGGGCCGCCAGACGCGCTGCAACGCCGACAGCCTGACCTGGTCGAGGGGGGGCGGGCCGGCGCGCCCCCCCCGCCCCCCCCCCCGCCATCCCCCCGCGCAGCCCAGCCCGAGCGGCACGCCGGTGACCGGCACGGCCGGGCGCACAACCACCGTCAAAGACGCCGCGAGCAGCCG
>NZ_JBIAZS010000036.1:0-39012 GCF_042899335.1 Streptosporangium sp. NPDC000095
CAAACCTCAGACCCACAGCAACACCAGCTCCACCCAAAGCATCACCCGAGGGGGGTCCGGCACCAGCCGGACCCCCCTCGGCCATTCCCCCACCGAATCCGGTCTTCTCGCAGCGGGCTCCCCGAGCGTGCAGACGACAGCCGGCCGCTGAGAGAACGCCTCTCCCTCTTCACGAGAACCTCCTCACGAGGGCCGCGCCAACGGGACGGCGCTCAGTGAAGATCGAGCTCAGGGTGGAGATCAAGCTCAGGCGGAGTCGAGCTCCCTCACCCGCTCGTTCAGCTCCACCACCGACCGCTCGGCGGCGTAGGGCTCCAGCCTGCGCCGCAGGTCGGCGACGTACGACCGCGTCCTGGCCGACTCCAGGCCCTTCGCAAGCTCCAGAGCCTCCACCGCGACGGAACAGGCCTCCTCCAGCTCCCCCGAGGCGAGCAGTCCGGCCGAGAGCAGCGACAGGTTGAACATCCGCCCGCGTACATAGCGCCCGTCCATCTCCAGCGAGCGTCTCGCGTGCCCCACCGTGCCCGGCCCGTCGCCGAGGTCGCGGAAACAGTGCGCGATCTTCGCCGCCAGGTAGGCCTCGTCGAAGTAGGAGATCCAGTCGGGCTCGTGGCCGGCCCTGCGCCGGTCGAACGAGAGCTCGGCCTCGTGGAGGGAGCTCGCGCACGCCGCGCGGTCGTCCAGTGCCGCGTGCGCGTGGGCCTCCAGCACGTGCGTCTCGGCGAGCAGCGCGAAGATCCCCGCCCGCCGGGCCGAGAGCTGGGCCGCCCTGGCCAGGTCGAGCGCGTGGGCGGGCTGTCCTATGTATATGGCCTGGTGGCTCATCCCCGCGAGGATCTCGCCGCCGAGCCCGTGGTCGCCCGCCCCGCGCGCCAGGCGCAGCGCCTGGATCAGGTAGCGCTGGGCCAGGCCGTGCTGCTCCAGGTCGTAGGCCATCCATCCGGCCAGCCGGGTCAGCTCGGCGGCGGCCGAGGCCAGCGCCTTGCCGGTGTTCTCGGCGTACGAGCCGTCGGCGAGGAGCGGCGCGACCGACGTGTCCAGATATTTCACGACAGCGGGACGGACTCTTCCGCCGCCGAACCTGTTGTCCAGCTCACCAAAAGACCGGGTGACCTCCCGGATCGCCGCGATGTCGTCCATGCCGACGCGCCGGGTGCCCTGCCCCTCGGGGCGGCCCTCCAACGGAAGGGTGAGCCAGCGCACCGCCCCGGCGGACCCGGCCCCGATCGCGAAGGTGGAGTCGAGTAAGAACCTGCGTCTCTCCACGTCCCCGCGCCACAGTGCTGTCACGGTCGAGATTCCCTCCTGCCACGTGTGGTCGAACTCCTGCCCGAGGTCGAGCGGCGTCAGAACGGCCGACAGGCCGAGATCCTCGGGGCTCACGGCCCTGCCGAGCCGGAGCGCGAAGATCTCGGCGAGCAGTCCGGTGACCGGGTCCCTGGGCCGTTGGCCCGCGATCCAGCGCAGCACGGAACTGTGGTCGTACCTCAGACCGGACAGGCCACGAGCCGCGCCGAGATCGTTGAGCCGGCGGGCCAGCCCCTTGTGGGTGAAGCCCGCCTCGGCGATGAGCCTCTGGAGTAGTCGGTTGGGCTCGCGTTCCATAGCTCCCCTCACCGCGAGAACCGTCTGCGTGCCGACGACGCGCGCGATCCGGCCGTGCGCGCACCGGCCACCTGATGCACGCCTTACGTACATAGGTAACTGAGGGCTCTTTTTATAGCACGATCCGTGACGAACGTCGGGGTTTCCGGAAAGCACCGACGCCCCTCGCCGTTCGGGCGAGGGGCGTCGGTGATCACGCTGCCGGTGAGGTGTCCCTGGAGCCGGGCGGCCCCTCCGACGAGGTGCCCCCGGAGGCGAGCGACCTCTCCGATCCGGGAACCGTTCCGGGAACCGTCCGTGACCTGTGCGGTGTCTCCTAGAGGCGGGCGACCCCGTCGGCACGGGCCTGCGTGGCGACCGCGGCGATGACCGCCGGGGCCACGCGCTCGTCGAACGGGCTGGGAATCACGTAGTCGGCCGAGAGGTCGTCGTCCGCGACCACCCCGGCGAGCGCCTCGGCCGCGGCGACCTTCATGTTCTCGGTGATCGTGGTGGCGCGCACGTCGAGCGCCCCGCGGAAGACGCCGGGGAAGGCGAGCACGTTGTTGATCTGGTTGGGGAAGTCGGAGCGGCCGGTCGCGACCACCCGCGCGTACTTGCGCGCGATCTCCGGCCGCACCTCGGGAGTGGGGTTGGACAGCGCGAAGACGATCGACTCCGAGGCCATCGACGCGATCGCCTCCTCCGAGACCGTCGAGCCCGACAGCCCGACGAACACGTCGGCCCCCGCGAGCGCCTGCTCGGTGGAACCGCGCAGGCCCGCCCGGTTGCTGTCGCGCGCCAGGGCCTCCTTGATCGGGTTGAGCCCGTCGCGGCCCTCGTGGATGAGCCCCTTGGAGTCGGCGACCGCGATGTCGCCGATGCCGGCGTTGAGGAGGATCCTGCTCACCGCGATCCCGGAGGCGCCGGCGCCGGCGACCACGACCCGCAGGTCTCCCAGCGAGCGGCCGGTCAGCCGTGCGGCGTTCTTCAGCGCGGCCAGCGCGACGATCGCGGTACCGTGCTGGTCGTCGTGGAAGACGGGGATGTCGAGGATCTCGCGCAGCCGCGCCTCGACCTCGAAGCAGCGGGGCGCGCTGATGTCCTCGAGGTTGATCCCGCCGAAGGAGGGGGCGAGCCGGACGATCGTCTCGACCAGCGCGTCCACATCGGTGCAGTCGAGGCAGATGGGCACCGCGTCGACGTTCGCGAACTGCTTGAACAGCAGCGCCTTGCCCTCCATCACCGGCATGGCGGCGGCGGGCCCGATGTCTCCGAGACCGAGCACCGCGGTGCCGTCGGAGACCACGGCGACCACGTTGGAGATCCAGGTGTAGTCCTTGGCCAGCTCGGGCTCGTCGGCGATCGCGCTGCAGACCCTGGCCACACCCGGCGTGTAGGCGAGTGCCAGGTCGTCGGCGTCGCGGACCGGGACGGTGGAGCGGACCTCCAGCTTGCCGCCGCGGTGCAGGGCGAAGGCCGGATCCAGATCGAGGGCATCGAGAGATTCGAGAGAGACGGAGGATGGCGTGACGGCCACAGCGACCCCTGTAGTTCATGTCAGACAGACGGATGTTTCCTTCGGAGGCGGCCGGAGGAGCCGTCCCGGGCTTCGGTAGCCGCTCGGGGCCTGCTCACTGGGCACGGTCGCCAGGAGGGGTACGGGGGTCACCCGTTGCTCGATTGTGCCACATGTTGAGACTGCCTCCGCTGGAGGAAGTCCACTCACTTTCGCCGTCCGGGTGTTAGCCTCACCACATCGTGTAATACTCGAAATCCATGCCGCCTCTTACATCGACGGATCCCCAGATGGACCTCACCTCCTACGCGGAGCTGGCCGTACTACTGATCAACAGCCCCGACCGGCTCACCGGCCTCGAAGGGCTGCGTCTGCTTCTGGAAGAGGGCGGCCGCTACCGGCCAGGCTGCCGGATCACCAGGAGTGACCTGGAGGCCCTGCGCGACCTGCGCGAGGAGTTGATGATCGTGTTCGAGACCGCGGAGGCCGGCGACGAGGAGGCGGTGGTCGACCGGCTCAACTCGCTGCTCATCCACCACCCGGTCCAGCCGCAGATCTCCGGTCACGACGGCGAGCGCTGGCACATGCACCTCACCGAGGGAGGCCGGATGGCCGACCAGTACGCGGTGGGCGCGGTGATGGGACTCGCCACCATGATCACCGACCTCGGCGTCGACCGGCTCGGCCTCTGCCAGGCGCCGCCCTGCCGCAGGGCCTATCTCGACACCTCCTCCAACCGGTCGCGCCGCTACTGCTCCGAGCGGTGCGCCAGCCGGGCCAACGTCGCCGCCTACCGTGCCCGCCAGAAGGTCGTCAGGTAGAGCTACCCGGCCCGCCAGAGACCCGGCCAGTAGCGCAGCACCACCCGGCCGACGATCGCGGACGCGGGCAGCGCCCCGAAGTCCCAGCTGTCACGCCGCCCCGGCGCGCGCTGGTTGTCGCTCTCCAGCCACCAACCGCCGTCCGCCTCCCACGCGGCGCGCTTGACGATGAGCACGGCGGGGTCGGACGGCAGCCGGGCGACGACCAGGTCACCGGGCCGCACGACCGCGCCGCGCCGCACCCAGAGCCAGTCTCCCGGCCGCAACGCGGGCAACATCGACTCGCCCGCGACACGGACTCTCATCGAGCGTAACCCCCTCCCACGCGGGCATTCGGAGACGAGTAAGGTCGTTAACCGGACCATTCTGAACCTGGCATCAAGGAAGGATTTCCGATGTTCGCACGACTTATGCGCCCCAAGCACATCGCCTCCGCGCACTGCGACCTGCCCTGCGGTGTGTACGACCCGGCCCAGGCCCGCATCGAGGCCGAATCCGTCAAGGCCATCATGGAGAAGTACGCGGCGAACGAGGACCCGGTCTTCCGCTCCCGCGCGCTCACCATCAAGGAGGAGCGGGCCGAGCTGGTCAAGCACCACCTGTGGGTGCTGTGGACCGACTACTTCAAGCCCCCGCACCTGGAGACCTACCCGCAGCTGCACCAGCTGTTCTGGGAGGCCACCAAGCTCGCGGGCGCGGCCGGCGGCAAGGGCACGGTCGACGTCGCCAAGGCCGACGAGCTCCTCGGCAAGATCGACGACATCTCCAAGATCTTCTGGGAGACCAAGGCCGCTTAAAACCCTCACAACGATGTCGTGAGAGGGCACCGGTGGTCCGGATCGAGGAAACGTCCCCGGGACGCCCCTTGATCCGGATCGGGGCCCGCGAGGAGGGCCGCCGTCACGGCGTCCGGGTCGCAACGCCGGTCGTCCAGCAGGCCGAACACCGGCGCGTCGGCGCCGTGCGGTCACCGCCCAGGACCGTGATGCGCCGGAGCCGTCATTAAAAACAGTGCCCTTTTTGCGTATCTTCATGGGCTCTTGACGGTGGCAAATCGCCCCGATCGCGAGTCCAAGCGGGCCAACCACCGTCTCAGGGCTGTAGGTTGCAGTCAGCGACTCTGCGAGGAGGAACGTGACCGAACACACCGAGGCGCCCGCGGTCGGCATGGGCGGGATCCGTGACGTGGTGAGCGTCCGGCTGCCGGCGACGAGCGCCTATCTGTCCGTGCTGCGTACGGCGACAGCCGCACTCGCCGTACGGCTGGACTTCACGCTGGACGAGATCGAGGATCTTCGGATCGCGGTCGACGAGGCGTGTGCGATGCTGCTGACCCAGGCTGTTCCCGGCACAGATCTGACCGCCGAGTTCGAGCTCACCGGGCAGCTGATGAAAGTGCGGGTCGAGGTCAGCACAGTGGGGAGCACACCTCCGAAGCGCGACGACTTCGCGTGGATGGTGCTCACCGCCCTGGCTGACGATGTGGATGCCGTAACCGACTCCCCCGACCGTATGGCGATCGTCCTCCGCAAGCGCCGAGGCGCGGCGAGGCCGGCGTGACGGAAAGGACTCGTGCCATGGCCGCCAGCGACCACGCGGTGCCCGACCGGGTGCGTGCGCGCCTGCTCTTCGCGGAACTGGTGGAGTTGACCTCCGACGACCCGCGGCGTCAGCGCATTCGCGACGAGCTCGTCGAGCTCCACCTTCCCCTCGTCGAATACCTCGCCCGCCGGTTCCGCAACCGGGGTGAGTGGCTGGACGACCTCACCCAGGTCGCGACCATCGGGCTGATCAAGTCGATCGACCGCTTCGATCTCGGCCGCGGGGTGGAGTTCTCCACCTACGCGACCCCGACGATCGTGGGCGAGATCAAACGCCACTTCCGTGACAAGGGCTGGGCGGTCCGCGTGCCGCGCCGCCTGCAGGAGCTCAAGCTCTCGCTCACCAAGGCGATCAGCGAGCTCTCCCAGCGGGAGGGGCGCGCGCCGACCGTGGCCGAGCTGGCCGCGTTCCTGAAGATGAGCGAGGAGGAGGTGCTCGAAGGGCTGGAGTCGGCCAACGCCTACTCCACGGTCTCCCTCGACGCGCCCGACTCCGGCGACGACGACGCGCCGGCGGTGGCCGACTCCCTCGGGATCGTGGACGACTCCCTGGAGGGCGTCGAATACCGCGAGTCGCTCAAGCCCCTGCTGGAGCGGCTGCCTCCGCGTGAGAAGCGGATCCTGCTGCTGCGTTTCTTCGGCAACATGACGCAGTCGCAGATCGCCACCGAGCTCGGCATCTCCCAGATGCACGTGTCCCGGTTGCTCGCCAGGACCCTCGCCCAGCTCCGGGAGGGCCTCACCGTCGACGACTAGCGAGAAGGCTGGTCGTGGTCTCCGTAGAGGGCGTGTGTCGTCGGCGGGGACAGCAGCGTGACCAGTCCGATCACCGCGAGGACGATCAGCGAGACGCCGATCACCCGCTGGTCGGACTGGATCATCGTGACCGAGACCGGGATGGCGAAGATCTGCGTCAGCACCCCCGGGCTCCGCGACCATCGCTCCGAGTGGAGCATTCCCCAGCCGACCCAGAGCAGGGCCGCGCCGATGATGATCCCGAACGCGGCGACGGCGATCGAGGTCATCACGTCGGACGGCCGGCCGATCACCGTCTCCACTCCGGCGTAGCCGCCGAGGAGCAGGACGGTCGCGCCTTCCAGTGCCATGACGGCGGCGGCGACGGTGAGGGTCATCGGGCGGTTCGACACGGGGCAACCCTATCGCCGGGTATGGCCGCCCGGCTCTTCCCCCACCCCGGCCCCGTTCCCCGTCCCCCGCACCGTTCCCCGTCCCCGCGCATCCGCCTTCTCCTTCCGCCGCCTCAGCCCGGTTTCCGGCGGATACGCTGAGGTCATGCGCGCGATGCTCCTGGTGAATCCGAAGGCGACGACGACCAACCAGCGAACCAGGGACGTTCTCATCAGAGCGCTGAGCGCGACGATGAACCTCACCGTCGAGGAGACGGCCTACCGGGGGCACGCGATGCGGCTCTCCCGCAAGGCGCACGCCTCCGGCTACGACGCGGTGGCCGTGCTGGGCGGTGACGGCACCATCAACGAGGCGGTGAACGGGCTGCTCGACCCGGTGGACGGCAAGGCCGGCGACGAGGGCAGCTCGATCGACAGGCCCGCGCTGCTCGCGATCCCCGGTGGCAGCGCGAACGTCTTCGCGAGGGCCCTGGGCCTGCCGAACGACCCGGTCGAGGCGATGGGGGCGATCCTGGAGGCGATCCGCGACGGCCGGAGGCGGACCGTCGGGCTCGGTCAGGCGATCTGGGGCGACCACAGTAGATATTTCACGTTCTGTAGTGGCCTGGGGTACGACGCCGAGGTGATCAGGGCGGTCGAGGGGATGCGGGGCACCGGCCGCAAGGCGACACCCACCCGCTATGTGAACACCGCGTTACACCACTATCTGTCGACCGACAAACGTCACCCGCCGATGACCGTCGAGGGCCCCGAGGTGCCGCGGACCGGCGGCATCTTCATGGCCGTCGTCTCCAACACCTCCCCGTGGTCCTACATCGGCCCCCGGCCGGTCTCCCCGACCCCGTGGGCGAGCTTCGAGACCGGGCTCGACCTCCTGGGCCTGCAGCGTCTCGGCCTGCCCTTCATGCTCCAGCTGATGCCCCAGATCCTCGGTGAGCGCGACACGCTGCCGACGGGTCGCCACCTGGTGCAGCTCCACGACGAGAAGGAGTTCACCCTGAGCGCCGGGCGCCCCGTGGCGTTCCAGCTGGACGGCGACTACCTGGGAGAGGTCGAACGAATAACGTTCCGTTCTATCCCCGACGCGTTACAGGTCTTGGTCTAATCGGTTACGTGCGAGCCTGTGTGACGCATCCGACATCCATTTCAGGCAAAACGTTCCCCCAAACCTCTTGCGTGTACTAAGCGTGGCTGACAATCTCAAGATGACGTCGGAACGTAGGACCTTTGAGCGACCACCTCGCTCCCAGGCCACCGGCGATCAAGTGAACAGTCCCCCGACCCGGACCACGGGCCGGGGATCCGTTCGCGCTGATTAGTGAAACTCTTCACAAAGTGAGCCGCCGGAGCCGACGCAAGGGCTCCTCTTACGAAGGAGTGGACGCATGGACTGGCGCCACCGAGCCGCCTGCCGTGACGTGGACCCCGAGCTGTTCTTCCCGATCGGCAACACCGGCCCCGCCCTGATGCAGATCGAGGAAGCCAAGCAGGTCTGCGGTACGTGCAGCATCAGCGAAGCATGCCTGAAGTGGGCCCTGGAATCCGGGCAGGACGCCGGTGTCTGGGGCGGCCTGAGCGAGGACGAGCGACGCGCGCTCAAGCGCCGCACGGCTCGTGCCCGCGCCCGCGCGAGCGTCTGACCCTCCGCGCCCCCCTTCCGTCTCCCCCGGCCGGGCGACGAGCACGTCCCCGGCCCGGTGAGCCCTCTTTCCCCCCGGGCGACAAGCACGTCCCCTCGCGAGAACGCGACCCGACGCGCTCCCCCTCCCCCGCTCAGACCGCGGGGAGGGGGATGCTCAGGCTCACCTCGGTCCCGCCGCCCTGGCGTGGCTCGATGGCGAGACGCCCGGACAGCTCACCCACCACCAGGGTACGGACGATCTGCAGGCCGAGACTGGTGGCCTGGTCGAGATCGAAGTCCTCCGGCAGCCCGCTGCCGTCGTCGGACACGATCACATCCAGCCGCTCGGCACCGCGTGACACGATCACTTGGAGCTTGCCCTGACGCTGCGCCAGCCCGTGCTGAACCGCGTTCTGCAGCAGTTCGGTGAGGACCATCGCGAGCGGCGTCGCGATCTCCGAGCGCAACACCCCGAACGTCCCGACGCGGGACGGCACCACCTGCGCCTCAGGCGCCGCGACCTCCCCCGTCATCGCGATCACCCGGTCGGCGATGTCGTCGAAGTCGACCTGCTCCTCGGGCGTGTGCGAGAGCGTCTCGTGCACGATCGCGATCGACCCGACCCTGCGCACCGCCTCCTCCAGCGCCTCCCTGCCCTCCGGCAGCTGCATCCGCCTGGCCTGGAGCCGCAACAGCGCGGCCACGGTCTGCAGGTTGTTCTTCACCCGGTGGTGGATCTCCTTGATGGTGGCGTCCTTGGTCATCAGCTCCCGCTCGCGGCGCCGCAGCTCGGTCACGTCCCTGATGAGCACCAGCGCGCCGATCCTCCCGCCGCCGACGACCAGCGGGATCGCCCGCAGCTGCACCACCGTGCCGCCCGACTCCACCTCCGTCTCCTTGGGCTCCCGCCCGCTCGCGACGAGCATCAGGTTCTCGTTGATGGGCTCGTCGGAGTAGCAGAGCGTCGCGGTCGTACGGCCCAGCTCCGCGCCGACCAGATCGGCGTTGAGGCCCAGCCGCCGGTAGGCCGACAGCGCGTTCGGCGAGGCGTACGTGACACGGCCCGCCCGGTCGAGCCTGAGCAGCCCGTCGCCCACCCTCGGCGAGCGGACCAGGATCGGCTCGGCGCCGGAGAACGGGAAACGGCCCTCGGCCACCATCTGGGCCAGGTCGGAGGCGCTCTGCAGGTAGGTCAGCTCCAATCGGGAGGGGGTGCGCGCGGAGGAGAGGTTCGTCGAGCGCTGGATGACGCCCAGGAAGTGGTCGGCCCTCCGCACCGGAATGGTCTCCTCACGGACCGGCACCCCGCTCGACCAGTCGGGATCGCCCTCGCGGCAGATGCGCCGCTCGTTCCAGGCGGTCTCCAGGAGCGGCCTCTCCCCCTTGGCCGCCGTCATGCCCACGATGTCGTCGTGGTAGACCGTCGGCCCCGTGGTGGGCCTCATCTGCGCGATCGCGATCCAGCCCGTGCCCTCCTTCAGGGGGATCCACAAGATCAGGTCCGCGAAGGAAAGGTCGGCGAGGAGCTGCCAGTCGGACACCAGCGAGTGCATCCACTCAAGGTCCGCATCGTCGAGCGCGGTGTGACGAACCGCCAGGTCGCTTAGAGTCGGCACCCGTGCATCATGCGTTCTTTGCAGGCCCGAACGCGAATCGGGTGAGTCCGGCTGGAAAGATGCCGCCTATGGAGCAGACCCCCGACCCGCTGGCCCGGTTCCGCACGGCGGCGGCCACGAGGGAGGCGGCGGGGCTGCGGCGGGTCCTGCGCGCCCGCACACCCGACGACGACGGCCTGATCGACCTGGCCTCCAACGACTACCTCGGCCTGGCCAGGGACGAGCGGTTGGTCGAGGCGGCCGTGGAGGCCACCCGCGCCTGGGGCACGGGTTCCACGGGCTCCCGCCTGGTCACGGGCTCCACGGCCCTGCACGCGCGCCTGGAGGCGCGTCTGCGCGCCTTCACCGACGCGCGGGGCGCCCTGGTGTTCTCCTCCGGCTACCTGGCCAACCTGGCCGCCGTCGCGGCCCTGGGCAGGGACGCCCTGGTGGTCTCCGAGGCGGGCAACCACGCCTCCATCGTGGACGCCTGCCGGCTGTCGCGCTCACGGGTGGTGGTCGCTCCGCACCGGGACACGGTGGCGGTGGAGAAGGCACTCGCCGACCGGGACGAGGAGCACGCGATCGTGGTCACCGACGCGATCTTCTCCGTGGACGGCGACCTGGCGCCGCTTGAGGAACTGCACGCGGCGACGGTGCGCCAGGGCGCGCTGCTGATCGTCGACGAGGCGCACTCGATCGGGGTCGTCGGCGCTCGTGGGCAGGGCGCGGTGCACGCCGCGGGGCTCGCGGCCGAACCGGGTGTTGTGAGAACGATCACACTGTCGAAGTCCCTGGGATCGCAGGGCGGAGCCGTGCTCGGCGCGCCCGAGGTGATCCAGACCCTCGTGGACACGGGACGCTCGTTCATCTTCGACACCGGGCTCGCGCCGGGCAGTGTGGCGGCGGCACTCGCCGCCGTCGATATCCTTCACCATCAGCCCGAACTGCCGGGACTTGTCCGGACCAGGGCGAGGGAGCTGGCCGCGATGGCCCGCGATCTCGGCCTGGAGACCGGCGATCCGGCGGGCGCGGTCGTCCCCATCGTGCTCGGCCCGCCCGAGACCGCGCTTCGGGCCGCCCTCGTCTGCGCGGAACACGGGGTGCGCGCCGGATGCTTCCGGCCGCCTTCGGTGCCGGTCGGCCGCTCTTGCCTGCGGTTGACGGCACGGGCCAATCTGAGTTCCGATGATCTAGCGGTGATCCGGGGTGCACTCACCGCCGTGGCCGAGATGAAGGTGACCATGTGAGCGACGACTCCCCGCGGATCCCGAAATACTACGACGTCAAGCGCAGCCTGCTCAGCCTCACCAAGAGCCTGCCCGCGGGCAGCGCCCTGCCACCGGAACGGGCCCTCGCGGTCCGCTTCGAGACGTCGCGCACGACCGTGCGCCAGGCCCTGTCCGAGCTCGTGGTCGAGGGCCGCCTGGTGCGCATCCAGGGCAAGGGGACGTTCGTCGCACAACCCAAGGTCGCCCAGGTCCTCCAGCTCACCTCCTACACCGGGGACCTGCGGACCGTCGGCCTCGAACCCGACACCAAGATCCTCGACATCAGCTACGTCACCGCCGACGAGGCGCTCGCCCGCCGCCTGGCGATCAACGCCGGCGGCCGCGTGCTGCGCCTGCACCGGCTGCGCCTGGCCAACGGCGAGCCGATGTCGATCGACACCACTCATCTGTCGGCCCGGCGCTTTCCCCGCCTCAGGCGGGAGCTGGAGATGCACTCCTCGCTGTACGAGACGCTGTACAACGCGTACAACGTGCGGCTGACCGACGCCGAGGAGATCATAGAGACCGTGCTCGCCACCCCGTACGACGCGCAGGTGCTCAGTGTGGACGTCGGCCTGCCGATGCTCCTGCTCACCCGGCACGCCTTCGACGCGGACGGCAACCCGGTCGAGTGGGCCCAGTCGCTGTACCGGGGAGACCGCTACAAGTTCATCACCCGCCTGCGCCGCCCCTGAGGCACACCCGAGCCGCGCCTAAGGTGAGACGGGTGAGCATTCTCGTGGTCACCGGGACCGACACCGGGGTGGGAAAGACGGTCGTCACCGCGGCGGTGGCCTCGCTCGCCAGGGAGCGGGGCTCCTCGGTCGCGGTGGTGAAGCCCGCGCAGACCGGGGTGTCCGGCGCCGACCCCGGCGACATGGACGACGTCATCCGGCTGTCCGGAGTGGGGACGACCTTCGAGCTGGCCAGGTATCCCGCCGCGCTCTCCCCCGCGGCGGCGGCCCGCCTGTCCGGCCTGCCGCCGGTCTCCGTCGCGCGGGCCGCGGCCCGGATCGAGGAGCTGGCCTCCTCGCACCGGCTGGTGATCGTCGAGGGGGCGGGCGGGCTGCTCGTTCGCTTCGACGAGGAGGGGGCGACCCTCGCCGACCTCGCCCGCGCGCTCTCGGCACCGGTCCTCCTGGTGGTCAGGGCCGGGCTCGGCACCCTCAACCACACCGCGCTGACGCTGGAGGCGATGGCCCACCGGGGGCTGGAGCCCGCCGGGGTGGTGATCGGCTCCTGGCCGGCCGAGCCCGGCCTCGCCGAGCGGAGCAACGTGGCGGACCTGGAGATGCTGGCCGCCCGGCCGCTGGCGGGCGCCCTCCCCGAGCGAGCCGGGCTGCTGGAGCGCGACGCCTTCGCCCGCGCGGCCCGCGCGGGGCTGGGCCCCACGCTGGGTGGGGGCTTCGACCCCGCTTCCTTCCGGGCCACCCTTAGGCTTTCCCCGTAGCCGTAGCCGCGGCCCATCTCCCCGCTGGAGGTATCAGATGAGCGACATCCTCGAGATCGCCCGGACGCAGGTGCTTGAGGAGGGCCGCGGGCTCGACGCGGCGCAGGCGCTCCGTTGCCTGGAGCTTCCCGACGACCGTCTCGACGAGTTGCTCGCCCTCGCCCACGAGGTGCGGATGAAGTGGTGCGGCCCGGAGGTGGAGGTCGAGGGCATCGTCTCCCTCAAGACCGGCGGCTGCCCGGAGGACTGCCACTTCTGCTCGCAGTCCGGGCAGTTCTCCTCCCCGGTCCGCGCCGTCTGGCTCGACATCCCCTCGCTGGTCGAGGCCGCCAGGGAGACCGCGGCGACCGGTGCCACCGAGTTCTGCATCGTGGCCGCCGTACGGGGTCCCGACCGGCGCCTGATGGACCAGGTCCGCGAGGGGGTGAAGGCGATCCGCGAGGCGGTCGACATCAACGTGGCGTGCTCGCTCGGCATGCTCACCCAGGAGCAGGTCGACGAGCTGGCCGAGATGGGCGTGCACCGCTACAACCACAACCTGGAGACCGCGAGGTCGCACTTCGAGAAGGTCGTCACCACCCACACCTGGGAGGAGCGCTGGGACACCTGCCTGATGGTGCGCGAGGCCGGGATGGAACTGTGCTGCGGCGGCATCGTCGGCATGGGCGAGACCCGGGAGCAGCGGGCCGAGTTCGCCGGCCAGCTCGGCGAGCTGGCGCCCGACGAGGTCCCGCTGAACTTCCTCAACCCGCGCCCCGGCACCCCCTTCGAGTCCTTCCCGCTGCTGGAGGGGCCGGAGGCGCTCAGGACGATCGCCACCTTCAGGCTCGCGCTGCCCCGCACGATCCTGCGCTACGCGGGCGGCCGCGAGCTGACCCTGGGCGACCTGGGCACCCGTGAGGGCATGCTCGGCGGCATCAACGCGATCATCGTCGGCAACTACCTGACCACCCTCGGCCGTACGGCCGAGGCGGATCTGGGCCTGCTGGTGGACCTCAAGATGCCCATCAAGGCGCTCTCCGACACCCTCTGAGACCCCCTCGAAGCCTCGCGCGGGCTCGCGGAGATCACCCTCACCCTGTTCGGGAACATCTCGGAGCCTCGCGGGCTCGCGGAGACGCGGAGGTCCCCGCGAGCCGGATCTCACCCGGCCCCTGCCGGACTCCCACCGATCCTCGCCCCGCCCCCCGGGGGGGCCGCACTCCGCCTGTACCGGCCCCCGCCGATCTCCGTCCCGCCCCGGCGGGTCCGCGCTCCGGCCCGTACCGGACCCCCGTCGACCCCGTACGGCCCGTAGGGCGCCCGCCACCAGGCGTTGGGCGGTTCGATTCCCGACAGACGCGATATGTGCCGGCCGCATTAGGCGATGGGATCGGGGCAGGGAGAACAATCCCTGTCCGGCTAAGTGACTGACTGGTAGGTTGCGCGATATGGAGTCTCCCAAGCACGCAGGTGACATAGCGGTCGCCGTCTCCAAGGCATACGGCATCGAGACCATGTTCACCCTGTCCGGCGGGCATATCTTCCCGCTTTACGACGGTGCGGTCCACGAGGGCATGCCCATCCTGGATGTCCGCCACGAGCAGAGTGCCGTCTTCGCCGCGGAGGCGACCGCACGGCTGACGCGCAAACCCGGGCTGGCCGTGCTCACCGCGGGCCCCGGCATCACCAACGGCGTCAGCGGGGTGGCCACCGCGCACTTCAACGGCTCCCCCGTCGTGGTGATGGGAGGCCGTGCCCCGCAGTCGCGCTGGGGGTCGGGCGCATTGCAGGAGATCGACCACCCGCCGCTGTTCGCCCCCATCACCAAGCTGGCCTTCACCGGCTCCGGCGCCGACTCCATCGCCCAGGACGTGGAGATGGCCTTCCGTACGGCCCTCGCCCCGCACCGCGGCCCCGTCTTCCTCGACTTCCACATGGATCACCTCTTCTCGGCCGCGCCCCCGCTCGAGGAGGCCCCCGAGACGCTGACCCCGTCCCCGCTGGAGCCCGACCCCGACGCGCTCGCCTCGATCGCCCAGCTGATCGCCGAGGCCCGGCACCCGGTGCTGGTGCTCGGCTCCGACGTGTGGATGGACCGCGCCGAGGAGGTCGCGAGGAGCTTCGTCGAGGAGTACCGCCTGCCGGTCGTCCCCAACGGCCAGGGCCGCGGCATCCTGCCCGCCGGTCACGAGCTGCTGGTCACCCGGGCGAGGGGAATGGCGTTCTCGCAGGCCGACCTGGTGATCGTGGCGGGTGCCCCGATCGACTTCCGCCTCGGCTACGGCTGGTTCGGCGGCAAGGACGGCGCCCCGCTCGCCAAGGTCGTGCACCTGGCCGACGCGCCATCACAGCTGACCACGCACATGGATCCCGTCGCCGTCGCCGCCGGCGACCTCTCGCTGCTCTTCTGGAGCCTCGGCTCGGCCTGCGCCAACGCGGGCGTCTCTCCCAAGACCTACGCGCCCTGGGTCGCGCAGCTGTCCGAGGCCGCCTCGGCCGCCATCGCCGCCGACGTCGACCTGCTGGAGTCCGCGTCCGACCCGATCCACCCGATGCGCATCTACGGGGAGCTGGGCAAGGTCCTCGCCGACGACGCCGTGGTGATCGGCGACGGCGGCGACTTCGTCTCGTACGCGGGCAAGTACGTCGAGCCGCGCCAGCCGGGCAACTGGCTCGACCCGGGCCCGTACGGCTGCCTGGGCACGGGCCTGGGCTACGCCATCGCCGCCAGGATCGCCCGTCCCTCCTCGCAGGTGGTGCTGCTGCTCGGCGACGGCGCGGCCGGCTTCTCGCTGATGGACGTCGACACGCTCGTGCGGCACCGCCTGCCCGTCGTGATGATCTGCGGCAACAACGGCATGTGGGGCCTGGAGAAGCACCCCATGCAGATGCTCTACGGCTACGACGTGGCCGCCGAGTTGCAGCCGCAGTGCCGCTACGACCAGGTGGTGACCGCCCTCGGCGGCGGTGGCGAGCTCGTCACCGACCCGTCGGAGATCGGCCCGGCCCTGCGCCGCGCGTTCGACTCCGGTATCCCCTACATGGTCAACATCGCCACCGACCCCTCGGTGGCCTACCCCCGGCAGACCACGGGCATCTGAAGGAGCGCCACCGGGCTCGCGCACGCAGGACCGAAGAGGTCTTCTCCGGTGCGCGAGCCCGTCGGCACACCACCCGAAATCGAGGCTCGCCCGTCGTCGCGCGAAGCCGGTGCGCCGACACACGCCCCTGCCGTCCGCAGACCAACGGCAAGAACGCTTCGCTGGACGAACGGGCCTTACCTACGGCCCTACGCCGGCAACGACGAGCGCACAGCGGCTCTGAAGGAGTTTCCGCCCGCCTGCGACCACCGTCGATGACGCCCCGCACTCGGAGGCCGACCGCCGATCACCCGCGTCGACAACCCCGCGGGTCGATACGGCTAGGGCTTGCCCGTCGCCGTCGGGGTGGGCGTCGGCGGACAGTGCACGGGGGCGATGATGACCTCCACCGGCTTGGACGGGTCCCACATCGTGTCCGCGGCCGGGAGGGACTCGACCACCTCGGTGCAGTGCTCGGGTTTGACGTCGGCGCTGTAGGTGCGCTTCACCTTGAAACCCGCCTGCTTGAGCGCCGCCTCCGCCGCCTCCGGCTTCATGCCGACGGTGCCGGGGACCCTCTTCTTCGGCAGCGGTGTCGGGCTCGGGGTCGGTGTGGGGGTGGGAGTCGGTTTCGGCGGCTTCGTGACCGTCGGGGTGGGCGTCGGCGGCTCGTCCTCCTCGGCGGGCTTCGGGGTGGGGGTGCGTCTGGTCGGCCGCGTCACCGTCGGGGTGGGCGTGAGCGTCCTGCGGGTGTGTTTCACCGTGGGCGGCTTCGTCTCGTCGACGGTGGGTGTGGCCACCGGCGGCTCCACGGAACTCGCTGTCTCCCTGGAGGCCGCCATCCCGTTGATCGCCACCGCGACGAGACCCGCGCACATCACGGCCGCGACCGCCGCCGACGCGACCAGCACACTCTTGCTCCTCGGCTTCTGCGTGCCGCGGCGTCCGCGCCCCTGCGCGACCGCCTCGGATCCCACCGTCGGCGAGGTGGAGGGCTGCGCGCCTCCCTGCCAGCCACCGGTCGGAGGCTGGGCGCCCTGCCAGTTTCCCGCCGGGTTCTGGGCTCCCTGCCAGCCCGTCTGCGGAACGGCCGATCCCTGCCCCTGCCAGCCGGTCTGTTCCTGCGGGCCGCCCTGGGGGGCCTGCGTCTGCCAGCCGGTCTCCGGCGGCCCCGCCTGCCGCGCGGACGCCGACAGCGTGTCGCCGCCCTCCGTGCCGAAGGCGGCCTGCCTGGCGGCGGCGCTCATCGCCGCGGCACTGGGGAAGCGCCGGGCCGGATCCTTGGCGAGGGAGCGCTCCACAAGTGCCCTCGCCGCGGGCGGAACGTCCGGCGGCAGCGGCGGCGGCGTCTCGCGGATGTGCTTGAGCGCGATCGTGACGGGCGTGTCGCCGTCGAACGGGCGCTGCCCGGCCAGGCACTCGTACGCCACCACGCCCAGCGCGTAGATGTCGACGGCCGGTGTCACGGGCGCGCCCTCGGCCTGCTCGGGCGCGCAGTAGGCGGCGGTGCCGAGCACCATGCCCGCGTCCGTCAGCCGGCTGGCGGAGTCGGATCTGGCGATGCCGAAGTCGGTGAGCACGAGGGTGCCGTCCGACCGCACCAGCAGGTTGCCCGGCTTGATGTCCCGGTGGACGATGCCCTGGTCGTGGACCGCCTGCAGCGCCGAGGCAGCCTGGGCGATGAGATCCATCGCGGCCCCCGGGGCGATGCGCCGCAGCCGCCCGAGCAGGCGGTCGAGCGGCTCGCCGTCGACGAACTTCATCACCAGGTATGCCGTCGCCCCCGCGCCGGGCACCTCGTGAACCCCGTAGTCGTACACGTCGACGACCCCGGGGTGGTTGATCGTCGCCATCGCCCTGGCCTCGCCCTGGAAGCGAACCAGGAAGCCCGGGTCGTCGGTACGGCCTGGAAGCAGCACCTTCACGGCGACGGTGCGAGCCAGGACGATGTCCTCGCCCTTCCACACCTCGCCCATACCGCCGGCCCCAATGCGGGTGCTTAGGCGATACCGCCCCGCCAGCGTCGTGCCCTGGGCCACCATGGCTCCCCCGTAACCCTCTTCACTCCTACCTCAGAGCTCTCCAACAAAGCGGATCCGCGTCGCGGCACCATCACGGCGCTGTAACGAAACCCTGCATGCCGCATGGCTCACAAACGAGATGCGTGCCGTAGCATCGCACAAAACCCAGCACTTTTAGGCGTACTTATCCACCTTGCAGGCTCTTGCGCCCAAAGCCGCCCGAAAATCACAGAGGAAACAATCAACGCGGGCGCCACGGCGTCACCCCAAGACATCCGGGACGAACTCCGCAAAATCCTACAAGGCTCGGCAAAGAACGTGTGAGTCGGGGTGAAAGCGGGCGGCGTCAGCCGCTCGTGGTGCCGTGTTCGGCGCAGCGCGCGGACCAGCCGCCGGGGGTCACCTGCACCACCATCCGGCGGCGGCAGCGAGAACAGTAGCGGGGTGGCTCCATCGCGCGGGCCGACAGACACGCGGCGTGGTCTGCCTCACCCTCCGGGCGCCCGCAGTGGTCGCAGTACGAGGTCACGAGACCAGACCCTATGCTGACGCGCATGACGCTCGCTCCCGGTCTGCAGGCACGGCTGCTCATCATGGTGGAAACAGAGGACACCGCGACGAAGGTCGGCAGCGGTGACGTCCCCGTGCTCGCCACCCCCCGCCTGCTCGCCCTCGCCGAGCGGGCCACCGTCCAGGCGGTCGCGGGTGCCCTGACTCCGGGCCAGACCTCCGTCGGCACCCGCGTCTTTCTGGAGCACCTGGAGGCCAGCCCGGTCGGCACGCATGTCGAGATCGCCGTCGAGCTCACCGAGGTCGACGGGCGCCGCCTGGTCTTCGGCTTCACCGCCCGCGACCGGACATCCGTCGTCGCCTCGGGAACGATCGAGCGCGTGGTCGTCGACCGTGAGCGCTTCCTCGCCCGGCTCGCCCGCGACGGTGGGACTACTCGATAACGGCGATCAGGTCGCCCTCCTGGATGACGTCGCCCTCGGCGACCTTCAGCTGGGAGATCACGCCGGCGTCCTCCGTGAGGACCGGGATCTCCATCTTCATCGACTCAAGGATGACCAGGGTGTCGCCGTCCTCGACGGGGTCACCCTCGGACACCAGGACCTTCCAGACACTCGCCACCATCTCAGCGCGGATCTCGACCACCGGAAACTCCCATCGTTCAACGTCTCTCAACTGTGTCAGAAAAAGCTGATCACGCCCGCCTAGGAGGGCACCAGTCCCGAGTCGTAGTTTCCGCCGACGAACTCCTGCCACTCCTGCCGTTCCAGCGCCGCTCCAGTGCCGTTCCGGCGGCTCGGCGGGTCTCTCACGGAAACCCGGCACGGTCTCGCGGGCGCCCGCGTCGACGTGGCCCCGCGCGAGCGCCTCGTCGGTCTCCGTGGCGAACGGCGGGCCGATCCGGCGAGAGGTCTAGAGCCGGTGGATCGGGGCCAGCCTGTCGATCACCCGGGCCATCGCCTCGACGACCGTCGGGTCGTACTCCTGACCCACCCCCAGCCGGAGCCGTTCGAGGGCGGCGCCCGCCCGGTCGCGGTCGCTGGAACCGCCGACGAGGTCGTCGTAGGCGTTGGCCGCCTTGATGATGCGGCTCGCCATCGGAGGCGCCTCCGCGCAGGTGTCGCACTGGCGGCGGACGATCTCGGCCACCCGGTCGAGCACCCCGGTCTGCCTGATCACCTCCGCCCCCAGTTCGGCGATGCGCCGCGCCTGCTCGGGGTCGGTGAGGACCGTCGCACCGCCGGGAATGGGATCGCGCAGCGACAACTGGCCGATGTCGTGCATGAGCGCGGCGTACTCGAGCTCCAGCAGCTCGGGCTCCGCCATGCCCAGCTCCCGCCCCACCGCCACCGCCAGGCGGCTCACCCGGCGGGAGTGCCCCGGCTCGACGTACCCGCCGACCTCGGTGACCCGGGACAGCGCCCGTACCGTCTGCAGGTAGGTGGCCCTGATCCCGGCGTACTTACGGAAGGCGACCTGGGTGACGAGCAGCGGCGCCGCGAAGACCAGCAGCGCGGTCATGCCCATGCTGTGCGAGGCGAGCGCGAGCAGGATGCCGGAGGCGGCCACGGCCGCTCCCAGCGGCGCGGCCATCCGCAACTCGTCGCGGACGGCCACCTTGAGGGCGGCACGCACCTGCTCGGCCCGCAGCACGGCGGCGAGCAGCACGTCGACCATCACCATGATCAGGATGAGCAGGGCCATCACGCCGAGCGCGGGCCACCAGCCGCTCTCCCCTCCCCCCGCGAGGTCGGACAGCGGCCCCGCCAGCGGCCGGTAGGCCAGCGCCAGCAGGGCACCGGTGAAGAGCCTGCGCGCCATCCCGTCCAGCTGGGGCGGGCGACCCACCGCGAGGTGCGGCAGCGCCCCCGCCACCATGCCGACCGACAGCACCGCGACGACCTGCAACGCCGAATGCCGGGTGGGGACACCCCCCATGTCCAGCAGGAGCGTGTAACCGAGCGCGGCCGCCGCGCCGATCGGGGCCACCTCCCTGTTGCCGGGCATGGTGAGCCTGACCAGCTCGCCGATCGCGATCAGCGCGCCGAAGGCGACGGCGATCTGAGGGTCGAGCAGGCCGGTCGCGGCCGTGTGGGCCACCCCGGCCACCGCCACGAGTCCTGCCGCGCAGATCAGCAGGAGCTGTCCCGAGTCGAGCGTCCGGAGAACGCGGCCGGTGCCGGAGCCGTTCAACGTTCGGACACCACCTGGATGGGCATGGTCGGGTCGTCGTGGTCCTTCGCGGTCGTCTCCGTCACGTCGGCCGGGGGCGTGACGACCGTGCGCGGCGGCTCCCAGCCGTGCCGGTCGACGGCCTTGACGAACGCCACCACCATCACCGGGTCGAACTGGGTGCCTGCGCCCTTGCGCAGCTCGGTCATCGCCACCTCGCGCGAGCGGGCGTTGCGATAGGAGCGGTCGGAGGTCATCGAGTCGAAGGCGTCGGCCACCGCGATGATCCTGGCGAACTCCGGGATCTCGTCGCCCGCCAGCCCCATCGGGTAGCCCTTGCCGTCCTGCCGCTCGTGGTGGTGCATGATCCCGGCGAACGCCTCGTCCAGGAAGTCGATGCCGCGCACGATCTCCAGCCCGCGCATCGGATGGAGCTGGATGGCCGCGAACTCCTCCTCGCTGAGCGGGCCGTCCTTCTGCAGCACCTTGGTCGGCACGCCCAGCTTGCCCACGTCGTGGAGCATCCCCGCGTAACGGATCGCGCGCAACCGCTCCGATCCCATGCCGATCTCCTCGGCGATCATGCCCGCGGCCTTGGAGACGCGGGTGCAGTGGCCACGCGTGTAGTAGTCCTTGGTCTCCACGGCCTGGCAGAGCGCGGCGATCGTCGCGTCGTAGGAGCGCTGCTGCGCGAGATACTGGCCGAAGGCCCAGCGGGCCACGAAGAGCGGGAGCAGCACGAGCACCGCGGAGATCGAGTTGACCGTGGCCCACAATCCGGCGATCAGCAGGCCGAAGGTGGCGTAGCCGAAGTAGGAGACCATGAACTGGGCCACGCCCCGCAGCGGCACCTGGTCGGCCTGACCGGTGAGCTTCAGCACGAGCGCGATCAGCACGAAGTTGAGGGGCACGAAGACGGCCGCCGCGCCCGCGAACGGCACGATGATGTCGTCGAACCCGGCGACGGTCGGCACCCCCGGCCTGCCGCCGAGCCACACGTAGACCCGGCCGGCGACGTAGCCGCAGATGGCGAACTGGGCGCTGTTGAACAGCCGCTTCACCAGTGGCAGGCCGGGCCGCACGCTGAACATCGCCGTCATGCCGACCAGCGCCGCTCCCTCCGGGCCGAGCAGCACCACCGCGGCGAGCACGGCGGAGAAGCTGACCGACACCGCGGCCTGCCGGACGTGCAGCAGGGTGGGCACCGACTCGCACACCAGGAACAGCAGGGCCAGGACCATGAGGTTGGACCAGTCGAGCAGATCCAGCCCGCCGCCCGAGACCACGTTGTATCCGAGCAGCGCGAACGCGGCTCCGATGACAAGGATCAGATAGACCTTGGCAAACCACGGCAGTCCACGCAAAGCGGCCACCTTAGGGTTCCTAAAGGGCGCGTGCTCAGGTCCAGGAAATCCCAGGAAAGACTGAGGTGACCGTTTCCTTCAACATGCGCTGCCTCCACGTTGATTTCGCACCCAGGCTATCGAAGCGAACCTGCTCAGGAGGGCGAGACGGCCAATCGCAAGCAAAGCGTAATCAAGCAATCACTGTGAGCCATGAATATCCGGAGTATCGGGTTTCGGAGCCGCGCCAATGATCGCGCCGGCCACCCGAGCGGGCGCGCGGGATTCTTCGCCTCGGCTCACGCCGGAGTGATCGCCACTCGCCGCGCGGACGGGCCTGCGATCGGCCCCTGCCGCGCGGACGGATCTGTGATCGGCACCTGACAGGCGGACGGGCACGCGGGATCCTTCGCGTCGGATCGCGCCGGAGTGATCGCCACCTGCCACGCGGACGGGTCTGTGATCGGCGCTCACGCCGACGGCCTCCCGGAGGCCTTTCGCGTCACAGGCTCGCGAGCCTGCTCCTCGCCCAGTCGACGGTGCTCTTCAGCCCCACGGCCAGCTCCGTCTGGGGACGCCAGCCGAGCCCTTCCAACGCGGGGGCCGGGTCGACGGCCATCGCGGGGAGGTCACCCAGGCGCGCCGGGGCCTCGCCCGGCTCGTCGGCGACACCCGCCGCCTCCGCGATCAGGGAGTGCAGCCGCCGGTCGGTGGTCTGGACGCCGGTGCCCAGGTTGAACCGGCCACCGCCGCCCTCGGTGCCGCAGGCGCGGACGAGACCGTCCACCACGTCGTCGACGAAGATGTAGTCGCGGGTCTGGGTGCCGTCGCCGTACACCACCGTGGGGGTGCCGTTGAGCAGCGCGTCGGTGAAGATGGCGACCACCCCCGCCTCGCCGTCGGGCGACTGGCGCGGGCCGTAGACGTTGGAGAGCACCAGGGTGGTGTAGTCGATGCCGTGGAGCGCCTTGAACGTGGCCAGGTAGGTCTCCGCGCTCAGCTTGGAGGCCGCGTACGGGGAACGCGGGTCGGTCGCCGCGCCGCCGGGGACCGGGATGACCGCCGGCCTGCCGTAGACCGCGACCGAGGAGGCGAAGACGACCTTGCGGGTGCCTCCGCGGTGGGCGGCCGTCAGGACCGACGCGGTGCCCTCGACGTTGAGCCGCGCGTCATGGACCGGGTCGGCGACGCTCTTGCGCACGCTGATCTGCGCGGCGAGGTGGCAGACGACCTCGGGCCTCCACTCGGCGGCGAGGCCGATCAGGGCCGGGTCACGGATGTCCATCACGTGCAGGGCGAACAGGGGGTTCCTCGCGGCACCGACCAGGTTGCCGCGATCGCCGCCCGACAGGTCGTCCACGGCCGCCACCTCGTGCCCGTCGGCCAGCAACCGGTCGACGAGGGTGGATCCGATGAATCCCGCCCCGCCGGTCACGAGTATGCGCATGGTGAACCCCCATCGTCGTACGCCCAAGGCCGTACGACAGATCCTAGGAGGTCAGCGAGCCAGTTCGGAGCGCACCTGGTCGATACGGCTGAGCACCTTCGCCCTCAGGTCGGCCGAGACCTGGTCGCAGCCGCAGTGTTTGGCGACGAGCTGTTTGACGACCTGCTCCAGGCCGTACTCCTCCAGGCAGGGGTGACACTCGTCCAGATGCACGCGGATCTCGGCACAGTTGCTCTCGTCGAGCTCACCGTCGAGGTAGGTGTAGACCTTGTCCAGGACCTCGCGGCAGTCGGTGTCGTGGTGGTCGCCGCAGCTCACGCGATCACCCCACCCCTGGCCGAGAGGCCCGTGCCGACGGGTTCGTCGTTCCTGTCTCGCGCACTCACTTCGCACCCTCCGCGGGAACCAGGCCACGCTCGCGGGCGTAGTCCTCAAGTTGGGTCCGCAACTGGCGGCGGCCACGGTGCAGCCGCGACATCACGGTCCCGATGGGGGTCCCCATGATGTCGGCGATCTCCTTGTACGGGAAGCCCTCGACGTCGGCGAGGTAGACCGCGATGCGGAACTCCTCGGGAAGCGCGGCCAGCGCCTGCTTCACGTCGGTGTCGGGGAGATGCTCGAGCGCCTCGATCTCCGCCGACTTCAGCCCCGCCGAGGTGTGCGACTCGGCCCTGGCGAGCTGCCAGTCCTCGATCTCCTCGGCGCCCGACTGCTTGGGCTCCCGCTGCTTCTTGCGGTAATTGTTGATGAAAGTGTTCGTCAGGATCCGGTAAAGCCACGCCTTGAGGTTCGTGCCTTGCTGGAACTGGTGAAAAGACGCGAAGGCCTTCGCGAAGGTCTCCTGAAGAAGGTCCTCGGCGTCCGCGGGGTTCCGGGTCATCCGAAGCGCGGCGGAGTAAAGCTGGTCGAGATAGGGCATGACATCCCGCTCGAACCGTGTGCTCCGCTGCTCCAGAGTCTCCTCGTCTGTCGCAGGGACCTGACCCACCCCCTTAAGATCGCCGGAGTCCTGCTGACGCGGGACACCGTACTGAGCGGAGAATACCCGCTCGACGGGGATAGGCCGATCACCGGGGCGGGTGACTGGTTCGATCAAGGCGAGCATCTGCTTGCCAACCTCCGAAAGGATCGTGCGTTGTCCGCTTGCAACACACCCGCACTGTCATCTGTTCCCGCAAGATAGAAGGTGACGAACGACCCGGTACGGGGAAAAGAAGATACGTACCGGCAGGTAGTTGAAAGACCACCGGATCCTCCCGACGCCAGGAGCTGCTTGTGCTGCCCATCCCGGCCGAAGAGCTGAACGGCTCAGGTGCGCTCGGGCCGTACTGGACCTTTTACCACGCGGTCGTGGCCGAGCAACTGAGCCGATGGCTGCCGGAAAAACCGTCCACCGTCCTCGACATGTCCTGCGGGGACGGCCGCTGGGGTGTCCAGGCGGCGAAGTCGGGACATCGGGTGGTCGAGGTGGTCGACTTCCGCAGGCCCACGGACGGCCAGCCGCCGCACGACATCTCCAGGGTGAGCCAGGTGCGCGCCGACGACCTGCGCTTCCTGCCCGACAGCAGCGTGGACGCCGTGCTCGCCGAGGAGCGCGCGATGTCGGTGGAGCTCATGGCCGAGTCCGCGATCGACGACGTCGCCCGGGTCCTGCGCCCCGGCGGCCGCGCCCTGGTCTGCGTCGACTCCCTGGTGCTGGGGATGGCGATCCTCGCCGAGCAGAACTACTGGGCCCATCTGCGCCAGACCGGCGAGGTCATGCTCGTGCCCTGGCCCGACGGCAGCATCACCCGCTGCTTCAGCAGCGCCCAGCTCCGCGAGCTGCTCACCGACGCCGGGCTGGAGGTCGAGTGGATACGGCCCCGCACGGTGCTGTCCCCCTCGACGGTCGACCACGTGCTCGCCTCCGACTCCCGCGCGCTCACCTGGCTGGTCAACACCGAGCTGGACACCCATCCGGACGACGACGACACGGTGGGCATCCACCTGGTGGCCAGCGCCCGGCGCCCCTAGCGGGGGTCCGTCTATTCCTCCTTCAGGGGCTCGACGAGCTCAGGGCTGTTGTTCCGCACCGAGTTCACGGCGGTGGAGACCGGGTGGATCTCCAGGCCCGTGGAGCCGGCCGGGATCAGGAACCCCTTCGCGTCGGGCGTCCCCGGGTCGAGCCACTCGCCCCAGCGGTCGCGCTCGATCAGCATCGGCATGCGGTCGTGGACCCTGCCCGCCTCGTCCACGGCGTCGGTCGTGATGATGGTGCAGGTCACCAGCCACGAGAGCGGGTCGTCGTCGGCGCGGCCCCGGTCCCGCCAGAACTCGTACAGTCCCGCCATCGCCATCACGCCGCCGTCGGCGGGGCGGACGAAGTAGGGCTGCTTCTTCGGCTTCCCCTTGGCGTCCTTCTCGTCCAGCACGGCCCACTCGTAGTAGCCGTCCGCGGGGATGAGGCACCTGCGCTCGGCGAACGCCTTGCGGTAGGCGGGCTTCTCGGCCACCGTCTCCACCCGCGCGTTGATCATCTTGGATCCGATGGACGGGTCCTTCGCCCAGGCGGGGACCAGTCCCCAGCGGACCACGCGGAGCTGCCGGATCGGCCGGTCGCCCGGCGCCGACTTCGGCACCCGGCTCATCACCGCGTACACCGGTTTCGTGGGCGCGACGTTGTAGTCGGGCCCGAGTTCCTCGTCGGCCGCTCCGTCGAGCTCGACCTGGAACTCCTCCAGCAACTCCTGCTTGCCCCGCGCAGACGCGTATCTCCCGCACATACCTCCACTTTGCCACGCCGCGACACGCCGGGACGTTCCCGACCCCGTTTTCCGATCTTGCCGCCCGCCGGCGTGCCTCCCATCCGAACCCGGCCGCCTCTCCGTCCCCGCCGTCCCCGCCGTCCCATCTGTCCCATCCGTCCCCGCGGCACGCACGGGCGGCGCGAGGCGGGCACCGGTAGGCTTTTGCCCATGTCCGCTCCGCTGTGGCCCGCGCCGACCGCGACCGAACCCGTCCGCGCGACCGTCCCCCTGCCCGGCTCGAAGTCCGTGACCAACCGTGCGCTCCTGCTCGCCGCGCTGGCCGACGGACCGGGAACGGTACGCCTGGCGCTGCGCAGCCGCGACGCCGACCTGATGGCGAACGCGCTGCGGACGCTGGGCGCGACGATGGTCCCCTCCAACGAGAGCGCCTCCAGCGTCGACTGGGCGATCACGCCCGGCCCCGTCACCGGCGGTGCCCGTATCGACGTGGGGCTGGCCGGCACGGTCATGCGCTTCGTGCCGCCGATGGCGGCGCTCGCCGATGGCGAGGTCTTCTTCGACGGCGACCCGCACGCCCGCAAGCGTCCGATGGGCCCGATCCTGCGCGCGCTGCGTGCCCTCGGTGCCGAGGTGACGGGCGACGCGCTGCCCTTCACGGTGCGAGGACCGTTGGCCGGCGGCGAGGTGAGGCTCGACGCCTCGGGCTCGTCGCAGTTCCTCTCCGGCCTGCTGCTCGCGGGGGCGCGCTTCGAGAAGGGGGTGACGGTGCGCCACGAGGGCCCGCCGATCCCCTCGCAGCCGCACATCCGGATGACCGTCCAGATGCTCAGGGAGTTCGGCGTCGTGGTGGACGACTCCGAGCCCGACGTCTGGCGGGTCGAGTCCGGCCCCATCGGGGCGCGGGACTTCACCGTGGAGCCCGACCTGTCCAACGCGGCGCCCTTCCTGTGCGCCGCCATGGTGACCGGTGGCACGGTCACCATTCCCGGCTGGCCCGCGCGGACGACCCAGCCGGGCGACCAGCTCCGTACGCTCCTGGCGGACATGGGCGCCTCGGTGGAGCACACGCCCGAAGGGCTCTCGGTCACCGGCACCGGGCGGATCGTCGGCATCGAGGCCGACCTGCGCGACGTGTCCGAACTCACCCCGACGATCGCCGCGCTCGCCGCCCTGGCGAGCTCGCCCAGCAGGATCGGCGGCGTCGCCCACATCCGCGGGCACGAGACCGACCGGCTCGCCGCCCTCGTCACCGAGATCAACGGCCTCGGCGGCGACGCGAACGAGACCGAGGACGGCCTGGAGATCAGGCCCCGCCCGCTCACCGGCGGGGTGTTCCACTCCTACGCCGACCACCGGATGGCGACCGCCGGAGCGGTGATCGGGCTGGCCGTGCCGGGCGTCGAGGTGGAGGACATCGCCACCACGGGTAAAACCCTCCCCGAGTTCGCCACCATGTGGGCGGACATGCTGCGCGGCGCGCGGTGAGGGGTGAGCGGCCGGTAGGTCCCGCGGCCCTCCTCGGGGACGCGCCGGGCCGGAGAAGGCGGAGAAACTGAGAAAGCGCGAGTACGACGAGGACGACGTCAGGGTCAGGCCGGGAAAGGGATCCCGGCCCCGGACCCGGATCCGTCCTGCCCACGAGGACGCGGTCGCGGCGTTCGTGGTCGCCGTCGACCGTGGGCGCTACACGTGCCTGGTCGAGTCGGCGGGCGAGAAGGGCCGCCGCCGCAAGAAGGACCAGGCGGAGGGTGCCGCGATGAGCGGCAGGGTCGTGGTCGCGATGAAGGCGCGCGAGCTCGGCCGCAAGGGCATCGTGGTCGGCGACCGGGTGGCCCTGGTGGGCGACGTCTCCGGCATGGCCGACACGCTCGCCCGCGTCGTGCGGGTGGAGCCCCGCGTCTCCATGCTGCGCCGTTCGGCGGACGACACCGACGACACCGACGGCATCGAGCGCCCGGTGGTCGCCAACGCCGACCAGCTCGTCATCGTGACTGCCCTGGCCGATCCGCCGCCCAGGCCCCGCATGATCGACCGGATGCTGGTCGCGGCCTTCGACGCCGACATCGATCCGCTGCTCTGCCTCACCAAGTCCGACCTCGCCACACCCGACGAGCTCGTCTCGCTGTACGACCCTCTTGGGGTCCCGTACGTGGTGGTCCAGAAGGGCGGCGGCCTGGAAGAGGTGCGAGAGCGCCTGAAGGGCCGGATCAGCGTGCTCGTCGGCCATTCGGGGGTGGGCAAGTCGACGCTGGTCAACGCCCTGGTCCCGGACGCCAACCGGGCCGTCTCACACGTGAACGCGGTGACCGGCCGGGGCCGTCACACCTCCACCTCGGCCGTCGCCCTGGAGCTGCCGGAGGGCGGCTGGATCATCGACACCCCCGGGGTACGCAGCTTCGGGCTCGCCCACGTCTCGGTGGAGACGGTCCTGGCGGGCTTCCCCGACCTGGTCGAGGGCACCGTCCAGTGCCCGAAGGGGTGCAACCACCTCTCCGACGAGTGCGCCCTGGACGCCTGGGTGGCGGCCGGGCACGCCGATCCGGTCCGGCTCGCCTCCCTGCGCCGCCTGCTCGCCAGCCGCGAGGGCGCCTCCGACGACGACCAGTCCTGAGGACGCGCCGGTGACCGCCTCGGGGGGCGAGGCGGCCCGGCGACGAGCGTGCGCCGCGACGTCAACGCGTCAGCGGTTCAGCCGGAAGGCCCAGGCGACGGTCATCTCGGACACGAGGGTGCCGTCGGCGGTCCTGATCTCGACGGCGACGTCGAACTCGGGGCGTTCCCCCGCGTCCAGTGTGGCCACGACCTCCTCGCGGGACGCCCGCAGGCGGGCCTCCGCGACGACCTCGCCCTTCGCGAGCTTGAGGTAGCGGATCGCCGCGCTCTTGGCCAGCGGGGTGGCCCGTGACAACTGGTCGCCGAAGGTGGAGAGCATCGCGGCGCCGGAGGCCGTCTCCGCGACGCTGAACAGGGCTCCGGCGTGCGGGCCTCCCACGTGGTTGTGCAGCTCCGCCCGGTCCGCCATGCGGGCGACGGCGAAGCCCGGTTCCACCTTGTCGAACGAGATGCCCAGCGTCCTGGCGAACGGGACGCTCTGCAGCATGAAGTCACCCACGTCAAAGGTCATACCGGAATGCTACTCGCGAGTAACACCGATGCCAACGGATGTTTCACGCGGTATCCCGGCCTGGTGGGACGCGACACGATTGTTCCGCTTGCTCCCCGATCTCCGCCATTCGGCCGCCGACACGATAGCGTTGACGCCCGTGACGGGTTACAACGACGATCTTCGCCTCGCGCACGTCATGGCCGACGCGGCCGACGATCTGACCATGCGCCGCTTCAAGTCCATGGATCTGCGCGTGGAGACCAAACCCGACCTCACACCGGTGAGCGACGCCGACAAGGCGGCGGAGGAGGCGATCCGCGCCGCCCTCGGCCGTGCCCGGCCCCGTGACGCCGTCATCGGCGAGGAGTTCGGCGCGAGCGGCCACGGAGAGCGCTCCTGGATCATCGACCCGATCGACGGCACCAAGAACTACGTGCGCGGAGTGCCCGTCTGGGCCACGCTCATCGCCCTGATGGACCAGGGCCGCGTCGTCGTGGGCCTCGTCTCCGCCCCCGCGCTCGGCCGCCGCTGGTGGGCGGCCCGCGACAGCGGCGCCTGGACCGGCAAGAGCCTCACCAAGGCTTCCAAGTGCCAGGTCTCCTCCGTCGCCCAGCTGGAGGACGCCTCGTTCTCCTACTCCAGCCTCGGCGGCTGGGAGGAGGCCGGGAAGCTCGACGCGTTCCTCGACCTGAACCGCTCCGTCTGGCGTAGCCGCGCCTACGGCGACTTCTGGTCGCACATGCTGGTCGCCGAGGGCGCGGTCGACGTGTCGGCGGAGCCGGAGCTCTCCCGCTGGGACATCGCGGCGCTGACCGTGATCGTCGAGGAGGCAGGCGGCATCTGGACCGATCTGTCCGGCGTTCCCGACGTCGACGGTGGCAGCCTGCTGTGCAGCAACGGCTCCCTGCACGGCGAGGTCCTCAAGCGCCTCGGCGGCGGGCCGCTCACCCTGCCCGCCTAGCGGTTCCTCCCCCTTCCCACCGGCCGCCCTCCGGCGAAGGGCGCGGGGGCACCCGCCCGCTCGCAGGGCCGCCACCTGCCCGGCCGGGGGCGCCCACCCGCGGTTCCGGTCAAGCGCCGCGCCACGGATCCGGCCGCGTTACCTTCCGCCGGATGTCGGGAAGATGAACAGATCGGCAAGTCCGGGAGATCGCGGCCCGAGCCGGGAACGTTCCCGCGGCATGGCCTCCTCGCCGGGTCACGCCCGGACCTGGGAGTCCCCGACGCCCCGCCCACCGGGCCTACCGGAGCGGAAACCGAGATCGAACTCCCGTCGACGCATCGGTATTCACATCCGTGGGCCTACCTCTTCCGGCCCCGGTCATGGCTCGTTTCATCTCCGTTCACTTTGCCCCACTTTTATCGAAGTCATCGAGAACGGATCTCACTACGGAGAAGGAACATACCGTGACCAGTGGACAGCGCCGCCTCAGCGCGGTGGCGACGGCCGCGCTCGTCGTATCGCTCGCGGCCGCGTGTGGTGGCGACGCCAAGCCCAACAGTGACGGCAGCACCACCGCCGCCAGCAGCGCCTCCTCGGCCGAGCCCGGCGCCGGTGCGGCCCTGAGCGGCGAGGTCAAGATCGATGGCTCCAGCACCGTGGCCCCCCTCACCCAGGCGGCCTCCGAGCTCTTCGGCGAGGAGCAGCCGCAGGTGAAGGTGCCGGTCGGCACCTCGGGCACCGGTGGCGGCTTCGAGAAGTTCTGCGCCGGCGAGACGGACATCTCCAACGCCTCCCGCGCGATCAAGGACGAGGAGAAGGCTGCCTGCGAGGCGAAGGGCATCACCTTCACCGAGCTCACGGTGGCCGTCGACGCGCTGACCGTCGTGGTTTCCAAGGACAACGACTGGGCCACCTGCCTCACCACCGACCAGCTCAAGAAGATGTGGGAGCCGGCCGCCGAGGGCAAGGTCAAGACCTGGAAGGACGTCGACGCCAAGTTCCCGGCCGAGCCGCTCAAGCTCTACGGCCCCGGCACCGACTCCGGCACCTTCGACTACTTCACCGACGAGATCAACGGTGAAGAGGGCGCGAGCCGCAAGGACTACAGCCCGAGCGAGAACGACAACGACATCGTCACCGGTGTCGCGGGCGCCAAGGGTGGGCTGGGCTACTTCGGCTTCACCTACTTCGAGGAGAACATGGACAAGCTGAAGGCCCTGGAGGTCGACTCCGGCGAGGGCTGCGTGGCCCCGAGCGTCGAGTCGGCCCAGGGTGGTAAGTACACCCCGCTCTCCCGCCCGCTGTTCGTCTACCCCTCCGCCACCGCGGTGAAGCGGCCCGAGGTCGCGGCCTTCCTCGACTTCTACGCGGCCAACATCCACGCGATCGCCACGGACGCGAAGTTCATCCCGCTCAACGCCGAGCAGGAGGCCAAGCTCAAGGCTGACATCACCACGCTGAAGAGCGCCGGCTGATGTCGGCTCAGCACCGCACGACCGTTCCAGGGACCCCGGCGTCCCTGGCGCGGTCGCGCCCGCGTTACGGCGAGTTCGTCATCAAGGCCATCCTCCTGGCCGCGGCGATGGTGTCGGTGGCGACCACGATCGGCATCGTCATCGCGCTCCTCGAACCGACCGTCGAGTTCTTCGCCTCGGTGAGCTTCGCGGAGTTCTTCGGCTCCACCGACTGGGGGCCGCTGTTCAACCCGCCGGCGTTCGGTGTGTGGCCGCTCATCGTCGCCACCGTGGAGATCACCCTGATCGCCGTCGTGGTCGCCGTCCCGCTCGGCCTGGCCTCCGCGATCTACCTGTCGGAGTACGCCTCCCACAGGACCCGCAAGATCTTCAAGCCGGTGCTCGAGGTCCTCGCGGGCGTCCCGACGGTGGTCTTCGGCTTCTTCGCCCTCACCTTCGTCACCCCGCTGCTGAGGGACCTCTTCCCCTTCCTGGAGCTGGACGGCAAGAACGCGCTCGCCGCCGGCCTCCTCGTCGGCGTGATGATCATTCCGATCGTCGCGTCGCTGTCGGAGGACGCGATGGCCGCGGTGCCGAACGGCCTGCGCGAGGGCTCCTACGCCCTCGGCGCCTCCAAGATGCTCACCTCGGTGCGCGTCGTCGTCCCCGCCGCGTTCTCCGGCATCGTCGCCGCCGTCATCCTGGCGATCTCCCGGGCCGCGGGCGAGACGATGATCGTCGCGATCGCCGGTGGTTTCAAATCCGTCTTCACGCTCTACCCGGGCGATGAGATGTCCACGATGGCGGCCTTCATCGCCCAGGCCGGCTCCGGTGACGCCTCGGTCGGCTCGATCGCCTACAAGACCATCTTCGCGGTGGGTTCCCTGCTCTTCGTGATCACCTTCGCGATGAACTACCTCAGCGCCCGCATGGTCCAGAAGTATCGCGAGGTCTACGACTGATGGCCATCCTCTCCACACCCCGCTCGGCCGTACAGCTGGCGAGCAAGGGGCGCCCCCTCAAGGAACACCTCTTCCGCGTCGCACTGCTGGCCAGCCTCGCGATCGCCCTCCTGTTCCTGGTCATGCTGCTGGTCTACGTCGTCGAGGAGGGCTGGCCACGGCTCAACTCGATGCTGTGGGAGAACCAGCCCTCGATCCGCCGCCCGGAGACGTCCGGCGTCCAGTCGGGCATCTTCGGCACCCTGTGGATCATCGCGCTCACCGCGCTCATGGCCCTGCCCACCGGCATCCTCGCGGCGATCTACCTCGAGGAGTACGCCGACAGGACCAAGTGGTACAACAAGCTGATCGAGCTGAACATCTCCAACCTGGCGGCCGTTCCCTCGATCGTCTACGGCATCCTCGGACTGGGCATCATCGCCCGCTGGATGCAGTTCGGCTTCACCGTCATGACCGGCGCGGTCACGATCTCGCTCCTCGTACTGCCCATCGTGATCATCTCCGCCCGCGAGGCGATCCGCGCGGTGCCGCCGTCGATCCGCGAGGGCTCGCTCGCACTGGGCGCGACCCAGTGGCAGACCATCTATCGGCAGGTGCTCCCGGCATCCATCCCCGGCATCGCGACGGGCTCGATCCTGGCACTCTCCCGCGCGATCGGCGAGGCCGCCCCGTTCCTGATGCTCGGTGCCGCGACGCTCGTCCGGTTCAACCCCGAGGGCGTCTGGAGCAGCTTCACCGTCCTGCCGCTGCAGATCTACAGCTTCATCAGCCGCCCCCAGGAGGAGTTCGCCATTCTCGCCGCGGCGGCGATCGTGATCCTGCTGGCGATCCTGCTCCTGATGAACTCCGTCGCCATCTGGCTCCGTAACCGCTATCAGAAGCGCTGGTGAGGTAAGAGATGTCCGAGATTGGAATTTCCGTGCCGAACGTGAACGTGCGCGGACCCGAAGTCCCCCGCACCATCGAAGCCCTCGACCCGGTCTTCACCGTCTCCGACCTCAGCGTCTTCTACGGCGACTACGAGGCGGTGCGCGGGGTCAACCTGACCATCGGCAACCGCGAGATCACGGCCATGATCGGCCCCTCCGGCTGCGGCAAGAGCACCGTGCTCCGCTGCTTCAACCGGATGAACGACCTGATCCCCGGCGCCCGCGCGGTCGGCGAGATCCGGTACCACGACGAGAACCTGTACGGCGACCACGTGGACCCGATCGAGGTCCGCCGCCGGATCGGCATGGTCTTCCAGAAGCCGAACCCCTTCCCCAAGTCGATCTACGACAACATCGCCTACGGTCCCCGGGTCAACGGCACCAAGGGCAACATGGACGAGATCGTCGAAGAGGCGCTCACCAAGGCCGCGCTCTGGGACGAGGTCAAGGACAAGATCAAGCAGAACGCGCTCTCCCTGTCCGGCGGACAGCAGCAGCGCCTGTGCATCGCGCGGGCGATCGCGGTGAAGCCCGACGTCATCCTGATGGACGAGCCCTGCTCGGCCCTGGACCCGATCGCGACCACCAAGATCGAAGACCTGATGCAGGAACTGACGCGCGACTACACGATCGTCATCGTCACCCACAACATGCAGCAGGCCGCCCGCGTCTCGGACCGCACCGCCTTCTTCACCGCCGAGGTGGACGAGGCCGGAGTGCGGCACGGCCGTCTGGTGGAGTTCGACGAGACGAGCCGCATCTTCACCAATCCCAGCGACAAGCGGACCGAGGATTACATCACCGGCCGCTTCGGCTAACCCACATTGGAGGATCCTGGTGATCCAGCCGCAGACGGCACCAGAGGTGGACGGGGACACACGGACGGCGCCCATGCTGCTGGTGGCCGACCCGGAGGCGGCCATGGTCCACGACCTGGCCACGGCCCTGGAACGCGAAGGTCTGCAGGTCATGGGCGTCACCGACGGCGCCCAGGCCCTGTTGCAGGCCGGAGCGCTGCGCCCCGACGTCGTTCTCGTCAGCGCCTCGCTGCCGGTCATAGGGGCGGTGGAGTTCGTCCGCGCGGTACGGCTGACGCGGGCGATCCCCGTCCTGCTGGGCGTGGGCGACGGTCACGCCCAGCAGGCCGTCCAGGCGCTGGCGGCCGGAGCCACCGCGTGCGTGGCCCGGCCCTACCGGGTGCCCGAACTGCTTCCCCTGATCCATTCCGCCTTCAACGGCGAGTCGGGGACCCGCAGGGCACTCGTGGTCGGCAGGGTGGAACTTGACGTCAACGCCTACCAGGTCAAGGTCGACGGCAGGATCGTCCACCTGCCGCTGCGCGAGTTCGAGTTGCTGCACTACCTGATGCGCAACGCGCACCGCACGGTGACGCGGGAGCAGATCATGCGGCACGTCTGGCACTCCACCGACACGACCTCGACCAACACCATCGCGGTGCACGTCAAGCGCCTCCGCGCCCGACTGGGCGACACCGACGACCGGCTGATCCAGACCGTGCGAGGAGTGGGATACCGGCTGGTCGACAGAACGGCGTAACGCCCGCCTCCCGCGGGCCGCGAAGGCGCCCGGCTCAGTTCGCGGCCGCCTCGCAACCGGGCCCGCCTCGGAAGGCGGCCATGAGGCGCTCGGCCACGCCCTCGACCCTCGCGATGCCCGTCTCCATGCTCGGGCTGTCATCGGTGAGTACGGCCACCGCGTAGTCGTGTCCGTGCCCGCGGATCAGCCCGGCGCTCGCGACCGCCCAGCGCCCGTTCGCCGCGTGCCGCAGCCAGCCGTTCTTCAGTGACACCTGGTCGCCCTCGCACGCCCCCGCGCTGATCCCCCACTTCTGCTCGGGTGTCACCCTCTTCATCAGTCCGAGCGCCCTGCGGCGTTCCGCGGGGGCCAGCGGACTCTTACCGGTGGCCAGAGCCCTGACCAGCCGGATCTGGTCCTCCGCGGTGGTCTGCACGACGCCCCAGCAGTACTGGGTCGCGCACCCCCCGCGGGGGGTGTAGGTGCGTTTGAGACCGAGCCTGCGGTTCGCACCGGCAAGGCCGGACTCCAGCCCGATCCGTTCGTACAGCCGGTCGGCCGCCTCGTTGTCGCTGAAGCGGATCATGTTTCTCGCGTCGGACCTGACCCGCTCACCGAGCCGATGCCAGCGCGTCCCGAGCAACAGTGCTGTCAGGATGCCCACCTTGGAGGTGTTGGCCGACGGCAGCTGCAGGGCCTGATGGTAGTGGTAGCGCCGGCCGGTGCCCAGGTCGCTCACCGAAGCGGCGGTTCTGCCGCCGTACCCGGCGAGGAACACGTCGAGGCTCCGGCCGAGCTCCTTGGGAAGGATCTTCGGCGAGCGGGCGGCGCGTACCCCTCCCGAGTCGTGAGGTGCCCCGGCGCCGGGGAAGACGGGCGCCGGGACCGCGTCCAGGAACGGCACGGCGGGAGAAGGGCCCGGCGGCGCGACAGGGGCGGCCTGCCGCGCGGGGGAGGGCAACGGCATGCTCACCGGTGTCAGGCCCTGACACGTGCTGCAGGCGGCGGCCTGCGCGGTGACCAGCAGGACGGCAGCGGCGGCCACCCGTTTCCTTGCTCTCATCCTCCACCCCAACCGTCTCCCCCATTACATGACGATCGGGATATATCCCACTACACATAGCAATAAGACGATCAAGCGAAATCTAGCCGGAAACAGGACGTGCGCTATAGAACATCCCGCCGGACCGATGCCCGCTCTTAGCGAACGTCCGCGATTAGCCGGGTGATGACCTCGTCATCGCAGGTCGCCCAGAAGTCCCCGACGACGTCCTCCAGGTGCTCCAGCGACTCCGCCCGGAAGAGTACGTCCTGATATTTCGTGATGTCGTAGTGCGTAGTGCCCATGGCGGCGATGTCCAGCGGACGGATGTCCATTCCCCGGAACTCCTCGATCTCCCCGTACGAGGACAGGATGCCCGCGCCGTACGCCCGCAGCTCGCCCTGGTCCGTCATCACGCCGAACTCCATCGTGAACCAGAAGATCTTCGAGATGAACTCCAGCGCCTCCTTGCCCTCGACCCGCCGGGCCGCCGCTCCCGCCAGGCGGTAGAGCCGCGAGTAGCGGTCGGAGGCCAGCGCGTTGGCGTGCCCGATCACCTCGTGGATCACGTCGGGCTCCGGCGTGTACAGCGGCGTGGAGTGGTGCCGGATGTACTGCGTGGAGTGGAAGAGCCCGTCCGCCAGGACACCGTAGAAATCCCTGAGCGGCACCAGCCCGGCGGCCGGGACGTAGCGGAACCCGGTCAGCGGTTCCAGCAGCTCGCTCACCTCCTGGAGCTGCGGGATGCGCTCGGCGGGCAACCCGAGCCGATCGGCCGCGCGCAAATACTCGGCGGTCGCGTACTTGTGGTGTTTCAGGCCCAGCTCCCGGCTGACCAGGGCCCACACCTCGTGCTCCTGGTCGGTGTACTCGGCTGTCGGGATGGGCGTACCCGGCACGTACTCCATGGCGAGCGCGGCGATCGCGTTGCGGCGCGCACGGTAGACCGGGTCGGCGAAACCGGGATGACCGGTGCCGAGCTCGACCTCGATCGAGCCGTCGTCACGGGTCGCCACCGGTGCGAAGTACTGCGCTTCCTCGAACATAAATGAAATGACAGCAATATCCGGAAACGTTGGCAAGAGCAGCCAGTTGTACTGGGCGATCCGCACAGAAACGTACCGTGATACCTCGTCTATGCTGGTCGAATCGCCCAATCTGACAAGGACCCGAGGAGATGTCGATCGACGAGCTGGACGGCCGCCTCCTGGTCACCATGCGCGCCAACCCGCGCATCGGCCTGACCGAGCTGGCCCGCCTGCTCGGCGTGGCCCGGGGCACCGTGCAGGCCCGCGTCGAGAAGCTGATCGCCCGCGGTGTCATCGCCGACTTCGGACCCACCGTCACCCCCGAGGGTGCCGGATACCCGATCCTCGCGTTCGTCTCACTGCAGATCGCCCAGGGGCGCCTGGACGAGGCCGTCCAGGCCCTGGACTCACTACCCGAGATCCTGGAGGTGTACGGCACGAGCGGCCAGGCCGACCTGCTCTGCCGGGTGGTCGCCCGCAGCACCCCCGACCTCCAGGAGATCATCGCCCGCATCCTGGCCTCGCCCGCGGTCCAGCGGACGGACACCACGATCGCCCTCTCCATCCAGGTCCCCTACCGGATCGAGCCCCTGCTCCGTGCCGCCTCCGGCGCCTGAGGCCGCTCGCTCTCTTTCGCCTCGGCCGAGGACGTCCTCGATCTCGTAGATGCCGTGAGCTCGCGTCCGTGATGCCATTGTTTCCCCTCGATGGGCCGGGAGACGGGTCATCAGCGGGCCTCAGGTGTCCGGAGACCGGCGAACACGATGGCCAGCGTGCGACGCCTCAGGTCGTCGTCCCAGCCCGCGTGGAGGGCGCCCTGACAGATACCGGTCAGCAGGGCGATCACCTCGTCGAGACGGACGTCGTCACGAACCGTACCGGCCTCCTGGGAGCGGACCAGAAGCGTCTCGATCCCGTCGCGCAACATCCGCACCGAACTCGCGACCTGGAGATCGACACCTGTCTCGGCCAGGAGACCGACGACCGTCCTCTTCCGCGCCGCCTGCTCGACCATGCGGGTGACGAAGGTGAACAGCGCCTCTCCAGGCGCGTCATCGACGGCGAGCACGGCCATCTCCCCGTCCAACCTGCCCAGGAGGCCTTTCATGATGGCCTGCAGCAGGGCCTGCTTCGTCGGGAAGTGCTTGAAGACCGTGCCGATGGCCACCCCCGCACGGGCGGCGACCTCCTCGGTCGACGCGGAGGTGCCCTTCTCGGCGAAGACGGCCTCGGCGGCGGCGAGGATGCGCTCGCGGTTGCGCCGGGCGTCCGCACGCAACGGCCTGGCGCCACCGGACTCGCCTGTCTCGCCCGCCGAAGGATTCGTGGTGGTCATCCAGCCAGTCTTCCCTGTCCTTGCCCTTCGCCGCCCACCCGTCTCGCCGTTCACCTCCTGTCGGCGCTGCTCGTACCCACGAAGTGCGGCCTCTTCGCGTGTGAGTACGACATTGACAAAGTGAGTCGCCACTCATGATTATAAAGATGAGTTTCCACTCACCTTAGTGGCCGTCCAACGGCCGACACGAAGGGATCCACCATGACCGAATCCACCGTCACCCCCGGTCCCCGCGAGATCTTCGAGCGCGTGCGGCGACACTGGCTGGAGAACCTCGGCGGCTTCGGGAACGAACTGGCCGAGAACGCCGTCGTCGAAATCCCCTTCGCTCCCCCCGGCATGGCCAGGCGACACGAGGGGAAGGAGGCGTTCCTGCTCTTCTCCGGCCCCGAACAGGCCGCCTTCGCCGACCGGTTCGCCCTGGACGAGGTCCGCGACGTGGTCGTTCACGAGACCGCCGACCCCGAGGTCATCGTCGTCGAGTACGAGCTCGCCGGCAGGGTCCTCGCCACCGGGCGGCAGGCGTCCTCCCCCTTCATCGGGGTTCTCCGGGTGCGGGACGGGAAAATCGTCAACTGGAGGGAATACCAGAACACCTTGAACATGATCGAAATCATGGGGCAGCCACAGCGAACCTGACGGTCACCTCTGGCAAAGCCCGTGAAGGACCCCTGGAAAGCACGAAAGGGCCCCCACCAAACGGTGAGAGCCCTTTCATGAAAGATTGTCCGGCGGTGACCTACTCTCCCACACCGTCCCCGGTG
>NZ_JBIAZS010000037.1:0-37439 GCF_042899335.1 Streptosporangium sp. NPDC000095
CGTCCCCTCGTCGGGCTGGTGGGCACCGGCCAGGGTCTTGATCAGAGTGGACTTCCCGGCACCGTTCTGGCCGAGCAGACAGTGCACCTCGCCGGGCAGCACCTCCAGGT
The DNA here is from genome assembly GCF_042899335.1 of Streptosporangium sp. NPDC000095. Taxonomy (NCBI): domain Bacteria; kingdom Bacillati; phylum Actinomycetota; class Actinomycetes; order Streptosporangiales; family Streptosporangiaceae; genus Streptosporangium; species Streptosporangium sp. NPDC000095. The sequence goes on from NZ_JBIAZS010000037.1 coordinate 111, forward strand.
CGACGCCGTCCAGGGCGCGCACTCCGGGGAACTGCTTGACGATCCCTCGCATGAGGAGAAGGGGCGTGACTTCCGACATGGGGCCTCGCTGGTTCATCGTGGGGCCGAGAAGACGTGGTCGCTGCTGAGCCTGGCCGCGCCGACCACGCCGGCGTCGGGTCCCAGCTCGGAGAGCACGATGGGCAGGTTGCCGGTCGCCAGGGGCAGCGACCGCCGGTAGACGACGCTCCTGATCTCCGCCAGGAGGAGGTGGCCCAGCTGGGCCACCCCTCCCGCGATGATCACGAGGCCGGGGTTGAAGAAGCTGACGAGCCCGGCCAGCACCGTGCCGACCCTGCGCCCGCCGTCGCGGATGAGCCGTACCGCGTGGGCGTCGCCCATCTCGGCGGCCGTGGCGACGTCCTCGGCGGTGAGGGTGCCCGTCTCGTCGAGACGGCGGCCCAGATAGACCGAGCGTCCGGCGATGGCCGTGGCCTCCCTCGCGAGGGCGGTCCCGCCGAAGTAGGCCTCCAGGCAGCCGACGTTGCCGCAGGCGCAGACGGGTCCCTGGTCGTCGACGCGGATGTGGCCGATGTCGCCCGCGCTGCCGGATACCCCCCGGTAGATCTTGCCGTCCACCACGATCCCGCAGCCGATGCCGGTGCCGATCTTGACGAGCAGGAAGTCGTCCACCTGCCTGGCCAGCCCGGCGTGGAGTTCGCCGAGGGCCATGATGTTGACGTCGTTGTCGACCACGGCGGGGCAGCCGAGAGCCTGGCCGACCGCCTCCCTGACGGGGTAGCGGTCCCAGCCGGGCATGATCGGGGGGGCGACCGGGACCCCTTCCCGGAAGCTGACCGGCCCGGGGAGGCCGACCCCCGCACCGTGCAGCTGGATGAACTGTCCCTGCTCACCCAGCTTGGCGATCATCTCCATCGCCTGGTCGAGCACGGCCACGGGGCCGTCGCGCACGTCACACCGCTCGCTCAGGTGGCCGAGGATCTCCAGCTCGCCGTCGGTGACGACCACGTCGATCGAGGTGGCGCCGATGTCGACACCGGCGAAGCGAAGGTCTGCGGAGAGCCGTACCAGGCCGGACCTGCGCCCGCCGCGCGAGGCCGCGAGCCCCGCCTGCTCGGCCAGGCGCAGCTCGATGAGCCGGTCGAGTTCCAGGTTGAGCCGGGAGCGCGACAGGGCGGTCACGTCGCCGAGTTCGGCGCGCGACCGCGCCCTCTCGCGCAACAGCCGGAGAAGCGCGGCTTGGTACGCGTTCTCCGGCCGAGCGACGGTCCGCTTCACAACACCCTCCCTGTTCCGAGCAGGTGTGCAGAAGCTAACCCTCTTTAGACGGGTTTGTGAATCACTTTTACCTAACGGTTCGCCGACTTTTGCAGCTATCAGCAAAAGTCGGCGAACTTGACCGCTCCCGTCAGCTCACCCGGGTGAGCCTCCACTGCTGGTTGTTACCGCTTCCGCAGGTGGCCTGGGTGAGTTGCGTGCCGTCCGCGGTCGAGGCGCCGGGCACCTCGAGACACAGGTTGCTCGCGGCCGAGGTGATCTTCCAGGCGCCGTTGGTCCCGGCGGCGAACTTCCACTGCTGGTTGGCAGCGGTGTGACAGGTCCACTGGATGATCGTCGCTCCCGACGCGGTGGAGCCGCCGTTCACGTCCAGGCACTTGCCACTCTGGACACCGGTGAGGGTGAAGGCGCCGCCCGCCGCGGCGGTGAACCTCCACTGCTGGTTCGTGCCGCTGCCGGCCGTCCACTGCAGCACCCTGGCTCCGTCGGCCGTGGACTGGCCCTCCACATCGGCCGCCTTGGAGCTGTGCACGGCGGTCAGCCGGTAGACGCCGCCTGCCACGGGTCCTTCTCCGGTCGAACCCCCCGTCGCGTTCAGGGTGAAGGAGTCGAGGTCGAACTGGTTCGCCGTCGGGTGCTTGAACACCAGGTACAGCGTTTGGCTGCCTGTCAGCGCCGTCACCGAGGTGGCGGCCGTCTGCTGGTAGTTGTTCCAGCCGCCGGTGTTCGGCACGGACGTGGTGGCGAGCAGCTGCCCCGTGGGCGAGCCCGCGCGCAGCTCGATGGAGCCACCGGCCGAGGCGGAGGAGAGCCGGTAGCTCACCGACGCCACCCCCTGGACGCTCATCGGCGAGAAGGAGATCCAGTCGTTGTTGGAGATGTCACCGACACGCTTGCCGTTCTGCGCGCCGGCCTGGTCGACGATCCTCACCCCGGACGAGCCGGTGAAGTACTCGGCCTGCTTCTGCCTGGGCTGCAGGATCAGGTTCGCGGTGCTGGACAGGCCGCCCTTGTCGGTGTAGGTCGCGGTGAGGACGTAGAAGGTGTTGGCGTCCGCGTCGTGACCCGAGTTCGTGGTCACCACGGTCCCCGAGCAGCCGGTGAACTGGCCGGTGTCGTGGCTGTGGGTGTCGTGGCCGAGCGCCGTGACCACCGTGACCTTGGAACAGTCGATCGTGCCGTCCTCGGGGTCGGTGACGGTCACCGTGTACGGGACCGAGTCACCGAAGTTGATCGCCGTTCCGTCGGGCGGTGAGCCGAACCTCACCACCGGTGCGGTGTTGCCGACCGTGATCGGCACCGTCGCCGAGCCGCTCTTGCCCGACGGATCGGTGATCGTGAGCTTGGCGGTGTAGTTGCCGGTGGCGGTGTAGGTGAACGAGGGGTTCGCCGCGGTGGAGTCGGTCGAGCCGTTGTTCGTGAAGTCCCACGCGTAGGTGAACGCGTCCCCGTCCGGGTCGGCCGAGCCCGCCGAGGAGAACTGGACGGTGAGCGGCGCCTGGCCGGAGGTGGGCGTCCCGCTCGCCTTCGCGACCGGGGCGCGAGAGCCGCCGTTGATGTAGTCGATGCGGTAGACGCCGTCGTCGGGGTTGGTGCCGCCGTAGCCGACCCCCCACTCGATGAGGTACATCGCGCCGTCGGGGCCGAACTTCATGTCCAGCGGCGACCTGAACCCGAGGTTGGACAGGAAGCGGTTGGTCTTCAGCATGTTGCCGCTGCCGTCCAGCCGCATCTCCATCAGGTAGTTGCGGCTCCACTCGTAGAAGAACGGGGTGTCGTCGAAGTAGGCGGGGAACTTCGTCTCCGAGGGGTTCGCCGCGTCGTAGTGGTAGAACGGCCCGCCCATCGGGGCCGCGCCGCCGCCGTTGCCCATCTCCGGCCACTCGGGCACGAGGTGGTAGTTGTACCAGACGGTGGCGGGCTTGACCGCGGGCAGGTTCGTCATACCCGTGTTGTTGGGCGAGGTGTTCACCGGCGCCGAGCAGTTGAACTTCGCCCCCGAGGTGGAGGTGGCGAAGTTGTAGTCGTTGAACGGGATGTTGTTGCCCACGCAGTACGGCCAGCCGTAGAAGCCGGGCGACTTGATCAGGTTCCACTCCACGGTGCCCTCGGGCCCGCGGTTGGCGTTGGCCGACCCCGCGTCGGGGCCGTAGTCGGCCGCCGAGATCCAGCCGGTCTCGGAGTCCACCGAGAACCGGAACGGGTTACGGAAGCCCATCGCGTAGATCTCCGGGCGGGTCTGCGCCGTGCCCGGCGCGAACATGTTGCCCGAGGGGATCGTGTAGGTGCCGTTGCTCTCCGGGTGGATCCTCAGGATCTTGCCGCGCAGGTCGTTGGTGTTGGCACTGGTCTTCTGCGCGTCGAAGTTGGAGCGGCCGGAACGCTCGTCGATCGGCGCGTACCCGTCGGAGGAGAAGGGGTTGATGTCGTCGCCGACGCCGATGTAGAGGTTCCCGCCCGGCCCGAAGGTGAGATACCCGCCGGTGTGCCCCGGCTCGTCGACCCTGGTCGCGGGGATGGAGAGGAGCTTCTTCTCGCTGGACATGTCCAGGGTGTCGCCGTTCAGGGTGAACCGGGAGACCTGGTTGATCGCCGCGGAACCGGTCGGCGAGTAGTTGAGGTAGACCCAGCGGTTCGTCGCGAAGTTCGGGTCCAGGGCCAGGCCGATCAGCCCGTCCTCACCGCCGGTGTAGACGCTCAGCGTGCCGACGGTCACGATCTGGCCGTTGCTCTTGCGGATGAGCATGAGCTTGCCGGAACGGGCGATGTAGTAGACGTCCCCGTTGGGAGCGATGTCCAGGCCCATCGGCTGGTCGGGCGCGCTGTCGAGCGTCACCTTCTGGTACCGGTTCCACACGGTGCCGCCGCAGTCGCCCGCGGCGTTGCCCGCCGCCCACTTGACGCCGCCGAGCACGTGCTGACGGAAGTTGGCCTCGTTGTAGGAGGCGCTCTCGTGCCCCATCGCGGTCGCCCACACGCGCCCGCCCTCGGTGCTACGGCACCAGGAGATCGGGTGGTCGGGGCCCATCTTGTTTCCGCCGGCGTCGTAGGTGCTCTCGTCGGCGGCGACCAGGACGTGGACGTCGCCCCGCATGTTCTTGCTGAAGTTGTACCACTCCTCGGTACGCGTCCAGCGGTCGGGCAGGCCCACGGTGGAGGGGTGCTTCTTGTCGAGGACCTTCGCGGTGCCCTGCACGGTGGCCGAGTGCGCGGTCATGTGCGCGCCACCCATGATGAGCTGGTCCCACCAGGGGAACTGCGCCTCGATGTTCATGTCCGTGGTGTTGTGGATCGCGACGATCCCGCCGCCGTTGTTGACGTACCTCTGCATGGCCTGACGCTGGGCGTCGTTGTCCCAGACCATGCCGGAGTTCTGCAACATGATGATCGCGTTGAAGCCCGCCAGGCCCGCGTCGCTGAACACGCTCGAGTTCGCGGACTGGACGACCTCGAAGTCGTTGGCGGCGGCGAGTTGCTGAACCATCGTGATGCCGGATGGGATCGACGCGTGCACGTAGTCGGCGGTCTCGGTGAACAGCAGCACCCGGAAGGCGGCCGCCTTCGCGGCTCCCGCGTTCGCCGAGGCCATCGAGACCCCGGAGACCACGGATAACAGGAGCAGGATGGGGACCATTAAGGCGGTGAGCTGGCGGCGCATGGAATCTCCTGGGGGGTTAAGAAGGACATGCGAAACGAACCGGGCGGCCCTGACGGGCCGAACGGCGCGACGATGCCGGGAGAGAGCGGCAAAAAGTCGAAAAGCCTGGTGGTTTCTGGCTTATTTCCTCTCCATTTCAGGATGGTAAGGATGAGTTCTGACGACAGTCAAGCAAAAGATTGTCCAGTCAAGGCAGAAAGGCGCGCCCCGTACGGCGAAAGCGGCTCCGTCCAGGCAGTCCCTTCAGGCCCCATCGAACGACTCATTTGAATCCCGCATCGCCCGACCCTTTTTTGGTCATCCCAAACCAAACCCGCAACCACCCCGAAAACGTCCTGGGCAACAAAAAGGGCGCCCTCCCGCGGAGAGCGCCCTTCGGCGAACGTCGGCCGGCCACCCTGTACCCGCCCGGCCGTCCCGGTCAGGCGGTCAGGCGGTCAGGCGGTCAGCGTGCGGCGCTCAGAGCATCGCCTTCATCGAGGCGGTCGCCTGCTCGCCGAGCGTCGTCGGGGTGAGGTACGGCTGCTCGGCGAGGATCGCCTGCCAGTTGTCCCGGATGTCCTCCACGGTGTGGTCGTCCTGCCGCCAGCCGGGCCCCTCGGCCACGAACACCCGCGCGATCCGGCCGCCACCGACGCTGAAGACCTCGCCGCTGGTCTCGCAGGCCTCGTGCGCCAGGAAGGTCACCAGCGCGCTGACCCGCTCCGCGGTGAACTTGGCCTCGAACTCCGCGGGCAGGAGCTCCTCGGTCATCCGGGTCCAGGCGATCGGCGCGATCGCGTTGGCCTTGATCCCGGCCCTGGCACCCTCGATGCCGAGCGTCTTGGTGAGGCCGACCAGCCCCATCTTCGCGGTGGAGTAGTTGGCCTGGCCGAAGTTTCCGAACAGCCCGGCCGGCGAGCTGGTGTTGACGATGCGGCCGTATCCCCGCTCCTTGAGGTGCGGGAAGGCCGCCCGGCTGACCAGGAAGGAGCCCCGGACGTGGACGGCGAGGACCTGGTCGAACTCCTCGACGCTCATCTTGCCGAAGGACCTGTCCCGCAGGATGCCCGCGTTGTTGACGACGATGTCCAGCCGCCCGTAGGTGTCGATCGCGGTCCGCACGATCGCCTGGGCCCCCTCGGGGGTCGCGACGTTGTCGGTGCTGGCGGTCGCCTCCCCGCCGGCCTTCCTGATCAGCTCGACCACCTCGGCGGCCGGGCCCGCGGAGGCGCCGGTGCCGTCCAGCGCCCCGCCCAGGTCGTTGACGACCACCTTCGCGCCGCGCTCGGCGAGCGACAGCGCGTGCGAGCGGCCGAGTCCGTGCCCCGCGCCGGTGATGACCGCGACCCTGCCGTCAAACCGCAGCTCTGACATCCGCAATCCTCCCACGAGAACATAATTCTAGTCGTCTGAACAATAGCCCGCCCGACCCTCGCGATGCCATGGGCACCCCCGGGAGGTCACCTCACGACGGAGTCCGCGAAACCTTCCCGGACACCGCTCGCGAAACCGGGGCGAGCCGTCGGCGACCCCCTCGACACCATCGCGGGGACCATTACCGAGAAAGGCGCGCGGCGGTAACCGAGAATGCTGGAGATCATTGCGCATAGTAAGCACCCGTGTTAATTTCTGCTAAAGTTTTTGCCTCACACGGGCGAGGGTCAACGACGACACCCCTCACTTTTTCCCAGTAAGGCCCCGCCCAATATTTTGGGCTGGAGGCCCTATATGTCCTTATCGCCGCCCCTGCGCGTGGTCCAGTGGGCCACGGGCGCCGTCGGCAGATACTCCCTGCGCAGCCTGATCACCCGGCCGGAATTCGAACTCGCCGGGGTTCTGGTCTACGACCCGGACAAGGTGGGACAGGACGCGGGGACCCTCGTGGGGCTCCCCGAGGCCGGTGTCGTCTGCACCGACGACGTCGAGGAGATCCTCGCCGCGAAGGCCGACTGCGTGCTGCACATGCCCCTGCCGGCGTCCTACTTCGGCGGGGAGCATCCGAGCGACGTGGAGACCATCTGCGCGCTGCTCGCCACCGGCAAGAACGTCATCACCACCACCGGGTTCGTGTATCCCAAGTGCTACGGCCCCGGAGTGGTGGAGCGGCTGGAGGCCGCCTGCCGCGCGGGGGGATCGTCCCTGCACGGCACCGGCGTCAACCCGGGCTTCATGAGCGACGTGCTGCCGCTCACGCTGACCGGCCTGTCCAGCCGCGTCGACCACATCTACGTCCGGGAGTCGTCCGACTTCCGGGGCCACCCGTCCCGGCAGATCGTGGTGGATCTGTTCGGCTTCACCCGTTCGGCCAAGGACTACGTCGCCGCGGTGCGCCCCTTCCGCGCCTTCCAGCGCTCGCTGTTCGCCGAGAGCGTCCAGTTCGTGGCCGACAACCTCGGCGTGGCCCTCGACGAGGTCGAGGAGAGCGACGAGTTCGAGCTCGCCGCGGAGGAGTTCGAGATCGCCGCGGGACCGGTCAGGGCGGGCACCGTGTGCGCGTCCCGCTGGATGTTCAGCGGGCTGGTCCGCGGCCGTCCCTTCATGACCGTGGAGTGCGTCTACAAGGCCGACGCCACCCGGGTGCGACGCTGGGCCGACCCCGGCTTCAGCGTCCACATCGAGGGCGTGCCCCAGCTGATGCTCACGGTCGACGAGATCTCCCACGGCCTGGCCGGCGCCGCCGCCCACGCCGTCAACTCCGTCGCCGCCCTCTGCGCCGCTCCGCCGGGCATCCACACCGCGCTGGATCTCCCCCTCGCCACCGGCCGGGGCACCGTCCGCCTCGCCTGAGGATCCTCCTCGGCCCCCTCCGAGGCATCCCCAGAGCGGACGTTCACCGCCCGCCGACCACCAGGCGGACATAAGCCTCGTTCACCATGATGAACCGCACACGATGCATCAATGAACAATATGTAACGTTCATAATATTGTTGGACATAGGCCATTTATGTCCCTGTCGAGGCGGTACGGATCTTCAACATGCAATGTTCTCTTATCGCAGTACATTGCCAGCCTCCTTCCTTACCTCCCGATCATGCGGTACGCGTAAGCCGACGAACCGAGAGCCGAGGAACGGGCCGAGCGCGCACCCGGGGCACGCCGCCACGCGGGCGGCGAACAAGCAATGATCAACGCGAATCCACCGCTTCCCGACCGGGCCGTCAGTTAACGACGCACCGCGACCATCGACGTTCAACCGGTAAGTCAGGTATGCTTTAATCCTTCTACCGTAAAAACAAACAAAGCGCTTATCGGGGCGCGTCTATGGGCACTCCAACCACTTTGGATTCGCGGCGGGCCCAGGATGTACGGCGCTGTCAGGGAAAACCGATTCCCGAGCAGAATGGCGTGGCACATGGATCTCGTCGTAAGCGTCTTGAGCATTGACACGGGCGGCGCGGACGATCTCCGCAGCCTCGCGGCATGGCTGGAGGCCGAGCCCGAGTTACGAGGAAGAGTCACCTTCCTCGAAAGTGATCCGTCAGAGGGAAGATTGGGGCCGCTGGTCGAAGCGCTCCAAATAGCGCTGGGGTCGAGTGGCCTGGTCGCGGCGATTTCCGGTGTGATCGTCGCATGGATCGGTTCTCGCCCCGGGGACGTCACCGTGAAACTCATCCGGGGAGACGACAAAATCGAGGTGAGCGCCGGACGGGTGCGGTCACTCGACACGACGAAGCTCGCTGCCCTCACCGTCGAGATCGTCGAAGCATTGGAAAGCACCGATGATCGAGGATGACCTCTCGAAGGCCGGTGAAACCCGCCGGGAGCCGAGTGCCCGGAGATCTCCGCTTCTGGCACTCTCCTCTTCGGGGAGCAGAGTTCTCCTCGCCGGAACCGGGCTGCATATGCCGGGGTCTCGTTTACCGGATATTCCGGCCGTCGCGTCTACAATAGAAGACCTTGGCCAATGCCTCATCCAGAAAGGCGGCCTGGCGCCGAGCGGATTATCGGTTCTCCTCAATCCGCCGACACCGGTCGACCTGGGAAACACTTTCGCCGAGCTCGCGCAGGACACGACGTCCGTCCTGATGTTCTATTTCGTGGGGCACGGCCTGGTCAGCGCGGAGAACGAACTGCACCTCGCCACCCAGGCGACGATCGACCTACGGCGAGGAGTGCCCGGTTACCAGGCGTTGCCCTACTCCCTCGTGCGTCAGGCTATCGCGAAGTCACGCGCCGAATTGGTCGTCGTCGTCCTCGACTGCTGCTTCTCGGGACGTGCGCAAGGGGTTTCGTCGCGATTGGTGGACCTTTTCTCCGACAGCATGACCTCGGGCGCGTACCTGCTCACCTCCTCCAGTAGAGACGAGGCGTCATGGGCGCTGCCGGGCGCTCGTCACACGGCGTTCTCCGGCGAGCTGATCAAACTGCTGAACGAGGGGGACCAGGCCGGCCCCCAGGTGTTCTCCCTGGACTCCATCTATCGGAACCTGACCCGGTCCCTGCCCGAGAAGGGTTTTCCGAGCCCGCGACGGCACGCGACCGACCTGGGAGATCGTCACGCCTTCGCCGTCAACCCGGCGTACGTGGTGCCGCAGGCGCCCCCCGCCCCGCCCGTGGTGCAGCCGACGGAGGAGGAGTCCCCGTACCGCGGCCTCGCCACCTTCGGCCCGGAGGACGCGGCCAACTTCTTCGGCCGCGAGGATCTGACCCGGGCACTGGTGGCGCGCGTCCGGGAAAGCTCCGGGACCGGTGGCATGCTCGTCGTCACAGGACCTTCCGGATCGGGGAAGTCGTCGCTGTTGCGGGCCGGCGTCGTCCCCGCCCTTCGGCGCGAGAGCACCGGGGAGACACACGCCGTCGTCCTGGTGCCGGGCGCCGACCCCCTGGCCGAGCTGGCCCGGCGGCTCGCCGGTCTGCGCGACGTCGACACCGGGGAGGTCCGTGCCCGGCTGGAGGACCCCCAAGGGGCCGGGCGGGCCTTCTCCGGCCTCCCCGGCCGGGTCCTGATCGTCGTGGACCAGTTCGAGGAGGTCTTCACCGCCTGCCAGGACGAGGCACGACGCCAGCGGTTCATCGAGGTCCTCGCCGAAGCCGCAGGCGATGACCGGGCCAGGGCGCCCGTGACAGTGGTGGTGGTCGTCCGCGCCGACTTCTTCGGGCACTGCGCCGCCTACCCGGAGTTGCTGGCGGCACTGCAACACCCCGAGATCGTCGGGCCGATGACCAGGGCACAGCTGCGTACCGTCATCGAGGAGCCCGCGGCACGATCGGGTCTCAGGCTGGAGAGCGGCCTGTCCGACCTCCTGCTCGACGAGCTCGGCGCCGACGAGGTCTCCACGGGCCGAGCCGACGCCGTGCTCCCGCTGCTGTCCCACGCGCTGCTGGTGACCTGGCAGCGGCGCAGCGGGAACATGCTCACCCTCGCCGGGTACCGCGCGTCCGGTGGCATCGCCCGGTCTCTCGCCCTCAGCGCCGAACAGACCCTGACCGAGATCGGCTCGCAGGCGGAAGGGCTCGCTCAGCGGCTGCTGCTTCGGCTCATACACCTCGACGACCAGACGGACGCCACGAGACGGCGAGTGGCGATCGCCGATCTGCTGGACGGTTCCCAGGGTCAGGTGGCCGCGAGCACGATCCTGGGCAAGTTCGTGGAGGCCCGCCTCATCACGGTCGACCAGGACAGCGCGGAGATCACCCACGAGGCGCTCATCCGGGCCTGGCCCAGGTTGAAGAGCTGGATCGATACGGACCGGGCCAATTTGTCGATGCGTCAGCACCTCGCCACGGACACCGACACCTGGGTGCGCCACGGGCGCGACTCCGCGTATCTCTATTTCGACAGCCAGTTGGTGGCGGCCGAAGCCGTCCTGAACGGCTCAAGTGAGCTCACGGCGAACGAACGGGCGTTCCTCCAGGCGTCGAGCCGGCGCGCCCGCCGGCGCCGGAGGATCACCACCGCGGTGATCACCGTCCTGTCCGTGCTGCTTCTCACCGCCGTCGCGGCCGGTTCCTACGCCCGGCAGCAGAGCGACGAGGCGATCCAGCAGAGAAACCGGGCCATCGCCAGCCAGGTGAGCGACACCGCGGACACGGTCTCGGACCGCACTCTCAGCGGGTTCCTCGCCCTGATCTCGTATCGGCTCTCACCGCTCCCCCAAACCCGCGGAGCCGTGCTCAGCGCGCGCACCTGGCAGACCGGCGCACGACTCTCGGGTCACACGAACGCCGTGTGGGCCACCGCCTTCAGTCCCGACGGCCGGCTTCTGGCATCCGCATCCGATGATCACACCGTCCGGCTGTGGGATGTCCGGGATCCGGCTCGCCCTCGCATACACCACATACTGACCGGCCACACCCGGGCTGTCCGCGGAGTCGCCTTCCATCCCGGAGGAAGGATACTGGCGACCTGCGACGCCGGCGGGACAGCCAAGCTGTGGGCGGTCGACGGCGCTTCTCCACCACGGCAGATAGCGTCGTTCACAGCGAGCCCGCAGATGCTGAGGGAAGTCGCCTTCAGCCCGGACGCCCGGTTGCTCGCCCTGGCGTCGGCTGACCACACCACCAGCCTCTGGGACGTCACCGACACCGCGCGCCCTCGGCGCATGTCCGTCCTTCGAGGACACAAAGATCAAGTGAGTGACGTGGTGTTCAGTCCGGACGGGCGAACCCTGGCGACAGCCTCCTTCGACATCACGGCGCGTCTCTGGGACATCACCGATCCCGCCCGTCCCCGCCGGTTGGCCGTTCTCCCCGGCCATGTGAAGCCGCTGGAGGCGGTCGCCTTCACTCCCGACGGACGCGGGCTCGCCACCGGCGCGGACGACCAGCAGATCATCGTCTGGGATGTGCGCGACCCCGCCAAGCCGACCAGGAAATCGGCCCTGGAGAACACCGGTGGCAGCATATTCGACATCACTTTCAGCCGTGATGGCCGAACCATGCTCGGATCGTCGTACGACAACACCACGTGGGTCTGGGAACTGCCGGACGAGGGCCCGCCGATCCTCTCCACGGGACTCGCTGGGCATACGAATTCGGTCCTCGCCGTCGCCATCAGGGACGACGGAGTCGTCGCCACCAGCTCCGGCGACCTCAGCGTCCGCCTGTGGCGCATCGGTACCGCCGGTGGCGTCACCCGTTCACCACGACTGCAGTCTCACCAGTGGGCCGTCGAAGACGTCTCCTTCAGCCCGGGAAGAAAAATCGTCATCGACGCGGCCGACGACAACACCGCGCGACTGTGGAATGTGGCGGACCTATCCCGTCCGTACCCCCTGGGGACCCTGACAGGGCACGAGAACATCATCGTCCGCGCGAAGTTCGATCCGAGCGGAAACCTTGTCGCCACCGCTTCCTGGGACACGACCGTGAAGCTGTGGAACGTCGCGGATCCCGCTCACCCCGTACTGCTCTCCACCCTTCGCCCCGGCACGCAGAACGCCTTCTCCGTCGCCTTCAGCAAGGACAGTCGCTATCTTGTCGGCACCGCGCAGGATCCCTCGGTCCGTATCTGGGACATCGGGGATCCGGGAAATCCTCGCCTCGTCACGACACTGACCGACCTGCCGGAGAAGGTGGCCGACATGGCGGTGAGTCCCGACGGGGCCACCCTGGTCATGGGCACGACGGACAACCAGGCATATTTATACGATATTCGCGACATGCGAAAACCGGTGCGACTGAGCACGCTCGCCGGGCACCTGAATCCCATCAACAGGGTCGCGTTCATTCCCGACGGCCGTAAGATCGTCACCGCCTCGGGCGACGGCACCGTGCGCGTCTGGGATGTGTCACGCCCCTCGCAACCCCGCACTCTCGCGACCCTGGCCACGCACACCGCCCCCGTGATCGGTCTCGCCGTCAGTTTCAACGGCCGCACCCTGTCGACCGCCGGGAATGACGGAAGCGTACGCCTGGTGGATATCACGGATCCCGCGAAACCTCGTGTTACGACGATCATGAAGCGGGCTCAGGACCATCCGATCGCCGTGGCGTTCATCGACGAGTATGACACTCTCCTCACCGGAGCACAGAGCGGAAAACTCCAGGTCTGGAATCTCGACATCGACGAGGCGATCCGCTTCATCTGCGGGGTCGGCGGTACGCCGATAACCCGGGCGGAATGGGGGCAGTACATTCCCGATATTCCTTATACGCCACCGTGTACATGAGCTTCCATCAACGGCCGGTATGTCCGCCCCCGGACATGCCGGCCCCGGGCGGCCCCCGGTCATCCGGATGCCGGGCACGGCGGGAACCGTACGGCGCCGTGCCCGGCATCCGGCGTCGCCGATCCCCACGGGACCGGGCGAGGATCACCGTGAGGTCAAAGACGTCAGGTGTGTGGGATGAAACGCCCGAAGCGGCCCTGGTGATACAGGAGCGGGCGCCCGCCGGGTTCGAGGCCGGTCTCGATGACGAGCCCGACGACGAGGACGTGGTCGCCGATGTCGACGGTGGAGTGGGGGGCGCAGACCAGGTGGGCCGAGACACCGCCCAGCAGTGGGGTACCCAGGTGCCCGGGGGTCCAGGAGGTGGGAGCGGCGAAGCGGTCGACGCCCTTCCTGGCGAAACGTGAGGCGACCTCGGCCTGGTCGCTGGCCAGGACGTTCACCGCGAAGTGATCGGCCTGCCTGAGCCGGGGCCAGGTCGTGGAGGATCGGTCCACGTAGAAGGAGACCAGCGGGGGTGTGAGGCTCACGGACGAGAACGAGGTGGCGGTGAGCCCGACCGGTACGCCGTTCACCTGCGCGGTGACGACGACGACCCCCGCCGCGTGGACGGCGAGCGCCCGCCGGAAGCTCTCCGCGTCGACCGCGCGGCTCGACAGTGTCTCGGTCATGAAACCTCGCTCATGACGATGTGGGGTACCACCAAGATGCTCCACTTGGTCACTTTTCCCCCTCCGAGGAACAAAGGACACCTTTCAAAACCCATTACGTCCGTCATCTCTTCCCGGTGTCACGTACGGACCCTTTCCCCGAACGCCGCGGCCACCTGCGGGCCGACCCGGTCGGCCCACGGCCCGAGGACGGCGTCGAGGTCGGGAATCCGCGACTCCAGCACCGCGAGGCCCGGTGTGGGAACGGTCGCACCGAGCTCCACCAGCAGCGGCCGGAGGTGGACCTCCACCGCGAGCGAGTGTTTGGCGTCACCCATCACCAGGAGCGGAAGTGCGACGGCGGAGGCGAGCGCGCCGCCCGGCAGCCGGTCGAGAAAGACCTTGAGCAGGCCGGTGTAGGTGGCCTTGTAGGTCGGGCTCGCCACTACCAGCACGTCGGCCCCGGCGACCAGTTCCAGCGCGGCCTTCACCTCCGGCGCCGTCTCGGGGGCGAACAGCAGCGGGGCGAGGACCGCGAGGTCGACGACCTCCGGAGCCTCCCCGTCCCCGATCCGCAGGGCGACGGCCTCCGCCGCCCGTACGGCCACCGCGAGGGTGCGCGATCCCGGTCGGGGGTTTCCCACCACGGTCACGATGCTCATGAGGCCACCGGCGCTTTCTGGTCATGGTCGATGTCGGAACGGAGAAGTCTCCACACCTCGTGGCGGTGCTCGCCGAAGCGGGAACCACCCCTTGGGTCACCTTCGCGGGCGCCGAGATCCACCTCGACGACCCCCCGGATCCGGCCGGGCCTGGCGGTCATCACCGCGACCCGCCGGCCGAGATAGACGGCCTCGTCGAGGCTCCGGGTGGCGAACAGGAGCGTCGTGCCGGTCTTCTGCCAGATTCGCAGCAGCTCCTCCTGGAGCGACTCCCGGGTCCCGGCGTCCAGCGCGGCGAACGGCTCGTCGAGCAGCAGCAGGGCCGGATCCGTCGCGAGGCTCCTGGCGATGGCGACGCGCTGGGGCATGCCGTGGGCGAGCTCGTGGGGGTAGCGGTCGCCGAGCCCGCCCAGCCCCACCAGGTCCAGATACTCCCTGGCCAGGTCGGCGCGCTCCCGCCTCGTGGCGGCCCTGCCCTCCAGCGCGAACTCGATGTTGGACAGCGCGGTGCGCCAGGGGAACAGCGCGTACTGCCGCAGGACGACCCCCCGGTCGAGGCCGGGCCCTTCGAGGGGGATCCCGTCCAGCAGGATCCGTCCGGCGGTCGGGGCGGCGAGCCCCGCGATCAGGTCGAGGAGGGTGGACTTACCGCAGCCGCTCGGCCCGACGAGGGTGAGCAGCTCCCCCTCCCGTACGTCGAGGTCGACGCCGGCGAGGGCGGCGAAGGAACGCCGGGTGTCACGGCCGGCGAACTCCTTGCCGACCCCCTGGATTCTGAGCTTCATCGGGCACCCCCGAGACGGGTGCCGCCGAGGGCGGGAACATGTCCGATCTTGAGCACGATATGCGTCCTGTGAGATATGGGAGGAGACTGCGGGTCGATTCGTGATCACGGACACTGCGCGCTGAACACGCGGCAGAGATCGACGTGCGTGCACCGAGTCAGATAGACGCCCATAACAGAGAAACTACGCACCCCCCGGCGGCAAGTCAATATTTCCTACTGGTTGTACATGAAATACCTCACGAGGAACGTACGACCGGCCGGATCACGCCCCCCGAAGGTCACGTACCGTCGAAGGATGAAACTGGAAAAGGAGATCTCCGGCGGCCGCTTCGAGAGGCAGCCGAACCGGTTCACGGCGCGGATCGAGGAGGGCGGCGAGCACCCGCCCGAGCCGGGCCGCTACCAGATCTACGCCTCCTACGCCTGCCCCTGGGCGCACCGCTCGCTCATCGTCCGCGAGCTGCTGGGCCTGCGGGAGGTGGTCGGGGTGACGATCGTCGACCCGATCAGGGACGAGAAGGGCTGGCGGATCCCCGGGGGCGACCCGGTGACCGGGGTGGAGTACCTCTCCGAGCTCTATCTGGCGACCGACCCCGGCTACGAGGGCCGCTACACGGTGCCCTGCGTCTGGGACATCACCGCCGGGCGCATGGTCACCAACGACTACCCGCAGATCACCCTCACCCTGGAGACGACCTTCGCGCCCTGGCACGCCGAGGGCGCGCCCGACCTCTACCCGCGGGAGCTGCGCGAGGAGATCGACGCGCTCAACGAGGTGATCTTCCAGGGGCTCAACAACGGCGTCTACCGCGCCGGGTTCGCCCGCTCGCAGGAGGCGTACGACGAGGCGGTCACCGACGTGTTCGCCACGCTCGACCTGCTTGAGGAGCGGCTGTCCACCCGCCGCCGCCTGCACGGCGACGCGCTCACCGAAAGCGACGTGCGGCTCTACCCGACGCTCGCCAGGTTCGACGCCGTCTACAACTCGCACTTCAAGTGCTCGGTTCGGCGACTGAGCGACTATCCGGTCCTGTGGGCCTACGCCCGCGAGCTGTACGCCATCCCCGCGTTCCGCGACACGACCGACTTCGATCAGATCAAGCGGCACTACTTCGTGACCCAGACGAACGTCAACCCCAGCGGGATCGTGCCACGGGGGCCGGAGATCGACTGGACCGCTCCCTGAGGGAATGCCCCGGTGACGTGAAAGTTTCATCCGACAAATCGGTCATTCCCCGGGTCGGCGGGCGGGTCGGGAGGGGTAACGGTTGACGATCGGCGAAACGCGCTGGAAACATCGGGCATCCAGGTTGTGGGAGCGCTCCCACTTGGATCTCTCCGACCGGGATCCTCGGACCCGTGCTCCCACAACCTGGAACCTCCCCCCGCCCAAAGGATCCTCCGTGCGCAGACCTCCCGCCTGGCTCGCCCTCGCCACGGCCGTGACCATGATGACCCTGACCCCCCTGCCCGCAGTGGCCGACGGCCCAGAACAGATCGTCAACGGCACCTTCGACAGCGGCACCGCCCCTTGGTGGAGCACCGGCAACACCACGCTGGAGGTCGAAGACGGCCGCCTGTGCGCCGACGTCCCCGGCAACACCGTCAACCCGTGGGACGTCATCGTCGGCCAGAACGACATCCCCCTGGTCAAGGACGAGACGTACGAGTTCTCCTTCTTCGGGATCGCGACGCCCGGCCGGGTGGTCAAGGCCCTCGTCCAGCTGCCGGTGGACCCCTACACGCAGTATCTGGCGGCCAATCCCGAGCTGAGCGTGTCCGGTAACGACTACCGCTACACCTTCACCTCTCCCGTGGACCTGCCGAACGGGCAGGTGGCGTTCCAAATCGGGGGCAGCGCCACCCCCTGGAGGTTCTGCGTGGACAACGTCTCACTGAAGGGCGGTGCCGAGCCCGAGGTCTACGAGCCGGACACCGGACCCCGCGTTCGGGTGAACATGGTCGGCTACCTGCCCTCCGGGCCGAAGAACGCCACCCTCGTCACCGAGAAAACGGAGTCGACCGGCTGGAAGCTCAAGCGCGGCGGGGAGACCGTCGCCGAGGGTGACACCCTCCCGCGCGGTGTCGACGAGAGCTCGGGCCAGAACGTGCACTCGATCGACTTCGGCACGGTCACCACGCCCGGCACCGGCTACACCCTGGAGGCCGACGGCGAGACCAGCCGGCCCTTCGACATCGGCGCGGACGTCTACAGCGACCTCAGGACCGACGCGCTGAAGTTCTACTACACCCAGCGCAGCGGCATCCCGATCCTCGACGAGCTCCGCCCCGGCTACGGAAGGCCCGCCGGGCACATCGGGGTCGCCCCCAACAAGGGTGACATCGAGGTGCCCTGCCAGCCGGGAGTCTGCGACTACACGCTGAACGTCAAGGGCGGCTGGTACGACGCGGGTGACCACGGCAAGTACGTCGTCAACGGCGGCGTCTCCGTCCACCAGCTGATGTCCGCCTTCGAGCGCGCCAAGACCGACGGCGTCCACAAGGACGGCGATCTCGACATCCCCGAGAGCGGCAACGGGGTGCCCGACATCCTCGACGAGGCCCGCTGGGAGCAGGAGTTCCTGCTCAGCATGCAGGTCCCCGACGGGAAGCCGTACGCGGGAATGGCCCACCACAAGATCCACGACGCCGCGTGGACCGGCCTGCCCCTCATGCCCCACCTGGACCCCCAGCCGCGCGAGCTGCACCCGGTCTCCACGGCCGCCACCCTCAACCTGGCCGCCACGGCGGCCCAGGCCGCCCGTCTCTTCGCCCCCTACGACGCCGCGTTCGCCGCGCGCAACCTCGCCGCGGCGAGGAAGGCGTGGGCTGCGGCGAAGGCGAACCCCACCCGGTACGCGGACCCCGCCGACGGGACAGGCGGCGGCGCCTACAACGACGACAACGTGACCGACGAGTTCTACTGGGCCGCCGCCGAGCTCTATATCGCCACCGGCGAGAAGGAGTTCAAGGACTACGTGCTCGCCTCGCCGCACCACACCGGCGACATCTGGCGCGACCGGGGCTTCGACTGGGGCAACACCGCCCAGCTCGGCCGCCTGCAGCTGGCGACCGTGCCCAACGCGCTCCCCGACCGGGCGCGGGTGCGCGAGTCGATCCTGGAAGGCGCGGACAAGTATCTCGCCGTCCAGAAGGCCCACCCGTACGGCGTTCCCTACAACCCGGCGGAGTACGACTGGGGTTCCAGCCACCAGGTGATCAACAACATGGTCGTGATGGCCGTCGCCCACGACCTGAGCGGCGAGGCGAAGTACCACGAGGGGGTGCTTGAGGGGCTGGACTACATCTTCGGCCGCAACGCGCTCAACCAGTCGTACGTGACCGGCTACGGCGAGGTCGCCTCCAAGAACCAGCACAGCCGCTGGTACGCCCACCAGCTCGACCCGTCCCTGCCCAACCCGCCGCGCGGCACCCTGGCCGGAGGCCCGAACTCCTCCATCCAGGACCCGGTCGCCCAGGCGAAGCTGCAGGGCTGCAAGCCCCAGTTCTGCTACATCGACGACATCGAATCGTGGTCCACCAACGAGCTGACGATCAACTGGAACTCCCCGCTCGCCTGGATCGCCTCCTACCTCGAGACCCCCGCCGCCGCCCCCGGTACGTGCAAGGTCACCTACACCAACCACGGCCAGTGGCCCGACGGGTTCAACACCCAGGTCACCCTCACCAACAACGGGACCGAGGCGATCGACGGCTGGACCCTCAGCTGGTCCTTCCTGGGCGGCCAGAGCGTACGGCAGCACTGGAGCACCGCGATCACCCAGGACGGCTCGACCGTGACCGCGAAGAACCTCGCCTGGAACAAGACCATCAAGCCCGGCGGATCGATCACCTTCGGCTTCCTCGGCGCCGACGCCCCCGGCCCCAACCCCCGACCGGACCGCTTCCTCCTCAACGGCAACCTCTGCACGTGACCCGGGTGATGTGAGCCCATACGTCCACAATCAGAAGCTCAAGCCCGTGACCTGCGCTTATCAATGTTGAGGTATCACGGATCATATGGTCGATGACATATAGCCTCACGGACCGTGAGGCTATATGTCATCGAGATCGAGCCCGAGATCCGAACGTGGCTCGAGTCGCTGTCCGAGCGTGATTACGTCAAGGTCGAAGCCCTGGCCGACCTCCTCTCCGAACAGGCCGAGACGCTCGACGAGCCGTACTCCAGGCACCTCGGAGGCAAAGTGCGTGAGCTGCGCCTCTCGCTCACGCGCCGTCAGGCCAGAATCACCTACTGGCTCGCTCCTGGACGGCGGATCGTCCTTCTCACCGTCTTCACCAAGACACGCCGCAAGGAGACCGGTCAGGTTGAACGCGCTCGTCGGGCACAGGTCGAATGTGAGAATCTTCATGTGGTCGCCTCGGAGGTCTATGACCGCGTCTGGAAGGACTGAGTGGGGCATGGCTCACAACACAGCTCACAACACGTGGGAGCGGACGGGCGCCGAGCGCCGAGCCGACGTCTACCAGGAGGCCCGTGAGGCGTTGCTTCTGGGTCAGCAGGTCTACAACCGCCGGACGGAGCTCGGCCTTTCCCAGGCCGAACTGGCCGAGCGGGCCGGAATGACCCAACCGCAGGTGGCCCGTCTGGAAACAGGGGGGGGCACCCCGACTTTGGCGCTGCTCCGACGCCTGGCGAGAGCACTGGACGCCGAGTTGAACGTCACCTTCACCCCCCACGCGGCCGCCTGACGCCACTTCAAGGTGGTGAGGGCGCCCTAAACTGGGGCCGTGATCGAGGACATCCGGGTGGATCCCGCCGTCAGCGCGCTCAGGCCCGACTTCGGGGTGCTGGTGATGGGGGTGTACGGGCTGCGCAACGGGCCCACCGACGACAGGTCGCGGGCCTGGCTGGCGGAGGCGGCGGAGAAGGCCGTGGCGACCGACGACCCGAGGATCGAGTCGTGGCGGGAGGCCTACCGGGGGTTCGGGGCGAAGCCGCAGCGGACCAGGCCGTCGGTGGACGCGCTGGTCAGGCGGATGCCGCCGCCGGAGATCAACCGGGTGGTCGACGCCTACAACGCGATCAGCATCAGGCACGGCCTGCCGATCGGCGGGGAGGACCTCGCCCGCTACGAGGGAACGGCGAGGCTGGTGCGCGCGAGCGGCGACGAGTCGTTCGAGGTCGTCGAGAAGGGCGAGCCCGCGATCGACCGTCCGGAGGCCGGCGAGGTCGTCTGGCGCGACGACAGGGGCGTCACCTGCCGCCGCTGGAACTGGCGGCAGTGCGTCCGCACCCGGATCACCGAGGAGACGACGGACGCGCTGTTCCTGCTGGAGCGGCTCGCGCCCCTGTCGGCGGAGGAGCTTCGCGCGGCCGGGGACGAGCTGGCCGGGCTTCTCGAAGATGTCACTCCGGGGATACGGGTGGAGTCCCGGCTGATCTGGCCGAGCTGATCATGCCCGCCGTACCGGGCTGACCAGCGGCTCAGCGAGTAAACGGTTACCCGGTGAGTGACCGTTTTAACCCGTACTGAGAGGATCGGCAAGGAAGCTGCCGTCAGACTGGCGCAGGTCCGAGCCAAGGCGAGTAGCCTTGGACAGGTTCTCTATCATCAACGCCGATCTGCGGAAGAGGGCGATTTCCGCCGTGTCGTCTGAGTCGTCGCGGACAAACCCGCTGGCAGCCTTTGGTCAGAACGAATGGCTTGTCGACGAGCTGTACCAGAAGTACCTCCAGGACCCCGAGTCGGTCGACCGGGCCTGGTGGAACTTCTTTGCCGACTACAGCCCTGATTCGGGGTCCGGCCGTGCCGCCGCGCCCCGTTCGGGATCCGGCGATGCCGCCGCATCCCAGGGGGCGGCCGCCGCCGCGTCCGCTCCACCGACACCCGCTGCGCCCTCGGCCCCTCCGGCCGCGGCTCAGGCCACCCCGGCCCCCGCGGCGACGACCCCGGCACCGGCGGCGGCCAAGCCCGCCCCGGCCGCCCGACCCAAGCAGGAGACGCAGTTGCCCGCCCCCGCCGGTGCCGAGGAAGTCCGACTGCGCGGCGCCGCCGCGAGGACCGCGGCCAACATGGAGGCCAGTCTCGTTGTCCCGACGGCGACCAGCGTGCGCGCGGTCCCGGCGAAGCTCCTCATCGACAACCGGATTGTGATCAACAACCACCTGTCCCGCGGCCGCGGCGGCAAGGTGTCGTTCACGCACATCATCGGCTACGCGGTGATCAAGGCCCTCAAGGTCCTGCCGGAGATGAACCACTCCTACTCCGAGGTCGACGGCAAGCCGGTGCTGGTCAAGCCCGAGCACGTCAACCTGGGCCTCGCCATCGACGTCGCCAAGAGCGACGGCACCCGCCAGCTCCTGGTGCCGTCGATCAAGGCGACCGAGGGGATGGACTTCCGCCAGTTCTGGGTCGCCTACGAAGAGGTCGTGCGCAAGGCGAGGGCGGGCAAGCTGGGGGTCGACGACTTCAGTGGCACGACGATCTCGCTGACCAACCCGGGCACCATCGGCACCGTGCACTCGGTGCCGCGCCTGATGCCGGGACAGGGCACGATCATCGGCGTCGGCGCGATGGAATACCCCGCCGAGTACCAGGGGGCCTCCCCCGACACGCTCTCCCGCCTCGCGGTGAGCAAGGTCATGACGATCACCAGCACGTACGACCACCGCATCATCCAGGGCGCCCAGTCGGGCGACTTCCTGCGGCAGGTCCACCGGCTGCTGCTCGGCGAGGACGGCTTCTACGACGAGATCTTCGAAGCCCTCCGGATCCCGTACGAGCCGATCCGCTGGGTGCAGGACATCTCGACCACCCACGACGACGACGTGGCGAAGTCGGCCCGGGTCATCGAGCTCATCCACGCCTTCCGGGTCCGCGGCCACCTCATGGCCGACACCGACCCGCTGGAGTACAAGCAGCGCAAGCACCCCGACCTCGACATCAAGTCGCACGGCCTGACCCTGTGGGACCTGGAGCGCGAGTTCGCCACCGGCGGCTTCGGCGGCCGGCCCCTGATGAAGCTGCGCGAGATCCTCGGCGTGCTGCGTGACTCCTACTGCCGCACCATCGGCGTCGAGTACATGCACATGCAGAACCCCGAGGAGCGTGCCTGGATCCAGGCACGCATCGAGCGCCCGCACGCCAAGCCCGACCGCACCGAGCAGCTGCGCGTCCTGGAGCGGCTGAACACCGCCGAGGCGTTCGAGACGTTCCTGCAGACGAAGTTCGTCGGGCAGAAGCGCTTCTCGTTGGAAGGCGGCGAGTCGCTGATCCCGCTGCTCGACTCGGTGCTGAGCTCCGCGGCCGAGGAGCGGCTCGACGAGGCCGTGATCGGCATGGCCCACCGCGGGCGCCTCAACGTGCTCGCCAACATCGTCGGCAAGTCGTACGGGCAGATCTTCGGCGAGTTCGAGGGCAACATCGACCCGCGCAGCGCCCACGGCTCCGGTGACGTGAAGTACCACCTGGGCGCCGGCGGCGACTTCGTCTCGCCCGACGGCTCCAAGCTCAAGACCTCGGTCGTGGCCAACCCCTCCCATCTGGAGACGGTCGACCCGGTCCTGGAGGGCGTGGTCCGCGCCAAGCAGGACCTCCTGGAGCGCGGCGAGGAGGGCTTCACCGTCCTGCCGGTGCTCGTCCACGGCGACGCGGCCTTCGCGGGCCAGGGCGTGGTGGCCGAGACGCTCAACCTGTCGCAGCTGCGGGGTTACCGCACCGGCGGCACCGTGCACATCGTGGTCAACAACCAGGTCGGCTTCACCACCAGCCCGGCCAGCTCGCGTTCCAGCGTGTACGCCACCGACGTGGCCCGGATGATCCAGGCCCCGATCTTCCACGTCAACGGCGACGACCCCGAGGCCGTGGTCAGGGTCGGCAGGCTCGCGTTCGAGTACCGCCAGGCGTTCCGCAAGGACGTGGTGATCGACCTCATCTGCTACCGGCGCCGCGGCCACAACGAGTCCGACAACCCGGGCTTCACCCAGCCGCTGATGTACGACCTGATCGACGCCAAGCGCTCCACCCGCAAGCTCTACACCGAGGCGCTGATCGGCCGGGGCGACATCACGGTGGAGGAGGCCGAGGGCGCGCTCCGCGACTACCAGGCCAAGCTGGAGAACGCCTTCGCCGAGACCCGCGCGGCGGCCAAGGACCCGACGGGCGAGTTCTCCCGTCCGGTCGACATGGAGACCGTCCCCTGGTCGCACGAGGACGTCAAGACGGCCGTCTCCGAAGAGGTCGTCAAGCGGATCGTGGAGACCCAGCTCAACATGCCCGAGGGCTTCACCGTCCACCCGCGCCTGCTGCCGGTGCTGCAGCGTCGCGGGCAGATGGTCGCCGAGGACCGCATCGACTGGGGCATGGGCGAGACCCTCGCCTTCGGCTCGCTGCTGATCGACGGCCACCCGGTCCGCCTCGTCGGCCAGGACTCGCGGCGCGGCACGTTCACCCAGCGGCACGCCGTGCTGGTCGACCGTGTCACGGGCGAGGAGCACACCCCGCTCAAGACGTTCAACCAGGGCACCACGAAGTTCTACGTCTACGACTCCCTGCTGAGCGAGTACGCCGCGCTCGGCTTCGAGTACGGCTACAGCGTGGAGCGGCCCGAGGCGCTGGTCGCCTGGGAGGCGCAGTTCGGCGACTTCGTCAACGGCGCCCAGTCGATCATCGACGAGTACATCACCTCGGGTGAGCAGAAGTGGGGCCAGCGCTCCGGCGTCGTCCTGCTGCTGCCGCACGGCTACGAGGGTCAGGGCCCCGACCACTCCTCGGCCCGCATCGAGCGCTTCCTGCAGATGTGCGCCCAGGACAACATGACCGTGGCCCAGCCCACGCTCCCGGCCAACTACTTCCACCTGCTGCGCTGGCAGACGCTGTCGAACCGGCACCGCCCGCTGGTGGTGTTCACGCCCAAGTCGCTGCTGCGGCACAAGGCGGCGATCTCGGCGGTGAGCGACTTCACCTCGGGGTCGTTCCGGCCGGTGCTCGGCGACACCACGGCTCCCCCGGCCGAGGTGCGCAAGGTCGTGCTGGTCTCCGGCAAGCTCTACTACGACCTCGCGGCGGCCCGCGACAAGCAGGGCCGCAACGACGTGGCGATCGTCCGCCTTGAGCGGCTCTACCCGTTCCCCGGCGACCCGCTGGAGGCCGAGCTGAGCCGCTACTCCGCCGACATCGAGCTGGTGTGGGCGCAGGACGAGCCGCTCAACATGGGTCCGTGGCCGTTCCTGGGGCTGAAGATGGCCGAGAATCCGGGTGTCTTCGGCGGGCGTTCGATCAAGCGGGTCTCCCGCAAGGCCAACTCCTCCCCGGCGACCGGCTCGCACTCCACCCACGAGGTCGAGCTGCAGCAGATGCTCGGCGAGATCTTCGGCTAGGCGACCGGCAGGTCCAAGACAGGCGTCACCCGGAAGTCCCCCGCAGGAGCCCTTGCGGGGGACTTCCCCGTTGTCGCGGGCGTCACCGCGAGATCGCGACGATGACCACGGCGTCATCAGCGTCACTGAAGGAGAACGTGATGTATTTCACCGATCGGGGCATCGAGGAGCTGGTCGCGCGCCGGGGCGAGGAGGAGGTCACCGTGGTGTGGCTCGCCGAGCGCCTGCGCGAGTTCGTGGATCTGAACCCCGACTTCGAGACGCCGGTGGAACGGCTCGCCACCTGGCTGGCGCGGCTGGACGACGAGGACGACTGACAAAAACACGATATATCTTGACCTTCCGGTGGACGCGACATATCGTGTTCACCAGAAGGAGGTCACGCACATGCGGCAGTGGACGATCGAGAAACCAGAGCAGCTCACCTTCGACTCCGTGAGAAAACTCAACGTGCGGATCGTGGCGGGAAAGCTGGCGGTGCTGGCCAGCGACGGCCCTCCCACACTTGAGGTCACCGAGGTCGACAGCCCGCCGTTGCTCGTCACCCACGACGACGACGGCACGCTCACCGTCACCTACAAGGACCTCACCTGGGACGGTCTGCTGGGCTGGCTTCGCCCCGGGCGCCGCAGGGCCACGCTGACCCTGACCGTGCCGAAGAACTGCCCGGTCAACGTGGGCGTGGTCTCCGCGTCCGCGGTCGTCGCCGGGTTCGAGGACCGCACCTCGGTCAAAAGCGTCTCCGGCGAGATCGTGCTCGACGGGGTGAGCGGCGAGATCAACGCCGACACCGTCTCCGGCGCCGTGGAGAGCCGCGGCCTGGTCGGAGACCTCTCGTTCAAGAGCGTCTCCGGCGAGCTGACCGTCGCCCAGGGCACACCCCGGCGGCTGAGCGTCACCACCATCTCCGGCAAAATCACCGCCGATCTGGAGCTCCCGCCGACCGGCCACGTCACGATGAACAGCGTCTCCGGCGACATCGTGCTCCGGCTCCCGTACACGGTCGAGACCGATGTCAAGCTCCGTTCCACCTCGGGCAGACTCGACACCGGCTTCACCGAGCTCGACCACTCCGTCCAGCCCGGCGCGAAGACACTGGGCGGCCGGATCGGCGGCGGCATGGCCTCACTCACGGCCAACACCGTCTCCGCCGACGTCACCCTCCTGAAGGGATCACAGGCATGAGCCCGGTCTTCGGCCACGGAAGGCTCCGGCTCTACCTCCTGAAGCTGCTGGAGGAGAGCCCGCGTCACGGCTACGAGGTGATCCGGCTCCTCCAGGACCGCTTCCTCGGCGTCTACTCACCCTCTCCCGGCACGATCTACCCGCGCCTCGCCCGTCTGGAGGAGGAGGGCCTCGTCACCCACGAGGTCGTGGACGGCAAGAAGGTCTTCACCATCAGCGACCGGGGCCGCGCCGAGCTCAACGGGCGGCTCGACGAGCTCGCCGACCTGGAGCAGGAGATCTCCGACTCCGTCCGCGACATCGCCCGCGAGGTGAAGGAGGACGTGCGCGACACGGTCAAGTCGCTGCGCGAGGAGCTCACCCAGATGGCGCGCGACGTCCGCCAGGGCTCCGAGCAGGACTCGCGCAGGGTCTGGCGCGAGCAGAAGACGGAATGGCAGCGTCAGAAACAGGAGTGGCAGCGCCAGACCGACGCGTGGAAGGACGAGTGGAAGCGCGTCTGGGCCGACGGCTTCACCGGCGAGGGGTCGCGCGCGGGAGACGCCCGGCTCGGGCAGATGCTCGCCGAGTTCGTCGAGGAGGTCCGCAGGGACGCGGCGTCCGCGCAGGTCAGCGAGGAGACCCTCGCGACCGCCCAGGACGCCCTGTACGACGCGGCCCGCCGCATCCGCGAAACGCTCCGATGATCTGCGGCGGTGCCCCGTACGGCACCCGCCGGTCGTGACGTACCGCGCCCGACGGTCTCCATGAGATGGCGGCCCCGGAGCCGGTGAGCCTCCGGCCGCCGGATCCGCCGGCCCGTGGGCCCGGCCGGCCAGGGGACAGGCCGCGCCCAGGGTTCCCCGGGTCGCCCCACGAGGCCGGGCGACCCGTGCGACCGCCCGGACGACCCGCGGGATCGGCCGGGCTCATCCCGGCAGGGTGAAGACGACCTTTCCGAAGAGCTCGCCCTCGTACATCGCCGCGAAGCCCTCGCGCGCCTCGGTCATCGGCAGGACGCGGTCGATCAGCGGGCGAGTGCCGGTCTGCTCCAGGAAGCGGGCCAGCCTGCCCAACTGGTCGCGGGTGCCCATGGTGGAGCCGATCACGGAAAGCTGCAGGAAGAAGACGCGGTTCAGGTCGGCCGGCGGGACCGCACCGCTGGTCGCGCCGGAGACCACGATCCGGCCGCCGGGACGCAGCGCCTTCAGCGAGTGCCCCCAGGTGGCCTGGCCGACGGTCTCCATCACCGCGTCGACCCGCTCGGGCAGCCGGGCACCGCTCTCGAACGCCTGGTCGGCGCCCAACTCCAGAGCCCGCGCCCGCTTGCTCTCCGAACGACTGGTCACCCAGACCCGGTATCCCCCGGCCCGGCCCAGCAGGATCAGCGCGGTGGCCACTCCGCCGCCCGCGCCCTGGACCAGCACGGTCGAGCCCGGCTCAAGGCCCGCCTTGTCGAACAGCATGCGGAAGGCGGTCAGCCAGGCGGTCGGCAGGCAGGCGGCCTCCTCGAAGCTGAGCCCGGCGGGCTTGGGCACGAGATTGCGCCGGGGCACGGTGACCCGCTCGGCGAAGGTGCCGTCGTATTTCTCCGAGAGCAGGGAGCGCTTCGGGTCGAGTGTCTCGTCGGCCCCGCTGCCGATCACCGAGTGCACGATGACCTCGTTGCCGTCCTCGTCCAGCCCGGCGGCGTCGGCGCCGAGCACCATCGGGAGTTGCTCCTCGCGAAGCCCCACCCCCCGCAGACTGAACAGGTCGTGATGGTTGAGCGAGGCGGCTCTCACCGTGACGGTGGCCCACCCGTCGGGAACCTTGGGTTCCGGGCGCTCACCGAGCGTGAGACCGTCGAGAGGATTGTCGGGATCGATCCGCGTGGCGGTTACAGCGAACATGGCCGCACCCTACGCCGTCCGCGTCGGGTCCACCGCGAACGGGGTGTCCCCCGCGCCGGTCACACGACGACACGCGATCCGCGAGCCCGTCCCCGCACGCCCGCGACGGCCACCGCGAACGCGGCCCGTGCGATCGGCCCCCCTACGTCGTCCGCCTGACGGTTATGCCCGCCATCGTCCGCTCGACGTGTCCTTGCTCCCCCGAGGCCGCGACGTACACGTCGTCCTGGCAGGTCTCGGCGGAGAAGCGGCGCCGCCGCTCGATGACGGAGAGTTCGATCGACGCGACGTCGCAGCCGGGGATCGGAGCCAGCACCAGCAGCGTCTCCCTGGCCCCGCCGAACCACAGCTGCGGCCCCAGCGGCTCACCGCGCAGGGTCTCTCCCCGCGCGGCCAGCCGCAGCGGGGGCCTGGCGTCGAGCACGAGGTAGCCGCCCTTGGTCACCCTGCCGCGCAGGTTGCGCGCCCAGAGCATCCGCTGCTCGAAGGGCATGCCGTTCTTGAGGTCGCGTAGCGCCACGAACCACGGGTCGAACGCGAACAGCAGCACCTCCCCCTCGGCCGCGCTCATGGGAGGCCAGAGCGTGACCCCCTTGACCAGCTGCCGGATCATCGGCCGTCCCTGGGATACCCCCGACGGGCCTCCCGACGGCACGTTCAGTTGCCGGTAAGGACCGGGGTCGCCGTCGAGCCGGCCCGACATCGCGGGCCGCACCCCCAGCTTGGCGAGTCCCACCTCCGCCGGATAGCTCACCTCCGCCGCCGAGCCGTCGGGGAAGACCACGTCGATGATCTCCCTGCCGCCCTCCTGGCGAAACCGCGGGTGAAGCACGTTCGGGACCTGCTCCGCGACGACGCTCGCCCGGGTGGGCACCGGCTGCGGCGGGGGCGGCGGAACCACGTCCGGCTCCCGGCCCGTCAGCAGGTTCCACGCCACGAGTGCGACCAGCGCCGCGCCGGCGATCCAGCGCCACGGACCCCCCTGGGACCTCGCCTCGATGATGTCGTGCTGCCCACCGGCCACGTCTTCGGCCGCCTCCTGCGGAAGGTACGGTTCTCGGCCCCATCTTCGGGGCTCGGCGGTCTCGGCACCCGTGTCAGTACCGTCACGAATCAGATTCGATGCCCACGGGGAAGGTGCCGCCGCACCGCCGGGTCACCCGGCCCGCCGCGTCCGGTGCCCCGACGTCTGTGTTCCGGTGCCCGATGCACGACGTCCGAGCCCGTGTTGCGGGGGCCGATGCACGAGAGCGGGACTTCGACGTCCGAGCCTGTGCTCCGGAGTCCGATGCGCGAGGGCCGGGGGCCGTGTTCCGGGGGCCGTGGTGCGACATCCGTGTCGCGGGACCCGTGTTCCAATATCGCTCTCGCGTCCGCGAGAACCCTGTACCGTCTCCCGGAGAATGACCACGAGAAGCCGCGACACAGCATCAAGAACGTCACTTCGCTCCACGGTCGGAAGGTGTCGGAGTTACTTGAGAAACTCTGGATAATCGCTGTTACCGATGGTGCCGGCGATGCCTCGGAGCCCGCCACGCAGCCATGGTGAGCTGCTGAAATGCCTATTCGTTAAGCTATAACAAATAGCTATTTAAATAACGAGACAGCATCGGATGGAACCGGCCGAGACTTTTTCCCGTCAATTCCCGCCGAGTGCTCGATCCAGTCAGTAACGTTCCGATCGTTTTCCCGGCAAGGAGAAGTCCCGTCTCCCCGCTGAGAACGAAAGGAGCTTCATGAATTCCCGAGCACGGCGCCTCACGATCCCCCTCACCGGCGTTCTCATGATCGCCGGAGTGATCGGCGCCACCACCGGTGCCAACGCCGGTACGGCCCCCAAGGACGTGGTCAGTTCCGCCGCCTCCGAGACGGCAGGCGAGGCCACCGCCTTCTGGTCGCCCGAGCGCATGCGCAAGGCCACCGACGCCACCGGCGACGTCGACCTGAGCGTCAAGGGCGGCAAGTCCTCCAACGCCGCGGGCCCCGACGGCCCCGGCGGGTCGGTCCCGCCGATCGGCGCGGAGGGCACCAAGTCCGCCAAGAGCAAGCAGGTGAACCTGCCCAACACCGTCGGGCGCATCTTCTTCACCCTGCCCGGCGCCAACCCGGCGGACCCGAAGAGCTGGAAGTACTGCTCAGGCAGTTCGGTCCAGGGCAAGTACCGCAACGTGGTCGCCACCTCCGCACACTGCGTCTACGACGTGAAGACCAACCAGTTCTACGACAACTGGATCTTCATCCCGTCCTACTGGGACGGCAACCAGGCGTGGGACGGCAAGAACCCCTACGGCATCTACGCGGCCAAGTGGTTCAACGCGCACGACGACTTCGTGGTGAAGGAGGACTACGACTACGACTACGCCTTCGTCAACGTCCACTCCGGGTTCAAGGTGAACTGGGAGAAGGACAAGGACGGCAAGTGGCAGCCGATCATCAAGAACGTCGGCCGTCTCGGCGACAACGTCGGCGGGCAGGGCTTCGCCTGGAACCAGAAGGTGAAGAACTCCGTCTTCTCCTTCGGCTACCCGGCCGGCCTGCACCCCGACGGTGACAAGCCCTTCTCCGGCCGCACGATGAAGTGGTGCTACGGCACGACCGGCGCCATGCCGGCCGCGCCGAAGTACAACGTCCAGGAGCACGTCGGCTTCAAGTGCGCCTTCACCTCGGGCGCGAGCGGCGGCCCCTGGATCTACAAGTACAAGAACTCCAGCCGGACCGGCTACCTGATCGGCGTGAACAGCATCGCCTGGGACACCGACAAGAACGACCGGTACGACAAGATCTCCTCGCCGTACTTCAACGGCGACACCTACAAGGTCTACAAGACCGCGGCCAACCGCTGGACCAGCTGACTCGCGCGCTCCGGCCGGCTGTAAGGCCATTCGGCCGTCCGGAGTGAACGAGGAGGACCCGTCCCGTACGGGTGGCGGCCGACCACGAATCCGGTCTCCGGATCGCTTCGGGGAAGGCCGCCACCCGTACGGGAACGTTCTACGCACCCACCGACTTCCCAAGGTCGTCCGTGAGGGCGAAGAGGGGGCCGGTGGCGGCCCGCATCGAGCAGAGGCTGCCGTAGGTGCGTTCGAACCGGATGAAGCGACCGTTCCAGATCCCGGTGGCGGTCACCGTGACCGGGTCGTACTCCAACGTGCAGGCCACCCCCGGCCTCGGCCTGAGCTTTCCGGGATCGCCCAGCAGGTTGGCGAGCACCGCGCACGCGTGGACCGCGTCGGGGTGGGTGCCGCCGGGCCGATCGCACAGCAGCAGGGCGTGTCCGAGCGCGGGCAGAGGCTTCTCTCCCCGCGCGAGGCTCACCACGAGCACCTTGCCGCCCCGCGAGGGCATTTCCCCGGGAAACGGTCTCACCGGTGCGGGCATGATCTGGGCGGGCTCGCCCGGATGGAGCGGGAGCGGTCTCGTCACCTGCGGTCCTCGGTCATCGGGACGCGGAAACGGCCACGTCTTCTGCGGTCCGGGAACGGGGTCGCGGGGCGGCATGGACACTGCGGACACTGCGGACGCTGTGGCCGTGCCCGAGAACTGGAGGAGGCCGGCGAGAGCCAGGCAGAGAAGACGACGCCGCATGAGATCCCCCGATGACGTGTGACGCGGATGCCGCGACCCAGCCTGCCCTCTCCCGCACTCGTGAGACGGCTACCAGCCCCGGTGTTTCCCCAGTTCATACGGTCACATGACCCGCGGCGGAGGCGCCGATCAAGATGAAGTAGATCAGACGGTCCCCACGGGTTCCCGGTTCCACGGATTCTGTAACAAAAATATAACGGTCCAACTGACTGCCCGTTTTATAGCTTTTTAACCCATCTTTACCGAGTACGGTCACCTCTTGTCTCTTTACGCATGCGTGGGTTGCCGTCCCGAGCGACGACCCATGACAAAGAAGGAGCTTCATTGAACTCCCGAGCCAAGCGCCTCATCCTCCCCGTGGGCGGCGCCCTCGCCGCCGCCACGATGATCGGCGCCACCCTCCCCGCCACCGCTCAGGCGAGCACGGCCAACCCCGACATCAAGTCGTCGGCCCTCACCCCCTCCGGTAACGCGAAGGCCATCGCGGGCTACTGGACGGCATCGAAGCTCAAGTCCGCGGCGACCTACACCGCCGACTCCACCGTCTCCGCCAAGCTGACCAAGACGGGCGCCGCCAAGGCCGCCGCCGACGGCAAGCCCGGCGTCGTCGCCCCCACCGGTGAGGGCGGCAAGAGCGCCGGCAAGTCGCGGAACGTGAACCTCCCCATCACCGTCGGCAAGGTCTTCTTCGTCGACGACAAGGGCAAGGAGCGTTGGTGCTCCGGCACCGCCGTGCAGTCGAAGTTCCGCAACCTGGTCGCCACCGCGGCCCACTGCGTCTACGACACCGACACGAACAAGCCGTACGGCAACTTCGTGTTCATCCCCGGCTACTACCAGGGCAAGGCTCCCTGGGGCATCTACGTCGGCGCCAAGGTCAACACCCACGACGACTTCACGGTCTACGAGGACTACGACTACGACTACGCCTTCGTCAACGTCTACAACGGCATCAAGCAGCAGCCCGAGAAGGAGGTCGACTACAAGACCTTCAAGGCGCACATGGACAAGGGCGGCGTCGGCCGTGAGTCGGCCACCACGGTCGACTTCGAGACCTACGACAAGTGGACCCAGAAGGGCGGCCTGGGCAAGGTCGAGAACGTCTCCTCCGACGACGAGGTCGGCCCCCAGTTCAAGGGTGCCCTCGCCGTCGCCACCGAGACGGACAAGTGGACCTGGGAGAAGGTCGCCGGCGAGGTCTACGGCCTGAAGAACGACAAGGTCACGCTCAAGGGCAAGGACCTGCCGCAGTCCGACTGGCCCAAGGCCGGCTCCAAGCTCGAGACCCGCGTCGACCACGTCACCAAGACCGAGTACGACAGCTACAAGGGCCTTGGCTACCGGAAGATCGATTCCAAGGGCAACTACACCATCACGTACTACTTCGTGGTGAAGTACATCAAGAAGACCGCGTCCGTGAAGTACGTGATCTACCGTCACTACATCTCGACGGTGGCCGACGCGGGCCGTCTCGGCGACAACGTCGGCGGCCAGGGCTTCAGCTGGAACCAGAAGCTGGGCAAGAAGGTCTTCACGTTCGGCTACCCGACCTCGGCCCACCTCGACGGCAACAAGCCGTACTCCGGTCACACCCAGAAGTGGTGCTACGGCACGACCACCGCCGCGCCCGTCGTGGCGGCCTACAAGGCCGAGGAGCACCAGGCGATCAAGTGCGCCTTCACCCCTGGCGCGAGCGGCGGACCCTTCCTGCTGCAGTACAAGAACGCCAAGCGGACCGGTTACCTCAACGGTGTCGTGAGCCTCACGATCGACAGCGACGGCAACAAGCGCTACGACCGCGTCACCACCCCGTACTTCAACGGTGAGACGTACGGCATCTACAAGCACGCCGCCAACCTCTGGACCGGGAAGCTTCCCGCCTAGGCACAGGCTTCGTGAACGAGAAGGGGCCCGGTGCACATCGGGCCCCTTTTTCCACCTTCACGGGGTGCTTATACACCGTCAGGCACACTGATCAGGTAACAGAGTAAGAGCGGATCGGTCCAACGAACTGCCCAAAACCAAGTTGATCTGGAAAAATCACCCCTTACGCCCCTGGTAGCCACCAGAAACTCCCCGGTCCCCGGAAAGGATCCCCCCATGCCCTCCCGCGCTCGGCGGCTCACGGCCACACTCGGCGGGCTGGTCGCCGCCTGTGTGACCATGACGTTCGCGTTCGCCGGGAGCGCGGCGGCCGCCCCGCTGTACGGCCCCCCCAACGGGATCACCTCGATCACGCTGACCAAGAGCAGCGCCGACATGAAGCGGATCGCGGAGTACTGGAGCCCGGCCAGGCTCAAGCAGGCGATGGACAACGTGCCGGCCACGCCCGGCAATCCTCCCTCCTCCGCGTCTCCCCCTTCCGCGTCTCCCTCCTCCAGCGGCCCCTCGGGAAGCGCCACGCCGGGAAGCGCCACGGCCGCCGCGGCATCCGGCAGCGGGGAGAGCGGCGCGACCACCGGCGGGAAGAGCTCCACCACGTCCGGGAAGGCCGCGCCGGTCGTCAAGCCCACTCTCCCGAAGAAGCGGGTCCCGTCCTCCGGCGGCTCACCGGTGACCGTGGGCAAGGTGTTCTTCCGGATCGGCGCCAAGGACTACTGGTGCTCCGCCTCCTCCGTGGCGGCGGCCAACCGTAATCTGGTCGCGACGGCCGGGCACTGCGCCTACGACGCCAAGACGGGCAGCCAGGCCGAGTACTGGATCTTCATCCCCGGCTACGACAAGGGCAACACACCGTACGGGATCTACGTCGGCCACTCGCTCAACCTGCACGAGGACTTCGTCGGCCAGGGCGACTACGACTACGACTACGCGTTCGTCACCGTGCACGACGGCTTCAAGTGGAAGGCCGGCAAGACGTCCGGCAGCTACGAGATGGAGAGCGTCGGGAGCCTGGAGGACAACGTCGGCGGGCAGGGCATGGTGACCAACCGCGGCACCGGCCTGTCCACGGTCGCCTTCGGCTATCCCGCCGCCCCGCACCCCGACGGCTATCGGCCCTACGACGGTCAGCGGCTGAAGTGGTGCGACGGGCGCACCATCAAGGTGAAGGCCCCCACCCGCCTGGTCGAGCAGGGCATCGCCCTGACCTGCGGTTTCACCAACGGCGCGAGCGGCGGTCCCTGGCTGATCTCCTACCGCAACGGACTCGGCTACCTCAACGGCGTCAACAGCTTCGCCTGGGACGTCAACACCGACCGCAGGTTCGACAGGATCTCCTCGCCGTACTTCATCGCGTCGACCTATGTCGTCTACCACTGGGCCGCGACCCAGCAGGCGCCCCGATCATAACGCCGCCTTAAGAGACACTTAAGAGACCCTTATACGGGGTTTGCTCCGCCGATCGCTGCATAGGTTGCTTGTCGTCCCGCAGTTCCCGGATGTCCGGGAACGTTGCAGCGCAAGGAGCTCGTCTTTTGAAGCACTCTCTTCTCCCCCTCGGTGGCGTCGCAGCCGCCACCGCCCTGCTGACCACCACCCTGGTCGGCACCGCCCAGGCGGCCCCCGACTGGGCGACCGACCCGATGGCGAGGAACAACGCCTCGGCCGTTTCGGTCATCAACTTCTGGGCGGCCTCGAACTTCGCCGCCCTCAAGAAGGCGACGGTCTACAACCCCGACCCCGGGGCGCCGAAGATGAAGGTCGGCGGCGGCTTCTCCCCCGACGGCAGGCCCGGCAGCGTCGGTCCGACCGGCTCGCAGAAGGGCACCCCGTCGACCGCCAAGAACGTCAACCTGCCCAGGACCATCGGCAAGGTGTTCTTCGTCGTCAACGGCGAGTACCGGTGGTGCTCGGCCACCTCGATCCAGGGCAGGTACCGCAACCTCGTCGCCACGGCCGGCCACTGCGTCTACGACCCGGGCAGCAACAGCGACACCCTCGACAAGTGGGTCTTCGTCCCCGGCTACTACCAGGGCAAGACCCCGTGGGGCATCTACGTCGGCAAGTCGGCGTGGACGCACTACGACTTCGCCAACTACGAGGACTACGACAAGGACTACGCCTTCGTCACGGTCTACAACGGCGTCGCCTTCAACGGGGTCAAGCAGGTCACCAAGCGTGAGTACAACGGGTTCAGCGGCCCCAAGTGGTCACGTGGCTCGCGCTACCACATCCTGCTGTCGAAGGACGTCGGCCGCCTCGGCGACAACGTCGGAGGCCAGGGCTTCACCTGGAACCAGAGGACCGGCAAGACCGTCTACGCCTTCGGCTACCCCACCGCCCCGCACCCCGACGGCAACAAGCCCTACACCGGCGTGACGCCCAAGTACGTGTACGGCAAGACGTCGGGCAAGGAGTACGTCTCCGCGGCGCACAAGGTCGAGGAGCACGTCGGCCTCAAGGGCGCCCTCACCCCGGGCGCCGACGGCGGACCGTGGATCTCGCAGTACAGCAGTTCCACCCGCCTGGGGCTCGTCAACGGCGTCACCAGCCTGTTCGGCGACCAGGACCAGAACGACCGCTACGACCTCATCACCTCGCCGTACTTCGACGGCGAGACCGCCGACATCTACAAGAAGGCCGCCAACGTGTGGTCCGGCAGGATCGTCGGCCCGAACGGCGAGCTCTACAGGTGACTCGCATCTCCTGAGGGGCCCTTGCCCCGACCATTCGCGGGACCCGGCGCGCGGCGCCGGGTCCCGCACCCGTTTTCCGGGGCCGAAAAGCGTTGCACGGGGCGATCCGGAAGTTTTTCCGACCGGATGTGAGGGCGTTAGACGTGCCCGCTCCGAAATCGGTGCCATCAATCTAATGTGATCTGCATCACATGTCGATCATGACTCGCCCTGACAGATCGATCACACCCCATCAGTCACTTTCGCCTCACGCTTACCTCTACCTGCGGAAACAACTCTGTCCAACCTCTATCGCAATATCGGCAGCAGAGGTGTCTAAACATCACGAAACGGTCTCGGGCCGCCGGGTTCCCCCCTTCCCCCTCGAACCGGCTTCCGGTGTTCAAGATCTGCGCTGTATGTTTCTGGCAATCCCTTTACTGAGGTTTGGGACGCAAGAGGCGTCCCACATCAGACCAAGGAGTTCCCTTGAAGCGCATCCTCCTCCCCGCCGGTGGCGCCGTTCTGGCCACCGGACTGCTCGCCGCTGGTCTGGCCGGCACCGCCAACGCCGCCCCGGACTGGGCCTACGACACCATGGCCAAGGACGCCCCGGCCGCGGTCGACGTCGCCAAGTTCTGGCTCGCAGCCAACGGCGTCACGAACAACCTGGCCAAGGCCACCCCCTACACCTGGGAGACCAAGGCCACGCCGAAGCTCAACGCCGGTGGTGGCTACACCCCCGACGGCAAGCCCGGCGAGGTCAAGCCGACCGGTGAAGAGAAGAAGGCCGCCGCGAAGGTCAAGAACATCAACCTGCCGAAGTCCATCGGCAAGGTGTTCTTCGTTGACTCCAAGGGCGCGCTGAAGTGGTGCTCGGCCACCTCGATCCAGTCGCAGTACCGCAACCTGGTCGCCACGGCCGGTCACTGCGTCTACGACGACAAGGCCGACGCCAGCGTCATGGACAACTGGGTCTTCGTCCCCGGCTACTACCAGGGCAAGACCCCGTGGGGCATCTACGTCGGTAAGACGGCGTACACGCACTACGACTTCGCCAACTACGAGGACTACGACCGCGACTACGCGTTCGTGACCGTGTACAACGGTGTCCAGATCGGTGGCGGCACCGCCAAGGAAGTCAGCCAGAAGGACTACGAGGCCTCCACCGGCGCGAAGTTCGCCAAGGACGTCGCGATCTCCGAGGCGGAGTACAAGAAGACCGTCGACCTGCACGGTGGCGAGACCGCCGCCGCGTGGGCCAAGGCCGAGACCGTCAAGGACCCGGTCGGCCCGAACTACCCCGGCGCCGTGCTGACGCTGCAGGAAGTCTCCAAGGACGACTACGACAAGGCCCCCAGCGCTCACGGCACCAACGGTGCCAAGGCTCACTGGGCCACCAAGGTCGAGCACGTCACCAAGGCTCAGTACGACGCCTACAGCGGCCCGGGCTACCGCAAGATCGACGGCAAGGGCAACTACACCATCACCCACTACTACCTCAAGTTCTGGGTGAAGAAGACCGACATCAAGTCGTACTACAAGACGGTCTTCTACGTCATCGACGGCTTCATCAAGGACACCGGCAAGCTCGGTGACAACGTCGGTGGCCAGGGCTTCACCTGGAACCAGAAGCCGCAGCAGACGGTGTTCGTGTTCGG
>NZ_JBIAZS010000038.1:0-28205 GCF_042899335.1 Streptosporangium sp. NPDC000095
GGCCCTGTGTTTGGGTGGCCGCGGCGCGCCGGCCCGGCCCGGCCCGCGCGCCCCGGGGGCCCGCCCCCGGGGGGGACAAAAAAAAAAAAAGGGGGGGGGGGGGGCCCCCCCCCCCCCCCCCCACGCCGGGATCCGACATCGACCAGGCACGTACCGCGGCCTCCAGTTGCGGTCGGTAGAGCCCCGTATCCCGCGACCGGATCAGCTCGGTCAGCCTCCCGAGGACGGCTCGCGCGTCACCCTGCGTCTCGACCTCGGCGATCGCCCGGTCGAACGCCTCGACGGACAAACGCTCGAAGTACGCCAGCAGGTCGCGCTTGTATCCCTCGGCACCATCGAAATGGTGGTGAAAGGACCCCTTGGACAATCCCAGGCGGGCGGCGATCCGGTCGATGCGCACCCCCGAGGCCCCCTCGGCGGCCAGCACCCGGATGCCCTCGTCCAACCAACGGTCACGCGCCGCACTCACGCCCCGACCATACCAGGAGGTACGGTGCCCGGACGTGCCCGCGACACGCCCCTGAACGAAACAAGGCCACCCGAAGGGTGGCCTTGTCAGGGAGATCGCGGGCGACCTCCCACCGGCGCTCACCGCGCCGACGATCCGATCATCCGTCCGTGGGTGGAGCTATGGGGATTCGAACCCCAGACCTCCTCCATGCCATGGAGGCGCGCTACCAGCTGCGCCATAGCCCCTGGTCACCGCTTCGAGTGCTCTCGTTGCGGCGCTCGGGAAGCATATAAGGACACCGGCGTGTTCACCTAATCGACGACCACACGGCCCGCGCCCGCCACCGGGGCGCAAGCCGCGCCGCCCGAAGGTCAATCCTGGGTGACCTCGGGGTTGTCGTCGCTGCTGACCGGCTCGGGGAGGGTCCCCGCGTTGTGCTCCAGCAGACGCCAGCCCTTACGCCCCTCCTCCAGCACCGACCACGAGCAGTTTCCGAGACCTCCCAGGGCGGGCCAGAGCTCCTGCGGCAGGTTCATGAGCTTGGCGATACCGAGCCGGATCGCCGCCCCGTGGGAGGCGACGACCAGCAGGCCGTCGGAGTCGATCTCCGCCGCCCAGCGGCGGATGGCCGAGGAGACCCTGTCGGCGACGTCGGTGACCGCCTCACCGCCCGGCGCCTCCCAGTCGGCGAACTCCCGGGGCCACCTCTTGAAGATCTCCTCCCGGGTGAGCCCTTCCCACTGGCCTCCGCCCCGCTCTCGCAGATCCTTGTCGACACTGACGTCCAGGCGCGTGACGCGGCCCAGCGCCGAGGCGGTGTCGAAGGCGCGCTGGAGATCGGAGGAGACGATCCTGCTCGGGCGGAGAGCGGCGAGCAGCGAGGCCGCGCGGGTGGCCTGCGCGATCCCGGTCTCGTCAAGGGGGATGTCGCTGTGGCCCTGGAAGCGGTGCTCGACGTTCCACAGCGTCTGGCCATGCCTGAGGCAGACGACGCGGCGACTCACTCAGCTACCGTCCCGCGGGCGCGCTGGGCGGCGACCTGGGTCACGCTGTCCGGCAGCGAGATGGAGGGGCAGTCCTTCCACAGGCGCTCCAGCGCGTAGAAGGTGCGGTCCTCCTCGTGCTGGACGTGCACGACGATGTCGATGTAGTCCAGCAGGACCCAGCGGCCCTCGCGCTCACCCTCGCGGCGGACGGGCTTGGCGTCGGCCGCGATTCGCAGCCGGTCCTCGATCTCGTCGACGATGGCGCGGACCTGACGGTCGTTGGTGGCGGAGCAGAGCACGAACGCGTCGGTGATGACGAGCTGGTCGCTCACGTCGTAGGCGAGAATGTCATCGGCCAGTTTGTCCGCCGCCGCCTCGGCGGCGAGCCTGACGAGCTGGATGGATCTTTCTGTTGCTGTCACGGTGTGGGTCAGTCCTCCTGCTAGTCGGCGCTGTCACCTATCAGGGTGCCCGATTCGGCGCTTGTTGAAGAGCCGCCTGTTGGACAACGCCTATCGTGTGTCACCCGATTCCGCACCGCAAACGAATTGCCGCCCTGATCAGGGGCGTCCTCGGCGGGCGGGGCCGCGTTCGTCGATCTCGGGTGGGACGGGCACGGCCCGCGCGGTCGGCGATCATGCCGGATGAGCCGCGGATACTCGTCCCACGCAAATTTCTCGAATCATAGCGAATTTCATCAAAATCGGCCCCCGCTCACCGGCCACCGGAAGGTCTGGCCGCCGTGTCGCCGTACAGACCGCGCTTGTTGATGTACTGGACGATGCCGTCGGGGACGAGATACCAGATGGGCTCCCCGGAGGCCACCCGCTGGCGACACTCCGACGACGAGATGGCCAGCGCCGGGATCTCCACCAGGCTCACCTTGCCGTCGGGCAGGCCGGGGTCG
Organism: Streptosporangium sp. NPDC000095; assembly: GCF_042899335.1. NCBI lineage: Bacteria > Bacillati > Actinomycetota > Actinomycetes > Streptosporangiales > Streptosporangiaceae > Streptosporangium > Streptosporangium sp. NPDC000095. The sequence continues at coordinate 2,345 of NZ_JBIAZS010000038.1, forward strand.
TGCAGGACGTGGCCGGGCCTGGTGGCACCCACGAAGTGCGCGATGGTGAACAGCTCGTCGACGTCGCGCCAGCTCAGGATCTGGGCGAGCGCGTCGGCCCCGGTGATGAAGTAGAGATCCACATCGGGCCCCCAGGCGGCGGAGATCTCCCGGAGCGTGTCGATGGTGAAGGTGGGACCCGGACGGTCGATGTCGACGCGGCTCACCGAGAACCTGGGGTTGGAGGCGGTGGCGATGACCGTCATGAGATAGCGGTCCTCGGCGGCCGAGACGATCTTGTCGGCCTTCTGCCACGGCTGTCCCGTCGGCACGAAGACCACCTCGTCAAGATCGAAATGGTGAGCGACCTCACTGGCCGCGACCAGGTGACCGTGATGGATCGGGTCGAAGGTCCCGCCCATGACGCCCAGACGTCGCTTCCCCTTGCCCGTAGGCACGTTCATCATGAAACGGACCATACGTGCAAGCCGTACACAGCTTTTAATCACCCCCCGCGCGTGGCAGGCGGACCCGACGTAGCATGCCGGACATGACCACCACCCCGGATCGCAACCGCGTGCAGCTTCCCGGCATCAGCTCGCGCGCCTACGAACATCCTGCCGATCGGTCCGCGCTGGTCGCCCTCCGGTCGCTCAGCGGGTTCGACACGGTGCTCAAGCAGATGTCCGGCCTGGTCAGCGAGCGCCGCCTGCGCCTGATCTACCTCGCCTCGGCCGTGCGCACCAGCGAGACCCAGTTCCGCTCGCTGCACGACATGGGCCGCGACGCCGCCTACACGCTCGACCTCCACCGCATTCCCGAGGTCTACGTGCAGCAGAGCCCGCTGGTGCAGGCGAAGGCGATCGGTTTCGACGACCCGTTCATCGTCGTCACGACCGGTCTCCTCGACCTGATGGACTCAGAGGAGCAGCGCTTCGTCATCGGCCACGAGACCGCCCACATCCTGTCGGGCCACGCGGTCTACCGGACCATGCTCGACATCCTGACCCGTCTCGCCACCCGCGTGGCCTGGATCCCGCTCGGCTACATCGGCCTGCGCGCGATCGTGGCCGGCCTGGAGGAGTGGCACCGCAAGTCCGAGCTCTCCGCCGACCGAGGCGGCCTGCTCTGCGGCCAGGACTCCGACGCGGCACTGCGCGCCCTGATGAAGCTCGCCGGCGGCTCGCGCCTGCACGAGATGAACATCGAGGCCTTCCTCGACCAGGCCAGGGAGTACGACACGGCGGGCGACGTCCGTGACGGCCTGCTCAAGGTCCTCAACCTGCTGGGCACCACCCACCCGTTCGCCGTCTCGCGCGTCGCCGAGCTCGACAAGTGGCGCCGCAGCGGCGAGTACGAGGCGATCCTCGCCGGTGAATACCCCCGCCGCACCGACGACGCCAACGCGAAGATCTCCGAAGAGGTCAAGGCGGCCGCCCGCTCCTACCGTGAATCCTGGTCGCAGTCCCAGGACCCGTTCATCGGCGTCCTGCGCGACGTCGCGGAAGGCGCCGTCAACGCCGGAGAGCGTATCTTCAACCGCTTCTCCCGCCGCGATGGAAATTAATCAGAAGCTCCACCAAAAGGGCCCGGGGACCGCTCCGGGCCCTTTTTTCATTCAGGCCGGATTCAATCCGATGCTGTCCTATTATCGTGCCCCATGAGAATTCGAATGATCATTGCTATGGTCGGGGCGGCCGGAATGGTTCTCACGGGTACGGCGAACGCCTACCCGATCAAGGATCCTGTTCTGACGAAGAACCCCTTCTACACCTCCGGCAAGCTCGCCGACACCAGGTGCGCGGAGACACCGATGAAAGACAACGACCGAACGCTGGCCAGGAGATACATCGCGGCAGTCACCGACTGTCTGAACACCGCGTGGGGAGGGCATTTCAAGGCCGCCGGGCTGCCGTTCGGCAGGCCGAAACTCAAGTTCGTCAACAAGGTGCCCGCCGGCTACTGCGGCCTTGACGTGGATCCCACGGCGAAGTCGCAGGTCTACTACTGCTCCACATCGCGGACAATGACGGTGCAGATCGGCCAGGACTGGCTCACCGATGCCGACGACCTCTGGTTGCTCCACATGACGGGACTGCTGTACGGCACACATCTGCTGGGGCTCACCGGCATCGAGAAGGCGTTCGAAGATGCCCCGTACGCGAACAAGAACGAAATGAACGAGCAGATCCGCCGCTCCAACCTGCAGACCGACTGCCTGAGCGGCGTGTTCATCCGGAGTGTCTGGTCCTCCCTGAACCGGGGGGCCAAGGACTGGAACCAACTGCTGCGGTCCCTGAGGCACAACGGTGATCTCAAGGGCGGGCCCCGGATATCCGGAAAGGGTGTCAACCGCGCCGCCTGGACGAAACTCGGCTACACCACCGGCGACCCCGCCTCCTGCAACACCTGGGTCGCCACCCCCGCCAAGGTCGGCTAGCCCGCACGCGTCCCGCCTCGGCGAGGAACGCCCGCGTCAGAGACCTTTACACGAGGAGGGCGATCGCGCGTACGGCCGCGGAGCACAGGGCGACGAACCCGCCCAGTACGGCGAGCGCGCGCAGGCCCTCCTTGCGGAGTTCGACGAGCTCGGCACCGATCCGCTCGATCTCCCGGCCGAGGATGCCTCCGCAGACGACGCCGAACACGACGCCGGCGACGGCGACCGGGGCGGGATGCGCCCACCAGTCCGGGGGCAGCGAGCCGCCGAGGCTCAGCCAGAGCGCGCCCCCGGCGAGGGCCGCCGCCGGCAGCCCCGGCCACGCGAGGGCGGTCAGCAGCGAGACGACGAAGGTCAGTGGAAAGCCCAGCACACGCAGGACCGCCCGGGTCCTGGCCGACTTACGCTTCCTGACCAGCCAGTGCCCGGCCCACAGCGTACGGGCCAGCGTGGCGAACAGCCCGGTGACGGCGAAGGTGGCCGGCGGCCAGATGACCGTGGCCACGACGCACGGCACGGCCAGCACCGCCAGCAGTAGCAGCGCCGCGTTGCCCGCGGGCAACGGCCCCGCCCTGCCCCCGCCCTGGAGTTCTCCGGCCGCCCCGCCCCGCCCCTTACCGGTTTGGCGCCGCCGGACGGCTCTGCCCGCCGCGGCGGCTGGACGCCCGCCACGCGACGTCTCCGCGGCCGCGGGGGCCCGCCCGGTCCTGGACGTCTCACCTGTCGTGGCGGCCGCGCGTGCCCCGCGAGGTGTCTCACCGCTCGCGGGGGCAGAGCGGCCACGGGGCGCCTCGCCGACCGCGGCGGCCGGGCGCCCGCCACGGGACGCCTCACCGGGCGCCGGGAGCGCCCGGGCCGCACGGGCCGTCTCACCGGCGGGCACCGCCCTCCCCCCGCGCGGCGCGCCGTCCGTGTCGGCCGGGGACCGGGGCGGACGCACCGCTCCGTCCGTGGGAACGGACGACCTTCCTCTGCCGGTCTCCGCCCTGGCCGCCCGCCCGCTCTTGACGGGCTCCTCGCCCTTGGTGCCGGACCTGGAGCGGCCTTCCTGCTTCCTGCCCTGGCCGGGCTTCTCCCCCGCGAGGGTGCCCGGTTTCCTGACCGCCCCCGCCTCGGACGGGATCGTCCTCACCAGGCGGCCCAGGCGGCTGGTGAGGAGTGCCGCGGTGGGGCGCTTGGCCGGCTCGCGGTGCAGGGCCGCGCGGATCAACGGCAGCAGAGCCGCCGGGACGCCCTCAAGGTCGGCCTGGCCGTTGAGGATCGCGTACATCTGTGCCTCGACGGTGCCTCCGCCGAAGGTGGGACGGCCGGTCGCGGCGAAGGCGACGGTGGCCGCCCAGGCGTGCACGTCCGCGGGCTCGCCCACGTGCTCGTCCGCGAACAGTTCGGGGGCGGCGTAGCCGGGGGTGCCCAGGAAGGTGCCGGTCAGGGTGAGCCGGGTGGCGTCCAGGACGTGGGCGATGCCGAAGTCGATGAGGACGGGCTCGTCGTCCCCGTTGACCACCACGTTGGCGGGTTTGAGGTCGCGGTGCACGACCCCGGCCGCGTGGATGATCGACAGGGCGATGGCGAGGCCCTGCGCGACACTGAGCAGGCCGGCGCCCTCCAGGCAACCGTCGCGGCGCACCCGATCCAGGAGGGTGTCTCCCTCGATGTGCTCCATGACCAGGTAGGGCCGGTCACCGTCGAGATCGGCGTCGACGACGCGGGCGACGTAGGGGCTCTCGACCCTGCGCAGGGCACGGACCTCTCGCTCCAGACGCACCCGGGCCTCGGAGCCCGGGTCGTGGACGTCGTGGAGCACCTTGAGCGCGACCCTGTCACCCCGGCGGCTGGAGGCGAGGTAGACCTCGCCCATTCCCCCCCGGCCAAGACGTTCCAGCAACGTATAGGGACCGACCCGCCCGAGACGACCCACGTGACCTCCTGCGTCGGCCACATGGGTCAGGGACCGCCGCGCCTATCGGGTCGCTCACTCCCGCTCGCTTCCCTGCTCTCCAGCCATAGGAGACCACACCATAGCGGGCGAGTGTGACGTTTTCCCGGCGGCACGCCGGACTCCCAGAAAGATCCGGAAGAGCGAAAGACCCTGCGGCTGCGGGATTCGCCGGGTCCGGGCGGTGCGCCCCGGGCCCGAGGAACGGCTCACGGGGCACCCGGAAGGCCGCGTCGCGACGTCCGGGGCCCCGCGGGAGCGACTTATCGGGACGCGGACTCGGGTGAGGCGAGGACCGTACCCTCGGCCGTGCGCAGATGACCTTCACCGGTGTAGACCCACTTGGTCGAGGTCAGCTCCGGCAGGCCCATGGGGCCCCGCGCGTGCAGCTTCTGGGTGGAGATGCCGATCTCCGCGCCGAAGCCGAACTCCCCGCCGTCGGTGAACCTGGTCGAGGCGTTGACCGCCACGGCCGCGGAGTCGACCAGCGCGACGAACCTGCGGGAGGCGCTGACCGAGCGCGTGACGATCGCGTCGGTGTGCGCCGAGCCGTACTTCCTGATGTGCGCGACCGCCTCCTCCAGCGAGTCGACCACGGCGGCGGCGATGTCCAGCGAGAGGTACTCCATCCGGAAGTCCTCCTCCCCGGCGGGCACCACATCGCCGTACGCCGCGACGCGCGCGTCGCCGTGCACCGTGACGCCCTCCGCCGCCAGCGCGGCCAGCGCTCGCGGCACGAAGGTGTCGGCCACGGCCGCGTGCACCAGGAGCGTCTCGGCGGAGTTGCACACCGAGGGCCGCTGAACCTTGGCGTTGATCAGGATCTGGATCGCGAGGTCCAGATCGGCGTCGGCGTCGACGTAGACGTGGCAGTTGCCCACGCCGGTCTCGATCACCGGGACGGTGGACTCCTCCACCACCGAGTTGATCAGCGAGGCGCCGCCGCGCGGAATCAGCACATCGACCAGGCCGCGGGCCCTCATGAGTTCCTTGGCCGAGTCGCGGCTCTGCCCGGGGACCAGCTGGACGGCTCCGGCGGGCACCCGGGTGCCCGCCAGCGCCTCCTGCATGATCCTGACGAGGACCGTGTTCGACTCGTACGCGCTGGACGAGCCGCGCAGCAGGGTGGCGTTGCCGCTCTTGAGGCAGAGCGCCGCGGCGTCCACGGTCACGTTGGGGCGGCCCTCGTAGATGATGCCGATCACGCCGAGCGGGACCCGGAGCTGGCGCAGCTCCAGCCCGTTGGGCAGCGTGTTGCCCCGGATCACCTCGCCGACGGGGTCGGGCAGGTCGGCGACCTGACGGACCGCCTCGGCGATCGCCTCGATCCTGGCCTCGTCGAGACGAAGACGGTCGATCATGTACTCGGAGATCCCGCTCTCCCGCGCCCTCTCCACATCGAGCGCGTTGGCCGCGACGATCTCGGCGGACGCGGCCACCAGCGCGTCGGCCATCACCCGGAGCGCGGCGTCCTTCGGCGCCCTCGGCAGCGGGGCCAGCTCCGCGGCGGCCTCTTTGGCCGCCAAGGCCACCTTCAGGAAGTCCTCGGACATCTCGCGCTCCAAAAAACTAGTTGTGGGATTCCAGTATGACGATGTCGTCGCGGTGGATCAGCTCTCGTTCGTACTCGGGCCCCAGGCTCGCCGCCAGCTCCCGGGTGGAGCGCCCGAGCAGCCCCGGAATCTCCCCCGCGTCGAAGTTGACCAGGCCACGCGCGACCACCCGGCCGAGCGGCCCGCACAGGTCCACCGGATCGCCCGCCGCGAACTCGCCCTCGACGGAGGTGACCCCCGCCGGGAGCAGCGACTTGCGGCGGCTCACCACCGCCTCGACGGCGCCGGAGTCCAGGTGGAGGCGTCCACGACCCGTGGTGGCGTGGGCCAGCCAGAGCAGGCGGGTGCCCGGGTGACGCCCACCGGGGTGGAAGTAGGTGCCGACGTCGGTTCCCGCGAGCGCCTGGGCCGCGTGCGCGGCGGCGGTGAGCACCACGGGCACACCCGCCCCTGTAGCGATCTTGGCGGCCTGCACCTTGGTGATCATGCCTCCGGTGCCGACCGCCCCGCCCTTGCCGAGCTCCACCCCGACGAGGTCCTCGGGCCCGCGTACGTCGGCGAGCCTGCGGGCGCCGGGACGACGGGGGTCGCCGTCGTAGAGCGCGTCCACATCCGACAGCAGCACCAGCGCATCGGCCCTGGTCAGGTGGGCGACCAGCGCGGCGAGCCGGTCGTTGTCGCCGAAGCGGATCTCGTCGGTGGCCACGGTGTCGTTCTCGTTGACCACGGGGACGATGCCCAGCTCCAGCAGCCGGGCCAGCGTGCGCTCGGCGTTGACGTGGTGCGAGCGGCGCATCATGTCGTCGGCGGTCAGCAGAACCTGGCCGACCCGCAGGCCGTACCGGGCGAAGGAGGAGGTGTATCGAGCCACCAGCACGCCCTGGCCGACCGAGGCGGCGGCCTGCTGGGTGGCGAGGTCGCGCGGCCTGGCGGGCAGGCCCAGCGGACCGAGACCCGCCGCGATCGCGCCGGAGGAGACCAGCACGATCTGGGTGCCGGCCTTGCGCCGGGCGGCGAGCACGTCGACCAGGGCGTCCACCCGGTCGACGTCGATCATCCCCCGCGGGGTGGTGAGCGAGGACGAACCCACCTTCACGACAAGGCGCGAAGCCGTACGGATCCGTTCGCGCGCAGAGTCCACGACACGCACCTCTCAAAGATGATCACTTGGAAGATCAGGTTATCCGAGCCGCCCGGACGGGGCGGGAAGCACACGGGACGCGCGCCGAGGCGCCCTCGCGAGGCCCTCGCTAGCCGAGCCGGTTGTCCGATCCGCGCGGCCCCTGACGTACGGCCTCGGCGTTGAGCGTCGGCTGCCAGTCGAAGATGTGTCCGCTCTCCATGGAGCCGATGATCACCTCGGCTCCGGCCTTCGCCCCGGCCTTGGTGAGCTCCTCCTCGACGCCGAGCCGCTCCAGCCGGTCGGCCAGGTAGCCCACGGCCTCGTCGTTGGTGAAGTCGGTCTGGCGGATCCACCGCTCCGGCCTCACCCCGGTGACCTGGAAGGTGTGGTCGTCGATCCTGCGGACGGCGAATCCCGCGTCACCGTGCTGCTTGGGCCTGATGACCAGGCGGGTCGGCTCCGGGATCGGAGCGGCGGCCCTCGCGGCGGCGACCATCTCCCCCATGGCGTAGGTCAGTTCCTTGAGTCCGTCATGGGTGGCCGCGGAGATCGAGAAGACCCGCAGTCCCCGCTCCTGGAGCATCGGCGTCACGATCTCCGCCAGCTCGCGGGCATCGGGCACGTCGGACTTGTTGAGCACCGCCAGGCGCGGCCGGTCCTCCAGCTTGCCGTACGCGGCCAGCTCGGCCTCGATCGCCTCGTAGTCGCTGATCGGGTCACGGCCCGGCTCCATCGTGGCGCAGTCGATCACGTGCACGAGCGTGTTGCAGCGCTCGACGTGGCGCAGGAACTCGTGCCCCAGCCCCTTGCCCTCCGAGGCGCCGGGGATCAGTCCCGGCACGTCCGCGACGGTGAAGACGGTCTCGCCCGCGGTGACCACCCCGAGGTTGGGGACCAGGGTGGTGAACGGGTAGTCGGCGATCTTCGGGCGGGCGGCCGAGAGCGCGGCGATGAGGGAGGACTTGCCCGCACTGGGGAATCCGACGAGCGCCACGTCGGCGACGCTCTTCATCTCCAGCATGACGTCGAGCTCGTCGCCCGGCTCACCGAGCAGCGCGAATCCGGGGGCCTTGCGCTTGGCGGAGGCGAGTGCGGCGTTGCCGAGCCCGCCGTGCCCGCCCTCGGCGATCACGTAGCGGGTACCCGCGCCGATCAGGTCGATCAGGACCTCGCCGGTGGCGGCGTTCTTGACCACGGTGCCGTCGGGCACCGAGATGATGATGTCGCCGCCGTTGGCGCCGTCACGGTTGGCACCCTGCCCCTGCTTGCCGTTGTCGGCCTTGCGGTGCGGGCGGCGGTGATACTCCAGCAGGGTCGCCGTGTTGGCGTCGACCTCCAGGATCACGTCACCGCCCCGGCCTCCGTTGCCCCCGTCGGGACCGCCCAGCGGCTTGAACTTCTCCCGATGGACAGAGGCACAGCCGTTTCCCCCGTCACCGGCCTTGATGTGCAGGACCACCTGGTCCACAAAGTCCGGCATATCTACTTTCCTACCTCTATCTACGGGAAATTCCGGTGAAAACGCGAACAGGGGTGGACCGCTGAATGCGATCCACCCCTGCCCTCAACGTCTGTCGGCGCGAATCTACTCCGCGACCGGAACGATGCTCACCGCGCGGCGTCCGCGCTTGACACCGAACAGAACGTGGCCCGCGGCCAGCGCGAACAGCGTGTCGTCACTGCCACGGCCGACGTTGTCGCCGGGGTGAAAGTGGGTGCCGCGCTGACGAACGATGATCTCGCCGGCGTTGACCAGCTGACCGCCGAAGCGCTTCACACCGAGCCGCTGGGCGTTGGAGTCGCGGCCGTTCCGAGTGGACGACGCGCCCTTCTTGTGTGCCATCTCGCAAAACTCCCGAAACTCAGGCCTGGTCGATGCCGGTGATCTTCACCTGGGTGTACCGCTGGCGGTGACCCTGGCGCTTCTTGTACCCCGACTTGTTCTTGTACTTCAGAATCCGGATCTTCGGACCCTTGGTCTCACCGAGAATCTCGGCGGCAACCGTGAACTTGCCCGCCTCGGTGGTCACGTCGCCGTCGTTGACGACGAGGACCGTCGGCAGCGAAACCGTGGAACCGACCTCGCCGGCGACCTTGTCCACTTCAAGGACGTCACCGACGGAGACCTTCTGCTGCCTGCCGCCGCAACGAACGATCGCGTACACCGCGGAACCCTTCTTCTGACTGCTTGCTCGCTGGATGCTGCGCCCCGCATCCGGCTGTGGTCATTGATGACGTACCGGGTAGGCGCGCGAACAGGGCGCGCCATGAGCGCACCGGTTCACCAGGGTACCGGATTGACGGTGTCCTGGTCGAACCGGGCGGAACGTCGGGGGTGCCGGCCTTCGGCCCCGTCCCTGTGCGGGACGGGGTCTAATCGGCCGACCTGGCCTTGCGGGAGCGTCGCCGCCCCCGGCCAGAAGCCTGTGCTGCCTGACCGTCCTCATGCTGGACTCCATCAAGCGCATCGGTCACCGTATCACGCCCAGACTGGTCACCGGCCGCCACCGCGTGGTTACCGTCCTTGCCGAGCTTTTCCGCGACGGCCTTCTCCACGGCCATCTTGCCCTGGGTGCCGCGCGGCTCGGGCTTGCCCTCGACCGGTTCCGACGAGACGTGCAGGCCGCGGCCGTTGCAGCACTCACAGGTGGTCGAGAAGGCCTCCAGGAGGCCCTGGCCGACCCGCTTGCGCGTCATCTGGACCAGACCGAGGGAGGTCACCTCGGCCACCTGGTGCTTGGTACGGTCACGGGCCAGGCACTCCAGCAGCCGCCGCAGCACCAGATCCCGGTTGTTCTCCAGCACCATGTCGATGAAGTCGATGACGATGATGCCGCCGATGTCACGCAACCTGAGCTGGCGGACGATCTCCTCGGCCGCCTCCAGGTTGTTGCGGGTGACGGTCTCCTCGAGGTTGCCGCCCTGACCGGTGAACTTGCCGGTGTTGACGTCGACCACGGTCATGGCCTCGGTCCTGTCGATCACCAGCGAGCCGCCGCTGGGCAGCCAGACCTTGCGCTCCATCGCCTTGGCGATCTGCTCGTCGATCCGGTACGCGGCGAAGACGTCACCGCCCTCCTCCCACCTGCTGAGGCGGTCGGCCAGATGCGGGGCGACGTAGCGGACGTACTCGTCGACCGTCTCCCACACGTCCCCCGCGACGACCAGCGAGGCGAAGTCCTCGTTGAACACGTCGCGGACCACCCGGACGGTCAGGTCAGGCTCGGAGGAGAGCAGCTCGGGCGCGCTGGCCGACTTGGCCTTGCGCTGGATGTTCTCCCACTGCGCCGACAGCCTGGCCACGTCGCGAGCCAGCTCGTCCTCCGAGGCACCCTCGGCGGCCGTACGGACGATGACCCCCGCGTTCTCCGGCATGACCTTCTTCAGGATGCTCTTGAGGCGGGTGCGCTCCTTGTCGGGGAGCTTGCGGCTGATACCGGTCATCGAACCGTCGGGCACGTAGACCAGGTAACGTCCCGGCAGGCTGATCTGGCTCGTCAGGCGGGCGCCCTTGTGACCCATCGGGTCCTTGGTGACCTGCACCAGCACCGACTGGCCGGACTTCAGCGCCACCTCGATCCGCTTGGGCTGTCCTTCCAGCCCTGCGGTGTCGAAGTTCACCTCTCCGGCGTACAGGACCGCGTTGCGGCCCTTGCCGATGTCGACGAACGCGGCCTCCATGCTCGGCAGCACGTTCTGCACCTTGCCGAGATAGACGTTGCCCACGTACGACTGGCTCGCCTCGCGGTTGACGTAGTGCTCGACGAGGACGCCGTCCTCCAGCACCGCGATCTGGGTGCGCCCGCCGGTGCGGCGGACCACCATCACGCGCTCGACGGACTCCCTGCGGGCCAGGAACTCCGACTCGGTGATGATCGGCGGACGCCTGCGGCCGAGCTCACGACCCTCGCGACGACGCTGCTTCTTCGCCTCCAGACGGGTCGAGCCGCGCACGCTCTGCACCTCGTCCACCGAGGTGCCGCGGCCGGCACGGGGCGCGCGGATGCGCACCACCGTGTTCGGCGGGTCGTCGGGGACGTCACCGGACTCGTCCGTGCCCCTGCGCCGCCTGCGTCGACGGCGGCGCGAGCTGCCGCTCTCGGCCTCGTCGTCCTGCTCGGCCTCGGCCTGCTCCTCGTCGTCCTGCTCGGCCTCGGTCTCCTCGGTCTCGTCGAGGTCGCGCGCCTTGCCGCGGCCCCGGCCGCCCCTGCGGCGCCGACGCCGGCGACCTCCCGCATCGTCGTCGCCCTCGCCTTCCGAGTCGTCGTCCTCGGGCTCCTCGGCGAGCTCGGCCCTCTCGGTCTTCTCGACCCGGTCGGCCTTGTCGGCCCTCGCCTCGACGGGCTCGGGCTCGGGAGTGGCGGGCTGGACCGGCGCGGGACGCGTGGCGGGCTGTGCGGCCCGCTGCGGGTCGGGGGCCTGGAACAGCGGCTGGAACACCGCGGCGGGTGCCTGGAAGGTCACCGAGGGCACCTCGGAACGTTCCCTGGCGGCCAGGCCGAAGGGATCGGCGAACAGGCCGGGACGCTCCTCGATGATGTCCTCGCCCGCGGGCTCGTCGTCGAGCGGCTCGTCGGCCGGCAGGAGCTCCGCCTCGGCCTCCTCCACCTCGGCGGGAGGCACGTGGACGCTCTGCTCGGCCTCGACCGGCGGCGCCTCGCGCGGCGTGGCCTTCTTGCGCGTACGGGTGCGCTTGGCGGGGGCCGCGGGCGCCTCCTGGGGCGCGGGCTCGGCCTCGGCGAAGGGATCCGGTACGGCGACGGGCGCCACGGGGTGCGCCGGGGAGACCGTCACGGGTGCATCGGGGATCGCAGGGGTCTCGGGGGTCGCAACCTCCGCGACCGGCTCCGCGACCGGCTCGGCCGGCTTCTTCGCGCGGCTACGACGCGTGGTGGTGGTCGCACCGTCCGCCACCGCCGTCTTGCGCCTGGTGGCGCGCTTGGGCGCGGGCGCGGTGGGCTCCACCGTGGAGGTCTCGGGGACCTCGGGCGTCACGGTCTGCGCGACCGGTGCGGGCGGTGCCGTGACCACCGGGGCCGGCTCCGGCGGCTCCGGTGGAGGTCCGGCCGGCCTGCTCGCGGCCCTGCGACGGGTCGTCGGCGGTCGTGTCTCTTCTGTTGTCGTGTCCCCGTCAGGGCTGTTGACCCCGGCGTTGGGCTCGTTGTCGAGCATGCGGGCGCTCTCCCGTTCAGCTCCCGGGCGCGTCTCCGCGCCGCGCGGGAGCTCTCGTCTCTCACTGTCCGCCAGGCCTGGGGCCCGGCGCCAAGTCCTATATGTCGCCGCCGACGTGCTTGCCCACCGGTTCCGCTTCGCCGCCGCGCGTGATGTCGCGGTCCAGGCCGAACGGATCGGCGGGCTCACCGGTGTGAACGTCCAGCGGGCCCTGCGCCAGCCTGGTCACCTCGGGGGGCACCGGCGGCGCGAAGTCAGCCACAAGACGCAGTCCAGTGAGAACGTCGTCGGGTCGAACGGCAGGAGTTTCGTGCCGTACAACCATGCGAAGTATGACACATGGCTGACTGGACGCCTGACCTGCTGTTGTCTCTGTTACCTCAAATACCGTGAGGCTCAGCACCGCTTCACGTGCGTCGAAGCGCCGCATCCCCTTCTTCGTAAGGCGTTCGACCTCGACGTGTTCCGTGGCGAGGAATTTCTCGACCGCGGCCCCGGCGAGGGCGGAATCGGCTCCTCGAAGCCGCAGCTCCCACGCCGAGCACTCCATCCGGTCGGCCAGGCTCGCGGAGTCCGCCTCGACGACGTCGAGCACGTCGAGACCGGGAGGCAGTGAGGTGTCCAGAGCGGCTCGCAGCCTGCCGGGATCACACTCACGCGTCACGCTGATCTCGAAGTATTCGGCCTCGCTGGCGACCCCGGTGGGGGCGGCCGCTCCCACATAGGAGATCTTCGGGTGGGGCGAGAAGCCCGCGCTGAACGCCACCGGGACGTCGGCTCTCCGGACCGCCCGTTCGAGGGCCCGGGTGATGTCACGGTGACTGGTGAAGCGCAGGCGGCCGCGCTTGGCGTAGCGAACGCGCAGGCGCTGCACCACGGGCGCGGGCGGCGGCCCGTCAGGAGCGGGTTTCAGGGTGGTGTCGTCCTTCCCGAATCGTGGTCGTCGTTTCCGGAGGCGGCGCTCACGCACCGCCCACCTCAGACAACCGTCAGTGGCAGCAGCTTCTTCCCGGTGGGCCCGATCTGGATCTCGGTGCCCATCGTGGGGCAGACACCGCAGTCGTAGCACGGGGTCCAGCGGCAGTCCTCGACCTCGACGTCGTTGACCGCGTCCTGCCAGTCCTGCCAGAGCCACTCGCGGTCGAGCCCGGCGTCGAGATGGTCCCAGGGCAGGACCTCGTTCTCCTCGCGCTCGCGCGTGGTGTACCAGTCGACGTCGACGCCCACGGCGGCGGCGGCGTCCATCCAGCGCTGGTAGGAGAAGTGCTCGCTCCAGCCGTCGAAGCGGCCTCCCTCGGCCCACACCGCGCGGATGACCTTGCCGACCCGGCGGTCACCCCGGGAGAGCAGGCCCTCCACGATCGACGGCTTGCCGTCGTGGTATCGCAGGCCGATGGCGCGGCCGTACTCCCTGTCGCCCCGCAGAGCCTCCTTCAGCGCCTTCAGCCTGCGGTCGACCGTCTCGTGGTCGGCCTGGCCGGCCCACTGGAACGGAGTGTGCGGCTTGGGAACGAAACCGCCGATGGAGACCGTGCAGCGGACGTCGCGCGACCCGGTGGCCTCCCGGCCCGCCTTGATGACCTTCTTGGCCAGGTCGGCGATGCCCAGGACGTCGGCGTCCTCCTCGGTGGGCAGGCCGCACATGAAGTAGAGCTTCACCTGCCGCCAACCCTGGGTGTACGCGGTGGTGACGGTCCTGATCAGGTCTTCCTCGGTGACCATCTTGTTGATCACCTTACGCATCCGCTCCGAGCCGCCCTCCGGGGCGAACGTCAGACCGGAGCGGCGGCCGTTGCGGGAGAACTCGTTCGCCAGGTCGATGTTGAAGGCGTCGACCCGGGTCGAGGGCAGCGACAGGGAGGTGTTGGTGCCCTCGTAGCGGTCGGCCAGCCCCTTGGCGACCTCGCCGATCTCGGAGTGGTCCGCAGAGGAGAGCGACAACAGACCGACCTCGTTGAACCCGGAGGCCTTGACGCCCGCCTCGACCATGTCGCCGATCGTGGTGATCGAACGCTCGCGCACCGGACGGGTGATCATGCCGGCCTGGCAGAACCGGCACCCACGGGTGCAGCCGCGGAAGATCTCCACACTGAACCGCTCGTGCACGGTCTCGGCCAGCGGGACCAGCGGCTTCTTGGGATAGGGCCACTCGTCCAGATCCATCACGGTGTGCTTGTGGATCCGCCACGGCACCCCCGACCTGTTGGGCGTGACCCGCTGGATCCGGCCGTCGGCGTGGTAGTCGACGTCGTAGAACTTCGGCACGTAGACCCCGCCGGACTCGGCCAGCCGCATCAGCAGCTCGTCGCGCCCGCCGGGCGAGCCCTCGGCCTTCCACTCGCGGATCACCTCGGTGATCGCGATGGCGACCTGCTCCCCGTCGCCCAGCACGGCGGCGTCGAGGAAGTCGGCGATCGGCTCGGGATTGAACGCCGCGTGCCCACCGGCCAGCACGATCGGGTCGTCGTCGCCCCGGTCGGCCGCCTCCAGCGGGATGCCCGCCAGATCCAGCGCGGTCAGCATGTTGGTGTAGCCGAGCTCGGTCGAGAAGGAGAGCCCGAGCACGTCGAACGCCCTCACCGGCCGGTGCGCGTCGACCGTGAACTGCGGCACGCCCTCGGAACGCATGAGCGCCTCGAGGTCGGGCCAGACCGCGTAGGTCCGCTCGGCCAGCGTCTCCGGCAGCTCGTTGAGGATCTCGTAGAGGATCTGGACACCCTGGTTGGGCAGGCCCACCTCGTAGGCGTCCGGATACATCAGTGCCCAGCGGACCGTGCTCTCGTCCCAGTCCTTGACGGTCGAGTTGAGCTCACCCCCCACATACTGGATCGGCTTCTGCACTCTGGGCAGGAGCGCTTCCAGGCGGGGAAACAACGACTCGACAGACATGCCGTCAAGAATATCCGCCTGGAGAGGGTGCCACAGGCGGGCCACCCTGCGCCGGGGCCGGAACGGGCACCCCGGACTCCTCAGCCGAACGACGGTTGCCTGCGCATATGGATCGCCTGGAGCAGCCCGAAGGCGATCATGTTGGCGAAGGTGGCGGTACCGCCGTAGGAGACGAACGGCAGGGGAAGGCCGGTGATCGGCATGATCCCGATCGTCATCCCGATGTTGACGAACGACTGGAAGGCCAGCCAGCACACGATCGAACCGGCCATCAGCGCGCCGAACCGGTCGTCGCACTCGCGCGCGATCCGCACCCCCCGCAGCAGGATCACCCCGATCAGCGCCACCACAGTGACCGAGCCGAGGAATCCGAACTCCTCCCCCGCCACCGTGAAGACGAAGTCGGTGTGCTGCTCGGGCACGAAACGGCCGGTGGTCTGGCCACCCCCGAACAACCCCTTGCCGAACACCTCCCCCGATCCGATCGCGATCAGCGACTGGGTGCTGTTGTAGCCGACGCCACGCGGGTCACTGGCCGGGTTGAGGAACGCGGTGAACCGGGCGATCTGGTACGGCTCCAGGACATCGAGGAGCCACACCGCCACCCCCGCACCGATCACGCTGAGGGTGAGCCCGGCGATCCAGCGCTTGCGGACCCCCGCCACGACCATCGTGCCGGCCGTGATCACCCCGATGACCATCGTGGTGCCCAGGTCGGGCTGGAGCATCACCAGGCCCATGGTGAAGGAGGACACCACCAGCGCGATCACGACATCGAAGCTGCGCGGCCGGTCGGTGCCCCTGGCCGGCTGGGCCAGCAGCATGGCGAGCATCAGCACCAGACCCAGTTTGGCGAACTCGGAGGGCTGGAACGCGAAACCGCCCCCCAGCATGATCCATGAGTGGGCGCCGTTCACGGTGCTGCCAAGCGGTGTGATCACCAGGATCAGCCCGATCAGCGTCACCCCGTAGATCAGCGGCGCGAAGAGCCGCAGCGCCCGATGGTCCACCATCGCGGCCGTGCCGGCCAGCACGGCCCCGATGACGAGGTTGAGGATGTGCTTCTTGACCAGCCCGGTCGAGCCGGGCGCCCAGGTCCTGGTCGACGACCAGACGAGCATCGTGCCGATCACCGCGAGCGCGGCCACGGCGACCAGCATCAATCCGTCCATCCGGCCCACCGTGGATATCGCCGCCACCGTCCGGCCGGTGAGGGACGTCCTCGGCGGCGCCGCCCGACTCACGCGGCCTCACTCGCGGACGTCACCGCCGCCGATACGGGGGTCATCGCGACACCGTCCCATCCTTGGCGATCACCGGAAGCGCCCTCGCGGGGCGCCCGCCCGGCAGGATGGAGGAGGACGGTTTCCCGTCAGGCTTGAACCCGTAGATGCCCTCGTAGATCTTCCGTACCGCCGGAGCTGCGGTCTGACCGCCCATCCCGCCCTGGGACACCATGGCGACGATCACGAACCGCGGGTTGTTCGTCGGGGCGAACGAGGCGAACCACGACGTGTCGGCCTTGCCGTAGACCTCGGCGGTGCCGGTCTTCCCACCGATCTTGACCTTGTCCATGGGGAACCCCGCGAAGGCCCCTGCGGCGGTGCCGTCGGAGGCGACCTCGCTCAACGCCCCCTTGATGTAGGCCCGCTCCTCCCGCGTGATCGGCAACTTACCCACCACCGGCACCTTGATCTCCTTGACCTTGGTCCCGTCGGGACGCACCAGCGCCCAGGCCACCCTGGGACTGCGCAGCTTGCCGTCCCCGACCAGTGCCGCGTAGGCCGCCGCCAGCTGCAGTGGCGTCACCAGCACGTCGCCCTGCCCGATGGAGAAGTTGGCGGCGTCACCGGGCCGCCACTGGAATCCCTCCAGGCAGTTCTCGTACGCCAGCCGTTTGAGGAAGGCCGCCCTGCTGGGGCTGCTCTTGGCCACCTCCGGATAACCGGTCTTGGCCCGCCGGCAGTTGTCCTCCTTCGTCACCGCCCAGAGCGCCTTCTTCCACGCCCGGTCGGGAATCCTGCCCGGCGACTCGCCAGGCAGATCGACACCCGTGGGGCGGCCGAACCCGAAGGCGCGCGCCATGTTCGCCATCGGCTCCTTGGGCCTCCCCTTGGGATCGAGACCGCCGTCGCGCAACCACTGCTCGTACGCCGCCCGATAGAAGATCGTGTCGCACGACTTCACCAGCGCCGTGTGCAGGTCGAGGGTGCCCAGTCCGATGCCGCGGAAGTTGTTGAACGGCCGGTCGCCCACCATGTAGGACCCCGGGCAGTCGTACTTGCCGTGCAGTGGGTAGCCGTCCCTGAGCATCGCCGACACCGACGACACCTTGAACGTCGAACCGGGCGCGAACTCGCCCTTGATCGCCCGCGACACCAGTGGCTTGCCGGTCTTGCCCGACAGCAACCGCTGGTACTCCGCCTCCGAGATGCCTCCGGTCCAGACCGCCGGATCATACGTCGGCGCGCTGGCCAGCGCGATCACCCGGCTGGTCTTCGCGTCCAGCACCACCGCCGCCGCCCCGTCCGCCTTGGGCGCACCCTTCATCGCCTCGGCCAGCGCCTTCTCCGCCAAGGTCTGCACCCTGGCGTCGATGCTGGTGATGAGCGTGTCGCCCGGGATCGGCGGCACGTGCCGCTCCACCCCGATGACCTTGCCCAGCCGGTCGACCTGCACCCGCCTCATCCCGGGCGTCCCACGCAGCGGCACGTCGTAGACCGACTCCAGGCCGTCCCTGCCCACCAGGTCGACCCCGGAGAACGCCGCCCTGAGCCCGTCGCGCTTGTCCAGCTCCTCCTGCGTGATCGGCTGCAGGTAGCCGAGCGCCTGCGCGCCCGCGCCCTTGCGCGGATACTCCCGCACGGCCTGCACCTCGGCCGTGACGCCGGGGAACTCCTCCTGCCGCTCCAGGATCTGCAGGGCCTCGCGCGTGGTCACGTCGACGTCGATGGGGATCGGCTGGTACGGGGATCCCGGCCAGCACGGACGGGCGACCCCGGGCCCGCACGCCCTGATCCGCTCCCGCAACTCGCCGGGACGGCGGCCGAGCACGGCGGCCAGCCTCTTGATCACCTCCTCGCCGTTGCCCGCCATCCGATTCAGGCGGGTGCGGTCGACCGAGACCACCAGGGTGGTCCGGTTGCGCACCAGTGGACGGCCCGTCGCGTCGAGGATCTGTCCGCGCACCGCGGGGACGACGACATCACGCGTACGCGTCTCGGTCGCGGCCTCCACGTACTCCCGGCCACTCACCACCTGCACCTGCCAGAGCCGCACCGCGAGCAACGCCAGCATCGACACCACGATCACCTGCACCACGACCAGGCGCCCCCGCATCAGGCCCATGACCGCTCCTCCCCGCACACCTCGCGGAAACCCCCTGTCCACGCCCCGCCGAACCCCTCGCGGCGTACGCACCGGGAACCCCACCGCGCACGATGCCGCGTACCTGGCCTCATGCACGACTCCGCATGGCCGAGCGGGGCATCTGGATGAGACGTGGCTCCGGCCCCCTGACCACCCTCCGCACCATCCACACCACCGGTGGCGCGGCGAGCAGGTTGTAGATCATCGCCTGTGGCAGCACCGCCGTGAGCATGGACACACCGGCCCGCGGATCCCCCACCAGGGCGCCGGTCACCAGAGCGACCACGGGACCGGCGATCGCGCAGGCCAGCGCCGCGAGCGGCCCCGCGGCCGGCCGGCTCTCCACCGCCCGTCCCGCCATGAAGCCGATGAGGCAGAACACGAGCGCGTTGTGCCCGAGCAGATGCGCCGCGGGCGGCAGCAGGTCGCTGACGAGGCCGGCGGCGAAGCCCATGACGGCCCCAGCTGCGGCCCCGCGTGCCAGCGCGTACCCCACCACGGCGAGCAACACCAGATCCGGCGCGGCATGCCCCGGCAGCGGCAGCCTGTTGACGACGGTCACCTGGAGGATCATGATCCCCAAAAGCAGCGCCACGAACATCGCGTTGCGCCCCATCCCCTCAGGCCCCCTCTCGCCGGCCACGGGGAACCCCCGCCTCTCGCCGACCGGACTCAGAGGTGGAGTCGACCTCGGAGTCGGAGCCGTCCTCGGAGCCGGGCCCGGACTCGGCGTCGGACTCGGGTGAGCGCGGCGTGGACCGCCCCGGTGCCGAGACCTTCGCCTTGCGCGGAGCCGGCGGAAGCACCGTGTCACGCGGGTCGCGCTGCGGCGCCTGCACCACCACCCCGACCACGTCCAGCGAGGTGAGATCCGCGGACGGCCGCGCGTACGCGATGCGGGTCAGCTCACCCGGCGTGGCCTCCACCCGCTCCACCACCCCGATCGGCACCCCCGCCACATACGGTGCGCCGCGCTGGGAACCAAAGCTCACGATGCGATGCCCCGGGGTGATCGGCGCGGTCGAGTCGAGCAGCCGGAATCGGACCAGGCGACCGTTCTCCCCCACGCCGTGCACCACCCCGATCTCGTTGCTGCCCTCCAGCCTGGCCCCGGCCGCCGAGGCGGGGTCACTGAGCAGAACCACCGTCGAGGTGGACGGGCCCACCTGAACCACCCTGCCGACCAGGCCATCGGCATTCAAAACGGTCATCTCCGGACGCACTCCGTCGGCGCGCCCCACGTCGAGCTCGACGGCCTCCTCGAACCCGGGAGCGCCGCGCCGAGCGATCACCTGGGTGGTCAGGATCTTGTATCCGCCGGTCCCCGCCACACCGAGCAACCTGCGAAGCTCCCTGGAGCGCTCCCGGTCGAGGCTCTGCGTCGCCAGATCGTGCCTGAGTCGCTGGTTCTCCGCGTGCAGCCTCTCGATCCGGCTCCGCGCCGAGGGAGCCTCGGCCATCGCCTCGAAGAACTCGCCGACCGGTCGTACGAGTCCCGCCCCCGCGCTCTCCGCGGCGCCGAACAACGTCGTGCCGACCGTCCTGAGCGGACCGAACGGCGACTCCGTGACCGAACGGTGGTCGATGGTCACGAGCACGAGTGCGGAGGCGAGCAGCAGCCCCAGGTTGACCCGTGCCCTGCGGGTGTCCTTCATCAGTGCCGCGGCTCGGGGACCAGGACCTGCTGCAGGGCGTCGAAGTCCTCGACACACTTGCCCGAGCCGAGTGCGACGGAGTCGAGGGCGTTGTCGACGAGGTGAATCGGCATGCCCGTCTCCGCCTTCAGCCGCTCGTCCATGCCCTTGAGAAGCGCACCGCCCCCGGTGAGGGCGATCCCGCGGTCCATCAGGTCTCCGGAAAGCTCGGGCGGGCATTTGTCGAGCGTGGTCTTGACCGCGTCGACGATCACGTTCAGCGGCTCCTCGATGGCCTTGCGGATCTCCGCGGCCGATACCACGATCGTCTTGGGCAGGCCGCTGACCAGGTCGCGGCCCCGGATCTCGGCGTGGCTCTCCTCGGGGAGCGTGCACGCGGAACCGATCGCCATCTTGATCTCCTCGGAGGTGCGCTCACCGAGCATCAGCGAGTATTCCTTCTTCGCGAAGGTGATGATCGCCTGATCGAGCTCGTCGCCGCCCACCCTGATCGACTGGCTGGTGACCACACCGCCCATCGAGATGATCGCCACCTCGGTGGTCCCGCCGCCTATGTCGATCACCATGTTGCCGGTGGGCTCGTGCACGGGAAGCCCGGCGCCGATCGCGGCCGCCATGGGCTCCTCGACGATGTAGACCCTGCGCGCACCCGCCTGGTAACCGGCCTCCTTGACCGCTCGCTGCTCGACACCGGTGATCCCGCTCGGCACGGCGATGATGATGCGCGGCTTGGCGAAGTGGCGACGCTTGTGCACCCGCTGGATGAAGTAGCGCAGCATGCGCTCGGTGACGTCGAAGTCGGCGATGACGCCGTCCTTGAGCGGGCGGATGGCCACGATGTTGCCGGGAGTGCGGCCTATCATCCGCTTGGCCTCGATACCAACGGCCACGATCTTCCCCGTCGCGGTGTTGATCGCTACGACGGACGGCTCGTTGAGCACGATCCCGCGGCCCCGCACGTACACGAGGGTGTTCGCGGTGCCGAGGTCGACCGCCATGTCACGGCCCAGAAAAGCAAGGTTGCTGCCCATGAGGAAGGCCGGCCTCCTTCCGTCAGGTCGTCGGCGAAAACTACGGAACGCACTCGAATCGTAACGTGACGTACCCACCGTTGAGCGCAATGAGGCGGCCTGCCGCAGCAAAATCTTGGGTTAACCGAACAAGGCGGGCCCCGCTGTCCACAAGGACGGCGGGGCCCGGCAATCTCGGCGAAAGCGCGCGTTCTAGAAGCGATCCGGGAAGAAGATCTTGATCTCCCTCGCGGCGGACTCGGGAGAGTCGGAGCCGTGGACGACGTTCTCGCCGATCTCCAGGGCGTGGTCGCCGCGGATGGTGCCGGGCGCGGACTTGACGGGGTCGGTGAGGCCCGCGAGACCACGGAAGGCCTCGATGGCCCGCGGCCCCTCAAGCACCAGCGCGACCAGCGGGCCGGAGGTGATGAACTCCACCAGCTCGCCGAAGAACGGCCGCTCGGAGTGCTCCGCGTAGTGCGTCTTGGCGGTCTCGACGTCCAGGGTGCGCAGCTCCAGCGCCACGACCTTCAGCCCCTTGCGCTCGACACGGGCGATCACATCGCCGATGAGACCACGCGCCACACCATCGGGCTTGATCAGGACAAGAGTGCGCTCGGACACTGGAGTTCTCCTTTGAACATGTATGGGTCGCGGACTGCGGTAATCGCGCGAAGTTTACCGTCCTTCGCGCGACTACCCGTGGTCGGCGAGGTCACTGGAGGGCAGGCCCACTTCCCGGACCGTCCTCGGGCGAGGGCGCGGGCGGGGGCACCACCACGGGCGGCGCGACGACCTTCTCCGGCTCGGCCTCCGTCTCCGGCTCGGGGTCGCGCTCGGGAACACGGTCGGGCTCGTGCCGGGGCCTGGGTCTCCCGCCCTTGCCCACCCCCTGCCCTCCCCCGGTGACGGCCGCGGACCCGCCCTTGGATCCGGTCGCGGCCATAGGTCCCGCCTCAGGATTCGGACGGCCCTGCGGCCTCGGTGCGGCCTCGGACCGTGGCCGCACCACCCCGTGTCCCACCTGCACGTCCTGTTCGGACCGCCCGGGCTGCCCGGCCCGCTCGGACGGCTTGACCTGCCTGGCAGGACCGACCCTTCCGGGAGGTCCCGACGCCGTGGCGGCCGGCCACGCGCCACCGGCGGAATCGGCCTCCCCGGCGGGAGGAGGCACCAGCCCGGAAGTGGATCGCGCCGCGGGCGAGAAGCCGCCCGCACCTGCCGGAGTGTCCCGGGTGTCCCCCGGGCTCACCGGGGTGCCTGGCAGGAGGCGAGCCAGAACGGCGCCGAGCACGATCACCACGAGCACCAGTCCGCCCCCGAGCAGTGCCCACAGGTGCAGGGCGTCCACGAACCCGTCGACCAGCGCCTGCGGGGTCGTGGCGTCCTTCAGGCGGTTGACCTGGACGCCACTGCCCAGCAGAAAGCCCACGAGTACCGCGGGGAAGAACAGCGACAGCGCCAGAAGCGCCGCCCCCTCGCCGCAGGATCGCAACGCACCGGTGAGCGCCACCGAGGCACCGCCCGCGAGCAGCGCGAACGGGAGGATCAGCGGGAGCCCGCCCGGGGCGGGAAGAAACAGCCGCACGGCGCACAGGCCCGCGACCATCACCACGAGCCCACCCGCGGTGACCATGGGCATGGCCGCGTCGCCCAGCCGGTTCGCCGACAGCGCGGACAGGAGGCCCACCAACGCGGCGATCACGAAGGCCGGCCACAGGCCGGACAGCCCCGGTCCTCCCAGCCCTCCGAGTTCGACGTAGGTGATCTGGGCGGCGGTGGGCAGGGCGACGACGCCGACCGCGATCATCGCGTAGGCCGGCGCCCTACCGGCGGCCCCCTTCGAGACACCGGAGGAGGCCAGGGCGAGCAGGACGAGGATGGACACCAGCGCCGCACGGATCACCAGATTCGGTGACCAGTCGAACGTGCTGCCCAGAGCCAGGGCCGCGACGCCCGCGGCGGGCACGACCACCCACAGCGTGCGTCCGCGTTCGGCGACGACCGGAACGGGGCCCGTGCCGCCCTCGCCCTCCTTCAACCACAGCACCAGATAGAGCGCGGCGAGGGCGAGCGCGACCCCGGTGAGCATCGGGTACGGCTGGAGGGTGACGCGCCAGGAGTCGACCTGGTCGAGGGGCCACAGCGCGAGCGCCTGAGCGGCCAGCAGGCTCCCCGTCAACACGGCCGCCCACACGGCCCTGAGGAGCGTCGAACGCCCCCGGACGGCCATCAGGGTGGCGGGGACCAGCAGGCCCGCTCCGACCCCGTGCAGGACCCGCAGGACCCCTACCAGCGCCGTTGACCCGGCGTACCCGCCGGCGACGTCGGCGAAGGCGAGCAGGGTCAACCCGGCGACCATCATCGGGGCCGCCCTCATCCGGTGCACGGCCACCGCCGCCACCGGCACGGTCAGGACCATCGCGGGAAGCGCCAGCCCGTGCGCTCTGATCATCGCTATCTGCGAGATGTCCGGCGGCAGGAGGGCGGCGACCACCGAGATGGTGTTGGGAATGGCGACGATCGCCAGCGGCAGCACTACCGCGACGAGCAGTCCGAGGACAACGTCGATCATCAGGGAGACCCGGAGCACGCGCACCAGGCCGGTGGGCCTGGCGGGCACCGCCCGAGTCGGCTGGATGGGAGGGACGGCCATGTTGGCCGACTTTAGCGAGAAGTCACGCCCTCGACACGGCGAGCGACGAATATCGCCGTGATCCACAGCGCGGCGAAGATCACCCCGAGGAAGAACATCGCCGGGACCATGAAGCCGGAGGCGATGGTGAGCACCTGGATGGCGCTTCCCGCGAGGTAGGCGAAAGGCCGCCTGAGCAGGCCGATCACCACCACGCAGAGGAGCGCCAGGCCGAGGCCGACGGTGAACGCGAGGGTCGGTTCGACGCCTTGGATGTTGATCGCGACCGGCGTGAACAGACCGACGACTATGGCCTGCATGCCGAGCACGCTGGCGCAGAGACGCCTCATCCCGGGAGTGACCGTGATCATCTTCTGTCCCTCCGGAGTCGCCACGACCGCACCCGACGACCCGCCACGCCCGACCGGCTCATCCCGCCTCGCCCGCTCACTGTGACCTGTCTACTCACTGCGCCTCGTCCGCCCGACTTGTCTAATAAGAGCGTTTTTCGGCATATCACGCTCTTGGCCGTTCGCGGTGTCCTGCTCGCTCACTGTGCCTCGTCCGCCTTGAGCAGAAGTCGCGCGTCACCGGCGGTCACCACCGACCCGGTGATCAGAACCCCGGCCCCGCTGAACTCTCCCAGAGCGTCGACGATGCCGATCGCCCGGTCGATCGCGCTGTCCAGCCTCTCGACCTGGTGCACCCGGTCAAGGCCGAAGATCTCCTCGGCCAGCGCCGCGAGATCGTCCACATCCATGGACCTCGGCGAGGAGTTCCTGGTCACCACGATCTCGTCCATCATCGGTTCCAGCAGTTCCAGGATGCCCTGGACGTCCTTGTCCTCGAACACCGCCACCACTCCGATGAGCTTCGCGAAGTCGAAGGACTCCTGCACGGCGTCCAGACTGGCCCGGATCCCCGCCGGATTGTGCGCGGCGTCCACGACCACCGTGGGCCCTCTGCGGACCACCTCAAGCCTGCCGGGCGAACGCACCCCCAGGAACGCCTGCCGCACCAGCTCCGCGTCGAGAGGCTCATCCCCACCGGTCAGCGCCTCCACCGCGGCAAGTGCGCAGGCCGCGTTGCCCGCCTGGTGAGCCCCGTAGAGGGGAAGCAGGATGTCCTCGTAGGTTCCCTTGAGCCCTTTGAGCCGGACCAACTGCCCGCCGATGGCGAGTTCCCTGCTCAGCACGCCGAACTCCAGCCCCTCGCGTGCCACGGTGGCACCGACCTCGGCGGCCCGCCTCATCAGCACCGAGGCGGCGGGAAGCTCCTGCTGCGCGAGCACGGCGGTCGCCCCGGGCTTGATGATGCCGGCCTTCTCCCCTGCGATCGTCTCGACGTCGGGCCCGAGGTAGTCGACATGGTCGAGGGAGATGGGCGTGATGACCGCCACGGTGCCGTCGGCGACGTTGGTGGCGTCGGTGACGCCCCCCATCCCCGTCTCGATCACCGCCACATCCACGGGAGCATCGGCGAAGGCGGCGAACGCCATCGCGGTGAGGGTCTCGAAGAAGGAGAGCCTCCGCCCCTGTGAGTCGACCATCTCCAGGTAGGGCGCGATGTCCTCGTACACCTCGATGAAGCGCTCCTCGCTCAGCGGGACGCCGTCCACGCTGATGCGCTCGCGCATGGAAACGAGGTGAGGGCTGGTGAACCGGCCGACACGCAGGTTGCGCTCACGCAGAAGTGCTTCGATCATCCGGGTCGTACTCGACTTGCCGTTCGTACCGGCCACATGCACGACGGGATAGGAGTGCTGCGGGGAACCGAGCAGGTCCACGAGAGCGGCGATCCTGTCGAGGCTGGGCTCGAAGCTCCACTCGACGCCACGCTGCATGATCGCTTGTTCAACCGCTCGATAGTCCACGTCTCCAGCCTACTGACGTCCTGGGCTGGTCCCGGACGGGCCCATGAAGAGTCCAGGGCAGGCCGCGTTCCTGCCCATGGCCAGGAACGCCGGAAAAGCCACGAGGGGAAATTGCCCGGAAAAGGAAAGGACCCCTGGAAAGCACGAAAGGGCCCCCACCAAACGGTGAGAGCCCTTTCATGAAAAATTGTCCGGCGGTGACCTACTCTCCCACACCGTCCCCGGTG
>NZ_JBIAZS010000039.1:0-8876 GCF_042899335.1 Streptosporangium sp. NPDC000095
GTCAGGTAGTGGCCGCGCATCCGGGCGAACAGGTCCAGGCTCCAGAGCATCCGGGCGTGCGCGGCCCCGCTCGCCTTCGCCGCGATCGCACCGGCGTGGGTGACGGGCTCCCAGATGACCAGGTCGGGTTTCCAGTGCCGGCAGAAGTCGGTGAGCTCCACGATCATCGGGTCGTTCACCACCCGGCACCACCACGGCACGAACTTCCCGCCGTAGCCGTCCTTCAGATACTTCCAGGTGAGCTTCTCCGGCCGCTCCTCCGCCAGGTCGAAGAAGGAGGACTCCCGCTCCTCGGAGGCGGCGCCTTCGGAAACGGCGTCCCTGGAGGCGGCGTCCCTCTCCTTCGTCGTGCTCACCAGCCGGTGCAGGATGTGGTCCTTGCCGACGGGCACCGCGGTGAGGCCGGCGCCGGTGATGACGTCGGTGAGCTCCGGCTGGCTCGCCACCCGCACCTCGTGACCGGCGTTGCGCAACGCCCACGCCAGCGGCACCATCCCCAGGAAATGGGTCTTCTCCGCGTACGCCGTGAAAAGAACGCGCATGACCTCTCCTAACCGTTCTTCACGGCTCCCAGGGCCTGGGCGCTCAGATAGTCGACGGCGTCGATGTAGGTGTAGGGCTGCATGAAGCCACCCGCGCGCACGTCGCGGTAGAGCCGCGCCAGTGGGTGGGAGGCCGAGAAGGAGGCGCCGCCGATCAGGCTCTGGGCGTCGAAGACGACGGCGGGCGCCAGCTGGTTGACGATCAGCTTCGCGCACTGGAACGGCGTCATCATGGCCGGTCCGCGCTCCCGGGGGTCGCCCGTGTCGTCGTAGGAGAGCCGGTCGGCGCGCGCCAGGGCCGCCGCGACCGTCGACCTCATCGTGAAGAGCCGCGCGTCCATCTCCGCCACCAGCGTCCGCGCGGCCGCCGCCCCCGCGGCTCCCCTGCGGATGAGGGTCGAGACCGCGATGTCGCGCGCCGACTGGGCGATGCCGGTGTAGATCCCCAGCATGGTGATCGAGCTCACCGTCTGCCCCGCGAGCATCGCGAGGTCCTGCTCACCCGCGGGCCCGCGCAGGACCACGTCCTCCGGGGGGATGACGCAGTCGTCGAACACGATGTCGACGCTCCCGGAGGCCCGCATCCCCAGGCCGTCCCAGTTGTCCAGTACGCGAAGCCCCGGGCAGTTCCTGGAGAGCACCGCCATCCCCGACTGGGGACGCTGTCCGGGGACGCGCGTCTGCGCGTACACCGCGAAGTCCGTGGCGATGGGCGCCATGCTCACCAGGGTCTTGCCGCCCGACAGCAGCCAGCCGCCGTCGGCCGTCTGCGTCAGCGTGGTCGGACGCCGGTCGCGGGGGATGTCCTTCACCCCCGTGGAAACGACCGCCTCGCCGGAGCCCATGCCGCGCAGCAGCCGCTCGGCCAGCGTCCGCGCGAGCGCCGGTCCCGTCCGCCACTCGTAGGTCAGCGTCAGCGCCCGGCTGAGCTGCATGTGCAAGGCGAGCGCCGTCGAGGCGTCCGCCTCGGCGACCCTCAGCAACGCCAGAGAGACGTCGTGCAGACGATCGACCCCCAGGCCGCCGAGCGCGCAGGGCACCGTGGCGCCGAGAACCCCGCTCCTTCGCAGGTCCTCGAAGATGTCACGCGGGAAGGTGCCGCTGCGGTCGTTGTCCGGGGCCGCGGCGGCGATCGCCGGTAGGTGCGTCTCGACGAGGCCGATCAGGTCGCGGCCCTCGGGGGTGATCGGCTCGCGGAGCTCTCCCGGCATCACGGCGTTCTCGGTGTGCACTGTCATCAGCCCATCCCGCTTCCCTGCGTTCGCACGTCGGCCCGCTGCCGCCGCATGCACCATAAACGACTTTTCCGCCAGCCGCCTAAGAAATCAACCGGGAAATTATGCACGATCCGGGAAATGGCATTCCATGGGCATTGGGGACGGCCGGAGAATAGCTTGACCCACCGATCACCCGGAACTAGCATCTGTCCCGCTGGCGAGACGGACCCGCCGCTTTGAAGCAGGGGATGACAGTCACCCGGCCGGCTCGAACAATACCCCGGGTAATCCCATTCAGCCGCAACGCCGAGTTGAAGGTGGAAGAACGTGCTCTTTCCCCACACCAAGACCAGAAGGACGCTGCTGCGCCATGCCAATCCTCCGGAGGGCGTCACGGCGCACGACCTTCTCCTGAAGGCCGAGCTGAACGACCTGCCCTCGGCGGAGGTGTTCGGCGCGCTGTACTCCAAAGAGGTGTCCGCGCAGTTCATCGTGGAGCGGCGGGACACCGACAGGGTCGTGGGATACGTCTCGTTCCACCATCTCGACCTCTCGGGACAGCATGTGCGGGCGAGCTTCTTCACCGATCCCGCCGCGGCCGGCAACGGGGTCGGCGCGGAGGTCATCCTGATGACCGTCAACTACGCCTTCGCCATGTGGAACGTCAGAAAGATATATTTCTGGACCACCGAGACGGATTTCGCGGCTTTCCGTACGGCCTTCAACTCCGCCTACAAAGAGGCGACTCTCCCCGAGCATCTTTACGATCGCGGAGCGCTGCGAGACGTGCATATCTACGCCGTCTACCGCGAGCAGTGGGAGGAGCACGGCACCGAGCTCCTCAATAAGCTCGCGCAGGGGCCGGGCGAACGCCGGGAGGCGGCATCCACCGCGTCCACGGTATCCACCGTATCCGCAGTGTCCACCGATTCCGCCGAGGCATCCGAAGGAGAAAAGAGTTGACCGAGATGTTCGTTTCCGACCAGAAGAAGGAAGTGCGCGAGCAGATCGAGCGCGAGGCGCTGAAGATCGTTCTGTTCAGCTCCTCCGAGCTCGCCATTCCCGAGCTGACCGACCTGGGGGAGATCCCCGAGCCCAGCGATCTGGGCAACCTCGACTCCTTCTCCATCATCCTCCTCATCCTCGCCCTGGAGGACACCTACGGCGTCCCGCTCCTGGACGACATGGCCGGTTTCACCGGGAGAAACTTCGACGACCTGGCGGACTTCGTCATCGAACGTCTCCCTCCGCGCGCCGACGGCCAGAAGTAGCGCCCACGGGCGGGACAAGCACGGTGAGCGGGGAAAACGGCCTTGACCTGGCCTCCGTCACTCATCTGTCAGGGCGTCTAGATCTTGTCTAGAACTCTCCCGTGGCGCCTAGGGCAAACTCTCAGCCATCGACGACCCGCCGGGGCGAAAGGGCGTGACAGATGTGACAGGCGTCAACGGTTACCCAAGTCTTGCGACCACACATCACGGGCAGGCCAGACCGGCCGGCAACGCGCGGATGGCGCTCGACGCACCGGGCATGACCAGGAGAACGGCTCTCTCACTGCCCCCCGGTATGTCGCTGACCGCCTGGAGCCGCCTTGGCCGCCAGATCTTCATCATCTCCGACTCCTCCGCCTGGTGGCTGGGAGACTGGCTGATCTACGGCCAGGCGCACTATCCCGACCGCTACAAGCGGGCGATCGCCGAGACCTCCCTCGACTACCAGACGCTGCGGAACTACGCCTGGGTGGCCCGGCAGTTCAGTCTTTCCAGGCGGCGCGACAAGCTGAGCTTCCAGCACCACGCGGAGGTGGCCAGCCTGCCGGAGCCCGACCAGGAGATCTGGCTCAACCGGGCGGAGAAGGGCAGCTGGTCGAGGAACGAGCTGCGGCGGCGTATCAAGGCGGAACGCAACGGCGGCACCGCCGACGAGGTCACCCACATTCAGATGAACATCATCGCGGAGCAGAAGAAACGCTGGCAGGAGGCCGCGGAGAGCACCGAGCAGGATCTGCTCGTCTGGATGGTCTCCAACCTGGACCGCGCCGCGCTCGCGGCGCTGGAGTCGAGGAAGGCCGGCGCGCTCCCCCAGTCCGCCTGACCACGGGGCGGCGAAGCCTCAACGAGCGGACGGAGAAGACAGCTTGGACCCCGATCACGGCGCGTCGCCACAGGACGTCATCGAGACCGCCGTCACCACCCCTCGGGGATCGGAACGCCTCCGTCTCCGCTACCTGCCCGACAGCGTCGGCCGCTTCGCCAGGACCTCGGGCTCCTCCCCCGCCGTCACCTTCGTCGAGTACGGCATGCGCCGCGACACCGGCCGCAGGGAGAAGAGCTCGCGGACGATGAGTTACGCCGAGCTCGACGAGCGGGCCCGCGCGGTGGCCGCGGTCCTCCAGCGGCGGTGCGAGCCCGGCGATCGGGTGGCGGTGCTCTGTCCCCACGAGCCGGCGTACGTGGTGGCGTTCCTCGCCTGCCTGTACGCCGGTCTCGTGGCGGTGCCGCTCTACGCGCCCGAGGCGCTGCGCAGCAACGAGCGCCTGCGATCGGTGATGGGGGACTGCGAACCGCGGTGCGTGCTCACCACCTCCGCGGTTCACCCGTCCGTCCAGCGGCTGCTGGAGGGGATGGAGCGCCCGCCCGAGCATCTGGTCCGCGTCGACGAGGTTCCCGTGGCCGACGCAGCGCACTGGCGCAGGCCGGACATGCGGGCGGAGGCGGTGGCGTACCTGCAGTACACCTCCGGCTCAACCGGCACCCCGTCGGGCGTCCGCGTCACGCACGAGAACATGACCATCACCAACTACCAGATCAGGGCACACTGGCCGAGTTCGGTCGTCGCGTCGTGGGTGCCGTTCTTCCACGACTTCGGACTCGTCTGCGCGATCACCAACCCGCTGGGCGCGGGCGCGCACTCGGTCAACCTCAGCCCGATGGCCTTCGTGCAGGATCCGTACCGCTGGCTCCGCATGATCTCCGACTACCGGGCCGACTGGAGCGTCGCGCCGAGTTCCAGCCTCGCCCAGTGTGTGCGCCGGGTGGCCGTCGAGCGCAGGGGCGAGCTCGACCTCGGCTCGCTGCGGCTCCTCACGATCGCCGCGGAGCCGGTGTACGCCGAGTCGACCGAGGCGTTCATCTCGGCGTTCGCGGCCGGCGGCCTGGCGCCCACCGCCCCCGCCCCCTGCTACGGCCTGGCCGAGGCGACCCTTCCGGTGAGCGCGCCGCCGGTCGGCGAGGGCATGACCGACCGCTGCTTCGACCGCGCGGACCTGGCCGCCGGCATCGCCCGCGAGTGCCCGCCGGGCAGCCCGGGTACCGTGCGCGTCGTCTCCTGCGGGGTACCGAGCCTGGGGGTGTCGGTGCGGATCCGCGACGAGGAGGGCCTGACCTCGCTGCCGGAGGGGAGGGTCGGCGAGATCTGGGTGAGCGGGCCCAATGTGGCGGACGGTTACTGGAACCAGCCGGAGCGGTCGGCGGAGGTCTTCGCGAAGCACCTCGCCGAGACCGGCGGCGAGCTGCTTTCCGGCCCCTGGCTGCGGACGGGCGACCTCGGTTTCCTGTTCGGCGGCAACCTCCACGTGGTGGGCCGGGCCAAGGACATGATCATCATTCGCGGCCGGAACCACTACCCGGACGACATCGAGGCGACCGTTCAGGCCGTGCGAGACGTCGGCTCCGAGGGGGCGGCGGCCGCGTTCTCCAGCGAGGCCGAGGGCGAGGAACGACTCGTCGTCCTCGTCGAGGCCGGCCCCGCGCTCATGGCGGCCGAGCAGGACGACAGGGAGGCGGTCCTGCGCGTCCTGCGCCAGGAGATCACCCGCAACCACGGCCTGGCCGCGCACGACCTCGTCCTCGTACGGCGCGGCAGCCTGCCGCGGACGACCAGTGGAAAGATCCGCCGTGGTGCCTGCCGCGAGCAGTACCTCCGCGGGGAGTTCGACCACTGAGCCGAAGTGGCTTCCCTTCCGGAGGTGATGCGTGATCAGGCCCCTTTTCGTCTGGGACTATCTGCAGGAGTACGAGAACGAACGCGAGGACATCCTCGACGCCGTGGACACCGTGTTCCGCTCGGGCCAGCTCGTGCTCGGGCGCGGTGTGCGCGACTTCGAGGCGGCCTTCGCCGCCTACCACGGCGTCTCGCACTGTGTGGGCGTCGACAACGGGACGAACGCGATCGTGCTGGGGCTCCAGGCCCTGGGTGTCGGGCCGGGCGACGAGGTCATCACCGTGTCGAACACGGCGGCGCCCACGGTCGTGGCCATCGACGCCGTCGGCGCCACCCCGGTCTTCGTCGACGTGCACGAGGACACCTACCTGATGGACGTCGGGCAGGTGGAGGCGGCGATCACCGAGCGGACCCGCTGCCTGCTTCCCGTGCACCTGTACGGTCAGTGCGTCGACATGGCCCCGCTGCGGGAGATCGCCACCCGGCACGACCTGCTGATCCTGGAGGACTGCGCGCAGGCGCACGCGGCCCGCCATCACGGCAGGATCGCGGGTTCGATGGGCGAGGCGGCCGCGTTCTCCTTCTACCCGACCAAGGTGCTCGGGGCGTACGGCGACGGCGGGGCGACGATCACCTCCGACCCGGAGGTGGACGCGGCGCTGAGGCAGCTGCGCTACTACGGGATGAGGGAGCGCTACTACGTCGAGCGGACGCCCGGCCACAACAGCCGGCTCGACGAGGTGCACGCCGAGATCCTGCGCCGCAAGCTGACCAGGCTCGACGGCTACGTCGCCGCCCGCAGGGCCGTCGCGGCCCGGTACGCCGAGGCGCTGGCCGGCACCGACGTCGTCCTGCCCGCGGTCGCCCCCGGCAACGAGCACTCGTACTACGTCTACGTGGTCCGCCATCCGCGGCGCGACGACATCATCGAGGCGCTCAAGCCGTACGGCGTGTCGCTCAACATCAGCTACCCGTGGCCGGTGCACACGATGTCGGGGTTCGCGAAGTTCGGCTACCGGGCGGGGACGCTGCCCGTCACCGAGTCGGCGGCCGGGGAGATCTTCTCGCTGCCGATGTATCCGTCGCTGACCGAGGGCGACCAGACGAAGGTGGTCGAGTCGCTGCTCAAGGTGCTGGCGGCGCTGTGACGGGCGACCGGCCGGGCCGGCCGATGCGTGTGGTGTTCGTCACCTATGCCGAGAAGACTCATTTCCTGGGGATGGTGCCGCTGGCGTGGGCGTTGCGCAACGCCGGTCACGAGGTGCGGGTGGCGAGCCAGCCGGAGCTCAGCGACGTCATCACCGGCGCCGGCCTCACCGCGGTGCCCGTCGGCAAGGACCACATGCTGCACCGGCTGCTCACGCACGCCGAAAGCCTGGATCCCGACGGGCCGGCGCCGTTCGACATGGCGGAGAACCGGCCGGAGATGCTCACCTGGGAGTACCTCCGCCGGGGCTATCACGACGAGCTCGTGCCGTGGTGGTGGCGGGTGGCGAACGATCCGATGATCGTGGAGCTCACCGACTTCTGCCGGCACTGGAAACCCGATCTCGTCATCTGGGAGCCGGCCTCCTATGCCGGTGCGATCGCGGCGAAGGCGAGCGGGGCCGCGCACGCCCGGATGCTCTGGAGCCTGGACCTGTTCGCCCGGATGCGCGGCCACTACCTGACCGCCAGGCAGCGACACGCCCCCCACGAACCCGACGCGATGGCCCAGTGGCTCACCGCCCGCGCCGCCAAGGTCGGCACCACCTTCTCCGAAGACCTCACCAGCGGTCACTTCACGATCGACTACACCCCCACCTCACTACGCCTGGACCTGCCCCACACCTACCTGCCCCTGCGCTACATCCCCTACAACGGCACCGCCGTCATCCCCCCCTGGCTCCACACCCCACCCACCCGGCCCCGAATCTGCCTCACCCTCGGCACCTCCGCCACCGAACGCCTCGACGGCTACTCCGTCCCCGTCCAAGACATCCTCACCCACCTCGCCGACCTCGACCTCGAGATCATCGCCACCCTCCCCGAAAAACAACAGGCCGAACTCCACCACGTCCCCACCAACACCCGCCTCGTCTCCTTCGTCCCCCTGCACGCCCTCGCCCCCACCTGCTCCGCGGTGATCGACCATGGCGGACCCGGCACGGTGTTCACCATGGCCTCGCACGGCGTGCCGCAGCTCGTGCTCCCGAAGCTGTTCGACGAGCCGGTGCTGGGCGACCACCTGACCGGGCTGGGGGCGGGGCTGGTGGTGCGCGGTGGCGAGGCCACCGGAGCCCGGGTGCGCGAGGACCTGCTGCGCCTGCTCGGCGACCCCTCCTACACCCACGCCGCCGCACGGCTCCGCGAGGAGATGCACACCATGCCCACCCCCAACGACCTCGTCCCCGAACTGGAAAGACTCACCGCCCACCACCGCGGCGGCACGGGGACCGGCTGAGGCCACGAGGTCGGCCGCAGGAAGGAACACCATGCGCGTCCTGTTCACGACGTACGCCGAAAAAAGCCATTTCCTGGGGATGGTGCCGCTGGCGTGGGCGTTGCGCAACGCCGGTCACGAGGTGCGGGTGGCGAGCCAGCCGGAGCTCACCGACGTCATCACCGGCGCCGGCCTCACCGCGGTGCCCGTCGGCAGGGACCACAGTCTCGGCAGGGTGCTCCAGCACGCCAAGGACTCGGGCCAGGAGAAGGACTTCGACATGGCCGAGGACCGCCCCGAGATGCTCACCTGGGAGAAGATCAGGGAGGGCTACCAGGGGCACGTGCTGTGGTGGTGCCGGCTGGTGAACGATCCGATGATCGTGGACCTCACCGACTTCTGCCGGCACTGGAAGCCCGACCTGGTCATCTGGGAGCCGCTCAGCTACGCCGGTGCGATCGCGGCGAAGGCGAGCGGGGCCGCGCACGCCCGCTTCATGTGGGGGCTCGACCTGTTCGCCCGCATGCGCGGCCACTACCTGCGGGCGAGGCGCGAGCACGGAGGCCACCTGTCGGACGCGCTCGGGCAGTGGATGGGGCTGCACGCGAGGCGGGCGGGCGTGGCTTTCTCCGAGGACATGACGAGCGGTCA
This sequence comes from Streptosporangium sp. NPDC000095, assembly GCF_042899335.1. NCBI lineage: Bacteria > Bacillati > Actinomycetota > Actinomycetes > Streptosporangiales > Streptosporangiaceae > Streptosporangium > Streptosporangium sp. NPDC000095. The sequence goes on from NZ_JBIAZS010000039.1 coordinate 8,775, forward strand.
CTTCACGATCGACTACACCCCCACCTCACTACGCCTGGACCTGCCCCACACCTACCTGCCCCTGCGCTACATCCCCTACAACGGCACCGCCGTCATCCCCCC
>NZ_JBIAZS010000040.1:0-6019 GCF_042899335.1 Streptosporangium sp. NPDC000095
CTTTTTTACTCGGGGGGGGGGGGGGGGGGGGTGCGGCCCCCCCCCCCCCCCCCCCACCCACCCCAACCCCCCCCCCCCCCGCCCCGGGGGGCCCCGCCCCCCCCCCCCCCGGCGCCCCCCGGGCCCCGCGGGCATCTCGGGAGAACCGCCTGGCCGGTGAGCACCTCCCCCGGATGTGGGAGAGTTCGTGCGCCCGCACCCGGGGTGCGGCGCTGATCGGCGGCGGCTCACGCCGCCTCGCCTCGCCCGCCCGAGGACGTGACCCCACGGATTCGCGCGGTTCAGACTCCCGGTGGCGCGACGGACTCGCGGTCGCGCAGCGGCATCGGGACCCGGTGCGTCTCGCTCTGCCGACCGGCCCCGCCGTCACGATGACGGCCGATCTCCGCGAACAGCACGTCCACCGCCTTGCGGCCGAGATCGTAGTGCGGGAGGGCCACCGTGGTGAGCTTGGGCCGCATCCACGAGGCGAGGGGGTGGTCGTCGAACGAGATCACCGAGACGTCCTGCGGGATCCTCAGCCCGTGGTCGCTGAGCGCCTGGTACGCGCCGAGCGCGATCCTGTCGTTGAAACAGATCAACGCGCGCGGGCGCCCCTTCTCCAGGATCGCGCGGGTGGCGTCGAGGCCGTACTCCGGCTGCCAGTCGGGGCAGACCCGCCCGCTCGCGATCTTGACGCCCGCCTCGCCCAGCACCTCGCGAATGCCGGCGAGCCGTTCCACGGCCGCGACACTTCCCGCGGGCACGTTGCGCATCCCGGGGCCGGCGCCGACCAGGTGGATGCCGTCGCGATGGCCGGCCTTGAGCAGCAGGCGGGCGGCGGTGCGACCGGCCTCGACCTCGTCGGGGATGATCGAGGAAAGCGGAGAGGGCTGCTTGGGAAGCGCGTTGAGCAGGACCGCCGGAGCGGCCGTTATCGTCTTCGGCACCTTGATGGTCCTGGTGAACATCGAGGCCAGGATGATCCCGTCGACCTGACGGTCCTGCATGGCCTGCAGCAGGGCGCGTTCGAGCTCGGGGTCTCCCTCGGTCTCACCGATGAACAGCATCACGCCGCGTTCCCTGGCGGCCTCGAGAGAACCTTTGATCATGTCGCCGGCGAGCCGTGAGGTGGCGATCGTGTCGGACACGAAGGCGATGGTCCGCGTCGTGCCCGTGCGCAGCCCCACGGAAACGATGTTGGGCCGATACTGCAACTCCTCGGCGGCCTTCAGCACTCGTTGCTCGACGTCCTGGGATATGCGCAGCTCACGGCCTCGGCCGGACAGGACGAGCGATGCCGTGGTGGTGGAGACAGCGGCTATCTTGGCGACATCGGCCAGTGTGACCCGCTTTGGGCTCACCGAGAGACCTCCCACGTTGTGAGGGTTGACAGCCAGCTATACGTGTGGTGAGACTACCGCATTGCTAATCCGATTTAGCAAATGAGTTCCCAGGACACCCGGCGGATTGCCGGCGAGTTCCCGATCAACCAAGGAGACGCATATGCCGCGTCGATTCAGCCCTCATCGCCGGGCGGTGCTCATGGTCGTCCTGGGGGGGACGCTGGCCGCCGGTTGCGCCGCACCGGGCAACAACAACGCGCCGCAGCCGGAGGCCGCAGGAAGCAGTACGCCGCTGTCGGCCGCACCGACCTGCGGGACCGACCCGATCACGATCAACGCCTACTTCGAGACCGGTTTCCCCCTGCCGAAGGCGCTCACCACCGAGTTCTCCGCGCAGCACAAGAACGTCACGTGGAACATCCGCGAGGACCAGTTCGCGGTGATCACGCAGAACGCCCCGCGTGTCCTCGCGGACGACCCGCCGGACCTCATGCGGCTCCCCCAGGTCTCCGAGCTCGTCAAGAACAACCTGCTGAAGAACCTCGACGACTACGCGAAGGTCTTCGGCTGGGACGCCTGGCCGGAGTCCCAGCTCGCGCAGCTGCGCCTCGGTCCCGGGGGCAAGACCCGAGGCGAGGGGTCGCTGTACGCGATGGGGCTCAACTTCAGCATGACCGGCGTCTTCTACAACAAGAAGCTCGCCGAGAAGATCGGGATGTCGTCCCCGCCGACCACCCTGGCGGAGCTCGACGACGCGATCTCGAAGGCCAAGAAGGAGGGCGTCACCCCGATCGCCCAGTTCAACGGAGGAGCCACCGGCGGGCTGGCGTTCCCCCTGCAAGGTCTGATGGCCGCCTACGGCACGGCCGGGCCGATCAACGACTGGATCTTCCAGAAGCCGGACGCCACGATCGACACGCCGACGAACCTCCAGGCCGCGCAGCACCTGGAGCGCTGGATCAAGGCCGGATCCTTCTGGAAGGACGTCAACGCCGTCGACTACGCCACGATGATGAGCCGCTTCATCGGCGGTGACGGCCTGTTCATGTTCAACGGCGACTGGGAGTCCGGCAACCTCGACAAGCAGATGCCCGGCGACGTGGGCTTCTTCCTGATGCCGTCCGCGCAGGAGGGCGGCAAGCTGGCCGCGATGTCGGCTCCCCTCACCTTCGGCATCGGCGCCCAGGCCAAGAACGCCGACTGTGCCGCGTTCTTCCTCAACTGGGTGGCGAGCGACCAGAAGGCGCGCGACATCGCCGTGGAGGTCGGAGGATCGCACCCCATGGGTCCCGCCGACGCTCACATGCCGCCCCTCGCCCAGGACACGGTGACGGCGAGCACGCTCGCGGCCGGAGCGAAGATCGGTGAGGACAACGGCGCGATGGACTTCATCGCCAACGCCACCGGCGCGATCTACGCCAAGAGCTGGACCCCGCAGCTGCAGAAGCTGGTCGGCGGACAGCAGACCCCCGAAGGCCTGCTGAAGTCGGTGCAGAGCGACTACCAGAGTCAGGTCGAGGGGAGCTGAGCACGCCATGGCACGGCCGACTCCCGACACGGCGGTCGATCTCGCCGGGACCCGGTCCGGGCCGAAGGCCGTGACGAGGAGGAGGAGCCCCGCCCGATCGGCGGGGCTCCGCCCGCGGCGCTGGATCGGCTGGCTGTTCGTCGTTCCCGCGCTCGCCTTCTACGTGGTCTTCGTCCTGCGGCCGATCCTCCTGACCTTCCAGTACTCGCTGTACACCTGGGACGGCATCGGCTCGTCCACCTGGGCGGGCCTGAACAACTACGCGAAGGTCTTCCTCGACCCCGACCTGTTCGCCTCCATCGTGAACGCCTTCGAGCTGATCGTGTTCTTCAGCGCGATCCCGGTCGTGCTGGGCCTGGTGATCGCCTCGACGATCCGGCGGATCGCCACCAGCCGGCTCGCGCTCGTGGCGAGAACGGTGATCTTCCTGCCGCAGGTCATCCCGCTCGTCGCCGCCGGCATCGCCTGGAGCTGGCTGCTGTCGTCGACCGGTCTGATCAACCAGCTGCTCGGCTACGCCGGTCTCGACGGCGTGACCCGCGCCTGGCTGGGCGACTTCTCCACCGCGCTGCCCGCGGTCGGGGTGATCGGCGCGTGGGTGCTCCTCGGCCTGTGCACCCTGCTGTTCCTGGCGGGCATGAGCAAGATCGACATATCGCTGTACGAGGCCGCCCGGCTGGACGGCGCGGGGCCGCTCCGGGAGTTCCTCTCAATCACGGTGCCCAGCCTGCGGCAGGAGATCGGCGTCTGCGTCACGGTGACCGTGATCGCCGCCCTCGCCAGCTTCGACATCATCTACATCTCGACCCAGGGCGGGCCGGGGAACGCCACCATGGTCCCCGGCCTGGAGATCTACTACCTGGCCTTCTCCGACCGGCAGGTGGGAACGGCCTCGGCACTCGCCGTCGTGCTGATGCTGCTCGTGCTCATCTTCGCCCTTCCCATCCAGTGGCTCACCAGGAACAGGTCCACATGATCACCGGATATCGAGAGGCGTGGACGGGAAGGGTGCTGCTCGTCCTGCTGATGACGGTCACCCTTCTGCCGTTCGTCAGCCTGTTCGTCACGGCGCTGCACCCGTCGGGCACCTACCCGCTCGGACTCTCCTGGCCGAGCGACCCGCAGTGGGGCAACTTCGTCCAGGCCTTCCAGGTGGCGCGGATGGGCGAGCTGCTGAAGTCGAGCACACTCATCGTGCTCGGGGTGGTCCCCCTCGCGCTCATCATCGCGACGATGGCGGGATTCGCCATCGGCCACCTGCGGATCCCCGGACAGCACGTGGTGTTCCTCGCGTTCGTGTTCGGGCTGACGCTGCCCTTCGAGGGCATCATCACCCCGCTGTACTACCAGGTGCGCGACATGGGCCTGCTGAACACCAGGTGGGCGATCATCCTTCCGCTCATCGGGCTGTTCATGCCGTTCTCCGTCTACTGGATGCGCGCGCACTTCGTGAACATGCCCGAGGAACTGTCGGAGAGCGCGCGGATCGACGGGGCGAACGTGTGGCAGCTGTTCTGGCGCGTCCACGTCCCGCTCGCCATGCCGGCGATCTCGTCGCTCGCCATCCTGTTGTTCCTGTGGACCTGGAACCAGTTCCTGCTCGCCATCGTCCTGGTCGACGACCCGCTGCAGCGCACCATGTCCGGCGCGCTGGGCGCCTTCCAGGGACAGTGGGGCACCGACATCCCGCTGTTGTGCGCGGGGTCGCTGCTCATCCTGGCTCCCACGCTGCTGATCTTTCTCATCTTCCAGCGCCGGTTCGTCACGGCTCTGCTCCAGGGCTCCCTGAAGGGATGACACACGTCATGTCGTTGCTCGGCACGGATACCGAGACAGGATCGCCCGGACACGGCGACGGCCGGCCGGCGCGCTGGGACCGGCGCCATCTCGCCCTGCTCACCGACACTCCCGCGACGACGGCGCCGGTCGTCGGTCCGGTGGCCCTGCCGCGCGTGCTGCCGCACGACGACGTCTGGGACCTGTGGCCGATCCAGGAGGAGGACGGCTCGACCTCCACGGTTCTCGGCCACGAGCTGTGGATGGGTCTGTCGGCACCCGCCGCCGGTCATCCCGAGGACCGCCACGACCACGCTCGCGTCCGACTGCTCGCCAAGGACGGCGACGACTGGAAGGACCTGGGGCACGCGTTCGCCGACGGCGCCTCGCCGGGCAGCCGCGAGTGGTCGGGGTCGGCGGTCCGCAGACCCGACGGCACGGTGTCGGTGTTCTACACGGCCGCCGGCCGGCGAGGCGAGGCGCGCCCGACGTTCGTCCAGCGTGTCGTGGAGGCACGTGCCCGGCTGGTCGCCGACGGCGACCGGATCGTGCTGGAACCGCACGCCGAGCACCGGGAGATTTTGAGCTCGGACGGCCGGACGTATCTGCCCGCCGACGACGTCGAGGGGGGTCCGGGGAAGATCCGGGCCTTTCGCGATCCCGGCTGGTTCCGTGATCCCGCCGACGGGCGCGAACACCTTCTCGTCGCCGCCTCCGTCGCCTGGGAGGATCGCTACACGGGCGCGGTGGCCCTCGCCGACGCGGCGCCTGACGGCTGGTCGCTCCGGCCGCCACTGCTGGTGGCCGACGGGGTCAATCACGAGATCGAACGACCGCACATCGTCGTGCACGGGTCCTCGTACTACCTTTTCTTCTGCACGCACCGGCATTCGTTCCATCCCCCGAGGTCGGCGCCCACCGGCCTGTACGGCTTCGTGGCCCCGAGCCTCACCGGACCGTACGAGCCGCTGAACGGCTCCGGGCTGGTGGTCGGCAACCCCGAGAGCGAGCCCGATCAGGCGTACGCCTGGTTGGTGCTGCCCGATCTTCGGGTGGTGAGCTTCCTCAACTACCCGTCCACGGGCGGCGAGGATCCGATGCGGATCCCGGCCACGCAGGCGAGGGCCGGTTTCGGCGGGACGAACGCGCCGGTCCTCGAACTCACCCTCGACGGGGTGAACGCCTCCGTGGCGCGGGGACGCGAGAGCGGCGCGGGGACGCTCCCATGACCCCGCGCCGCCCGGTGCTCCCGCCGTGCGGCGGGAGCACCGGGCCGGGGCCGCCCCGCGGGGGGGCCTTTAAGATACTGTCCGCGCGGCGGGTGCGCGGCCCGGGGGCGGGGGGGGGCGGGCGGGGGGGGGCACGGCCCCCCCGCGGGGGGGGAGGTAGG
>NZ_JBIAZS010000041.1:0-5495 GCF_042899335.1 Streptosporangium sp. NPDC000095
AGGCCGACCCGACCACCCGGATTATCCGGCCCTCCGCCGCGCCGGACGATGAAATGAGCAGGCAGGCGGCTGTTCCGGGGCCCGTATTTCTTTGCGGGAATTTAGGCGGCCCGACGATGGCATATCCGGCGGTAAGGGCACGCCCGGCATTAAAGTCGGCGGGCAATGCCCACTCCCCCGCTCCGCCCTCGCGCCGGAGAACCGACTCGCCTTCGGCATACGAAATCTCGATCCGGCTACGACATCGTACGGGTGATTCTCTGTGGAGTACATAATCGTCGCGGCCGCCGTGGTGGGGCTGGTGTTCGTCGTTCAGACGGCCCTCGGCGCGCAGGTGGCTCGGCGCGCCCTGTGGGTGCTGATGCTGGCCTTCGTCGTACGACTGCTCGTTCACGTCCTCGTGATGCGGTCCAACTCGATCGCGTACGGCGGGGACAACTTCGTCTACGAGGGCAGGGCACTGGAGGTCGTGGCGTACTGGAAGCGCGAGGGCTTCATGTTCGTCACCTCTGATCAGATCGAAAGCCTCTACTCCGTGGCGGTGCCGTGCAACGTCTTCGCCGCGATCATGTATCTGTGCGGCGGCCCGGCCCCTCTGGCCTGCACCGCCCTCGTGGCGCTCATCGCCTGCGGGCTGTGCGCCGTCATGTACAGGTTCGCGCGGCTCATCGGCGCCGACGAGCGCGCGGCGTTCAGGCTGATGACCCTGATGGCATTCATGCCGGCATTCATGCTGCACACGTCCGACACGTTCAAGGACGGATTCAACGCGTTTCTCGTCATATCCTGTCTCGGCCTCGCCGCTTCGAACGTCCAGCGTTTCGACATGCGCAAACTCCTTCTTCTCGGGCCGCTGCTGTGGACGCTCTGGAACGTGCGCCCCTACATGGTTTTCATGTGCGCGATACCGCTGATTCTCGGCCTGGCGGGCCTCAGGCGCGCTTTCCCGTTGTGCGTGCTGGCCATCCTGGCCACACTCGTGGTACCCATCCTGATATTTCCGGATATGGCGGAGAGCACACCGGTTGGCATGATGCAGGAGCAGCTGGAGCACGGACAGTCGGAGGCCGTCCTTCAGGCCAACGCCGCGGGAGGTTCGGGAATCGTCTTCGACGACGGCGGCAATCCGTGGAGCGCGTTCCTGCCGAAGCTGGTGTACACGCTTCTCTCGCCGTTCCCCTGGATGGACGGCAGTCTGGTGCTACAGCTGGCGAAGGTCGAGACGGTGCTGTGGTACTACCTGCTGTGGTGCGCGGCCGTCGGGATCCGGCGAATGTGGGGTGAGAACCGCAAGATGGTGCTCATCCTCCTGCTCTTCGCCGTACCGTGCACGATCATGTACACGACCACCATGTCCAACATCGGTCTCATCTTCCGGCAGCGGATACCGATCGTCATGGTCGTGAGCCTGCTGTCCGCGGTCGCCTGGACCAGGGTCCCCCAGGAGCGGCGGCAGCTCGTCTCCGGCGCGGGAACGAGGCCGGACACCGCCGGTTCGACGGTGTCCGACCCCCCGTCCGGCCACCCGTCCGGCACGGCGGGGAGGGCGCCGGCCGGGATCTCGCGAGTGCGGTGAGGTTAGTCGACGGCGAACACCACGTCGACCCAGTAGTTGCTGGTCTGGTAGGTGCTGGCCGGGAAGGGGTTCGCCGCGCCGTAGGTGTAGACACCGTTGCCTCCCACCGCGCCGCTGGCCGGCGCGATGAGCGGTTCGCTCGTGTACTGCACGTTGAAATACGGCCGTGTCAGCGAATAATAACCAGACAAAGTGTTGTAAGAGACCACATAATTCGTGTTCTCCGTCACCGGGACGGGCGTGTCAAAGTTCACCTGCTGCCACCCGCTCGCCGTCTCGCCGGCGAAGGTCGCGCTGGCGAGCAACTTCCCGTCACTCGTCCACAGACTCCCGACATGCGTCCCGGTGTTCTTCACGCCCTTGTAGAAACGGACGCCCCTGATACTGCCACTCGTCATCGCCTGGAACTTGACGCCGACGGTGACGGGCTGATTGTCGGGCTGGGAGGTGACCGCGGGCGTCGCCGTACTCTCCCAGAGGCTCGTGAACGGCACGAACAACACGTCGACCCAGTAGTTGCTCGCCTGGTAGGTACGGGTCGGGAAGGTGCTCGTCGCACCGTAGGTGTAGACGCCGTTGCCCCCCTCGTCGCCATTGCCCAGCGCGACAAGCGGACCGTTCGTGTACGGCTGGGTGAAGTACGAGGATGTCAGCGAGTAGAACCCCGAACTCGTGAAGTACGAGGCGACGTACGTCGTGTGGGCGGTCACCGCGACCGGGGTGTCGAAGCGCACCTGTTGCCACCCGCTCGCCGTCTCGTTGGTGAAGGTCGCGTTGGCGAGCAACTGCCCGTCACTCGTCCACAGACTCCCGACATGCGTCCCGGTGTTCTTCGCGCCCTTGTAGAAACGGATGCCCTCGATGTTGCCGTCGGTCAGCGCCTGGAACTTGACACCGACCGTCACGGCGTTGGGATCGTTCTGTGACGGGACCTGCGGAACCGTCTGGTCGTCCCACAGGCTCCTGACCGGGACGAACAGCACGTCGACCCAGTAGTTGCTGGCCCGGTAGGTACGGGTCGGGAAGGTGGTCGTCGCGCTGTAGGTGTAGACGCCGTTACCGATCTGCACGCTGCTGGCCGGCACCACGAACGGGCCGTTCGTGTACTGCGTGGTGAAGTAGGGAACCGTTGTCGAGTAGTTCCCGGATGTCGTGTGATACGAGGCGACATACGTCGTGCCGGCGGTCACCGCGACCGGCGTGTCGAAGTCCACCTGCTGCCACCCGCTCCCCGTCTCGCCGGTGAACGTGGCTCTCGCCAGGAGTTGCCCGCTCGCGCTCCAGAGGTTCCCGGTGTGCGTCCCCGTGTTGAGCGCGCCCTTGTAGAACCTGACGCCCCTGATGGTGCCCGCGGTCGTGGTCTGGAACTGCACCCCGAGCTCGACCGGCACGGGGTCGTTGGCCGAGTCGACGGCGGGCACGGCACTGGGCGGCCAGATGGTGCAGGCGTTACACGACGTGTAGACGGTGACGGTGATCGTGGTCGGGATCACCTGGAGGTTGCCGATGTCGTCGACCGCCCGGACCGCGATCGTCGTGGTTCCCGTGGTCTGGGGCGTCCAGCGGTACTGCCAGTTCTCCCGGCCCGTCGCCGGAAACCACCGGTTACCGCCGTCGGTCGAGACCTCGATTCCGGCCACGACGCCGCCCCCGGTGTCGGCCGCCGTTCCCTTGATCACGACGGTCGTCAGCTCGGGCAGGGTGACTCCGTTCGACGGGCTCGTGATCGTCGACGTGGGAGGGCTGGTGTCCGTCGACGCGGTGGCCGGGACCAGTCCCGGCTGGAGACTGGCGGGCTGGGAGTGCATGTCGGCGAGGAGGTTGACCGTCGCCTGCTGCATCCGGATGTCGGTGGGAGGACCCGCTCGATCGTGGTTGGCGTCCAGCCCCCACGACCACTGGATGGTCCCCGCGCCGAAGACGAGCGCACCGCTGGAGGCCCGATAGAGCGTCAGGTTGTGGTTCGCGGTGCCGAGACCGTACGTACTGCCGTAGTCGAGCAGGTATTTGGAGGTGAGGTTCATGATCGTGCTTGAATACCTGGCCACGCCCGGTGGTTCTGACCCGTTGCTGGGCGACACATCCCATTCGTAGCCGAGCGTCCCTGTGGGGAAGACGGCCGTCTGCCCGGGAGATAGGTTCGCCACGGAGGTGTTGCGCCAGATTCGCATCTTGCTGAAGTCGGCCGACACGGTTATCGCGTCGTTGGAGACGCCGTTGACCCTGAACCACGTCCCGTTCAGCGCGTTCTCCGGCCTGCCGCCGTTCGAGGGCGGGGAGAAGCGTGGATCACGCCACGATCCGGTCCACTGTGGGCTCGGGTCGATCTTGGCGTTCGCCAGCGTCTCCTTGTAGCAGACGAAGGTCCTGAAGGGGGTCCCGTCGCTCAGTGCCTGCTCCCAGCGCCCCTTCCAGAACCCCTCGTTTCCGGAGAAGAAGGTTATGTTGACGCCGTTGTCCCGGGCGTTCGTGACGTTGTCCCGCATGTCGTCGGACCAGTACTCGTCATGGCCGACGGAGAGAAAGACCCTGTGGTTGAGAATCTGCTGACCACGCATCGCGGTGTCGATACTGCTGGTGTAGCTGACGTCGTAGCCGTTGGCCTCGATCCATCTGATCATGGGGTATTCGGCGTTGAAGAACCAGCTCTCCACCGAACCGGCGCAGCAGCTCCCGACGCGCGTGATGAACGGCCGGTTGTAACTGACCTTGTAGGCCCGCCCCGCCGGAACGCTCGCCGAGTAGAGACTGCTGCCGCCGTACTTGTTGTACGCCTGCCAGGTGCTGTCGGAGGTCTGCAGCAGCAGGTCCGACCCGCGTTCGTCGTCCCGGATCACGAATATCATCTGGCTGGCACCGGGTGTCGCGTCATCGCGGATCAGGTTCGCGATGTAGACCCCCGAGACGGCGGTGGCCGGCACGGCCCACGAGGCCGAGACCGCCCAGTTCCCGCAGTCGACCAGTGCGGTCGCCTGATCCGTGAGGCAGGGCGGCTGCGCCTGGGGCAGCGGGACCGAGGGAGTGAGCGTTGTGATCTTTCGTGCGCCCATGCCGCCGTAGTAGCCGATGCGGTAGACGTCCACGTGGTAGGCGGTCGCCGGAGTGTTCACCTTGAACTGGACGGTCTCCCCTTTGTCGACGCTCATCTGGGTCGCGTATCCCTGGATGCTGGGGCTGCCTGCTCCGGGTATGTCCCATTCGCTTGGCGGGTTTCCCGGCAGGCTGTTCTCCAGGCAGATGATGGAGGTCGGCGGGCAGGCCGCGCGGCGAGCCCGGCTGCGAGGTCTCGCGTCCGCGGCCTTCTTCTCCGGCGTCTCTGTGCCTTTCCCGGGAAGCCCGCGCAGGCCGACCTCGGCGAGCCTCCGTTCCAGCGAACGTGCTCGGTCGCCTTCCGGCGGCGCCGCCTTGACCTCCACGGCCTGGCGTCCGTCGGCCGGCGCCCGCCCCGCTCCCGCGGCGGTGCCCGGAGCCTGCCGCCCGGGTGGGTGCCCGGTCGCCGGGCCAGGGGCGGCATCCGGTTCGAGCGGTACGACATTTCCCACGGTCGCCCACTTCCGCGGGGTGACGGTGCCTGGCTCAGGTGCCCAGCTCGCACCCAGCAGACCGATCAGGGTGAGAAGACCGATCCCGAAGGTGAACGGCGACCGCCGCCCGACCCTGCCTTTCCTCGCATCGTCCGTACCGCCTGCCATGTGCGACCTCCTGCCAGCACTCTTTTGTTCGACTTTCCGCCCCGGCCAGGGCCATAGGCAGAAAGAAAGGCAATCACATCCAACACCTGACAAGAATCAGTCTTAAATAACGGCGATTTACCTACAACACAGAAGATCGCTCTAATGTGATGCTAAAAGACCACCTAAACCGCAAATCAATCTCAACGTGGTAGGGGTGTGGAGTAATCCGGTCGGCTGCCTTCGCC
>NZ_JBIAZS010000042.1:0-1402 GCF_042899335.1 Streptosporangium sp. NPDC000095
TGCTTTGTGGTCAAGTCCTCGGCCTATTAGTACTGGTCAGCTCCACACATTACTGCGCTTCCACTTCCAGCCTATCAACCCGGTCGTCTACCGGGAGCCTTACCCACTCTCGTGGTGGGAGACCTCATCTCAAGGCGAGCTTCCCGCTTAGATGCTTTCAGCGGTTATCCCTTCCGAACGTAGCCAACCAGCCGTGCTCCTGGCGGAACAACTGGCACACCAGAGGTTCGTCCGTCCCGGTCCTCTCGTACTAGGGACAGCTCCTTTCAAGTCTCCTGCGCGCGCAGCGGATAGGGACCGAACTGTCTCGCGACGTTCTAAACCCAGCTCGCGTACCGCTTTAATGGGCGAACAGCCCAACCCTTGGGACCTACTCCAGCCCCAGGATGCGACGAGCCGACATCGAGGTGCCAAACCATCCCGTCGATATGGACTCTTGGGGAAGATCAGCCTGTTATCCCCGGGGTACCTTTTAGCCGTTGAGCGACGGCGCTTCCACATGCCACCGCCGGATCACTAGTCCCAGCTTTCGCTCCTGCTCGACCCGTCGGTCTCACAGTCAAGCTCCCTTGTGCACTTACACTCGACACCTGATTGCCAACCAGGCTGAGGGAACCTTTGGGCGCCTCCGTTACTCTTTAGGAGGCAACCGCCCCAGTTAAACTACCCACCAGACACTGTCCCTGATCCGGATCACGGACCGAAGTTAGACGTTCAAAACGACCAGAGTGGTATTTCACCAATGACTCCACCCCCACTAGCGTGAAGGCTTCACCGTCTCCCACCTATCCTACACAAGACGCTCCAAACGCCAATGTCAAGCTATAGTGAAGGTCCCGGGGTCTTTCCGTCCTGCTGCGCGTAACGAGCATCTTTACTCGTAGTGCAATTTCGCCGGGTCTGCGGTTGAGACAGCGGGGAAGTCGTTACGCCATTCGTGCAGGTCGGAACTTACCCGACAAGGAATTTCGCTACCTTAGGATGGTTATAGTTACCACCGCCGTTTACTGGCGCTTAAGTTCTCAGCTTCGCTGCTCCGAAGAACAACTAACCGGTCCCCTTAACGTTCCAGCACCGGGCAGGCGTCAGTCCGTATACATCGTCTTACGACTTCGCACGGACCTGTGTTTTTAGTAAACAGTCGCTTCCCCCTGGCCTCTGCGACCCCCACCAGCTCAGAACGCAAAGGTTCATCACCAGCGAAGGCCCCCCTTCTCCCGAAGTTACGGGGGCAATTTGCCGAGTTCCTTAACCACAGTTCACCCGATCGCCTTAGTATTCTCTACCTGACCACCTGAGTCGGTTTAGGGTACGGGCCGCCACGACACTCACTAGAGGCTTTTCTCGGCAGCATAGGATCACCCACTTCGCCACAATCGGCTCGGCATCACATCTCAGGTAC
>NZ_JBIAZS010000042.1:1492-2975 GCF_042899335.1 Streptosporangium sp. NPDC000095
ACGTTCCCTACATGCTTACCCCAGGACAACCATCGCCTGGGCTGGGCTACCTTCCTGCGTCACCCCATCGCTTACCTACTACCAGTTCAGGCCAGGCGTTCAGTCTCACCCACACCCCGAAGGGCGTTAGGGACTTAAGGACCCTTAGTATCACTGGATTCAGTATTGGCGCATCGTAGCGGGTACGGGAATATCAACCCGTTGTCCATCGACTACGCCTGTCGGCCTCGCCTTAGGTCCCGACTTACCCTGGGCGGATTAGCCTGCCCCAGGAACCCTTGGTCATCCGGCGCAGAAGTTTCTCACTTCTGATTCGCTACTCATGCCTGCATTCTCACTCGCACAGCCTCCACAACTGGATCACTCCGCTGCTTCGCCGGCCGCACGACGCTCCCCTACCCACCCACACACCTAAACCACAAAGGCTCGGATAATGTGTGAATGCCACGACTTCGGCGGTGTACTTGAGCCCCGCTACATTGTCGGCGCGGAATCACTTGACCAGTGAGCTATTACGCACTCTTTCAAGGGTGGCTGCTTCTAAGCCAACCTCCTGGTTGTCACTGCGACTCCACATCCTTTCCCACTTAGCACACGCTTAGGGGCCTTAGTCGGTGGTCTGGGCTGTTTCCCTCTCGACTACGGAGCTTATCCCCCGCAGTCTCACTGCCACGCTCTCACTTACCGGCATTCGGAGTTTGGCTGACGTCAGTAACCTTGTCGGGCCCATTAGCCATCCAGTGCTCTACCTCCGGCAAGAAACACGCAACGCTGCACCTAAATGCATTTCGGGGAGAACCAGCTATCACGGAGTTTGATTGGCCTTTCACCCCTAAACACAGGTCATCCCCCAGGTTTTCAACCCTGGTGGGTTCGGTCCTCCACGCGGTCTTACCCGCGCTTCAACCTGCCCATGCCTAGATCACTCCGCTTCGGGTCTACAGCATGCGACTCATTCGCCCTATTCAGACTCGCTTTCGCTACGGCTCCCCCACACGGGTTAACCTCGCCACACACCATAACTCGCAGGCTCATTCTTCAAAAGGCACGCAGTCACATCACAAACAAGAGCAAGCCCTCGTTTACGCTCCTACGGCTTGTAGGCACACGGTTTCAGGTACTATTTCACGACCCCTCACCGGGGCGCTTTTCACCTTTCCCTCACGGTACTTGTTCACTATCGGTCACCAGGGAGTATTTAGGCTTACCAGGTGGTCCTGGCAGATTCACACAGGATTTCTCGGGCCCCGTGCTACTTGGGATCCCCTCAAACAGTCCAACCGATTTCGCCTACCCGACTCTCACGGTCTACGGCGCCACTTCCCAGAAGCTTCGACTATCGGAAAGATTTCTTACTGTCTATGGTCTCGGCAGAAACCATCAGAGGGTCCCACAACCCCGCAAACGCAACGCCTGCCGGCTATCACACGCCTACGGTTTAGCCTGATCCGCTTTCGCTCACCACTACTCACGGAATCACTAA
>NZ_JBIAZS010000043.1:0-4615 GCF_042899335.1 Streptosporangium sp. NPDC000095
CGGAGTCGGTGGAGGTGCGCCGGGAGTTTCGGGAGTTGGGTTTCGACTCGTTGACCTCGGTGGAGTTGCGTAATCGGTTGAACGCGGCGACCGGGTTGAGGCTGCCGGCGACGTTGGTGTTCGATTATCCGACTCCGGTGGTGTTGGCGGAGTTCCTGCTGGGTGAGCTGCTCGGCGAGCGAGCCGACGTGATCATCCCCGCGTCCGTGATGCCGGTGGCCGACGACCCGATCGTGATCGTGGGCATGGCATGCCGTTATCCGGGCGGGGTGTCCTCGCCGGAGGATCTGTGGCGGTTGGTGGCCGAGGGCGGGGACGGGATCTCGTCGTTCCCGACGACGCGCGGCTGGGATCTGGCCGCTTTCTACAGCCCGGACCGCGAGAGGCCCGGCACCAGTTACGTACGTGAGGGTGGCTTCCTGCACGAGGCCGGGGAGTTCGATCCGGGGTTCTTCGGGATCTCGCCGCGTGAGGCGCTCGCGATGGACCCGCAGCAGCGCCTGCTGCTGGAGACCACCTGGGAGGCGATCGAGCGGGCGGGCATGGACCCGATCTCGCTGAAGGGCAGCCGCACCGGCGTGTTCGCCGGAGTGTCGTATCACGACTACGCGTCCAGCGTGGAGTTCCCGCCGGATGTGATGAGCTTCTTCGGTACCGGCAACGCGGGGAGCGTGCTGTCGGGGCGGATCTCGTACACGCTGGGGCTGGAAGGTCCCGCGATGACGGTGGACACCGCCTGCTCGTCCTCGCTGGTGGCGATGCATCTGGCGGCGCAGGCGCTGCGTTCGGGTGAGTGCTCGCTCGCGGTGGCCGGTGGTGTGACGGTGATGGCGTCGCCGGGTGCGTTCATCGACTTCAGTGCGCAGGGCGGGCTGGCCGGCGACGCGCGGTGCAAGGCGTTCGCCGACGCGGCGGACGGCACGAGCTGGTCCGAGGGCATCGGGGTGCTGGTGCTGGAGCGGCTGTCGGACGCGCGCCGCAACGGCCACGAGGTGCTCGCGGTGATGCGCGGGTCGGCGGTGAACCAGGACGGCGCGTCGAACGGCCTGACCGCGCCGAACGGTCCTTCGCAGCAGCGGGTGATCCGCCAGGCGCTCGCCGGCGCCGGACTGTCGTCGGCCGACGTGGACGTGGTGGAGGCGCACGGGACCGGTACCACGCTGGGTGACCCGATCGAGGCGCAGGCGCTGCTCGCGACCTACGGTCAGGATCGGCCGGAGGATCGGCCGCTGCTGCTGGGTTCGATCAAGTCGAACATCGGGCACACACAGGCGGCGGCCGGTGTGGCGGGTGTGATGAAGATGGTGCTCGCGATGCGGCACGGGGTGCTGCCTCGGACGTTGCACGTGGACGCGCCGTCGTCGCATGTGGACTGGTCGGCCGGTGCGGTGAGGTTGCTGACCGAGTCGACGCGGTGGCCGCAGGTGGAGCGGCCGTGGCGTGCGGGGGTGTCGTCGTTCGGGATCAGTGGCACCAACGCGCACGTGATCATCGAACAGGGGCCGGAGGCGCCGGAACCCGAAGAGGTTTCGCGGAGCGAGGCACCTGCGGGTGTGCTGCCGGTGGTGGTGTCGGGTCGTACGGTGGAGGCGTTGCGGGCGCAGGCCGGGCGGTTGGCGTCGTTCCTGGAGGGTGAGCCCGGTCTGGGGCTGGCCGATGTGGCGTTCTCACTGGCGACAACGCGGTCGGCGTTCGAGCATCGGGCGGTGGTGGTCGGCGACCGTGAGAGCGTGTCGGCCGGGCTGGGTGCGCTGGCCGGGGACCTGCCGGGTGCGGGTGTGGTGCGCGGGGTGGCAGCGGGTGAACCGAAGCTGGCGTTCCTGTTCACCGGTCAGGGTAGCCAGCGCGCCGGGATGGGCCGGGAGCTGTACGACCGTTTCCCGGTGTTCGCGACGGCGCTGGACGAGGTGATCGCGAAGCTGGATCCGCTGCTGGAGAAGTTCGAGGGGGAGCCGGACCGCGAGGCGGCCGAGCATTACCGGAGTCGCTCGTTGCGTGAGGTGGTGTTCGCCGAGCCGGGGTCGGTGGAGGCGGGGTTGCTGGATCGGACGGGGTGGGCGCAGCCTGCGTTGTTCGCGGTGGAGACGGCGTTGTTCCGGTTGGTGTCGTCGTGGGGGATCCGGCCTGATGTGCTGGCCGGTCATTCGGTCGGGGAGATCGCGGCTGCGCATGTGGCGGGGGTGTTGTCGCTGGCGGATGCGTGTGTGTTGGTGGCGGGTCGGGCGCGGTTGATGCAGGCGTTGCCTGCCGGTGGGGCGATGGTGTCGGTGGCGGCTTCCGAGGAGCAGGTCGCCGAGCTGCTGGTGGGGCGGGAGAAGGAGGTGTCGGTCGCGGCGGTGAACGGCCCGTCCTCGGTGGTGGTCTCCGGGGTGGAGGAGGCGGTGCTTGAGGTGGCCGCGGCTCTGGAGGAGCGGGGGATCAGGACGAAGCGGTTGCGGGTGTCGCATGCGTTCCATTCGCCGTTGATGGATCCGATGCTGGAGGAGTTCCGGGCGGTGGCGGGGTCGCTGACCTACGGTGCGCCGCGGATTCCGGTCGTGTCGACGTTGACCGGGGAGTTGGCGACGGCGGAGCGGTTGTGTTCGCCGGAGTACTGGGTGGAGCAGGTGCGTGGCGCGGTTCGCTTCGCCGACGGCGTCCGTACGCTGCACGCTCAGGGGGTTCGGGCGTATCTGGAGCTGGGCCCCGACGGGGTGCTCGCCGCGATGGCGTCCGACACCATCGCCGAGTTTGCCGGTTCCGATCCGAGGGCCGAGGGCTCTTCTGTCGCGTTCGCGGGTGAAACGGGCGCGGTGGCGGTGCCGGTGCTGCGCGGGGACCGGGACGAGCAGTCGGCGATCATGACGGCTCTCGCCGAGCTGCACGTGCGTGGCGTGGCGATCGGTTGGGAGGCGGTGCTCGCGGGCGGGCGCCGGGTGGCGCTGCCGACCTATGCCTTCCAGCACCAGTGGTTCTGGCCGAGTGTCGGGCGAATCGCGGATGCTCGCGGTCTGGGACAGGAGGCGGCGGGCCATCCGCTGCTGAGCGCGGCCGTGGGCCTGGCCGATTCCGGTGACGCGCTGCTGACGGGACGGTTGTCGCTGCGGTCGCATCCGTGGCTGGCGGATCACGCGGTGGGCGGGATGGTGATCTTCCCGGGTACCGGCTTCCTGGAGCTGGCGATCCGCGCGGGTGACCAGGTCGGCTGCGACCTGGTCGAGGAGCTGACCCTGACCACGCCGCTGGTGCTGGGTGAGGACGACGCGGTTGCGGTGCAGGTGCGGGTGGGGCCGGCCGAGGAGTCGGGTCGGCGTGAGGTGAGCGTCCATGCCCGGCCGGCCGATGCCGGTGATCACGATGGCTGGGTGCGGCATGCCTCGGGTGTGCTGGCGAGCGGCGGTCACGTCGGGGAAGACCGAGGGCAGGTCACGGGGACCGGTGGCGAGGTCGTCACGCGTTTCGAGACGGATGTGTGGCCGCCGCGGGGTGCGTCGGTGATCGAGTTGGACGGGGTGTATGAGGGGTTGGCTGAGGGTGGGTTGGAGTATGGGCCGGTTTTTCGGGGGTTGAGGAGGGCGTGGCGGGGTTCTGAGGGTGAGGTGTTCGCGGAGGTTGTGCTGCCTGAGCAGGTGGTGTCGGGTGCGGGGTCGTTCGGGGTGCATCCGGCGTTGTTGGATGCGGTGTTGCATGCGGTGCCGTTTGTGGGGTTGGACGAGGCTGAGGGTGGGCGGTTGCCGTTCTCGTGGGGTGGGGTGTGTTTGCATGCGGGTGGGGCGTCGGAGTTGCGGGTGCGGTTGGTGAGGACTCGGGGTGATGCGGTTTCTGTGGTGGCGGTGGATGGGGGTGGGGGTTTGGTGGTGTCGGCGCGGTCGTTGGTGTTGCGGCCGGTGGCGTCGGAGGTGTTGGCCGCTTCTGGTGGGGGTGCGGGTAGGGATGCTTTGTTCCAGGTGGAGTGGACGTCGTCGGTGGATCTCCCGGCAGCTGACGCGCTCCCGACGGCGATACTCGGCCAGGACGTTCTGGACATCACCCGCGCTTGGCAGGCGACCGGACGAGCGGCCTCCACTCATGTGGATCTGGCGTCGCTGGTTGAGGCGGGGCCGGTGCCGGGTGTGGTGCTGATGGAGGCCGTCTCGGATCCGGCGGGCGAAGTGGTGGAGTCGGCGCATGCGCTGACCGCTCGCGTTCTGGACGTGGTGCAGGGGTGGCTGGCCGATGACCGGTTCGCCGATTCGCGTCTGGTGGTGGTGACCAGGGAAGCGGTGACGGCAGGGGACGGCGAGGTGGTGGCCGACCTGGCGGCCGCGGCGGTGTGGGGTTTGGTGCGCTCCGCGCGGCTGGAGAATCCTGACCGGTTCGTACTGGTGGACGTGGACGGACGGGAGTCTTCGCTGTCGGCACTGCCCGGTGTGCTCGCCGGGGTGCTGGCCTCGGGTGAGCCGCAGGTGGCGGTGCGCGATGGTGAGGTGCGGGTGGCGCGGCTGGCGCGGTTGGCCCCCGGCTCTCACCCTGACGGGGAGGCGAGCGGAGTCTGGAACCCCGAGGGGACGGTGTTGATCACTGGTGGTACGGGTGGTCTGGGGGGTTTGTTCGCGCGGCATGTGGTGGCCGAGCGTGGGGTGCGGCGTCTGCTGCT
>NZ_JBIAZS010000044.1:0-4367 GCF_042899335.1 Streptosporangium sp. NPDC000095
TCGATGCCCGCCCGCTCCAACGCCTCCCACGCCACCTGCAACAACAGACGCTGCTGCGGATCGGTCGCCAACGCCTCCCTCGGACTCATCCCGAAGAAGGCCGCGTCGAACTCACCGGCGTCACGCAGGAAACCGCCCTGGCGGGTGTAGGACGTCCCCTTGTGGTCGGGGTCGGGGTGGTAGAGGGCCTCCAGATCCCAGCCGCGATCGGCGGGAAACTCCCCGATCGCGTCCGTCCCCGACGCCACCAGCTCCCACAAATCCTCAGGCGAGGCCACCCCACCGGGAAACCGGCACCCCATCCCCACGATCACCACCGGGTCCGAGACGTCGGTTTCCTTCACGGTCACGGGCGCGGTGCTCTCCTGTGCCGACAGGGCGTCCAGCAGGTGCCCCGCGAGCGCCGCGACCGTGGGGAACTCGAAGGCGACGGTGGGGGGCAGGGTGAGGCCGGTGAGCGTGTTGAGCCGGTTGCGCAGCTCGACGGCGGTCAGCGAGTCGAAGCCGAGCTCCTTCAGCGGCCGGTCCGCGCCCACCCCGTCCGCGTCCTCGCGGCCGAGGACGGCCGCGGCCTGTTCGCGTACGAGCCCGGTGACGGTGCGAGACCGCTCGTGTGGTGGTTCGGCCCGCAGCCGCCGCGCCCAGGCGCCGTCGGCCGCCGTCCGCCGGGCCGCGGCGGGCGGCTTGACGATTCCGGAGAACAGGGCGGGCAGGCGGCCCGCGGCCGCCTCGTCCCGCAGCACGCCCTCGTCCAGCGGGGACACCACGGTGTGGGCGTCACGCACCCGTTCGAGCACGTCCAGCGCACGACCGGTCTCGACCGGGCCGACACCGTACCTGGCGAGCCGGGCGCGGTCGGCCGCGCCGAGGCGGGCGGTCATCGCGCTCGCCTCCTCCCACAGGCCCCAGGCGACGGCCGTGGCCGGCAGACCGGCACGGCGCCGGTGCTCGGCCAGTGCGTCGAGGAAGGCGTTGGCAGCCGCGTAGTTCGCCTGCCCGGGTACGCCGAATGTGGCCACGGCGGAGGAGAAGAGCACGAAGCCCTCCAGGGGGAGGCCCGCGGTCAGCTCGTGCAGGTGCCACGCCGCGTCCACCTTGGGCCGCAGCGCGACGGCCAGTTCCTCGGTGGTCATCCCGGTGACCGTGGCGTCCGCGAGCAGTCCCGCGGTGTGGATCACCGACCTGAGCGGGCGGTCCGCGGGGATGGACTCCAGCAGTTCCGCCATGGCCGCACGGTCGGCGACGTCGCAGGCCACCACGCTCACCCCGGCTCCGGTCGCGGTGAGTTCCTCGGCCAGGTCCTCGGCGCCCGGCGCTCGCGACCCCGAGCGGCTCACCAGCAGCAGGTGCGGAGGGTTCGCCGAAGTGGCGAGCCTGCGGGCGACCAGCGCGCCGAGGGTTCCGGTGCCTCCGGTGACGAGGACGGTGCCGGCCGATGTCCCCACCGGGGATCCGGAGTCGCGGGAGGCGGCGTCGTGGGGGGTGTTCCCGCCGAGGTCGTGGGAGGCGAGTCTGGGCACCAGCAGCTCGCCGCCGCGTACGGCCACCTCGCGTTCGCCGTGCTCGGCGGCGAGCAGCGCGGCGGCGGCGGGACCGTCGACGGTGACCAGGGTGAACCGGCCGGGGTGTTCGGCGGCGGCGGTGCGGACCAGACCACGGACCGGGGCGGACGCGAGGTCGGACTCGGCCACCACGACCGAGAGCCGGATACCGTCGAACCTGGGATGGCGGAGCCACTCCTGGAGCAGTCCCAGGACGGCGGCGGTCCGCTCGTGCGCCTCCGCGACCACGTCGCCCGTCCGCCCGCCCACGGGCACGAGCACGGCCCCGGCGCCGGCCGCCGACAGCAGGTCGTCGACCACGCCGACGTCCCCGTCCGTCGTGACGAGGCCACCGGGGCCACCGGGGCCACCTGGGTCGTCGGGGCCGTCGGGGCCGTCGGGGCTACTGAAGCCGCCGAGCACGACGACGTTCCCGGGAGCCGGACCCGTCTCGGCCGGTCGCTCCCAGCCGACACGGTAGGTGTCGGCCTCGGGGCGGGCCGCGGCGAGTTCGGCGCGGGCGGCCGGGCGGAACGCCACGGACTCGACGGCGCCGACGATCTCTCCTTCCAGGTCCGCGAAGGTGTAGCGGAACCGGGAGGCGCCGAGCGGCTCGATGCGCGCCCGCAGCCCTTCCCGCCCTCGCTTCGCCCCGCCGGTCAGGCGCAGGCCCTCGAAGGCGAACGGCAGGAGAGGGTGGTCCGGGTCGGGGTCGGCGAGTCCGGCCAGCCCTGCCACCACCGGATGCAGAGCGGCGTCGAGCAGTGCCGGGTGAAGGACGAAATCCTCACCCGTGGCACCCCGGGCCTCGGCCGCGACGAGCTCGGCGTAGACCGTGCCGTCGCCGTCGCCGCCGTCGCCGGCTCGCCATACGGCGGCCAGCCCCTGGAAGGCCGGGCCGTAGTCGTAGCCGAGCCGGTACAGCCGTGCGTACACGTCGGTGACGTCGACGCTCTCGGCTCCGGGGGGAGGCCATGCGACCCGTGTGGCCCCTGTCGTCCCGGGGGCGAGGGTCCCGGCCGCGTGCCGGGTCCACGGCGCGTTCTCGGACAAGCGCGCGTACACCTCCACGGTCCGGCGGCCATGCTCGTCGGGGGCCGCGACGAGCACCTGCAGCGGCGCCGGGCGCCCGTGGGTGAGGACGAGAGGCGCCTGGACGGTCAGCTCGCGCACCTCCGAGCAGCCGACGAGGTCCCCGGCCCGCGTGGCGAGTTCGGCGAGAACCGTGCCGGGTGCCAGCACGGTGCGGAACACCGAGTGGTCGGCGAGCCACCCCTGCGCCGCCGTGTCGAGTCGGCCGGTCAGCACCGCGCCGCCGTCCACGAGCGCGACCATCGCCCCCAGCAGCGGGTGGCGGACGGCGGACGGCCCGAGCCCGGATGCCAGGGCCGAGCCTGCGGAGGGGGTGAGCCAGTAGCGCTCGCGCTCGAACCGGTAGGTCGGCAGGTCCACGACAGAGGTGCCCGTCGTCGTCCAGGAGACGGGGACGCCGCCGAGGTGGGCCACGGCGAGGGCGCGGCGGAACGTCTCCGTGCCGCCCTCGCCGCGCCGCAGCGTGCCGCCCGCCAGCCCGGGCAGGCCCCGCTCGGCGAGGATCTCCTCGACGGCCACGGTGAGCACCGGGTGCGGGCTCACCTCGACGAACCGGTGGTGTCCCGTGTCGAGCAGGCCGTGGACGGCGGCTTCGAACTCCACGGTCTCGCGGAGGTTCCGATACCAGTACCCGGCGTCGAGCGTGGCGGTGTCGGCCGGTTCCCCGGTCACCGAGGAGTGGAACGCGATCTCGGCCGGCCTCGGTTCCAGGCCGGTGAGCGTCTCCAGCAGGTCCTCGCGCAGGGGTTCGACGTGTCGGGTGTGCGAGGCGTAGTCCACCGGGACGCGGCGGGCGCGCACGCCCTGCTCGTCGCACCACGCGAGCAGTTCGTCGAGGGCGTCCGCGCCTCCCGCGACCACCGTGGAGCGTGGTCCGTTGCGCACCGCGATCTCGATCTCCCCCGGCCGGCGCGTCAGGACCCGGGCCAGCTCGTCGGCGCCCAACGCCACCGACACCATGCCGCCGTTCCCCGCGATGCGGGCGATCGCCCTGCTGCGGAGTGTGACGATCTTCGCGGCGTCCGCCAGCGACAGCGCGCCCGCCACGTAGGCCGCGGCGATCTCGCCCTGTGAGTGCCCGACGACGGCGTCCGGCCGTACTCCGGCGGCGCGCCACATCGCCGCGAGCGACACCATCATCGCGAAGAGCACCGGCTGCACGACGTCGACGCGCTCCAGTGGTGGCGCGCCGGCGTCGCCACGGAGCACGGCGGTGAGGGACCAGTCGGTGTGCCCGGCGAACGCCTTCTCGCAGGCCTCGATCTCGGCGCGGAAGGTGTGGTCGGAGTCCAGGAGCGCGCGGGCCATCTCGGGCCACTGCGATCCCTGGCCGGGGAAGACGAAGACCGTCCTGCCCGGGGCCTTCTCGCCGGTGACGACCTCGTCGTGGAGTTCGCCCCGTGCCAGGGCGCGCAGGGCGGGCAGGTGGTCGGCGAGTACGGCGGCGCCGTGGCCGAGCCGCGCCCTGGAGACGAGGGTGGCCGCCACGTCGCGCGGGTCCAGCCCCGGATGGGCCTGAAGGTGGTCGGCCAGCGCCTCGGCCTGCCTGCGCAGAGCGGCGGGGCTGTCCCCGGACAGCAGCACGGGGGGCGCGGTCGCGGGCCGATCGGCGTGGCTGGAGACATTCGGTGTCTCGGCGGGGTCGTCGGGTGCCTGTTCGAGGATGACATGCGCGTTGGTCCCACTGATCCCGAACGACGACACCCCCGCCCGCCGCACCCCACCCCACTCAGG
>NZ_JBIAZS010000045.1:0-2024 GCF_042899335.1 Streptosporangium sp. NPDC000095
CAAACCTCAGACCCACAGCAACACCAGCTCCACCCAAAGCATCACCCGAGGGGGGTCCGGCACCAGCCGGACCCCCCTCGGCCATTCCCCCACCGGGATACGTCGCGGAAGCGGCGACCGTCCCGCACATACGTCGAAGGGCCCGGCAGGTGCCGGGCCCTTCGACGTTGTCGGGATGCTGTCCGGTCGCGGGTGTCGTCCGTCGGAATTCCCTGCGGTGCCAGATCCGACGGGTTCCCGGAGATCGCGGATGTGCCCTCGCGACGTCTCACGCACCCCTGGGCGGTGATCATCCCGTCGCGGTGATCATCCCGTCTCCGCAGCGGCCACATCGCGTTCTCAGCCGGGACCGGATCCTCCAGGCCCGGAAACCCCGCTCCTGCGGCCACGCCCGGCAGCGAAAGGATCAAGCCCTTACCGGAGGCGCGGGGAGGGAGGGCTTTTCGCATGCGTTTCGCATGCCGTCCGGCCCATCCGAGAGCCCGGAGCGCGAATTGACGGCTCTTTAGACGCGACTCCCACGAAATCGGTGCCATCAAATTGATGTGATCTGCGTCACATATGATCGGTAACGGAATGTATCCGATCAGTCACGAAACATCCGTCACTTCAACAACAAGATTACGACTATCTGCGTAAACCCATCGATGATCCTCCAACTCCCGCATCGGCTTCACGGGAGTCCAAACATCACAGAATGGCATCGAAACGATCAAGGAAGTCTTTGATCCCCAAACCGGCTTCCGGTGCTCAAGATCGGCGCTGTATGTTTCTGGCAATCCCTTTACTGACGCATGGGACGCAAGAGGCGTTCCACATCAGACCAAGGAGTTCCCCTTGAAGCGCATTCTCCTCCCCGCCGGTGGCGCCGTTCTGGCCACCGGTCTGCTGGCCGCTGGTCTGGCCGGCACCGCCAACGCCGCCCCGGACTGGGCCTACGACACCATGGCCAAGGACGCCCCGGCCGCGGTCGACGTCGCCGAGTTCTGGCTCGCGGCGAACGGCGCGACGAACAACCTGGCCAAGGCCACCCCCTACACCTGGGAGACCAAGGCCACGCCGAAGCTCAACGCCGGTGGTGGCTACACCCCCGACGGCAAGCCCGGCGAGGTCAAGCCCACGGGTGAAGAGAAGAAGGCCGCCGCGAAGGTCAAGAACATCAACCTGCCGAAGTCCATCGGCAAGGTGTTCTTCGTTGACTCCAAGGGCGCGCTGAAGTGGTGCTCGGCCACCTCGATCCAGTCGCAGTACCGCAACCTGGTCGCCACGGCCGGTCACTGCGTCTACGACGACAAGGCCGACGCCAGCGTCATGGACAACTGGGTCTTCGTCCCCGGCTACTACCAGGGCAAGACCCCGTGGGGCATCTACGTCGGTAAGACGGCGTACACGCACTACGACTTCGCCAACTACGAGGACTACGACCGCGACTACGCGTTCGTGACCGTGTACAACGGTGTCCAGATCGGTGGCGGCACCGGCAAGGCCGTGTCCAAGGACGAGTACGACAAGTTCACTGGTCCCAAGGTCGTCAAGACCAGCGAGATCACCAAGGCCCAGTACGAGGAGTGCAAGGACTTCAACGGGAAGGAGACCTCCGACTGCTACGCCAAGGAGGAGTCCTCCCAGGTCCTTGTCGGCCCGGACTGGAAGGAAAAGATCGACGGCGTTTGGTACAAGGCCGTCAAGGTTCAGGCCGAGGTCACCAAGGCTCAGTACGACGCCGCCCCCAGCGGTGTCGGCCAGGGCTACAAGGACTACTTCGTCACTGAGCACGTCACCAAGGCCGTCTACGACGCCTACACCGGCCCCGGTTACCGCAAGATCGATGGCGTGGGCAACTACACCATCACCCACTACTACCTTGAGAAGTGGGTGAAGGAGACCAAGGCGACGAAGTACCTCAAGGACACCTTCATCATCGTCGAGGGCTTCATCAAGGACACCGGCAAGCTCGGTGACAACGTCGGTGGCCAGGGCTTCACCTGGAACCAGAAGCCGCAGCAGACGGTGTTCGTGTTCGG
>NZ_JBIAZS010000046.1:0-1645 GCF_042899335.1 Streptosporangium sp. NPDC000095
GCCACGTAGAGGGGACAGGGGTCGGCCTCCGGCGGTGTGCACTTGACCAGGAAGTCCGTCTTCCCCGCGATGATCATGCGGTCGGCGACCGGGTCCTCCACGGTGCCGAGCGAGGCTCGCTCCACCCCGTGGTGGATCAGCGCCCAGGCGTCCTTGGCGTAGTACGTCTCGTCGAACACGACCGCGCGCGGCCTGCCCAGATCGACGAGGCGCAGGATCCCTCCGAACGCCGCGACCAGCGACGGTCCCAGCCACCCCCAGAGCACGCTTCCCCGCATGGGGGGTAAGAGGCGATCCCGTATCAATCCCATTCGGGCAATTATGGTGATAAATCAGCCTCGATGGACAGCATCATAAAGATCGCGTTTTGGGATGCCCGCCGCCTTCGCCACGTCCACGATCGCCTGCTTCCTCGACACCCCCGACTCCTCCCTGCGCGCCACCTCACCGACCAGGTCCTCGATCACCGGCGGCAGGGCCTGCCCGGCGTATCCCGCGACGACGACCGTGATCTCCCCCCTGACGCCCCCGGCCGCCCACTCGGCCAGCTCCCCGAGACCCCCGCGCCGCACCTCCTCGTACGTCTTGGTGAGCTCCCGGCAGACCGCCGCCCGGCGGTCGGCGCCGAACGCCTCCGCCATCGCCGCGAGCGCGGCGTGCAGCCGGTGCGGCGCCTCGAAGAAGACCATCGTGCGCTCCTCCTCCGCCAGGGCCGAGAGCCTGCGGGAGCGCTCACCGGACTTGCGCGGCGGGAAGCCCTCGAAGCAGAAGCGGTCGCTGGGCAGGCCGGAGACGGCGAGCGCCGTGGTCACCGCGGACGGACCCGGCAGCGAGGTGACCGTGACCCCCGCCTCGACCGCGAGGTGGGTGAGGCGGTAACCGGGGTCGGAGACGCCGGGCATGCCCGCGTCGGTGATGATCAGCACGGTCTTGCCGTCCTGGAGGGCCTGGAGGAGCTCGGCGGCACGTCCGGCCTCGTTGGCGTCGTAGTAGGAGACGACCCGGCCGCCGATCTCCGCGCCCAGCTCCCCCGCGAGGCGGCGCAGCCTCCTGGTGTCCTCCGCCGCGACCACGTCGGCACTCTCCAGCGCGAGCCGCAGCCGGGGCGAGGCGTCGCCCGCCTGCCCGATCGGAGCCCCTGCCAGCACAAGCCTGCCGTTTTCATTCACCGTTTCATCCTCCCGCATTCCTGATCGCCCCCAGCCTGGGAAGAAGCTCTCGAATTAGACATCTGACAGGTTTTCTCTGGGCTGGAGGGGGTGGGGGGACCGTACGATGTCGGAGTGGCCGTGACCGACTTCACCAACCAGGCGTCAGAGCAGCCCGAGCCCCAGCCGTCCGGCGGGCACGAGGGCTCGGTGCGCGACCGGCTGGTGCCGCCGATGCCCGGCGGCGCCCTGTGGGGCTGGCTGGGCCCGCTGCTGGTCGCGGTGTTCGGGGGCATCCTGCGCTTCACGAACCTCGGCCACCCGCGCGCGATCATGTTCGACGAGACGTACTACGCCAAGGACGCCTGGGCACTGATCAACTTCGGTGCCGAGCACAACGTCGTCAAGGACGCCGACAAGATCCTGATGGACGGCAGCACCGCGATCTGGCAGGACTGCGCGCCCAACGAGATCGACAAGTGCGCCTCCTACGTGGT
>NZ_JBIAZS010000047.1:0-1347 GCF_042899335.1 Streptosporangium sp. NPDC000095
CGCTCCGATGCTCCTATGTTTGTCAAGCGGCGACGCGAAGATCGTTGCTCGTGGTGTTTGGGCTGGTGAGGACTTTGAAGAGCTCTCGGGCGACATAGCGTTTGAGGCAGCGGATGATCTCTTTCTTGGACTTGCCCTCTGCCGTGCGGCGGGTGACGTAGGCGCGGGTGCGGGGGCACCAGGCCATGCGGGCGAGCACGATGAGGTAGAGGGCACGGTTGGCCTGGCGGTCTCCTCCGCGCGAGAGCCGATGCCGGGTGGTCTTGCCGCTGGAGGCGGGAATCGGGGCGACGCCGCACAGGGCGGCGAAGGCCGCTGAGGAGGTGAGCCGGTCGGGGTTGTCGCCGCAGGTGATCAGCAGCTGGGCGGCGGTCTCGGGCCCGACGCCGTGCACGGCTAAAAGCTCCGGGCGGGCCTGGGCGACCAGGGCCGCCAGGTGGGCATCGAGATCTTTGATCTCGGCGGTCAGGGCCTGGTAGCGGCGGGCCAGGCTGCGCAGGGCAAGCTTGGTGCCCTGGAGGGGGTCGGCGAGGTCTGCGGCCGGGCGCAGCCGCGCGCAGGCGGCGGCCAGCGCTTGGGCTGACGTGCTGGCCATCCGCTCGCGCAGCTCGGCGGGCGCGGTGACCAGCAGGCTGCGCAGCTCGTTGATGCAGGCGGTGCGGGCCTTGATCGCGCCCGAGCGGGCCAGGTGCACGGCCCGGATCGACTCGGCGATCCCGTCACCGCCCTTGGGCAGCGCGCGAGCTCGGCCGGCCAGCACGGCGTCGGCTGCCGCGTAGGCGTCCAGCGGGTCGGACTTGCCCAGATTGCGGCGCTGACGCCGGTCGGGCCGGTTCACCTCGACCACGTGCACGCCATGGCCGCGCAGATACCGGGCCAGGCCGGCACCGTAGGACCCAGTGCCCTCAACCCCGACGGCGTGCAGCCGCCCATACGAGCGCATCCACACCAACAACTGTGCGTATCCGTCGGCGGTGGCGGGGAACTGGGCGTCGGCGATCCGGCCACCGTTCATCAACTCCACCGCGGCGTGGTGGGTGTCGGCGTGGGTGTCGACTCCGCCCACGATCCGCCGCTTCTTCGGCTTCTTGCCGCCTCGTGCCATCCTGGACCTGCCACCTTCGTCTGAGGGAACGACTGAGGTGGCACGCGCCGGGCCGGTGAGCGGACAGACCAGTGACGGGACCTATTGCCAGGCTCCTATCAAGTCACGGGCACCGGCTCGGGGCGCGCCCTGCAGACGCCCCAGTGGAGCCGACAGATCGGAGCAAAGACACTCACTGTCGAGGCCAGGGTTTGATTGAGTCAGACCCCACCAGGAACGCCTGCCCTTCTAGTCTCACTGGG
>NZ_JBIAZS010000048.1:0-1108 GCF_042899335.1 Streptosporangium sp. NPDC000095
CTAGGTCCTGTTTTGTGGATCAGTAGAAGGTGAATGGTGCGGCCCGCGTCTTGGGCCTCGCCGGGTCTTCGCGCTGCGCGCGTATCACGCTCGGGCTGTGGTTGATTGGGGCTTTGCCCCAAACCCCAGGCGAGGGGCCTTCCGGCCCCTCACACTCCCCGGCCGTCAACCCATTCGCCTGACGCCACAGCGATCATGTGGCTGGATAGAGAACATGGTTCGTCGCCATGAACTGACCGATGACGCCTGGGAGCGCATCACCCCGTTGCTTCCGGCCAACCCTGAGCGCGGTGGCCGATGGCGCGATCACCGCCAGGTGCTCAACGGCATCGTCTGGAAGATCCGCACCGGCGCCGACTGGCGCGACATCCCGGAACGCTATGGCCCCTGGCAGACCATCTACCAGCGCTTTCGCCGCTGGTCTGCCGACGGCACCTTCGCCCGGCTGCTGGAGCACGTCCAGGTCCACGACGATGCGATCGGCCAGGTCGACTGGTCGGCCATCTGCGTGGACTCCACCATCGTGCGCGCCCACCAGCACGCCGCCGGCGCCCGTAAAGGGGGAGCCACCAAGGCACAGTCGGGCAGCAACCAGCTCAGACCGATCAGGGCCGACAGGCGCTCGGGCGCTCGCGCGGCGGACTGACCACCAAGATCCACCTGGCCGTCGACGGACGCGGCCTGCCCCTGGCGTTCGTGCTCACCGGCGGCAACATCAACGACTGCACCCAGTTCACCACCGTGATGGAAACCATCCGCATCCCCCGCGCCGGCGCCGGCCGACCACGCACCCGCCCCGAACACGTGATCGCCGACAAGGGCTACAGCTCCCGCGCCATCCGCACCTACCTCCGCCGACGCAAGATCGGCGCCACCATCCCCGAACGCGCCGACCAGCTAGCCGGACGAGCCCGCCGCGGACACCGCCGCCACACCTTCGACCCGGTCCGCTACAAACGACGCAACGTCGTCGAACGCTGTTTCAACCGGCTCAAGCACTTCAAAGGCATCGCGACCCGCTACGACAAGCTCGCCGCCCACTACCGATCAGCCGTGACCATCGCCTGTCTACTGCTCTGGCTCAGGTGATCCACAAAACAGGACCTAG